>JBFMAT010000012.1:0-92006 GCA_040755495.1 Chloroflexota bacterium
GCCGGTCCCGGGCGGCGAGGCGACGACGTGCGGACGCCCGGCGCCCGCGGGACGTTCGAGGACGGGCATCCGTCAGCCCCCCTTGGGCAGAGCGAAGATCGTGAGGACGGCGTCGGGGCAGACCCGCGCGCACTTGGCGCAGCTCGTGCACCCGGCCGGGTCGACCAGCCGTGCGGGGTGGTGGCCCATCGCGTTCACGACCCCCGTGTCGAGGGCGAGGACGTGCGGTGGGCAGACGTCGACGCACAGGGAGCATCCCTTGCATCGTTCGCTCGCGACGAGCACCGGCACGAACACCGGCGGGCCACTGTCGAACGGCCGGAGTGGGGCGTCGACGAGTGGCGTGGACATGGCCATGCAGGCACCTCCGGCCTCCGAGGATGGCGCCGGGCCGGGCGGCCGGGGAGGGCCGAAGAGTCACCTCCCCATGGGCCGGTCATCCCGACCGGACAGCGATGGTCCGGGGGGTCGGCGCACTCGCCTAGTCCCGGATGCCGAGACGGTGCGGCGCGTCCCCGGCGAGCTCGCGCACGTGGGCGACCAGCTCCTGCTCGGTGAGCCGCTCGGCCGCCCGCGAATGGACGTGGCGCCGGCGGCCGTGCTTGCGGTCCTCGGTCCGCAGGTTTCGCTCCAGGCGCTCCCGGACGATCCCCGGCCCGACCACGGTCACGTCGTCCGCCTCGGGGACGTGGCCGGCGACCTCATCGAGGAAGGCCCGGAGATGGTCGCGCCGGGCGCGCTCGGCCGCATCGGCCTCGCCGCCGCCGTGGCGGACGTGGGGGTCGAAGCGGTGGTGGCCGCTGGACCGGTGCTTCCCCGGCACGTCGGACCGGATCCGCTCGACCGTCGCCCGGTCGGCCCAGCGCACGATGATCGCCTCCTCGCTGTCGATCCAGACGAGGGTCGTGGCGACCTCCGCTGTTCGCGCATGCATGGCGGCCTCCGGTCAGCGTGCCCAGGCGGGGGAATCGTCGTCCCGGGCGATGTCGGCGTAGGCGATGCCGGACGCCCGCTCCCAGGCCACCCGGTCCACGTGGACCGTGTAGCGGTGGCTCCCGGCATGGAACGACAGCATCGGGGCGTCGCGCAGCGCGAAGTCGGCGTACACCGGCAGGCCGTACAGGTCCGGGATCGGCGGGATCGTGCCCGCGTCGCACTCGGGCGCGAGGGCGGCGAACTCGGGCTCGGTCAGCAGGCGGACGTCCGCGGCGCCCAGGGTCCGGGTCGCCTTGGCCAGGTCCACGTGGTCGGGGGCGTCGACGAGGAGCAGCGCTCGCCGGCCGTCGTTGGTGGCGACGCCCACCACCTTCGCGAACCGGCGCGGGTCGATGTGCTCGGCGCGCGCGGTGGCCTCGGCGGTGAACGTCTCGGGGTGCTCGTGGAGCTCGTACTCGACGTGGCGCCCCGCGAGCCAGTCGAGCAGGCCCGCGTGGGGGCCCTCGGTCCTGGGGCTTTCGACGGCCATGACGCGTCTCCTTCCGGGCGGTCATTCCCGGAGCCGGGAGCCTCCGGGCGTCCGATCCGCGAGCGAGCATGCACGCGGGCCGTGTCGCGGGCGAGTGGCATCGGTCGGGGTCGGCCGGGGCGGATGGCCCCTTGGCGGCCCGGTCCGTCCGCTACCCTCGATCCCGCCATGTCCAAGCTGACGCCCAAGATCATCCTCGAGGGGACCCGCCTGACCCACAAGACGGACCTCGCGTTCGCCCTCAACGAGCATCCGCGGATCGTGGGTCCGCGGCGCTACCGCTACCACTCGCCACTGATCTCCGCGGAGTGGTGCGGCTTCACCCCGTTCCCGTGGGGCCGCGGCCCGATCAACTTCCAGCCCGGCGGCGAGGAGGAGGCCCGGGCGATGGCGGTGTTCGATGCCTGGACCCGCCTGATCGAGCTCCAGCCGCACTACTCCTGGATCATCGACCGGTTCCACCTCTCGGCGCGGGCGTTCCAGCTCGCCGAGCACGGACACGACGTGGACTTCCGCTGGCTCGAGACGCGGCTGGGGGCGCTCGACGTGCACCTCGTCCTGTGCACCCGGCGCGACGGCACGTGGGAGGCCGCGCGCGAGGAGCGGCTGCTGGTGTCCGGCAAGCCGTCGCAGTACGACGACCTGGACGTGTTCCGACGCGAACAGGACCTGCTTCGGCGGCTGGCCTCGGCGTCGCTCCTGCCGGTCCTCGAGCTGGACACGACCGAGGGCGACGTGGACGCCGCTTGCCACGCGATCGCCGACTGGATGGCGTCCACCGGCGGGCTCTGGCCACGGGGTCACGCCCCGACGCCCTGACCCGCGACGTTCCGGTCCTCGCGCGGACGTGGCGCGCCGACCCGGTCGGCTTGGACTTCCCTGGCGTACGGGCGGCTCGGGGCCCCGAGCGCCGTGCTGGAGCGTCGCGCCAGTTGTCGGTGGTGCTGCTTGTCAGACCGCGATTCCGAGGTAGCCAGCCGCGCTCGCTGCTCGCGAAGCAGCAACGTGACACCCGGCATCCCGCCTGGGGTGCGGATCGAGTCACTTCGCGGCGTGCCACGCAGCACACGTCGCATCGAGCCCTGGAATCCCTGCGCGGGGAGCAGCGGTGAGCCGATGGGCCCGGCCCGCGCGCCCACTCCGCCCTGGGCCCGGGACACGCGCCGTCGGTCCGGCCCGGAACCCCGCGGGTCAAGTCCCAGCACGTGGTGTAACAGCCCGTCGTTCTCGCGCCGATGCTGATCAGCTCGCGAGCAGGAGCGGCTGGCCCACCTCCTCGATCGCGACGGCGTCGATCGCCGTCATCGTCTCCGACCGGAAGTAGCACCGGCCGTCCTGCCACTCGTCGTCCTGCTCAGCGAGGATCATCCCGACGAGGCGGATCACGCTCGCCCGGTTGGGAAAGATCCCGACCACGCCCGTCCGGCGCTTGATCTCCTTGTTCAGCCGCTCCTGCGGGTTGGTGCTGCGGATCCGGGAGCGATGGGTCTCGGGGAACGTGAAGTGGGTCAGCAGGTCGGGCTCGGCATCGGCGAGCAGCTCCGCGACCTTGGGGTAGGGCCGGGCCATGCCGTCGATCACCCGGTCGAGCTGGGCCCGGGCCGATGCGCCGTCGGGCTGCTCGAACACCGACCGGATGGCCGACGCGACCATGCTCCGCGCGCTCCGCGGGACAAGGTCCTGGGCGTTGCGGGTGAAGTGCACCCGGCAGCGCTGCCAGCCCGAGCCGAGCAGTTCCTCGTGGACCGCCTTGACGAGGCCCGCGTGATGGTCGCTGATGACGAGCCGGACCCCGTGGAGGCCGCGCCCGACGAGGCCGCGGATGAACCCGGGCCAGGCGCTGCCCTCGTCGTTGCCCGCTGCCAGCTCGAGCCCCAGCACCCGGCGCTCGCCGGTCGCCGCGACCCCGGTCGCGACGAGGCAGGCCATCGACACGACCCGGCCTCCCTCGCGCACCTTGAGGTACGTGGCGTCGAGCCAGAGGTACGGGAACGCGGCCTCGGCGAGCGGGCGCGACCGGAACGCGGTCACCTCCGCGTCGAGCCCGGTGCAGATCCGGCTGACCTCGCTCTTGCTCATGCCCTCGATCCCCATGGCCCGGACGAGGTCGTCGACGCGGCGCGTGCTGACGCCCGAGACGTACGCTTCCTGGACGACCGCGAGCAGCGCCCGCTCCGTCCGCCGGCGCGGGTCGAGCAGGGATGGCAGGTACGAGCCGTCGCGGACCCGCGGCACGGCGAGCTCGATCGTGCCCACCCGGGTGTCCCAGCGCCGGTCGCGGTACCCGTTGCGATGGGTCAGGCGCTCGGCCGGGTTGCGCTCGCCCTTCGCAGCGCCCGTGAGGTCGCTCACCTCGGCTTCCATGACCGCCTGGGCGAGGATCCGCACGCCCTCGCGCAGGAAGTCCGTGTCGCCCTCGGCGGTCGCCTTGCGCAGCATCTCGAGCAGCGCCATCCTGTCCTCGGCCATCGTGGTGTTCTCCGTGTCGTCGGTTCCTAGTCCAACGACGCGAGGATGACGCGGTGGCCGCTGTCGTTCACGGCCCCGCTGTTACACCAGTCTGGGGACACGACCACCCCGCGCCGTCGGTCCGGCCCGGGACCAGCGCCGGCTTCGGTCCCGGCCGGATGGCCCGCGACCTTGTGACTCTCGGCTCTCATGCGCAAATGCGCATATGTCGATGATGCTGACATGGACGAGATCACGGCACTCCAGGCGGAGATCCTGAAGACCCTCGCGAGCCCCCGGCGGCTGGAGATCATCCACCGCCTGGCCGAGGGGCCGTGCGAGGTCGGGCGGCTCGCCGAGGAGCTCGGCGCCAGCCAGCCGAACATCTCGCAGCACCTCGGCGTGCTCCGGTCGGTCGGCCTCGTCGAGGCCGAGCGCGAGGGCCGCGAGGTCCGCTACCGCCTCACCGACCCCGACGTCGTGGTCGCCTGCGGCCTGATGCGCGGCGTGCTCCAGCGACGGCTGTCCCGGCTGGGGCGGCTGTCGACCGTCGACCAATCGACCCGGGAGCTCGTCGAGCTCCAGTAGTGGAACGAGGAACCCCAATGGACGAACCCCTCAACCTGGTCCTGTTCTCGGGCACCGATGACAAGCTGCAGGCCGCCGCGGTCCTGACCGCCGGCGCCGCCGCCCTCGGCAAGCCCGTGAACCTGTTCCTCCAGTACTGGGCGCTGGACGCGTTCACCAAGGCGAAGATCGGCCAGGACCACGGGCTCGCCCCCGAGGCCGGCGCCGAGGGCCGCGCCAAGGTGGACGCCCTGGCCAAGGCCGGCCAGGCGTCCTGGGCCGAGACCCTCCGCCAGGCCAAGGACCTGGGCTCGGTCGACATCCAGGCCTGCTCGCTGTCCATGGACCTCCTCGGCCTCGAGGAGTCCGACCTCGACCCGCTCGTCGACGGCGTGGAGGGCGTCACCGCCTTCTACCTCAACGCCGGCGAGGGCCACCTCGTGTTCATCTAGCCAGCCGAGTCGCGAACCCCGAGCCACGAAGGGAACCCCACGATGACCACCGCCACGGACCTGCAGCTCGACGCCCGCGGGCTCAACTGCCCCATGCCGATCGTCAAGACCGCGCAGGCGATCAAGGGCCTCGCGTCCGGCCAGACCCTCGAGGTCCTGGCCACGGACCCCGGCTCCACCAAGGACTTCGAGGCCTGGTCGAAGACGACCGGCAACCTCCTGGTCGAGCAGAGCGTGGACGGCGGCGTGTTCCGCTTCGTCCTGCGCAAGAAGTAGGGATCGACCGATGACCGTCACCGACGTTCCCGTCACCCCCGAGACCTTGCCCCAGCCCGCGGCCGCGCCGGAGCAGGAGGCGAAGCCCAAGGGCCTCGCGATCATCTGCTACAGCGGCGACCTCGAGAAGACCTGGGCCGCCATGATCCTCGCCTCCACGGCCGGCGCGATGGCGATGCCGACCAAGGTGTTCGTCACCTTCTGGGGCCTCCAGACCTTCGTCCGGGACGACGTCCGGATCACGGGCGAGAACTGGATGCAGAAGATGATGAGCTTCATGCAGCGCCCGGGGATCAGCCACCGGAAGCTGTCCAAGATGAACTTCCTGGGCATGGGCCCCTGGATGATGCGCAAGCTCGCCAAGCAGTACAACGTGGCGAGCCCCAAGGAGCTCCTCGAGATGGCCACGCTGATGGGCGTGGAGGTCATCCCGTGCCAGATGACGATGGACATGTTCGGCATCAAGCGCGAGGACCTCATCGAGGGCATGGGCGAGCCCGTCGGCGCCGCCACCTACCTGTCCTTCGTCGGCGACAACTACGCGCCGCTGTTCATCTGATCGCTCGCCGCACCGCACGCGGCGCCAACCCGGAAGGGACACCCTGATGACCGAGACCGCCATCCCGCCCATCGACGTCACGCTCGACGCCCGCGGCAGCTTCTGCCCCGGCCCGCTGATGGAGCTCATCCGCGGCATGCGCGAGGCCGAGGTCGGCGACGTGATCGCCGTCCTGTCCTCCGACAAGGGCAGCAAGACCGACATCCCCAAGTGGGTCGAGAAGGCCGGCCACAACCTGATCGGCGTGTTCACCCGCGAGGGCTACGACGAGATCGTCGTCGAGAAGGTCCGGTAGCCCCCATGCAGCGCGTCGTCGTCCTGGGCGGCGGGGTGGGGGGCACCCTGGCCGCCAACCTCATCGCCCGCAAGCTCAAGAAGCCCATCGCGAAGGGCGAGGCCTCGGTCACGGTGGTCGACCTCACCGGGCAGCACACGTACCAGCCCGGGTTCATGTACATCGCGATGGGCCAGGAGCGGGCGGACAAGCTCGTCCGCGGTGAGAAGTCGCTGCTCGACTCCAACATCAACCTCGTCGTCGACGATGCCCGGCGGATCGACGTTGCCGGCCAGGGCGTCGAGCTCGCCTCCGGCGCGCGCCTCCCGTACGACCAGCTCGTGATCGCCACCGGGTCGCGGATCGTCCCCCAGGAGATCGAGCACTTCGACACCGAGGCCCACCACTTCTATACGGCCGAGGCCAGCCTCCGCCTGCGCAAGGCGCTCGATGCGTTCACGGGCGGCCGGATCGTGATCGGCATCGCGGGCATCCCCTACAAGTGCCCGCCGGCGCCGCTCGAGGTGGCCTTCCTGGTCGAGTCCGAGCTCCGCGACCGCGGGCTGCGCGACAAGACCGAGATGACCTTCCTGTCGCCGATCAACCGCGCGTTCACGATCGAGAGCGTGTCCGAGATGGCGACGCCGATCTTCGGGCAGAAGGACATCAGGCTGGAGCTCCTGGCCGGCATCGCGCAGATCGATCCCGAGCGCAAGGTGGCCATCACCGACGCGTTCGAGGAGCACCCCTACGACCTGCTGATCGTCGTGCCGCCCCACAAGGGCGCGCAAGTCGTCATCGACTCCGGCCTGGCGCCGAAGTCGGGCTGGGTGCCGACCGACCGCCACACCCTCCAGGTCAAGACCGTCGTCAAGCCGGCGCCCGGCCAGTCCGACGAGGACATCCCGCGCTACCCCAACGTCTACGCCCTCGGCGATGCCACCGACCTGCCGCTGTCCAAGGCGGGCTCCACGGCCCACTTCGAGGCGCCGATCGTGGCCGAGCGGGTCGCCGCCGCCGTCCTGGGGCGCGAGCCATCGGGCAAGCACGCGAGCTACACCGGCAAGGTGATGTGCTTCTTCGAGGTCGGCGACGGCAAGGGCACGCTGCTCCAGTTCGACTACGAGCACCCGCCCAAGCCGCCCAAGCCGAACCAGCTGTGGCACCTGGGCAAGATCGTGTTCAACAAGACCTACTGGCACACCGTGCCCAAGGGTCGCGTCTAGGGCCGTCCAGTCGGCGCCGCCCGCCCGGCGCCGCGCCGCTCGGCGCCCTTCGGCCGCCTCGCGCCGCCCAGCGCCACCGTCCGCCCGACGCCCCGGGCGCGGAACCGGTCTCCCTTCCCCCGGTTTCGCCCACCCGGAGCGTCGTGGCGCCTCGGCGCGAACCCCGCCCGGGGGCGTCGTGGCGTCCCGAGGCGAACCCCGCCCGGCGGCGTCGTGGCGCCCGGCGCGGCCTACAATCGCCGGGTCACCCCCGCCCGAGGACCCCGCATGCCCGGCCGCGTGTTCCGTCGATCCGCGTCCCCGAACCCGCCCGTCGCCGTCTCGGCGCACGGCTCCACGATCGTGGACGCGACGGGCCGCGAGTACCTCGACGCGGCCGGCGGCGCGATCGTCGTCAACGTTGGCCATGGGCGGCGCGAGATCGCGGACGCGGTCGCCGACCAGGCGGCGCGCCTCGCCTACGCGCACGGGTCCGCGTTCACGACCGAGCCGCTGGAGCGGTACGCAGAGGAGGTCGGGCGGCACCTGCCGGTCGTCGATCCCGCGATCTACCCGGTGTCGGGCGGTTCCGAGGCCATCGAGACCGCGCTCAAGCTCGCCCGCGCCACCCAGGTCGCGCGCGGCCAGCCGGACCGCTGGATCGTGTTCGCGCGCTGGGGGAGCTACCACGGCAACACGCTGGGCGCGCTGGACCTGTCCGGGCGCCGGCCGCTGCGCCGGCCGTACGAGGGATGGCTGGGCCGCTTCCGGCACGTGAGCGCCGCGTACCCGTACCGGGGCGAGGTCGCCGGCTCGCAGGCGCTGGGCACCACGGCGGAGCTCGTGGCCGAGCTGGACCGGGCGATCACGGGCGCGGGGCCCGGCACCGTGGCGGCGTTCGTGGCTGAGCCGATCGTGGGCGCGACCCTGGGCGCGGTGGAGCCGCCGGCGGGCTACTGGCCGGCGATCGCCGAGGTCTGCCGGCAGCACGGCGTGCTGCTGATCGCGGACGAGGTGATGACCGGGTTCGGGCGCACCGGGGCGTGGTTCGGCATGGACCACTTCGGCGTCCGGCCCGACCTGCTGGTGGCCGCCAAGGGCGCCACGTCGGGGTACTGGCCGTTCGGGTTCGTGGCCGCATCGGGCGAGGTGTACGAGACGGTCACCGGCGGGGGCGGCTTCGTCCACGGCTTCACGTACTCGCACCAGCCGGTCGCGGCGACCGTCGCCCGCGAGGTGCTCCGGATCCTCGAGGCGGAGTCGCTGGTCGAGGCGTCGGCGGCGAAAGGGGAGCGACTCCGGGCGCTGCTGCGGGACCGGCTGGGCGACCACCCCGCGGTGGGCGAGATCCGCGGCCGCGGCCTGATGGTCGGCGTGGAGCTGGTGCGCGACCGGGAGACCCGGGAGGCGTTTCCGCGGGCCGCGAAGCTGGTCGAGACCGTCGTGCGGACCGCCCGCGAGCGCGGCCTGCTGCTCTACTCGGGCACCGGCAACGCGGACGGTGTCGACGGCGACATCGTGCTCATCGGGCCGCCGTTCGTGGTCACGGACGAGGAGCTGGTGCGGATCGCGGACGGGCTCGCGGCGGCGCTCGACATCGCGCTCGAGCAGGTGGGGGCGGGCGCCACGGCGTAGCGCCGGTTCGTCACCCGGGTCGCCGGTGCTGCGCAGCCGGTCCGGGGCCGCCCGCGGGCTCGCCCCGCACCGATCGCCGCCGATGCTCCGTGACTCTCAGTCAATGACAACGCGAGTCCGCGTCCCGAATCGGCCGGATCCGGCCCTGGGATCGCGATTCGCCTGACTCGGGGTCCACGAACCCCCGGATCCGCCGGCGGAGGCCGCCGGGACTCGCGATCTCATGGACTGTCAGTCAGGCGATCGTCCATGTGAGGTGAGGCATCGACGCTGCGACGCCGCCGGCCTACAGGCGGACGCTCGACGCGCGGAGCAGCAGGATGGCGCCCAGCGTGACCAGGATGATCGGCCACACGAGGTCGTTGAAGCCCGGCACGACCAGGCTCGAGCCGCCGATCGCGAACAGGATCGCGCCCAGGATCGCCTGCCAGCCCCAGCCGGCGCCGCTCGCCGCGCGGACGAGGGCGATGAACAGGAACGCGACGCCCAGGCACAGCGTGCCGACGCCCGATCCTTCGACCACGTCGGCGGCCGCCAGCAGGTCCGGCGCGGCGAGGGCCGTGATGATCGCGCCGAGGTACAGCGAGCCCATCCCGCGGTTGACCAGCCACGAGACGAGGAACGCGACCCCGGCCGCCAGGAACAGCAGCGAGCCGGCGGTCTCGAGGCTGGGGTAGACCTGGCGGAGCAGCAGCAGGCCGCCGAACACCACCAGGAAGATGCCGAACCACGGCAGGCGCGATCGCCCCCGCGCCCCGCCGAACTCGTTCCACTCCCAGCCGTAGACCCTGACGCCGCTGCCGTCGATGACGTCGCCGGTCCTGGGTTCGCCTCGTCGATCGCTCATGGGTGCCTCCCTCGATGGTGCAGAGCGTAGCGGGTCCGCGTCAGGCGCTCGCGTCGGGCGAGCGCGTCAGGCGCTCGCGATCAGCGCGGCGAGCTCGCGGAACCAGCGGAGCCGGTCCTCCCACGGCACCGCCGCATTCGCCGGCGAGGTCGACGGCAGCACGAACAGCCGGGTGTCGCCGAGCATTCGCTCCTGGAGGCCGTGCGCCGGCCGCTCGCCGAACGCGCCGCGGTACGCCTCCTTGCCGACGAACGCCATGACGCCGGGCCGGAGATCGCGGGCGATCCGCTCCAGCCGCGCCGCCGCGCCCTCGAAGTCCCCCGCGCGCAGGTCGCCGGATCCCGCCGTCGTCCGCAGGGCCGCGTTCGTGACCCCGATGCCCAGGCCGAGCAGCTCGCGCTGCTCGCGCGGCTCGAGCCGGCGGGGAGTGAGGCCGGCGGCGTGGAGCAGTCGCCAGAAGTCGTTGCGCGGGTTGGCGAAGTGCGCCGCGGCCGCCGCCGACGCGTGGCCCGGGTTGATCCCCACGAACACGACCCGCAGGCCGGGCCCCAGCACGTCCGGCACGGCCGAGCGCGCCGCCGGTTCACGGCCCGCGTCACCCGGCACGGTCGAGCGCACCGCCGTCAGGCCGGCTCGACGGCGGGCTCCCCGGCGCGCTCCCCGGCGCGGGCACCCGACCCCGACCCGGCCGGCGGCTCGTCCGTCGGGATCACCGGCTCGTCGTCGACGTGGCTGAAGCCGACCCGGTCCGCGAACCGGGCGAGGAACCCGGGCGCCCACCAGTTCCAGCGGCCCAGCAGCCGCATCGTGGCCGGGACCAGCAGCACGCGCACGATCGTCGCGTCCACCAGCACGGCGATCGCCATGCCCACGCCGATGCTCTTGATCGTGATCGTCTCGGCCAGGGCGAAGGCCGCGAACACCGAGACCATGATCACAGCGGCGCCGGTGATGACCCCCGCGGTCCGGGCGAGGCCCTCGGCCACCGACGCGCGGTTGTCGCCCGTCCGTCGCCACGCCTCCTGGACCCGCGACAGCAGCAGCACCTCGTAGTCCATCGACAGGCCGAACAGCACGCTGAACATGATGATCGGGTTGCCGGCGATCGTGAACCCGGGCGACGTGAACCCCAGCGGTCCGGACAGGTTGCCCTCCTGGAAGATCCAGACCAGCGCACCGAACGAGGCGCTGATCGAGAGCAGGGTCATCACGATGGCCTTGAGCGGGAGCACGACGGACCCGAACAGCAGGAACAGGATCGCGCCCATCGCCAGGATCACGATGCCCACCGCCACCGGGATGCGGTCGGACTGGCTGCGCAGGAAGTCCTGGCCGGTGGCCGCGAACCCGCCCACCTGGGCGGTCAAGCCCTGGCCCGGGTCCAGCGATCGCACGAGCGGCACGACGGCCGTGCCCTGGGGCGACGACGCCGGCAGCGGGCTGATCGCGTCGAATCGGACCGCCGAGCCGCTGACGTAGCGGTCCCACAGCGCCGCCAGCGGGGCCGGCCAGGCGTCCTCGGGCATCGCGTACAGCGCGACCAGCTCGTCCACGCCCAGCGGCTGCCCGGTCGCGGGGTCGCGGAGCCCTCCGAACGGGCTCTCGACCCGGTCGATGCCCTCGACCGCGGCCAGCTCGTCCGCGTAGGCGGCCAGCGCACGCACGTTGGCCTCGCCGGCCGGGTCGCCGGGGACGTCAACGAGGACGACGATCGGGGTGGTGGTGCCGGGCTCGAACCGCTGCTGGATGGCCACGGCGGCCTCGCGGCTCTCGAGGCCCGCGGGCAGCGTGAACGCGTCCGGGATGCCCTGCCTGAGCCCGAAGAACGGGGCGCCCGCGACGAACAGCAGGGCGAGGGTTGGGACGAGGACCAGGATCGGGCGCTCCATCACCGCGTTCGCCACCCGCTCCCAGCGCGACGCCGCGGCCGCCGCGGCCACCTCGCGCGGTGGCAGCCGGAGCAGGCCGCGGACGCGGTCCACGATCGCCGCGACGGACAGCGCGTTGACGCGATGGCCGAGCATGCCGAGCAGGGCCGGCAGGAACGTGAGCGCGAAGAACAGCGAGGCGGCGACGGTCAGGATCCCGCCGATGCCGAACGAGCGCAGGGCGGGGGCGCTGAACGCCAGCAGCCCGCCCAGCCCGACCGCGACCGCGATCCCCGAGAAGGTGACCGCCTTGCCCGAGGTCGCCACCGCGATCTCCACGGCATCGCCGACGCTCCGGCCACGCCGCAGCTCCTCGCGGAACCGGCTGACCATGAACAGCGAGTAGTCGATGGCGAGCGCCAGGCCGAGCATCGTGGACACGTTCTGGACGTAGATGCTGAGCTCGACCTGCTGCCCGACGACGTAGACGAGGGCGAGGGTGGCGGGGATCGCGAGGCCCGCGACCAGCAGCGGGATGCCCGCCGCCAGGATCGAGGTGAAGACCAGGATCAGCACGAGGGCGGCGATCGGGAGCGAGACGGTCTCGGCCTTGACCAGGTCCTGTTCGGACTGGTGGGCCGAGTCGCGCGTCAGCGGCGCGTACCCGCCGAGCAGGAGCTCGATGCCCGCGCCGGGCTCGGCCAGCTGGGCCTCGAACCGCTCGAGCAGCGGCACGGACGCCTCGTCGCTGACCTCGAGGTCCACGACGACGTAGGCCGCGGTCCCGTCCTCCGAGATGAACCGCGGGTCGCCGGTCTCCGCGAAGCCGACGAGGCCCGCGACGTCGGGGTCGTCGGCCAGGTCCGCGAGCGACGCCGCGACCTCGGCCTGGAACGCCGGGCCCCGGGCGTCCGAGCCCGCCGGGCCCTGGAACAGCGCGATCAGGGCGCCGCGACCGGCGCCGAACTCGTCCGCGAGCCGGTCGGCGACCGCGGCGGACTCGGAACCCGGGTCCAGCCAGCCGCCGGCGGACAGGACGGAGGCGGCGCGCCCGGCCACCGAGCCGGCGGCCACGCCCACGACGAGGGCGAAGGCGAGGACGATCCGGCGGTGCCGGTAGACGAAGGCTCCCCAGCGGCTGAACATCACGGGCTCCGTAACGGGATCGGGACGTCGGTGGCCGGGGCGATCGCCCGGCGGCAAGGGGAGACAATAGAGAGCAACCATTCTCCTTGTCAAGCGCGACATCCGACGTAGGCAGACGTACCTCGTTCGTCAATGTCCCAACCGCCGGCTCAGCTTGCAGAACGAGCATTCGTTCTGCTAACGTTCCGCCATGCCGCGCATCACGCCCGCCCACGAGCATGCCGTCCGGGCCCGGATCGTCGAGTCCGCCATCCGCGTGTTCGCCGAGAAGGGCTACCACGGCGCGACCATCGCGGATGTCGTCCGGGACAGCGGCATGTCCGTCGGTGCGATCTACACGTACTTCAGGGGCAAGGACGAGCTGTTCCTGGCGACCTGCGACATCACCGCCGGCGAGAGCCTCGGCGAGCTCGGCACGAGGATCGTCCGCGGCCGGTCCGTGGCGGAGAAGCTCGCGATCGCGATCGGCTTCTTCCTCGATGCCCTCGACGGGGCCGCGGGGGAACCGGACATGGCGTCGATGCTGGTCATGCAGTGGTCGCGGGCCGAGGCGGAGCCGACGATCCGCGCCTCGCTGACCCGACGGCGGGACCAGATCGCCACGGCCGGGGAGCTGCTGATCCGCGAGGGGATCGCCACCGGCGAGCTGCCGTCATGGACCGACGCGCCCGCCCTGGCCGCCGCCTACGTCACGTTCCTCGACGGGCTGCTCATGTGGCGCCTCGAGCAGGGCGACGCCTACCGCCGGGAGGAGGCCGAGCGCCGTGCGCTGGCGCTGCTGCGCCCGATCCTCGCGTCGGCCGCCGCGGTCGAGCCGCCCGCCGTGCCGGTCGTGCGCGCCAAGGCGTGGAGCATCACCCAGGGCGCCCGCGACCGCGCCTCCTGACGCCCCTCCGCCGGACCCACAACGGCGGCGGCCCGCCCGGATCCGCGGCAGCGCCTCGCCCCGATCCACGGGCGCCGGCTCGGCCGGAGCCGCGGCGCCCGCCGATCGGCCCGTCCGGTGCGCCACGACCCCGTGCGGGGCCCGCGGCCGGACTACGATCTCGGCCATGCCGCACGTCATGACCGTCCTCGGCCCGGTCGATCCGTCCGAGCTCCGCTTCACCCTCCCCCACGAGCACACCCAGATCACCCTGTGGCACATCCAGAACCGCTGGGACTACTGGGAGCTCACCCGCGACGAGGAGCTCATCCTCGACGAGCTCCGGCTGTTCCGCGAAGCGGGCGGCACGGCGCTCGCGGACCTAACGCTCCCGGGCAACGGTCGTGACCCGCTGTGGCTGCGCCGGATCGCCGAGCTGAGCGGGCTCCACGTCGTGATGGGCGGCGGCTGGTACCGCACGGCCTACTACCCGCCGGAGGCGATGATCGACCGCCGCTCGGTGGATTCGCTGGCCGACGAGCTGGTCGCCGAGGCGACCGAGGGCGTGGGGGACACCGGGATCCGGACCGGCATCCTGGGCGAGGTCGGCACCGACAAGCCGTGGCTGACCCCGGCCGAGGAGCGCGTGTTCCGGGCGGTGGCCCGGGCGTCGCGCCGGACCGGCCTTGCGGTCTCCACCCACGCCGTCCTGTCCGACGTCGGCGCCGCACAGCTCACGGTCCTCGAGGAGGAGGGGATCGATCCCGGGCGGGTCGTCATCGGCCACGCGGACAGCTACCCGATCCTGGACCACTACCTGTCGCTGATCGCGCGGGGCGCCTCGATCGAGTTCGACTTCCTGGGCATGTCGTCGCAGCCGCAGGAGAAGCACGGCGAGGGCCGGCTGATCGACCTGTTGCTGGAGCTGCTCCATCGCGGCCACGTGGACCGCGTGCTGCTCAGCCAGGATGTGTGCCACAACGCGCAGCTCCGGCGCTACGAGGGCAACGGCTACACGTACCTGCAGACGACGTTCCTGCCCCGGCTCCTTGAGCGCGGCGTGTCGCAGGCGGAGATCGACCGGCTGACGATCGACAACCCGCGCCGGATCCTCACGATCGGGTAGGCCGCGCGCGGGCGCGCTGGGTTCCCGCGACCACCTGGGGGTGGGCGCGTCGGCGCAATGGGCGCGCCCGCGTTGCGCGCCGGGCTCCCCACTCCCTCCGCCGGGCGCGCGCCGGTCGCTGGGCGACCGAACGGGCGCACCGTGGGACGGATCAGCCGCTCAGTGACGCGTTCCGCGCACGGCGAGGCTCGGCCATGCAACGAACGCGGCGCCCGGCGACTGGATCGGCGCAGCGTGCGACCGTAGGGTCGCCCAGCGACCGGATCGGCGCCTGCGCCACGGAACGCGGCGCCGCGGCCCAGAACACCCGCCCCCTGATCGCCAGTTCCTAGACGAGCGTCGCGTTGACCGCCAGCTCCACGTTGCCCTTGAGCGCCTGCGAGACCGGGCAGTTCTCCTTCGCGTCCTCGGCCAGCGCCGCGAACGTCGCGGCGTCGATGCCCGGGACGTCGCCGCGGACGGTGAGCTCGCTGCGCGCGATCTTCCAGCCGGCGTCGCCCTTGTCGAACGTCACCACGGCCCTGATGTCCAGCTTCGCCGCGGGCGTGCCGTTCTTCGCCAGCCGGGAGGAGAACGCCATCGAGAAGCACGAGGCGTGGGCCGCCGCGATCAGCTCCTCGGGGCTCGTCCGGCCGTTGTGGTCCTCGGTCCGCGAGGCCCAGGTGACCGGCATGCGCGTGAACGCGCCGGACGAGACGTAGTCGATCGTGCCCGACCCGCTGGCCAGGTCGCCCTTCCAGGTGGTCTCCGCGAACCGCGTAATGGCCATCGATGCACCTCCTTGATCGGGTAAGCGTGCCATGAACCGGGGCCCTGCGAGGCCGCCGCGGACCCCGTGCTCGAAACCGGGCCCGGCGAGCCCGCCGGGCCCTGAAGTGCCATGAACCGGGGCCCAGCGAGGCCGTCGGGGTACGACGTGCCGGATCCGGGCCCTACGCGCCCCGGGCGGCCTCGACCCCCGCGCCCCCGGCGCCGGCCGGCCGGCGCCTCCACTGCCGCGCCCCGTCCACGAGCGAGTACACGACCGGGACCACGAGCAGCGTCAGGAACGTGGAGCTGAACAGGCCGCCGATGACGACCGTCCCCAGCTCCGCGGCGATGATCGACCCCTGGTTGAACCCCGCGGCGAGCGGGATCAGGGCCAGGATCGTCGCGATCGCGGTCATCAGGATCGGCCGCACGCGGGTCCGTCCACCTTCGACCAGCGCCTCCGTCGTGGAGTGCCCCTGCGACCGCAGCCGTTCGACGAGGTCGAGCAGCACGATCGCGTTGGTGACCACGATCCCGATCAGCATCAGGAAGCCGATCAGGGCGCTGACGCCCAGCGGGCGGCCCGTGAAGTACAGCGCCGGGAAGGCACCGATGGTCGCCAGCGGGAGGCTGAACAGGATGATGAACGGGGTGATCATGGAGTTGAAGGTCAGCACCATCGCGACGTAGACCACCAGGATCGCCACGCCCATCGAGAAGTACAGGCCGCCGAACGCCTCGTCCATCTGCTGCGTCACGCCGGCCAGCTGGACGGTCACGCCATCGGGGATCTCGCCGCCCGCGACGAGCGCGTCGATCGAAGCCTGGACGTCCGTGCTGACCCGGCCGGTGTTGCTGGACGCGATCTCGGCCGAGACGGAGGCGGCGGGCGACTGGTCGATCCGGGTGATCGACCCCTGCGTGTTGACCTCCTCCACGGTCGCCACGTCCTCGAGCGGCACCTTGACGACCGTGCCCACCCGCAGGCGCCGGAGGTCGTCCACCGATGCCACCGCCGCGGGGTCGACCTGGACGAACACGTCGGTCGCCTCGCCGTCCTCGCCGATCAGGACCCGGGTGGCCGTGCTGCCGACGAGCGCCGACCGGACCTCTTGCGCGATCTGCGCCGCGGTGAGGCCGACGCCGATGGCCTTGTTGGGGTCCGGCGTCACCTGGATCTCGGCCGTGCCCTTCGACAGGTCGGACTTGAGGTTGAGCAGGTCGGCGTTGGCGCCCAGGGCGGCCAGGACCGCATCGTTCGCCGTGGCGACCTCGGCCGCGTCGTCGCCGGAGATGATCACGTTGAGGTTGTTGGAGCTGAACCCGGCCAGCTGCGAGACCGCGACGTCGAAGCCGTCGGTCTTGACGGGGGCGAGGGAGTCGGACAGCGTCTTGGCATAGGTCGTCAGGTCCACGTCGTCGGCGAGGCGGACCGTGAGCCGGGCGCTGTTCGCCGCGAGGCCGCTCATGGCCGCAACGATGGTCTGGAACCCGGCATCGCCCTCGCCGGGGATGGACGTCTGGATGGTCAGGACGTTGTCGTCGGCCGCGAGGATGTCCTCGGCCCGGCGGGTGCGCTCGAGGACCGCGTCGTTGCTGGTGCCCGAGGGCGGCGCCACCGTGACCGAGAGCAGGTTCTCGGAGCCCGCGTTGATGAACGCGGTCGGCAGCAGCGGCGCGAGGACGCCGGTCCCCAGGAACATGAGCGTCGCGATGCCGAGGACGGCCAGCTTGGTCGCGCGGCTGCGCAGCGCGAGCCTGATGGTGGGCGTGTACAGCCGGATCCAGAGCGAGTTCCTCGGCTCGCCGTCCTCGTCCACGTTGAGCTTGACCTTGTCGACCAACAGGTAGGCGAGCACCGGCACGACCGTCAGGGCGCACAGGAGCGAGGCGAGCAGCGCGAACGTGACCGTCAGCGCGAAGGGCAGGAAGAACTGGGAGACGAGGCCGCCGACGAAGCCCAGCGGCAGGAACACGCCGACCGTGGTGATCGTGGCCGACGTGATCGCGCCCGCGACCTCCTTCGGGCCGTTGATCACGGCCGTCAGCTTGTCCTCGCCCAGGGCCCGGTGGCGGTAGATGTTCTCGAGCACGACGATCGCGTCGTCGACGACCCGCCCCACGGCGACCGCCAGGCCGCCCAGGGTCATGATGTTCAGGCTGACGCCGGTGGCCTGCATGACGACCAGGGCGGCGAGGATCGAGAGCGGGATGCTGACCGCGGCCACGGCGGTGGACCGCAGGCTGAACAGGAACAGGAAGATCGTCAGGACCGCGAACACCGCGCCCAGGCCGCCCTCCTTGAGCAGCCCGTCCCGGGACTCCTTGATGAACGTGGACAGGTCGGAGACGACCGTGATCTTCACGTCGTCCGAGAAGGTCGCGTTCAGGTCCTCGAGCGTCGCGGTGACCGCGTCGGCCACGGACACGGTGTTCGCGTTGGACGTCTTGGACACCGACAGCGACAGCGCCGGCCGGCCGTCGGTCCGCGCGTAGCCCGTCGTGGCGACGCCGGTGAGCTCGACCGTGCCGAGGTCGCCGATGGTGACCATCCGCGGCTGCGCCGGGGTCGCGACCGGGGCGGCGGTGGCGCCCGGGTCGAGGGAGGCGTTGGGATCCACGGAGGCGGGAGGCTGGCCGCCGGTGCCCGCGCCCGGGCCGGCGGGCGTGGCGGCCACGCCCACGATCATGTCTCGGATCTCATCGACCCCGCCGATGGCGCCGATCGTGGACACCGGGATCCTCGATCCCTCGGCGGTCACCTGGCCGGAGGGGAAGGTCAGGTTGTTGGCCGCGAGCACGCCCGTGACCTGGGACACGGAGATCCCGTTCGAGGCGAGCTTGCCGGGGTCGAGGGTGATGAGCACGCGCTGCTCCTCGCCACCGGTCACGTCGACGCTGCCGACGCCGTCGATGCCCAGGAGGGCGGGCTCGACCTCGCTCCTGGCGATCTCGGCGGCCCTCGCCAGCCCGTCCTCGCTGGTGGCGGCGATGGACGCGATGATCACGGGAGAGGCGTTGATGTTGAGCGCGCTGACCTCCGGCGTGACCGTGCTGGGCAGCCCGGCGCCCTGGATGTTCTGCTCGATCGCGGCCCGGATCTCCTTCACGTCCGACCCGAACGAGAACTGCGCCACGATCAGGGACAGGGAGTTGACCGACGTGGACTGGAGGCTCTCCAGGCGGGGCACGCCGGAGATGGCGCGCTCGATCGGCTTGGTCACCTGCTCCGCGACGTCCGCCGCGCCCGCGCCCGGCAGGGGCGCGATCACCGTGATGACCGGGAACTCGATGTCCGGCAGCAGCTCCTGCTTCAGGTCGCCCCAGGCGAGGATGCCGGCGATGAACAGGGCGGCGGCCAGGAGGAGCGTGACGCTCCGCTTGGCGACCGCGAGCTCCGAGAGGCGGCTCATGCGGGGTCCTTTCGCGGTGTGACGACCGAGCGCGAGGTGGCGGCGAGGCGTGCCGCCGCACCGGCGAGCGCGGCGAGGGCGTGGCGGGTGCTGGCGAGCTCCGCGTCGTCGAGGAAGGCCAGCAGGTTGCGCATCTGGTCGGCGTTCAGCTCCCGGAACCGGTCGATGAACGCGCGGCCGGCCGGCGTGAGCCCCACGACCACCTGGCGCCGGTCGGCGGGATCCTCCCGGCGGTGGGCGAGGCCGTGGTCCACGATGCGGTCGACGAGGCCGCTGATCGTGGACAGCGAGACCCCCAGCCGAGCGACCAGGTCGGACATGTGGAGGTCGCCCACCGCCCCCAGCAGGTACAGGAGCTTGGCCTGGGGCATCGTGACGTCGATCTCCAGGAACTCCGGGGCGTGACCGTCCGCGAGGCTCTGCATCAGCGCCTGGTAGCCGGCGATCACCTCGTCGATGAGGGCGGTGCGATCCAGCGGGTCGATGTCCGAATTCCTTCGTCCGTGGCTGATGCTTCGGTCTGGCCGAACCATTCGGTCGAGACGATACATGAGATTCCGGGGTGGCGCGCCGCCGCGACGCCCGCACCCCGATACCTGACAGCTCCTGGCAGGCATTCGGCCTACTATCGGATCCCGTGAGCCTCCAACCCCGTCTCGTCGGCGCGCCCGCCGCGCGCCGCTTCCTCGTCACCCGCCATCTCCTCGCCCCGCCGCGCTCGCTGCCGGCCGAGCCCGCCTCGGTCATGCGCGTGGTGGACCGCCTCGGGTCGCTCCAGTTCGACCCCCTCGAGGTCGCGGGGCGCAACCACGACCTCACGCTGCTGGCGCGCGTGGCCGGCTACCGCCGGGCGTGGACGGACGCGCTGCTGTACCGGGACCGCGTCCTGTACGAGACCTACAACAAGATGCTGTCCATCGTGCCCACGGCCGAGCTGCCGTGGTATCGGATCACGTGGGACGTGAACCACGCCTCGCACCTCGGCGGGGCGTTCGACGATCACGCCCCGCTGGTCGAGGAGCTGCTGGGCCGGATCCGGGCGGACGGCCCGCTGTCGTCCACCGACGTGGAGCCGCGGGCGGCCATCGACTGGTACTGGCGGCCGACGAACCAGGTGCGGGCGCTGCTCGAGGCGCTGGCCGAGGCGGGGCTGCTCGCGATCGCCCGGCGCGAGGGCAACCGGCGCGTGTACGACCTGACCGAGCGCCTGTTCCCCGCGGATCTGCTCGCGCGACGCGAGCTGCCCGAGGCGCAGCTCCGCCACAAGCTCCTGTCGCGATACCGCGGCAACGGGCTCCTGGGGGAGACCGGCGAGTACGCGCTGTGGGCCGGGCTGGGCAAGGCGCTGGAGCGGCGGCGGCTGCAGGACGGGCTGGTGGACGAGGGGACGATCACGCCGGTCGTCGTGGAGGGCCTGAAGGGTCGACGGTTCATCGTCAGCGACGAGCTGCCGGTCCTCGACGCGGCCGAGGCCGAGGTCGCCGCCGAGGCCGGCGGCCGCAACGGCCACCTGCCCGGCGTCGCCTTCCTCGCCCCGCTGGACCCGCTGGCCTGGGACCGCGACCTGTTGCTCCGCCTGTGGGGCTTCGACTACCGCTGGGAGGTCTACACGCCGGTCGTGAAGCGGCGGTACGGCTACTACGTGCTGCCGCTGCTGTATGGCGACCGGATCGTGGGCCGGATCGAGCCCCGGATCGACCGCGCGGCGGGCACGCTGCGCGTCCTCGGCGTGTGGTGGGAGGACGGGTTCGACCCCCTCGACGGCGCGTCGCCGGGCTTCCTGGACGCGTTCGCCGATGCGCTCCGGGCGCACCGGGACTTCGCCGGGCTCACGAAGATCGCGATGCCCAGGGCCGCCCGCCACCGCGAGCTGGCGAGGGCCGTGCGGGAGCGGCTCCAGGCGTAGGGGCGCCGCTCCCGCCGCCGGCGTCAGGCGACCGGGCGCGCACCCGTCAGGCGAGGCCCTCGGGCGCCGGGTCCAGCCGCGACGCGAGCAGGCCCGTCGCGAACACCGCGAGGCCCAGCAGCAGCGACACGCCCATCACCGGCGCGCCGACCTGCTTGGCGATCCCGGTGTCGGTCATCAGGCCCACGACGAACACGGCTAGCCCGAGGTTCATGCCCCAGAACAGCAGCTGGCGGGCCGCCGCGCCGCCGACGCCGGTCGCGACCAGCGCCGTGAGCAGCGCGAAGGTGGTGTTGCTGATGACGCCGATGTACACGGAGTGGTCGCTCGCGACGAGCAGCCCCAGGTTGAGCTGGCTGGTGTCGCCCTGGGCGGCCACGAACTGGCCGACGAAGGCCATGAACGCGCCCAGCCCGACCACGATCCAGATCGCCGCCCCGGCCAGGAACCGCTCATCGGACGCGGCGGTCCAGTCGATCCGCAGCGCGCGGGGCAGGATCCGGACGGCGAACAGCACGATCGCGATGAGCTCGGCGAGCAGGTACAGCATCCCGCCCAGCTCGCCCTGCCCGGTCAGCAGCGCGAGCGTGATGATCAGGCCACCGGTCGCGAGCGCGACCATCTGGACCAGGCCGCCCATGGGGATGTCCTCGGTGCCCCGGACGCGCCACTCCTGGACCGCCATGCCCGACAGCACGAGGTAGCCGAACGTCATCGCGCCGGCATGGGCCCCGATCCCGTCCCCGGGCACGATGTTCGTCCCGGCCGCGAACCCGACCTGGAGCAGGACGCCGATGATCGCGCCCAGGGCGAAGGTCGATAGCGCGAGCGCGAGGCCGAGCCTGGGCAGCGTCCGCGAATCGCCCAGGTACGCGCGCCACACCCAGGCCAGGAGCCAGCCGATCGCGGCCAGCAGCGCGACGCCCGTCACCGCGCGGAGGGCGAAGCTGCCCGTGTAGAACGCGGCGACGTAGACGGGCACCAGCACGGCGAGCGCCAGGGCGAGGCGCGCGTCGGCGGCCCGGAAGGCCAGGAACGAGGTGGCGACGATGCTGAGCGTGAGCCAGCCGATCGTCCCGGAATGGACGTGGGTGAGGATCTGGTTGTGGTCGAACGCGACCACGTCGAGGGCGTTCGGGATCCCGATCCCGATCGTCACCACGAAGATCGCCATCGCGACCAGGTACAGGGTCCGCGCCGCCGCGGCCCAACCCCAATCACCGCCGATCGCGGTCATTCGCTGCCTCCCTCCGGGGCCGTGCGCGCCGAGGACGCCGGACGCTGCCAGGCACGGACCCTGAAGGCCGGATCCTGCGCGACGCGTCGGCCTGCGTCACGCCCGTCCCGCCCCGCGAGCCGGGAGCGGTGGCCCGTCGGGCAGGGCTACCCCCCGACGCGCCCGATCATCCCGGCCGCCACCGTCTTGTTCGTGCCCTCGTCGACCAGGATGAACGCGCCGGTCTGGCGGTTCTGGAGGTAGGGGTCCGCGAACAGCGGCTGGGTGGCCCGGAGGCGGACCCGGCCGATCTCGTTAAGCGCGAGCTCGGTCGCCTCCTCGTCGCGGTGGAGGGTGTTGACGTCGATCCGGTACTCGAGCTCCCGCACGATCACGCGCGCCCAGCGGGTCGTGTGCTTGATCCAGTACTTGCGCCCAACCGTCAGCGACGCGCTCTCGTCCATCCAGCACACCTGGGCGTCGATGTCCTGGGCCACGGTCGGCATGTTGTGCGGGCGGCACAGCATGTCGCCGCGCGACAGGTCGATGTCGTCGGTGAGGGTGATCGTCACCGCCATCGGCGGGAAGGCCTCCTCGACCTCCCCGTCGGCGGTCTCGATGCGGGCGATCCGGGACTCCATGCCGCTGGGCAGCGCTACGACCTCGTCGCCAGGCTTGAGCACCCCGGACGCGACCGTGCCCGCGTAGCCGCGGTAGTCGAGGACCTCGAACGATTGCGGCCGCACGACGTACTGGACCGGGAACCGGACGTCCACGAAGTTGCGGTCGCTGGCGACGTGGAGCCGCTCGAGATGGCTGAGCAGCGGCGCGCCGTCGTACCAGGGCGTCTGCTCCGAGCGGGTGACGACGTTGTCGCCCAGCAGCGCGGAGATCGGGATGAACGTCATGTCCCGCACGCGGAGGCGGGTGGCGAACTCCTCGAACTCGGTCCGGATCTCCTCGAACCGCGCCTCCGAGAAGTCCACGAGGTCCATCTTGTTGATGCACACGACGAGGTGGGGCACGCCCAGCAGCGTGGCCAGGAACGCGTGGCGGCGGCTCTGCTCGGTGATCCCCTTGCGGGCGTCGAGCAGGATCAGCGCGACGTCCGCGGTGGACGCCCCGGTGACCATGTTGCGGGTGTACTGGATGTGGCCCGGGGTGTCCGCGATGATGAACTTGCGGCGCGGGGTCGCGAAGTAGCGGTAGGCGACGTCGATCGTGATGCCCTGCTCGCGCTCGGCGCGCAGGCCATCGGTCAGCAGGGCGAGGTCCGTGTAGTCGTTGCCGCGGTCCCGGCTGACCTGCTCGACGGCCGCCAGCTGGTCCGTGAACAGCGACTTGGAGTCGTACAGCAGGCGCCCGATGAGGGTGCTCTTGCCGTCGTCCACGGAGCCCGCAGTGGCGAACCGCAGCAGCTCGCCCGCCATCAGAAGTAGCCTTCCTTCTTGCGGTCTTCCATGGCCGCTTCGCTCACCTTGTCGTCGCCCCGGGTGGCGCCGCGCTCCGTGATCCGGACGGCCGCGATCTCGGCCACGATCTTCTCGACGGTGTCCGCGTCAGACGCCACCGCCGCGGTCAGGTTCGCGTCGCCGATCGTGCGGTAGCGGACCCGCTTGACGGTCACCGGCTCGCCGTCGCGGGGGGTGATGAACGGGTTGACGGCGTACAGCATCCCGCCCCGCTCCACGACCTCGCGGTCGGCCGCGAGGTACAGCTCCGGGATCTCCACCCGCTCCTCGTGGATGTAGCTCCAGACGTCGAGCTCGGTCCAGTTCGAGAGCGGGAACACCCGGATGCTCTGGCCCGGGAACACGCGCCCGTTGTACAGGCTCCAGATCTCGGGCCGCTGGTTCTTGGGATCCCACTGGCCGAACTCGTCGCGGAACGAGAACACCCGCTCCTTGGCGCGCGCCTTCTCCTCGTCCCGCCGCCCGCCGCCGAACGCGGCATCGAAGCCGCCCTGCTCCAGGGCCTCGAGCAGGACGGGGGTCTGGATCCGGTTGCGCGAGCCGTTGGGCTCCTCGCGGACCAGGCCGCGCTTCATGGCGTCCTCAACCGACGCGACGACGAGCTTGAGGCCCAGCTTCTCGATCCAGCGGTCGCGGTAGGCGAGGATCGACGGGAAGTTGAGCCCGGTGTCCACGTGCATCACGGGGAACGGGATCCGCGCCGGGTGGAAGGCCTTGCGGGCGACGTGGAGCATCACGATCGAGTCCTTGCCGCCGGAGAACAGGAGGCACGGCTTCTGCATCTCCGCGGCGACCTCGCGGAAGATGTGGATGCTCTCCGCCTCGAGGCTGCGGAGCTGGGTCAGCGTGTGGGGGATCACGGCCGCGCGCTCCCCGCGAGCTCCACGCCCGCCCAGGCGAGCAGGGCGCGCACGTGCGTGGCGAGGGCCGGCGCGCACACGACGAGATCCGGCGACCACGGCCGGGGCTGGTTCCAGGCCAGCGGCGAGCCGTCCACGCGGGTGGCGGTGAGCCCCGCGGCCAGCGCGACGGCCACCGGGGCCGCGGTGTCCCACTCGTGCTGGCCGCCGGCGTGGACGTACGCGTCCGCGGCGCCTTCCACGACGGCGGCGACCTTGACGCCGCTCGACCCCATCGGCACGAGCGTCACGTCGTCGCGCTCGCCCATGCGGGCGGCCAGGGCGGACGGGTGGCTGCGGCTGACGGCGAGCCGGATCGGCCGGCGCCCGGCGAGCACGGCGGCGGCCAGCGTCTCGTCCGGGTGGCTCGCGGTGCCCGTGTCCAGGACCCGGCCACGGGCCGGCAGCGCGACCGCGGCGGCAGTCAGCCCCGCACCCCGCTGCCAGAGCGCCACGTGGACGGCGAAGTCGTCCCGCCAGCCGCCGTCCGGGAGCCGCTCGGCGAACTCGCGCGTGCCGTCCAGCGGGTCGATGATCCACACCCGCTCCGCGGCCAGGCGCCGCGGGTCGTCGGCCGCCTCCTCGGACAGGACCGCGTCACCGGCCCGGGCAGCCGACAGCGCCGCGGCGAGCCAGGCCTGGGACTCGGCGTCGCCCGCGCACCGGAGCGCGTCCGGGTCCGCCGGGAGCTCGCCGGCGTCCACGCGAGCGCGCAGCGCGAGCAGCACCTCGCCCGCGCCGGCGGCAAGCGCGGCGGCCAGCCGGACGTCGTCCAGGGCGGATCGGTCGAGCGGGGCGCGGGTGATCACCGGTGGTGCGCTGCGTCTGTCACGCGGGCTCGAATCCTCGGGGTCGCTGAGCGGGTGTCGATGGGCGCCGGCCCCCGGTCTCGCGGGCGGTCGTGTTGAGGTTGGACGTTATCATCGCCGCATGTTTCGCATCCCCGCCGACCGCGCCGCGGCTCGGTCGGCCTCGTGACCCTCGACCTCCCCCTCGCGCTCGGGGGACTGGTCGTCGGCACCGTGGTCGGGCTCACGGGGATGGGCGGCGGGGCGCTGATGACGCCCATGCTCGTGTTCCTGTTCAACGTCAACCCGTTGACGGCGATCTCGAGCGACATCGTGGTCAGCCTGCTGATGAAGCCCGTCGGCGCGGCCGTCCACCTGCGGGCCGGGACGGTGAACCTGCAGCTCGTCAAGTGGCTGTGCCTGGGGTCCGTGCCGGCGGCGTTCGCCGGCGCCTGGCTGATCTCGCTGATGCCCCACGGCGCGGAGCTGGACCTGATCCTCAAGCGGATCCTGGGCACGGCCCTGCTGGTGTCCACCGCCGGCCTCGTGGTGCGCGCCTCGCTCCAGATGTGGCGCAACCGGCTGCCACTGGGCGAGGGCCCGGCCCCGTTCACGCGTCCCGGGCCGATGGTGGTCCGCCCGCTCCCGACGCTGGTGCTGGGCGCGGTGGCGGGCCTGATGGTCGGGCTCACGTCGGTGGGGGCGGGGTCGATCGTGGTCGTGACGCTGCTGCTCATGTACCCGCGGCTCAAGGCGTCGTCGCTGGTGGGCACGGACCTCGCCCAGGCGATCCCGCTGGTCGCGGCGGCGGCCGCCGGCCACCTCCTGTTCGGCGCGTTCTCGTTCGCCGTGGCCTCGTCGCTGCTCCTGGGGGCCATCCCTGGCGCCTGGCTCGGCGCCCACATCTCGAGCCGGGCGCCCGGCGGCCTGATCCGGCGCGTGCTCGCGGTGCTGCTGCTGGCCTCGGGGCTCAAGCTGCTGGGGGTCCCCGACGCCGTCGTGCTCGGGTCCGCGGCCGCCGCCGTGGTGTTCGCCTTCGTGGCCTGGGAGCTGATCCGCAGCCGCGTCAGGCGCCCGCCGGCGGAGGAGCCGGGGGAGGCGCCCCAGCCGCCTGAGGCACCGGCCCCGCGTCGCGTCGCCGTGGCCGTGCCGGCCGGCGAGCCCCGGTACCGCGAGTCGGACGGCACGCCGTGACGGCCCCCGGGGAGGCCCCCGACCGGCCGGACGTCGCCGGCGTCCCGCGCGTCGTCCTCGATCCGGATGCCCTCGACCGGCTCGAGCTCGTGCTCGGCGGCTGGCTGCCCGCATCCGCGCTGACGGCGGTCACGGTGTCCGGTTCGACGCCCGAGCTCGTGCTGACCGATGCCGAGAACACGCCGCTCGCCCTCGTCGCGGCTGGACGGACGGCCCACGACCCGCCGACCGTCACCGCGCTCGGCTCACCGTCGCGCGGATCGGGCCCGCACTGGGATCCGTCCGTCCGCCTGACCGCGGCCGAGGTCCGGGAGCGGATCGGGACCGACGCCCGGGAGGTGGTGGCGGTCGAGGTGGACGTCCTGCCGACCCTGGCCGACCAGGCGGTCGCCGTCGAGGCCACGGGTGGCGCGGACGCGATCGTGATCGTCGTGGGCGTGCGTCGCGGAGGCACGGCCGCAGGCGGCGTCGGCTGGGCCGGGCTCACCCGCGCCGCGTGGGGAATGGCGGAGGCGATCCAGGCGGCCCGCCCGCAGCGGCGCGTCGTCCGCCTGGTCGTGCCTTTGCCGGCCGGGCACGCGCCGGAGCTGGACCGGGGCGGCATCACCAGCCATCGCGGTCAGGTCTCGGCGTGGCGCGACGGCGGACTCGAGGTCCCGGACCTCGACGCGATCCTGGAGCGCGGGCTCGCGGCGCACTACCCGCCGCCCTCGGCACGAGAGCTCCTGCGGGCCCGCCGATCCGTCCCCGGCCACGGCGCCGTCGTGTTCTTCACCGGGCTGTCGGGCTCGGGCAAGTCCACGATCGCGCGGGCGCTCGCCGACGAGCTCGCGGACGGTGGCCCGCGCCGGGTCACGCTGCTCGACGGCGACGAGGTCCGCCAGCACCTGTCACGTGGGCTGGGCTTCGACGCGGAGTCGCGCGACATCAACATCGACCGGATCGCCTACGTCGCCTCCCTGGTCGCCGAGCACGGCGGGATCGCGGTCGCCGCCCCGATCGCCCCGTTTGACGCCGGCCGCCGCGCCGCCCGGGCGCTGGTGGAGCCGCACGGCACGTTCCTGCTGGTGCACGTCAGCACGCCGCTCGAGGTGTGCGAGGCGCGTGACCGAAAGGGGCTGTACGCGCGCGCCCGGGCGGGCGAGATCCCCGAGTTCACCGGCATCTCGTCGCCCTACCAGGCGCCCACCGACGCGGACGTCACCGTCGACACCACCGACACGAGCGTCGAGGATGCCGTGCGGCAGGTCCGCGAGGCGCTCGAGCGGCGGCTGGACGAGGGCGCCGCCGCGGCACCCTGAGCCGCGGACCGCCGGGCGCCGCTACCCGCGCCGGACGAAGCGGCCGATGCGCCGGAGCCCTCGCAGGACCGCCGCCTGCGCGCGCAGGCCGACGACCCCGATCACCTGGTAGGTCGGCACCCGGACGAGCTCGACCGGCTCGGCGAACTGGAGCGGCGCCCGGGTGCTCGCGTCGCGGGCGGCGCCCGTCGCCGAGACGATCCCCATGGCCATCGCGGCCGCGACGTCGGCCGGGATCGCGACCGGCCCGGCCGGGACGGCGTCCGGCCGCGGGGCGGGGACCTCGGTCAGGATCGACGGGTCGCCGATCACGTGCACGCCGGATGCCTCGATCCCGGCGACGATGCCGCGCGCCGCCGCGGCGACCCGGTCCAGCGCCTGCGCGGGCAGCTCGACCCTCGGCTCGTTCGCCGCGGGCTCCCGCTGCTTCATCTCCTGGGCGGCGCCGAACCGCATCACCCGGGCGTGGAGCGCCTTGGGCAGCCCCTCCGCCTTGAACCGGACGTTGAACGCGCGGACGGCCTCGGCCTCGGGCAGGGTCAGCGACCGGTTGGCGAGGTCGCGGACGCCGGCCAGCGTCCCCTCGCGGAGGCCCAGCAGGCGTTCGAACGCCCGCAGGACGACGTCGTGCGCGCGATCGTCGACGACGACGGCCGTCACCCGGTCCGGTCCCACGACGTCGGCCCAGCGGGCGATCAGCTCGTCGTGGCGCTGGAGCCACCAGAACCTGGGGTTGGGCCGCCCGGGCGGCTCCCGGAACAGGCTCTCGATCCAGGCGTCCAGCCCGACCACGGTCCCGGCCTGGATGTTCTGCTGCCAGTGCGACGGGATGATCCGCGCCAGCGGCCGCACGGTGACGGCGATGCGCACCCGGTCGGGGTCGAGCTCGTCCACGATCCGCCGGATCACGTCGGGGCTGGCCCAGGCGAAGAACTCGCTGCTGACGACGAGCCGTGGCTCGCGCGCCCCGCGGATCTCCCGCACGAGGTCCCGCCAGTGGCGCATCGATGGTGGCGTCCCCTCCGCGTAGGGCGACGACTGCTCGGTCACCGCGCGCACGGCGTTCGAGGGGTTCCGCGAGCGACCCGCGTGGCGGACGCCCTGCTCGAGGAGCGAGGCACGCGCCGACCACAGGGCCGCCTGGACCGCCGTCGTGCCCGTCTTGTGGGGGCCGATATGCAGCAGGCGCGTGCCCTCGGGGAGCAGCAGGGGATCGGTGTCCGGGGTCGATGGCATGCGTCGGTTCCCTCGCGCGCGGCCTACGATACCGGTCGCGCGCCCGCGCCTGACGTGGGGTCAGGCCCCGGGCCGGCCGCGAGGGCGGGTCACCAGGGTTCGCAGGCGCCGGACGGCATCGGCCCGCAGCCGGTGGACGATCGTGCCCGCGAGCACGTACGTCGGGACCCGGTACAGGTCGTAGGGCTCCTGGAGCACCGGGGTCGGGCCGCGCTCCAGCTGCAGCTCGGCGGCGCCGGCGTCCGGCTGCGACCGCTCGCGGACCAGGCCGCTGGCGACGAGCACGCCCATCGCCATCCGCGCCGCGATCCGGGGGGGCACGTCCACCGGCGGCTGCCGGTCACCGGCGAGGCGGCTCGGCTCCACCTCGGCGAGGGCCTCGAGGTCGCCGATCACCCGCACGCCGCTGCCGGCGATCCCGGTGACGATCTCCCGGCTGATCGGGGCGACGCGGTCGAGCGCCCACTGGGGCATCTCGATCCGCGGCCAGGCGGGGTCGGGCTCGATCCGCTTGAGGTACTGGCAGGCGCCGAAGTGCATCACGCGGTTGAGCAGCGGCCGACCCAGGCGCTGGGACCGGTACTCCGCGTTGAATGCCCGCACGGCCTCGGCCTCGGGCAGCGTCAGTGAGCGGTTGGCGAAGTCGGGGGTGGCGACGAGCGTCCCGGCGCCCAGACCCGTCAGGCGCTCGAGCGAGCGCAGGACCAGCTCCGGGTCAGGCTCCGCGCGCGCGATCACCGTGACGTTCGCCGAGCCGACGGCAGCCGCCCAGCGCTCGACCAGCCGGTCGTGTCGGTGGCGGACCCAGAACGAGGGCGTCGGCACCCCATCGTCGCGGTCGAGCATCGCGGTCAGCCAGGCGTCGAACGACGCGGTCAGGCCGGCCTGCACGTACTGCTGCCACTGCGAGGGCATCAGCGCCGCCAGCGGCCGCAGGGTCGCCACGACGTGCACCGGCGCCGGCCCGAGGGCGCGGGTGATCGCGCGGATCGCGTCCGGCGTGGCGTCCGCGAGGAGCTCGCTGCTCAGCACTACCCGCCGATCGCCGGCGCCCCGGATGTCGCGGACCAGCGCGTTCCAGCGGCGCCGCGGCGGCGGCACGTCCTCGTCATACGCCGACGGCCGGCCCGTGACGGCTCGCACCGCGCTCGCCGAATGACGGGCGGCCCCCGCGTAGTGGACCCCCTGGGCGCGCAGCTCGTCGCGCCGCGCGTGGAACGCGCCCTGCACCGACGTGGTGCCGGTCTTGGGCGGTCCGATGTGGATCAGCCGCGTCCGCGGGGGCAGGAGGACGGCTGCGTCGGCCGGGTTCGGTTCCATCGGCTCCCTCCGTGCATGGAGGCCGGTCGCTGGCACCACGATACCCGGCCGTGTCACGGGCACCGTCGCCGGGGTACCCTCGGCCGATGAGCATCGAGATCCGGAATGCGCGCGTCGAGGAGTACCCGGCGTTCATCGAGGCGCTCAGCGCGGCGTTCCTCGAGCGCCCGGACATCGCGCGCGTCGCCGAGGCGGTCACGACCTGGTGGGAGCCCGGCCGGATCTGGGCGGCCTTCGATGGCGGGCGCGTGTGCGGGACGTTTCGCTCGTGGGCGACGGAGCTGACGGTCCCCGGTGGCGCACGCCTGCCGGCCGCGGCGGTCGCGGCGGTCACCGTCCTGCCGACCCATCGCCGGCGCGGGATCCTGCGCGGCATGACCGCCGCCGAGCACGCGGCGATCCGGGAGCGCGGCGAGGCGGTCGGGCTGCTGTACGCGTCCGAGTACGGCATCTACGGGCGGTTCGGGTACGGCCCGGCCTGCCGCGTGGCGACCTGGACGCTGGACGCGATGGCGACCTCGTTCCACGGCGACCCGGTGTCGGGCGTCGAGCTGGTCGTGCCCGACACGGCCGTGCGGGACACGGTCGAGGGGGTGTTCGAGGCCTGGCGCGCGCGCCAGGCCGGCGAGCTGCGCCGGCGTCCGTTCCGCTGGGACGACGAGCTGGGCCTCATCGAGTCCCCGTGGGGCGAGTCGTGGAAGGGGCTCCTGGCTCTCCACCGGGACGGCGCCGGCAACGTGGACGGCTACGCCCGCTACCAGGCCGAAGGCAAGTGGGAGCGGCGCCAGCCCCGGGGCCAGATCAAGCTCAACGAGCTGCACGCGCTGACGGACGAGGCCTACCGCGCCCTGTGGCGCTTCCTGGCCGAGACGGACCTGGTCTCGACGGTGGTCGCGGAGGGCCGGAGCCCGGCCGAGCGCCTGCCCTGGCTGCTGACCAATCACCGGGCCGCCGTCGTGTCCGACGTCGGCGAGGGGCTCTGGGTGCGGCTGTTCGACGTGGCGCGGGCGCTCGAGGCGCGGAGCTGGGAGCGCGAGGGCGGCGTCGTGCTGGAGGTCGTGGACGACGAGCTGGACGCGCCGCTCCGGCTCGCCCTCGACGTCTCGGCCGACGGGGCGACCTGCCGGCCCACCGACCGCTCGCCGAACCTCACGCTGCCGGTCGCGGCGCTGGGTGCCGCCTATCTCGGCGGCACTCGGCTCCGGGACGTCGTCATCGGCACCGGCGCCGACGAGCACCGGCCCGGCGCGCTGGCGGAGGCGGACGCGCTGTTCCGGACCGCCGACGAGCCGTGGTGCTCGACGTTCTTCTGAGCGCCCGGCCGTGACCCCCGCGTCCCAGGCCTGGTGGCGGCGTGCCGTCGTGTACCAGGTCTACATCCGCAGCTTCGCCGACGGCGACGGCGACGGGATCGGCGACATCGCCGGCATCCGGTCGCGGCTGCCCTACCTGCGGGACTTGGGCGTGGACGCCCTGTGGATCACGCCCTGGTACCCGTCGCCGATGGCGGACGGCGGCTACGACGTTGCCGACTACCGGGGCGTGGACCCGCTGTTCGGGTCGATCGAGGACGCCGACGCGCTGGTCCGCGAGGCGCACGCGCACGGGCTGCGTGTGATCCTCGACATCGTCCCCAACCACACCTCGTCGGCGCACCCCTGGTTCGTCGAGGCGCTGGCGGCCGGACCCGGGTCCGCCGCCCGGGGCCGGTACGTGTTCCGTGACGGCCGGGGAGCGGACGGTGGCGAGCCGCCGACGGGGTGGGGGAGCGTGTTCGGCGGCGGCGCCTGGACCCGGGTCACGGAGGCGGACGGCCGGCCCGGCCAGTGGTACCTGCACATGTTCGCGCCCGAGCAGCCCGACTTCGAGTGGGCCAACCCGGAGGTCCGGGCCGAGTTCGAGGACGTGCTGCGCACCTGGTTCGACCGGGGCGTCGACGGGTTCCGGATCGATGTCGCCAACGGCCTCGTCAAGGACCACGCCAACCCTGAGCCGCCGCCGCCCGAACCGGGCGTGCCGGGGTACATCGTGGCCGGCGACCCGCTGTCGGACCAGGAGGGGGTGCACGAGATCTACCGCGCCTGGCGCCGGGTGGCGGAGGCCTACGCGCCGCCGCGGATCCTGCTCGGGGAGGTGCACGCGTCCTCGCCCGCCCGGGTGGCCCGCTACCTGCGCCCCGACGAGCTGCACGGCGCCTTCAACTTCCACTTCCTGCGCAGCCCGTGGGACGCGGGCCGGCTCCGGGCGGTGATCGACGAGACGCTCGCCTCCCACGCGGCCGTCGGGGCGGCGCCGACGTGGGTCCTGTCGAACCACGACGAGACGCGGCACGTGACCCGCTACGGGCGCCCGTTCACGGGGACCCGCGAGCGATCGTTGGACGACGGCCAGCCGGTGGACGAGGCGATCGGCACGCGGCGGGCCCGCGCGGCGGCCCTCCTGCTGCTCGCACTGCCGGGCGGCGCCTACGTATACCAGGGCGAGGAGCTCGGCCTGCCGGAGGTCGAGGACCTTCCCGAGGCGGCGCTGCGCGACCCGATCTGGCGGCGGTCCGGGCACGCGATCCGCGGCCGCGACGGGTGCCGGGTGCCACTGCCATGGTCGGGGACGGCGCCCCCGTTCGGGTTCGGGCCGCCGGGTTCCACGCCGTGGCTGCCGCAGCCCGCGTCATGGGCGGCGCGGTCGGTCGAGGCCCAGGCCGGCGACCCGGGAAGCATGCTCGCGCTGTACCGCCGGGCCCTCGCCCTCCGGAACACGCACCCCGGCCTGTCCGGCGGGGCGTTCGCGTGGCTCCCGTCACCCGACGGCGTCCTGCTGTTCGAGCGCGACGACGGGCTGCGCTGCGCCGTGAACCTGTCCGGGACGCCGGTCGCGCTGCCCGGGACACGCACGACGCTCCTCCGCAGCGACGCGATCGACCCGGGCGCCGCCGGCGGACCCGGCGACCCGGACGCCCTGCCGGCGGACGCCGCGGCCTGGTACCTGGAGCGCTGACGGCCGGCCGGGCGCCGCTCAGCGCCGCGGCAGGCGCAGCAGCCGCAGCCGCCGCGTCGCGGCGCGGCGGACCTGGCGCACGAGCGCCGGTGCGAGGCGGGCGACCGGGACGCGCTCGAGGTCGGTCTCGAGCGACCGGTGCCCCGCGCGGTACATGCCCATCGCCAGCCAGGCGGCGATCTCCGGCGACAGCGGCGCGTCCGCCTCCGGGCCGGGCTCGGGCCGCGCCTCGGGCACGGTCGTGAGGGACGCGAGGTCGCCCACGACGCGGACCCCGCTGGCGGCGATGCCGGACGCCATCTCGCGGGCGATCTCGCCCGCCCGGTCGAGCGCCCACTGGGGCGTCGCGATGCGCGCCTCGCCGGGGCCCGGGACGCGGGTCATCAGGTACTGGGCCGCGTCGGCGCGGATGATGCGGTCGATCTGCAGGGGCGTGAACCCCTCCGCGCGCGCCCGCTCGTTGAGGGCGCGGATCGCCACAACCTCCGCCCGCGTGAGCGAGCGGTTCGCCAGGTCCGAGACCGGCACCAGCGTGCCCTCGCGGAGGCCCGTGAGCCGCTCGAACGTCCGGAGCAGCCAGCCGTGGTCTCGATCGTCCGCGACGACGACCGTGACCCTGCCCTGGCCGACGACGCCGGCCCAGCGCGCCACCAGCGCGTCGTGGCGCTCCTGCTGCCAGAAGGTCGGCGTGACCGCGTCCGGCGAGCCGTTGAGCATGGCGTCCAGCCACGCCTCGTACCCGGCGCGCAGCCCGTTCTTGACGTACTGCTGCCAGGCCGAGGGCAGGATCTTCGCCAGCGGCCGCAGCGTGACCACGACATGCGCACGTGCCGGCTCGAGGTCGCCCACGATCCGCCGGGCCGCGGCGTCGGTGGCGTACGAGAAGAACTCGCTGCTGAGCACCACCCGCGGCTCGCGCGCCCGACGGACCTCGCTCGCGAGGTCGTGCCACAGGCCGATGGTCGGCGGTTCGTCGACCCCCGGCACGGGCGTGTAGCGGGCGACCGCCATCACCGCCTTCCCCGTGTGCCGCGACCAGCCCGCGTAGCGGACGCCCTGGCCGAGGGCGGCCTCGCGGGCGGCCCAGAATGCGGCCTGGAGCGCGGTCGTCCCCGTCTTGGGCGGACCGATGTGCAGGAGGCACGACGCCTCGGGGAGGAGCAGCGGGTCGGTCGCCACGGTCGTGTCCATGCCCTCGCGTCTCTCCTCGCCCGCGCCGTCGTCGCACGTACGATAGCGCCTGCCGGGCTCCGCCCCTCGTGGCTGGCCCGCGAATTGACGGATCGGCCGCTAATTCCGATAATTCCACTCGGGATTAGCCCGCGACCCGTGACTCCGCGGTCGCGGCGTTCCCGGACTCTCGAACCCCTCACGCGGCCGGCGCCGCGAACGGAGCAGCGAATGACCTCGACTCGCGACCTCGTCCGAGACCAGCGCGACCAGTTCGCCTTCCACGACGACATCGTCTACCTGCGCGAGACCAAGCGCGGGCTGACGCGCGACACCGTGGAGGAGATCAGCCGGTTCAAGGACGAGCCGGAGTGGATGCTCCAGTTCCGCCTCCGCGCCTACGACCACTTCGTGAAGCGGAAGATGCCGGTCTGGACGGACGGCCTCGACGACATCGACTTCGACAAGATCGTGTACTACCGGAAGCCCTCCGAGCGCGAGGAGAAGTCCTGGGACGACGTCCCGGAGCAGATCAAGGCCACGTTCGAGAAGCTGGGCATCCCGGAGGCGGAGCGCAAGTTCCTGGCCGGCGTCGGCGCCCAGTACGACTCCGAGGTCGTGTACCACTCGGTGCGCGAGGAGCTGTCCAAGATCGGCGTCGTGTTCATGGGCACCGACCAGGCGCTCAAGGAGTACCCGGACATCTTCCGCCAGTACTTCGGCACGGTCGTCCCGCCCGAGGACAACAAGTTCGCCGCCCTCAACAGCGCCGTGTGGTCGGGCGGGAGCTTCGTGTACGTGCCCAAGGGCGTCGAGGTCCCGCTTCCGCTCCAGGCCTACTTCCGGATCAACGGCGAGAACACGGGCCAGTTCGAGCGCACGCTGATCGTGGTCGACGAGGGCGCCAAGGTCCACTACATCGAGGGTTGCACGGCGCCGATCTACGCCACCGACTCGCTCCACGCGGCGGTCGTCGAGGTCATCGCGCTGGCCGACAGCAAGGTCCGCTACACGACCATCCAGAACTGGTCGAACGACGTCTACAACCTCGTCACCAAGCGGGCGCATGCCCACGCGCGGTCGACGGTCGAGTGGGTGGACGCGAACACGGGCTCGAAGAAGACCGTCAAGTTCCCGGCCATCTACCTGCGCGGCGAGGGCGCCCGGGCCGAGGTGATCTCGGTCGCGGTCGCGGGCCGGGGCCAGCACCAGGACACGGGCGCCAAGGCCGTCCACCTGGCGCCCAACACGACGTCACGGATCGTGTCCAAGTCCGTGTCCAAGGACGGCGGGCGGGCGACCTACCGCGGCCAGCTCAAGGTGGCGCCCGGGGCGACCGGCGTGACCGCGAGCGTGCGCTGCGACGCCCTGATGCTCGACGACGAGAGCCGGAGCGACACCTACCCGTACATCGACATCGGCGAGGACGACACGACGATGACCCACGAGGCCACCGTGGGCAAGATCTCCGCCGACCAGATCTTCTACCTGATGAGCCGCGGGCTGACCGAGAACGAGGCCCAGAACCTCGTCATCCAGGGCTTCCTCGAGGTGTTCACCAAGGAGCTCCCGATGGAGTACGCCATCGAGTTCAACCGGCTCGTCAAGCTCGAGATGGAGGGGTCGCTCGGATGACCGAGGTGGCCGAACCCTCGACGCCGCGGGCGGCACGCCCGCGGGGACCCCGGTCCTCGATCGACGCCCTCAGCTACCACCCGGGCCGGGACCTGGTCGAGCGCTGGGCCGCCGAGGAGCCGGACTGGCTGGGCGCGACCCGCCGCGCGGCGCTCGAGGCGTTCGAGGCGCTCTCCACCGAGCCCAACCAGCTGTACACGCCGTACGTCGACCTGCGGGCCGCCGCGCTGGCCGACGTCCGCGCGTACGAGGCGCCGGAGGGTTCGCCCGCGGACTCGTCGCCGGCCCGCGCCGAGGGGCTGGCCGCGCTGGCCGAGTTCGACGAGGACCGGGTGCCCGTGGTCGCGCTCGATCCGGCCGCACGCCGGGCCGGCGTGACCGTCGAGCCGCTGGGGGCGCTGGTCGCGCGCGACCCGTCGCTCGCCCGCCGCCTGCTCACGGACGACGCGTCGCTGCCCGCGGACGACAAGCTCGCGCAGCTCAGCCGCGCGGCCTGGAACCAGGGCGTCGTCGTGCGCGTGCCGGCCGGCGTCGTGCTCGAGGCGCCGATCGTCCTGCGCTGGATCGCCGGGACGGCCGGACACGCCGTCCATGGCCGGACGATCGTCGAGCTCGGCGAGGGCGCCGAGGCGTCGCTGGTCGAGGAGCTCGTCGCGTCGCCGGCCGGCACCCCGGGCGGCCAGGCCCTGTTCACGGGCACGACCGAGATCCGCCTCGCGGCCCACGCGCGGCTCGCCATGGCCAGCCTCCAGGAGCTGGGGCCCGACCAGGTCGTGTTCCAGCAGCGCCGGGCGGTCATCGGCGAGGGCGCCGACCTCCACTGGGCGCTCGCCCAGCTCGGCGGCCGGCTCGTCCGCTCCCGCGTGGACAACGTCCTGGCCGGCGACCGGAGCAGCGTCGAACAGGTCGAGATCGTGTTCGGGGCGGGCGACCAGCTCCACGACCTGACCTCGTACACCCGGCACGTCGGCCGGGACACCACCGGGCAGCTGCTGTCCAAGGGGGCGCTGCTGGACCGGGCCCGAAGCTACATGAAGGGCCTGATCACGATCGAGCGGTCGGCGGTCGGCACGGACAGCTTCCTGGGCGAGTTCGGGATGAACCTCAGCAAGTCGGCCCGCGCGGTCGCCATCCCGTCGCTCGAGATCGACCAGCCGGACTGCCGGCGGGCGGCGCACAGCTCGTCGGTCGGCCCGATCGACGAGACCCAGCTGTTCTACCTCGAGAGCCGGGGCATCCCGCCCGACGAGGCCCGCAAGTTCATCGTGCTCGGGTTCCTGGAGCCCGTCGTCGCCCGCGTCCCGCTCGAGGACGCCCGCGACCGGCTGCGCGAGGCGCTCGAGGCCAAGTGGGCGGCCGGCCTGGCCGGCCGCTCCGCCGCGGCCTGACCGCGACCCGGCGCCCGCCCGCAACCCGTACGATCAGCGCGTGAGCCGCAGGATCGATCTCCTCGGGGTGGACGAGCTCGCCGAGGGCGAGCTCCGCATGGTCTGGGTCGACGAGACCGACCCCGTCCTGGTCGTGCACGTCAACGGCGAGTTCCACGCCATGCAGGGCACCTGCTCGCACGAGTACTTCGAGCTGGACCGCGGGTTCCTCACCGCGGGCACCCTGACCTGCGCGCTCCACCTGTCCCGCTTCGACCTCACCGACGGCGAGCCGCTCGACCCGCCGGCGGAGCTGCCGCTCGCGGTCTACCCGGTGGAGGTCGTGGACGGCCGGGTGACGATCGAGGTCGCCGACGGCCCGCTCGAGGTCAACGAGGAGGCCTGACGCCGGACGGCTCAGTCGATCAGCGTGCCGCCGTTGATGTCCACCACCTCGCCCGTGATGTACCCGGCGTGGCCGGAGGCGAGGAAGGTCACCAGCGCCGCCACCTCGTCGATGGTGCCCAGGCGGCCGACCGGGACCCGCTCCACCAGCTCCCGCTCGTTGACCAGCATCCCGGTGTCGATCAGCGCGGGGGCCACGACGTTGGCCGTGATCCCGTCCCGCGCGTACTCGGCGGCCAGCGACTTGACGAGGGTCATCAGCCCGGCCTTGGACGCCGCGTAGGCCGCCGACCGCGTGCCCCCGGACTTGCCCGCGGCGGCCCCGAGGGCCACGATCCGCCCGTAGCCCATCGCCCGCATCCCCGGGATCGCCCGCCGCGCCGCCAGGAACGCGCCCGTGAGATTGATCGACAGCGTGCGCTCCCAGAGCTCGGTGGACGTCTTCTCGAACGGCGCGAGGGTCGTGATGCCGGCGTTGAGGATCAGCACGGACGCCGGGCCCAGCGCGGCCTCCAGCTGGTCGAAGGCGGCGTTGACGGCCGGCTCGTCGCTGATGTCGCACTCGAGGGCCAGGATGTCCTCGCGCTCGGGTGGCACGACGTCCAGCGCGGCGACGCGGGCCCCGTTGGCCAGCAGCGACTCCGCGATCCGCCGCCCGATGCCCCGGCCGGCGCCGGTCACGACCGCCACCCGCCCCTCGAGCCCCTCGACGTGGATCACCGGTCGCCTCCTCGCACGCTGCCGCTCGCCGTGGACGCCGCGGCCCCGATACCTTAGCGCCCCGCGGGTCACAGGACCGGGCCGGCGCCCGCCTCCACCACCGGCTCGAGGTCCGGTTCGGAGCGCAGCTGGAGCACCACCGCGCCGGCCAGCACGAACATCCCGCCGGCCAGCTGGACCGGCGCCAGCGGCTCGCCCAGCCACAGCGCCGCGAGCAGCACCCCGACCACCGGCTCCCACAGCATCAGGATCCCGGTCCGGGTCCCGCCGATGCGGCGGATCGCCGTCAGGAACAGGAGCGACGAGATGCCCGCCGCGACGACGCCCGCGACGAGCAGCACCGGCCACGAGTCGGCCGACCGGAGCGGGGCGGCGAGCCCGTCCACCTGGCCCACGACGACGGCCAGCAGCGCGCCGCCCACCAGCGACGTCGCGAGGATCAGCAGCGTGGCTGCGTCCGCGGGCAGGGACCGGTACCCGTGCCGGCTGACCGCGACGAACACGACCTGGCTGGCGGCGGCACCGAGCCCCAGCACCACGCCCAGCACGTCCGTCGATCCCCCGGCCGAGCCGCCCATCCCGCCCCCGAGGACGAGCACCACGCCCACCGACGACAGGCCGAGCGCGACCAGCCGCCCGGGCGTGATCCGCTCGTGGCCGAGCAGCACGTCCACGACCACGACCCCCGCCGGGTACGTGTAGAACAGCATCAGTGCGAGCGCGATCGGGATCCGGCCGAAGGCCGTGAACATGGACACGTTGAGGGCGAGGCCCATCAGCGCGGCCAGCCCGAGCGAGGCCCGGCCGCGGCCGCCCAGGCCGCGCAACGCGCGGACGGACGAGCCGACCCCGCCCCGCAGCCCGATCAGCACGGCCAGTGCGGTGGTGCCCAGCAGGGCCCGCCAGGCCGTGAACGCGACCCCGGCCACGCCCGCCTCGGCCGCGAACCGCGACAGCGGCCCGAGCATGCCGAACAGCGTGGCGCCGCCGACGGCGCACAGCGTGCCGATGAGGAGGTCACGGTCACGGGGCATGAGCCGCCATGCTACCGGGGCGGGCCGCTGCCCCGGCGGCGCCGGCCGGACCGCTCCTCCTCGAGCCGGCCGGCGCCCGGGGCCGTCAGCGTTCGAGCTCGGCCGCCCGCTCCAGGAGCGAGAGGAAGTCGCTGGTCTGCGCGGTCTCCGGGAGGTCGCGGGCGACCTGGTCGGCGACGTCGAGCACGTCGCGCAGGTCGTAGCGGCGGCCCCACCGGCTGTCGCGGAGCCGCTCGGCCGCCGCCGCCACGAGGGCGTCCAGCTGGAACGCGGGCTCGGTCGCGCGGAACGAGTCCGCGAGGTCGCTCCCGTACACGTCCTCGGCCAGCTCGTCGGCGCGCCGCGACTCGGGGTCGGTCCAGCGCAGGCTCACCGTCGCGAGGCGCGCGTCCCGGCCGGCGTCCCGCTCCAGGCGCAGGGCGTACAGGGCGGTGGACGCGTGCCCGGCCCCGATCGCCCCGGCCTCCACGTCGTCGTCGCGGAAGTCGTCGTCGTCGATCGCGCGGTTCTCGAACCCGATCAGCCGGTACGCCTCGACCGCGTCGGGGTTGAACTCCACCTGGACGCGGGCGTCGAGGGCCACCGACTGGAGCGTCCCGGTCAGGTCCTCGACGAACAGGCGCCGCGCCTCGTCCAGCTGGTCCACGTAGGCATAGAAGCCGTCGCCGTCGTCGGCCAGCTGCTCGAGCAGCACGTCGTTGTAGTTGCCCATGCCGAAGCCCACGGTGACCAGCTGGATGCCGGCGTCCGCGTCGCGGCGGATCTCGTCGAGGATCCCCTGGGCGTCGGTCACACCCACGTTGGCCACCCCGTCCGAGGCGAGGATCACGCGGTTGATGCCGCCCTCCGCGAGCGCCTCGCGGGCGAGCTCGTAGCCCAGCCGCAGGCCGGCCTCGGCGTTAGTCGATCCCTCGGGCCGGAGCGCGTCGATGGCCGCCAGGATCTCGTCCGCGTCCCGGGCGCGGGTGGGCTCGAGCACGACGCGGGCGTCGCTGCCGTAGACCACGAGCGCGACGGTGTCCCGCGGCCGCAGCTCCTCGACCAGCAGGGCGAGGGCCCGCTTGACGAGCTCCAGGCGGTCCTCGCGGGCCATCGACCCCGAGACGTCCACGACGAACGTGAGGGCGGCGTCGGGGCGCTCACGGTCGCCGACCTCGCGCGCCTTGACGCCGATCCGGAGCAGGACCTCATCCTCGTCGAGGAACGGGCTCGGGCCGCCGTCCGCGTGGATCGCGAACGTCTCGCTCTCGGGGGCGGCGTAGCCCTGGTCGAAGGCGTTGACGAACTCCTCGACCCGGATGCTCGCCGGATCCGGCAGGTTGCCGTCCTCGATCCAGCGGCGCGCGATCGTGTACGAGGCGGTGTCGACGTCGAGCCCGAACGTGGACTCGCGATCCTCGGCCGCGTCCACGAACGGGTTCACGCCCGGGTCCTCGAACGTGACGCCGTCATAGGGCGTGGGCGGCGGCTCCTCGGGCCTGAGAGTGGGGTAGCCGTGGGCGGGCGGCCCGGCGTCGGCAGGGCGGGACGTGGGAGCCGACGCGCCGCAGGCGCCGGCAACGAGCGCGAACAGCACGGTGGGAAGGAGCAGTCGGCGCATGGCGCAACCTCCACGTGGCGAGGCGGGAGCCTCGCGAGGTCCCAACGCGGTGCCACGAGTGCACCGGTGGGCCGGGGCGGCCGGCCGTCCGGGGAGCGGCCGCCGGGAGGAGCATGCGGCCCGGGTGGCGGGCGGGGGAGCGACGGGTTCCCGGCCCCGGGTTGCGGGTTATCCCGCAGGGGTCAGCGCCCGCGCCGCGCGGCGACCGCGTCGAGCGCCCAGCGCATCGCCCAGGCGCCCGCGTACGCACCCAGCATCCCGCCGATCAGGGCCCCGAACGCCAGCGTGCCGATGATCATCGGCCCCGTGAGCTCCAGGCCGACCGCGATCCCCAGCGCGCCGCCGGGCACGATGCCGGCGAGCCCGGCCGCGACCACCGCCACGTCGCGGGCGCGGATCGTGACCACGTCGGACGGGTCGCCGGCCTGGGACTGCCAGCGGATCGCCGGCGGCAGGAGCCAGATCGTGCCCGCGGCCATCGCCACCACCCCGGCGGCCACCAGCCACAGCCCGGGCGCGATGGCGCCGTGGCCGCCGCGGCGCTCCCAGGCGGCGATCTCGAGCAGCGTGGCCCGGTAGCCGTTGGCCCACGTGATCGCGGCCAGGGCCACGAGCAGGGCCGGGGCCAGGCGCACCGTTCGGACGCGCGACAGGGCGGGCGTCCGGTGGAGGGTCAGGAACGCGACGACGCCGGACAGGATCAGGATCACCAGCCCGTCCCCGGCGCCGCCGAGGCCGCTGAAGAACACGGGCTCGAAGCCGCGCAGGCCGGGCGACATCCCGTCGGCCCATGGCATCAGCCCGCCGACGACGCCCAGCGCGGCGCCGGCCCCCACGACGACCCGCGCCGGGGTGAGCACGAACGCCGACAGCCGGCCGCGACGGCCGGACGGCTGCCAGCGCATCCACTCGTGGATCGGGTCCTGCATCGTGGCGGCCAGTATCGGGCGGGTCGGCGGTCAGCGCGGCAGGATCGTGCCCAGGCCCCGCGCCTCCGCGGTGGCCAGGATCGCCGTCCCGAACACGACGTCCGCGAGCCCGGTCCCGAGGTGCGTGGTCACCACCCGCCCGGCCGGTCGCGGCGTCCCGGCGGCCAGCGCCGCGCCGATCATCGCCGTGGGGTCCGGGTAGCCGTCGAAGTTCCCCGCGTCGCGGTTGGCGAGGAACTGCGCCGTGTGGTCGACGAGGAACAGGGCCGCCGTCCGGGCCACCTCGGCGGCGCAGTAGGTGGCGTAGTCCACGGGCACGACGAGGACCTCGGGCGCCAGCCAGTCGCCGGTCATGACCTGGCGCTCGGGAGGCGGCACGAACGAGGCCGCCGTGACCACGACGTCCGCACCGGCCACGGCCTCGCGCGCGGTGGCGGCGACGCGGGCGTTCGCGACGCCATGGGTCGCCCGGGCCTCCTCGGCGAGCGCGGCCGCCCGCCCCTCGGCGCGGTCGAAGACGGCCAGCTCCAGCCCGGGCAGCACGTGACCGAGCACCGGCACATGGCTGCGGCCCTGGACCCCGGCGCCCACGAGCGCCACCCGGGGCCCGCGTCCGGCGACCGGCGGCGCGAAGGCCCGGATCGCGACCCCGGACACCGCGGCGGTGCGCTCGGCGGTGATCGCCCCGGCGTCGAGGATCGCGGTGGGCACGCCCGTGGCGGGATCGTTGAGCAGCAGCAGCCCGTGGATCGCCGGCAGCCCGAGCGCGTCGTTGGCCGCGAACCCCAGCACCCACTTCATGCCCAGGCGGTCGGCCGACCCATCGTCGCGCTCGCCCGCCATGAAGGCGGGCATCGCGTGGGCGAACGCCCCGTCGGGTCGCGGATGGACGCCGATCTTGGGCGGCAGCTCGGCCCCCGACGCCAGGCCGCGGAGGGTCTCCTCCGCGAGCGCCAGGCGCTCCGGGATGACCGGCATCGCCGCCCGGACGTCGGCGGCGGACAGGTAGCGCAGCGGCGGCAGCTGGGTCATCGCGGGAGTGTAGGCGCGGGGGCGGCCGCGACGCGAGCCCGCGACTCGAGCACCGCGACCCGAGCCCCCGACGCGACCCCGCCACCGCACGGTGGCCGCGGCCCACCTTCGCTACGCTGGCGGGGTGAACATCGCGCAGAGCCTCGAGAACCTCAAGCTGGAGCAGGACGCCATCGTCCTGTACGACGCCCTGGCGGGCTTCGAGAAGGATCCGAGGCGCGCGGCGGCGTTCCGCCAGATCGCCGACAACGAGCGCCGCCACGCGGACATCTGGGCGGACCGCCTGCGGCAGCTCGGCGCCACCGTGCCACCACCCGGCCGGCCGCGCGCCAGGATCCGGTTCATCATCGGCGTCGCCCGCGTGTTCGGGACCCGGTCCGTGTCGGAGCTCGTCCGGGCGCTCGAGGGCGACGAGGAGGCCACCTACGCCGGGCAGGGCGGGGCGCCCGAGATCGAGGCGATCGCCGCCGACGAGCGCGAGCACGCCGAGATCTGGAAGCGGCTGGACGGCGCACCCAAGCCCACCGGTCGCCGGTCGCGCCGCGGGAGCGCGGCGGCGATCGTCGCGGCGGGCGAGCACCCCGTCCTGGACGCCGGCGAGCCCGAGGCCGCGGCGGCGATCGCCAGGGGCGAGGGCTGGCACCGCAGCGCCCGGTCCGGCACGCTCCGGGCGGTCATCTTCGGCGTCTCCGACGGCCTGGTGTCCAACCTGTCGCTGGTGATGGGCGTGGCCGGCGCCTCGGACCAGGGCGGCTTCATCCTGTTGGCCGGTGTCGCGGGCCTCCTGGCCGGGGCGTTCAGCATGGCGGCCGGCGAGTACATCTCCATGCAGAGCCAGCGCGAGCTGTTCGAGCGCCAGATCGAGCTCGAGCGCGCCGAGCTCGAGGCGATGCCCGAGGAGGAGCAGCGGGAGCTCGCGGCGCTGTACGTGGCCAAGGGCTTCGCCAGCGACGAGGCGGACCGGATCGCCGCCCGGATGTTCGAGGACCCGGCGACCGCGCTGGACACGCTCGTCCGCGAGGAGCTGGGCCTCGATCCAGACGAGCTGGGCTCGCCGTGGGGCGCGGCCGGCGGGTCGTTCCTCGCGTTCGCGGTCGGGGCGGTGATCCCGGTGGTCCCGTACCTGTTCGGGGGCGGGTCGGGCGTGTTCTTCGCCAGCCTGGGCATCAGCCTCGTGGCGCTGTTCCTGGTCGGCGCGGCGGTCAGCCTGCTGACGGGGCGCAGCCTGCTGTACTCCGGCTTCCGCCAGCTGGGCATCGGTGCCGCGGCGGCCGCGGTGACGTACGCCGTGGGCAGCGTCATCGGGGTGGGCGTCGCCGGATGAGCCGGGCCGATTTCGAGGCGAGGCTGCGGGCGGAGGGCCTGGATCCCGGCGCCTGGTCCAACGGGCCCGGCGACCGGTACGCCGCCCACGCCCACGGCTACGACAAGGTCCTGGTGTGCGCCGCGGGCTCGATCCGGTTCGGGCTGCCCGCGTCCGGCGGATCCGCCGACCTCGGGGTGGGGGACCGCCTGGAGCTGCCGGCCACGACCCCGCACGACGCGCTCGTGGGCCCGGCCGGCGTCACCTGCCTCGAGGCGCATCTCCCCGCCGGCCGGCTGGCGGAGCTGCGACACCGCGTCGCCGGGGAGTGGTAGCGGGGCGGCCCTCAGAGGCGGCCGGCGACTATCCTGAGCCGGTGAGCCGACGCGAGCGATCCCGTTCCTCCCCGACCATCGGGGACGTGGCCAAGGCCGCCGGCGTGTCCACCGCCACCGCGGCCCGGGCGCTCGGGGGTTACGGCTCGGTGAGCCCCGCGGTCCGCGACCGGGTCGCCGAGGCGGCCGAGCGACTGGGCTACCGCCGCAACTCGCTGGCGCGCAGCATGATCACGGGCACGACCCACACCATCGGGCTCGTCGTCGCCGACATCGAGAACCCGTTCTTCGCCCGGGCGGCCCGTGGCGTCGCCGACGTCGCCCACGCGGCCGGCTACGAGGTCCTCCTCGTCAACAGCGACGAGGATCCGGCCACGGAGCGGGCCGCCGTCCGGACGCTGTTCGAGAAGCGGGTCGACGGGCTGATCGTCGCCCCGGCCTCCACCGACGTCGGGTCGCACCTCGGCGAGCTGCCCAGGCGCGGCACCCCGATCGTGCTCCTCGATCGCGTCGTGCCCGGCATCGACGCGGACGCGATCGTGGTCGACAACGAACGGGCCGCCCGGCGGGCGATCGGGCACCTGGCCGGCCTGGGTCACCGCCGGATCGCGCTGCTCACGTCGCAGGGCCTGGTCCACACCAACCAGATGCGGCTCGCGGGCTACCTCCAGGGGCTCGGGCAGGCCGGGCTGCCCGTGGACGAGGGCCTGATCCGGATGGCCGAGTACACCCGCGAGGCGGCCGTCAGCGAGACCGAGGCGGTGCTCGCCCTCGACGACCCGGCGACCGCGATCTTCACGACCGACAACCTGATGAGCCTCGGCGCGTTCGAGGGCACGCAGCGCACCGGCCGGGCGGTCCCCGACGAGGTCTCGATCGTCGGCTTCGACGACCTGGAGTGGATGACGATCGTGCGCCCGCCGATCACGGTGGTTGCCCAGCCCACCTACGAGCTGGGCGCGACGGCCGCGACGCGGCTCCTCGCGCGCCTGGCGGGCGACGATGGCCCGCCGCAGACGCTGATGCTGGAGACGACGTTCATCGTCCGCGGCTCCACCGGTCCCGCACCGGTTCGCACCACCGCCTGAGTCGCCCGCGGGCGTCGCCGTCGGCCCTCAGCACTGCGCGGCCTCGTCGATCGCCTGCCGTGTGGTGCCGCCCGCCCCAGATCGGGCACGGCACGCGCCGGGCGCATTCCCCCTTGACAGGTGCGGGCAACGTGTGAGAACGTTCCCAACCACGGGCGGTGAGAACGTTATCAATGCAACCCACGACCCCGCACGAGGTCTCGAATGACGCTCCTTGACACCCTCGTCGAGCAGGCCATCGACAGCGAGCTGTTCACCTCGCCGCGGATCGAGGCCGACCTCGCCCGCTTCCTCTCCGAGCAGACCGGCGCGCTCGAGGCGCTCGCCCGGCGCACGGCGGACGGGGAGTTCGACCGGGTGTACTTCGTGGGTGGCGGCGGGTCGCTGGCCAACATGTACAGCGGCCAGTACCTCGTGGACCGGTTCGGGGGCGCGGCCGCGACCGCGCTGCCGAGCTACGAGCTGACCTGGCGCGATCCCGCGGCCCTGGGCCCCAGGAGCATCGTGTTCCTGGCCTCGTACTCCGGCGCCACCGAGGACACGCTCGCCGCGATGCGCTACGCGAACGCCAAGGGCGCGCACACCGTCGCCCTCGCGCGCCGCCGGCCGAGCCCGATGGCCACCGAGGCGAGCCAGCTCATCGACTACGACTCCACCGCGCTCTACGACCTGCCCCTGGCCGCGGTCACGATCTACGCCGCGGAGTTGGCGCGCCTCACCGGCAGCCCGCGCGCGAACGAGGCGGAGGCCCTGCTGGCGGACCTCGAGCGCCTGCCGGCCGTCCTGGGCCGGGTCTACCGCGACGCCCAGGCGCCGGCCCTCGAGCAGGCCCGCGAGCTGCTCAGCGCGAACCTCCTGTACTGCGTCGCCGCCGGCCCCCTGGCGGGCCTCGCCTACAAGTTCGCCCTGACCGTGTTCATGGAGAACATCCGCGTCCACGGCTCGTTCATCGAGAGCGGCGAGCTCCGCCACGGCCCCGTGGAGGCCTTCGAGCGCCAGCGCCCGGACATGGTGTTCCTGCTCGGGACGGACGAGTCGCGCGCGATGACCGAGCGTGCGATCGAGGTCTCGCGGCGGGCCGGCGCTCGAACCCTCGTCCTCGACGCGAGCCGCTACCCGACGGTGGACCCGCAGCTGACGCCGTTCGTGCTGCTCATCCCGCTCCAGTGGTTCACGGTCTACTCCGCGCTCCTGCGCGGGATCACGGACCTCGACGAGCGGGTGTTCATGGGCCATCGCGTGCTCGCGACCGGCCCCGACGCCACCTGGCCCTGACCCATGTCCGGCCCGCGGCGCCCGTGACCCGGTCGACGCCGCCCGCCCGCCCCGCAAGGAGCCGATGCCCATGACCACCGAGGTCCTCGCCCCCGTCACCGAGCTCAAGCCGCTCCCCACCGAGCCCCGCGCCGGCCTGGACCGGGCCCTCGGCCAGCGCGCCGAGATCGAGGCGTTCGCGGCCGGCGCCGTCCGCCGCGGCCTGCGCAACGTGTTCCTGCTGGGCAGCGGCGGCGGCCTGCTCACCCACGAGGGCGTGCAGTACCTGCTCGAGCGCCGGGCAACGCGGTTCCCGGCCTTCGCCCTGTCCGCCAACGAGTTCATCTACCGCGCGCCGGCCGGCCTGGGCGAGGGGTCGCTCGCGGTGCTCGCGTCCAACACCGGCACCACCCCCGAGGTCGTCGAGGCGGCCCGGTTCGCGAAGGCCCACGGCGCGGCCGTGGCGTCGGTGACCAGGAGGGCCGACAGCCCGCTGGCGCAGGCGAGCGATGCCGCCTGGGCGTACGACGACGACAAGGGCGTGGGCGACCCGAAGTCGTTCCAGCTCGCGATCCTCGGGCTCGCCCTGCTGCGCGAGACCGGCGACATCGACGCCGACGAGTACGCCGACCACCTGCGCACCCTCGAGGCGCTTCCCGAGGCGCTCATCGACGCCGTCCACCAGAGCGAGGAGCTCAACGCGCGGATCGCCGCGGCACTCAGGGACGAGCCGGTGATCTACGTCATCGGCGCCGGCCCCAACCACGGCACGGCCTACTGCCTGGCCATGTGCTACCTGCAGGAGATGCAGTGGAAGCACGCGGCCAGCTTCGACGCCGCGGAGTTCCTCCACGGCGCGATGGAGGTCGTGACCGAGGACACGGCGGTCATCCAGTACCTGGGCGAGGAGGCGACGCGCCCGATCGACGAGCGCGCCAGGGCCTTCCTCCGCAAGTACACCCGCAAGGCGTTCTTCGTGGACTCGCGCGACCTGGCGCTGCCGGGCGTCGAGCCGGCCATGCGCCCGTTTGCCTCGCACTTCGCGCTGGACGCGGTGATGAGCCGCCTGGCGCAGCACTTCGAGGCGGCCACCGGTCACGACCTCCAGAACCGCCGCTACATGTTCAAGGTCGAGTACTAGCGATGAAGCTGGCCGGGGTCGGCGACAACGTCGTCGACCGGTACCGGGACCTGGGGACGATGTTCCCGGGCGGCCAGGCGCTCAACGTCGCCGTCTATGCCCATCGGTTCGGCATCGACGCGGCGTACCTCGGGGTGCTCGGCGACGACCTCGCCGGGCGCCACGTCCTGGGGGCCATCCGGGCCGAGGGCCTCGACGCCACGCGGCTGCGCGTCGTCCCGGGCCACAACGCCGCCGCCGAGGTCGTGGTCGTCGACGGCAATCGCGAGTTCCTGACCTCCGAGCCCGGGGTCTCGCAGTTCCGGCTGATCCCCGAGGACCTCGAGTACCTCGCGGGGTTCGACGTCATCCACAGCAGCGAGTCCAGCTACCTGGAGGACCAGGTCGGCCTTCTCGCGGGGGCCGCCCCGCTCTCGTTCGACTTCTCCGTCCGGCGCGACCCGGCCTACATCGAACCGCTCCTGCCGCACGTCCAGATCGCGGAGTTCTCGCTCAGCGACCTCGACGACGCGGCGGCTGAAGCGTGGCTCGAGCGCATCCACCGCCTCGGCCCGCGACTCATCCTGGCCACCCGCGGCGCCGCCGACGCGCTGCTCTACGACGGGCGGCGCCTGTGGCGCCAGCCCTCCGTCCCGGCCGAGCTGATCGACACGCTCGGAGCCGGCGACGCCTTCATCGCACGGTTCCTCGTGGGCGTCGTCCGCGGCGAGCCGTTCGAACGGTCCCTTGCGGACGCGGCTGTCCAGGCCGCGGCGACCTGCGCCACCTATGGCGCGTTCGGCTATGGCACCGCGGCCTTCCCACCCATGCCGCCGGAGCGGGACACGACGGTCGTGTCCACGACACCGGCGCAACGCTCGTGATCCAGAGGAGGAGCGATCTCATGACTGCCATCGCCGGCACGAGCCGGCACCGGCGGACGCTCGCATGCCTCATCGCGGCGACGGCGATCATCGTCGGCGCATGCGGCGACGGCGGCGCCACGACCGCGCCGGCATCGGCCGAGCCAGGGGCCACCACGCAGCCCGCGTCGGCCGAGCCCGGCGCCACGACCGCCCCCGAGCTCGAGGGCTCGATCAGCTTCCTGCACAAGTACTCGGACCCGCGCTACGCGCCGTACTTCGAGGCGGTCGTGGCGGCCTACATGGCGGAGCACCCGAAGGTCCAGATCGAGATCCAGGCCGAGAGCGACCAGGGTGTCAAGGACAAGCTGCGCGTCCTCGCGGCCTCCAACACGCTGCCCGACATCTACTTCTCGTGGGCCGGCGACTTCACCAAGAAGTTCGTCCGCGGGGGCCTGGCCAAGGACCTCACCGGCGACGTGACCGGCGACTGGGCCGCGCGGTTCACCCCTGCCGCGCTCGAGGCGTATACCTACGACGGCAAGCTCTACGGCGTGCCGATCACGCTCGACGCCAAGTACATGGCCTACAACACCAAGCTGTTCGCCGACAACGGTGTCGCCGTCCCGACCACGCTCGACGAGCTGCTCGCGGCCTGCGACACGTTCGAGGCCAAGGGCATCGAGCCCATCGCGTTCGGCAACCAGTACGGCTGGCCGGCCATCCACTTCATGACCCAGCTCAACCCGTACTACGTCCCGGCCGACACGCTCCAGGCGGACTACGACCCGGCCACCGGCGCGTTCACCGACCCGGGCTACGGCAAGGCGCTCGACGCATTTGCCGAGATCAACAGCCGCTGCCTGACGCAGGGCGCCAACGGCATCTCGCACGAGGCCGCCCAGGCCAGCTTCCTCGCCGGCAAGTCCGCGATGCACTATATCGAGGCCGTCGAGTTCTTCGCCCTCACCGAGAAGGGCGGCGCCCCGGCCGACCTCGCCAACAACTGGGACTTCTTCATGCTGCCGGCCCCCGCCGATGCCACCGGCGACACGGGCTACCTCACCGGCGCCCCGGACGGCTTCCTCGTGAACCCGGCCTCGGAGCACCTCGACATCGCGCTCGACTTCCTCGACTACCTGACCACGCTCGACAACGCCAAGAAGATGGTGGCCGACCTCGGCTGGCTGAGCCCGGTCCAGGGCTCCGCCACCGCGGACAACACCTTCCCCCAGAACGTCCAGACGATCGAGGACATCGCCACGGCCAAGGGCATGGCGATCTGGCTCGACACCGTCACCCACATCGACGTGGCCAACGCCTACCTCAACGGCGTCCAGGCCATGCTCGACGGCACCAAGGGCACGGCCGACGTCGTCGCCGACGTCCAGGCCGCCGCCGCCTCGGCCAAGGCCGCCAGCGAGTAATCCCTCCTCCCGGGGCGCGGCCGCTCCCTCGGCCGCGCCCCACACACCTCCCGGATCCGGAGGACCGCCAATGACAGGCACCACGCGTCCCGGCCGCTGGTCGATGCTGCTGTGGGTGGCGCCTGCGGTCCTGCTGCTCGTCGTGTTCGTCTACTACCCGGTGGTCGAGAACCTCCGGCTCAGCCTGTACCGCTGGAGCCCGTTCTCGCCCCGCGAGGTCTTCGTCGGCCTCGACAACTACGCCGCCCTGCGCGCGGACCCGGTGTTCTGGAGCTCGCTGTTCAACAACGCCGCGTACGCGGCGGTGTCGGTGGTGTTCCAGGTGGGCGGCGGCCTCGTGCTCGCCGCGGTGCTCGAGGAGCTGGTCCGGGGCCGGCTCAAGGGCATCCTGCGCACGATCTACTTCGTTCCCGCCGTGCTGTCGCTGACGATCACGGGCCTCCTGTTCCAGTTCATGTACAACCCGCAGATCGGCCTCGTGAACGGCCTGCTCGACGTGCTGGGCCTCGACGCCTGGAAGCACTCCTGGCTGGGCGAGTCCGCGACGGCGATCTGGGCGATCATCGCCATGAGCCAGTGGCAGTCCGTGGGCTACGTGGCGGTGCTGTTCATCGTCGCCATGCAGCGGATCCCGCGCGAGCTGTACGAGGCCGCCTACATCGACGGCGCCTCGCGGGTGCAGGCGTTCTTCAAGGTGACGCTGCCCCTCGTCCGCGAGATGACCCTGCTGGCGATGATCATCACGGTCTCGGGCGCCTTCCTGGTCATGAACGAGGTCTGGGTCATGACCGCCGGCGGCCCCAACAACGCCAGCCACACCCTGGGCACGTGGCTCTACAAGTCCGCGTTCTTCAACGACCAGATGGGCTACGCGGCGGCGATCGCGGTGGTGATCTTCCTGATCACGATGAGCGCCTCGATCCTGCAGCTGTTCCTCGGTCGCGGCAAGGCGGTCCAGTACTGATGGCCGGCACGGCCGCGCGCCCGCGCTACCGCGCCGGGGCGGGGGACGGCGTGGGCGCGTCCATCGGGCGGGTCGTGGCGTACGTGCTGCTGATCGTCCTCGCCGTCGCGATCGTGTATCCCCTGGTGTGGATGGCGCTCAACGGGTTCAAGAGCAACGCGGAGCTGTTCGGCGACCCGTGGGGCCTGCCAACCACCTGGCGCTGGGAGAACTTCGGCCGGGCATGGAGCCTGGGCGTCGTCCGGTATCTCGCCAACAGCGTGATCGTGACCGGGGGCTCGGTGGTGACCACGATCCTGTTCAGCTCGATGGCGGCCTACGCGCTCACCCGGCACCGGATCCCGTTCGCCGGGCCGATCACCGTGCTCCTGCTGGGCGGCATGATGCTGGCCCCGACGGTCGCGCTGATCCCGCTGTTCCGGCTGCTCCAGGCGATCGGCATCTTCGACACCTACTGGGCCTTGATCGTCCTGTACACCGCGTTCCGGATCCCGTTCACGGTGTTCCTCGTCCGGGCCTACATGATCACCCTGTCGCGGGACATGGAGGACGCCGCGGTGGTGGACGGGGCGAGCCGCTGGCAGATCTTCTGGCTGGTGATCATGCCGCTGTCGCGGCCGATCATCGTGTCCGCCGCGCTGCTCCAGGCGCTGTTCGCGTGGAACGAGTTCGTGTTCGCCCTCGTGTTCATCAACGACACCGACCTCAAGACGCTGCCGGTCGGCCTGCTGGCGATGCAGGGACGCGTGCTGTCGGACTGGCCGGTGCTGTTCGCGGCCCTGACGATGGCGTCGATCCCGATGATCCTGCTGTTCCTCGCCGGACAGCGGCAGTTCATCCGCGGGCTGGCGGAGGGGTTCGGCAAGGGCTAGCCCGGAGGCGATCGCCGTGGCCGGCGAACGCGAGCCCGGACATGACGACGCCCCGGCGGCTGGCCGGGGCGTACGTGCGGTTGGAGTAGGCTGTGAGCCGCTCAGCGGCGGCCGAGTGCCACCCACAGGAGCGGATTGTCGCGGGGATCGCTGTGCCCCCGCGGATCCTCGGCACTCAGCACGATGCTGACGAACGAGAACAGCGCGAGGAGCGCGAACACGGCAACGATGACCATCGTCGTGCACCTTCGCTACCTGGAGCGCCGTGGACCGCGCGCGGCCCGGGTGGACCGGCCGCAGTCCCGCCGGCCGTTCCGGCGGGGTCGACGCTCACTGTGACCCTGTTGGTGGCAGTATAGCCTAAGAAACGAAGGCCTGACAACTGATCGACCTTACGAATAGGTACCATGTGAGCAAGAACGACCCTCTCAGTGAGACCGACTCCCGGCTCCTGCGGATCCTCCAACGGGACGGGCGGCGCTCCTACGCGGATCTCGGTGCGGACCTCGGCATGGCGGGTCCGTCCGCCCACGAGCGGGTGAAGAAGCTCGAGGCCCGGGGCGTGATCCGGGGGTACGCGGCGAGCGTGGACCCGGTCGCGATCGGCCTCACGGTCCTGGCGTTCACCTGGGTGACCCAGGCGCCGGGCACGATCTCGCTGGACCTGACCCCGGAGTTCGCCGCGATCCCCGAGGTCGAGGAGTGCCATTACATCGCCGGCGAGGCGGACTACATCCTCAAGATCCGCGCCCGGAGCATGGAGCACCTGGGCGAGGTCGTCCGGCGGGTCCAGACCACCCAGCACGTGTTCTCGACCGAGACCGACGTCGTGTTCAGCACCGGGTTCGAGGGCCGTCCGCTGCCCACCGGGCGCGACGCGCGGGGCGGCGCGGTGTCCGAGGCCGACCCGGCCCCCGAAACCGGCCACCTCGGGCCGGCGTAACGGATGACGGGGCGTCGCGCGGGCGAAGCCGACGAGGCTGCACTCGTCCGGGCCGTGGCCGACGGTTCGGAGGAGGCCCTCGCGGCGCTCTATGACCGGCACGTCGGCGGCGTCCATGCCGTCGCGCTCCGGCTCACCAGTGACCGGCATCTGGCCGAGGAGGTCGTGCAGGAGACGTTCCTGGCGCTGTGGAACCGGGCGGAGCTGTTCGACCCGGCCGTCGCCTCGCTGGCCACGTGGCTCCGGTCGATCGCCCGGAACCGCACGGTGGACCGCCTGCGTGCGGCGGGACGGCGTCCGTCGCTCGTCCCGCTGGGCGGCACCGGGGAGCCGGACGGGTCGGACACGGGGATCGAGCGGCTGTCGCCGGACCTGGTCGTCGTCGGGGGAGCGGCGCCGGACCGGGACCCGGAGGCGGCCGCCGAGGCCGCGGACGTGCGGGCCGCGATCGCCGCGGCGCTGGCGGGCATGCCCGGCGACGAGCGGACCGTCATCCTGCTGGCGTACCGCGAGGAGCTGACGCAGACCGAGATCGCCGAGCGGCTGGCATGGCCGCTGGGCACGGTGAAGACGAGGACGCGGCGGGCGCTGGCCCGGCTCCGCGCGGTCCTCGAGGGAGAGGGAGCTCAGGTGGGATCGGGGGCGACGAGGCACGAGACGGATGACGATGGACCACGCTGAGGCGCTGGAGCGGATCGAGATCGCGGCGGTGGAGCCGCGGGGCCTCGAGCGGCTGACGGCGGGCGACACGCCCGATGCGGCCGCGGTCGCCGGGCACCTCGCAGGCTGCCCAGCGTGCGCAGCCGAGCTCGCCCGGATCCGGCGGTCGTCCGCGATCGTGCGCGAGGTCGTCCTCGCCGAGCCGGACCCCGCCCTCCGCGAGCGCACGCTCGCGTACGTCCGTGCGCTCGGGCGGGAGCGCGGCCGCTCCGGCGACGGCGCGCCGGTGGGCTCAGCGGCGGACGGGAGCCCCGTGCTCGCGACGCTCGGCCGGCCCCGTCGCCGGTTCGCCTGGGCCGTCGGCCTCGCGGCGGCGCTGGTCGTCGCGGGCGCGCTCGGGTTCGCCGCGGGGGGCACGTGGCTGGCCGGGCAGGGGAACCGGGATCGCGAGGTCGCGCTGCTGCAGGACACCACCGCGAGCGCGATGCGGATCGCCGGCCAGCCGGACGCCAGGGCGGTCACGCTGGCGGCCACGACCGCCGGGGCCGGGGGCGGGGGGCGCCTCGTGTTCTCGGCCTCGAGCGGCGAGCTCGTGATGACCGCCACCGGCCTGGCACCCCTGGAGGCCGGCGCGGAGTACGGCTGCTGGGTCGAGGTGGACGGGGAGCGCCGGCGGCTGGGCCGGATGTACTGGGCCGGCAACCTGTGGGCGTGGGCCGGCCCGGCGGACGGGCTGGCGGACCTGCCCGCGGGCACCGCCTTCGGCGTGTCGCTGGTCGCGGCCGGCGGCGGCGATGGCCAGCCGGTGCTCGCCGGGGAGCTCTAGCCGGACCCGGGCTCAGCCGCCCTCCGGGGACGTCGTTCGGCCCGCCGGCTCGGGGTGGTCCGCGGGGAGCACCAGGTCGGCCGGGTCGACCAGTGCGTCCGGGGGCGGGAAGCCCAGGTAGCGGCGGTGGGCCCGCAGGATCTCCTCGGCGACCTCCGCATCCACCTGCGGCCGGCCCAGCGACCGGGCGATCCAGCCCGCCTCGGCCGCCAGCTCGTCCTCGGCCTGCTCCTGGTCCCGGCGGTTCGAGTCCGCGAGCACGAGCCAGGTGAGCACCGCCCCGACCACGATCCCCAGGATCAGCAGCCACCAGTTGAACTCGGCGCTCACCTGGGCGGCTCGGGACGGGGACGGGAGACGAACGGCGGTGCGGCGTGCATCGCGGCCGAGGATACTCGACGCCGCCGCGGCCCGCGCCCGTGGGGCGCTGGCCCTACACTCCGCCCCACATGTCCGTCTCGACCCTCGCCTTCGCGGCGCTCGCGCCGGTCCTCGCGCTGATCGCCGTCACCCCCGACCCGGTCGCGATCCAGCTCGGCCCCCTGCCGGTGTTCTGGTACGGCGTCGCGTACGCCGCCGGGCTCGCCGCCACGTACGTCGTCGTCACGCGCGAGGCGCGCCGTCGCGGCCTGGACGCGACGCTCGTCGACAACGGGATCATCGTCGTCGCGGTGGCGGCGCTGGTCGGCGGCCGGCTGTACCACGTCATCGACCAGTGGCAGCTGTACCAGGACGACTGGCTCAAGATCGTCCTGCCGCCGTACACGGGCCTCGGCGTCTACGGCGGGATCCTCACCGGGACGCTCGTTGCGTGGTACCTCACCCGGCGCTGGAAGGAGTCGTTCTGGCGCTGGGCGGACATCGTGGCGCCGGGCATCTTCGTGATGCAGGCGATCGGGCGCTGGGGGAACTTCTTCAACCAGGAGCTGTACGGCCCGCCGACCGACCTGCCCTGGGGCATCGCGATCGACTGCGCCCACCGCGTCGCCGACTACCCGTGCGAGGCGTTTCCGCTCGCGACGACCGGGTTCCACCCGCTGTTCCTGTACGAGTCGCTGAGCGGGGTGCTTGGAGCCGTCACGCTGCTGTGGATCGCGCGTCGGTACGGACGGCACATGCGGCCCGGCGACCTGTGGCTCATGTTCATGGTCTGGTACGCGGTGGTCAGGCTGGCGCTCGAGACGCTGCGGACCGGCAACTGGACGTTCTTCGGGGTGCCGACGGCGATCGTCGTGTCGTCGGTGGTGATCGTCGGGTCGCTGCTCGTGCTCGCGTACCGGCACCGGCCCGGCGCGGCGGGTGCGGACCGGTGGGGCGACGCCGCGGCGGCGGCGGACGAGGACGGCGAGTGGATCGAGATCGACGAGCCCGAGGGGCCGGGGGGTCGTGACGATGAGGGAGGCGATGACCGGGGCGACGGAGGCGGCGACGGCGACGACCGCGCCTGAGGAGCCGTTCTCGCCCGCGGAGGGCTCCGCGACCGGGGATCCGCCGCCCCGTCCGGCCACCGCCGCGAGCGTGTCGAGGGGCCGCCGGCCGCCGCCGGCGCGGGTGTCGCCGGAGGCCCTCGCGGCCGCCCGCGGCGGTGCCCTCGAGGGGCTCGCCTGGCTGGGTCGCGAGCCGGAGGCGCGCGCCTCGCTCCTCTACCGCGCGGTCCGGCTGCTCGCCCGGTTCCTGATGTTCGTCGTGTTCCGGTTCCGGATCGACGCGTCGGGCCGTGAGCACCTGCCGCGGGCCGGCGGCTACTTCCTGATCGCGGCGGCCCACCGGGGATGGATGGACCCGTTCGTCGCGATCCACGCCTTGCCCCTCGAGCCCCGGGCGTGGTTCCTGGGCAGCGCCCCGTCCACGTTCACCAGCCGCTGGCGCGAGGTGCTGATCCACCGTCTCGGCGGCCTGCTCCCGGTGTGGCGGGGCGGCGTCGGCGTGGACCAGCACGTCGCCGCGGCCGGCGCGGTCATCCGCAACGGCGGGGTGTTCGTCCAGATGCCCGAGGGGACCGTCAGCGGCCCGCCCGGCCGGATCGGGCCGTTCCGCCACGGCGCCGCGCTGATCGCGCTGCGCACCGGCGCCCCGATCGTGCTGCTCGCGATGGCGGGCACCGAGGAGCTGTACCTGGGCAAGCGGATGGCCTCGCGAGTCCTGCCGCCCACGAGCGCCCGCGAGCTCTTGGGCGACGACTGGGACGGGGTGCCGCCGCCGAGCGGGTCGCGCGAGGAGCTGGACCTCGCCCGCCGCCTGACGACGCGGTTCGAGGAGCTCCTCGGCCCGGTCGTGCTCGAGCTGCACCCCGGCACCGTGGACCCGCCCGGCCGGCCGCGTCGCCTGCGGCGGCGGCTCACCTGGCTGTTCCTGCGCCCCGGGCGGCTGGACCGCGAGCCCGAGGCCTAGCGCGGTGCCCCGGGCGCCCGAACCCGACCCGCCGGGCATCCCGGAGCTCCCGGCGGGGCTCGTCGGGTCGGCAGCACCCCGGCCCGGGATCGCCTACCGCGCCCTGCGCGTCCTGTGGCGGGTGATCGCGGCGTGCCTCGGCTTCCGGGTCGTGGTTGAGGGCGCGGAGCACCTGCCACGGACCGCCACGGGCGTGCCCGCGGGCGGCTGGATCGCCGCGGGCCTGCCGCACCGGACGTGGATCGACCCGTTCCTGCTGTGGGTCGTGCTGCCGGTGGCGCCGCGGCTGGTGTTCTTCGGCGACGCCCGGACGATGGCCCGCTCGCCGCTCCGGCGCTGGGTGGTCCGGCGCGTCGGCGGCATCCTGCCGATCCCGTCGCACGGCGGACCCCGCGCGTTCGCGACCCACCTCGCCGCCGCTGCCGGGGTCCTGCGCGGCGGCGCGGTGTTCTGCCTGTTCCCGGAATCCGGCGGGCCGGCGCCGGTGGGGGAGGCCCGGCAGGTCGCGGCCGGCCTGGGGTACGTGGGCCTCCGCTCCGGCGCCCCGATCGTGCCGATCGTCATCGGCGGCAACCACGAGCTGTTCCTGGGCCGGCGCCTCGTGGTCCGGATCCTGCCGCCCGTCACGGCCCGCGGCCTGGCGGGGATCGCCGCGGACGCCGCGCTCCCCGCGCCCGGCAGCCACGAGGAGCGCGACGCGGCGCACCGGGTCGCGACGGGCTTCCGCGAGCACACGGCCGACGCGGTGGCCGCCGCGCACATGGCGGCTGAGCCGCGGCCGGGCGCACGCAAGCGCGGCCTCCGGCTGACCCGGCTGTTCCGCTGAGCCCGCCCGGCGGCGACGCCGGCCCGCCCGCGGGGTATCCTCGGCGCCCATGCACTACGCCCAGTCCATCGTCGACCTCGTCGGGAACACGCCGCTGGTGCGGATCTCGCGGCTCACGCGCGACCTGGGCCCGGCCGACCGGCAGCCGCTCCTGCTGGCCAAGCTCGAGATGCTCAACCCGGGTGGCTCGGTCAAGGACCGGATCGGGCTGCCGATGATCGAGGCCGCCGAGCGCGACGGCCTGCTGAAGCCGGGCGGCACGATCATCGAGCCCACCTCGGGCAACACGGGGCACGGCCTCGCGATCGCCGCGGCGCTCAAGGGCTACCGCTGCATCTTCGTCATGGCGGACAAGCAGTCGGCCGAGAAGCAGGCGCTCCTCCGCGCGTACGGCGCCGAGGTCGTCCTGTGCCCCACCAACGTCGCCCCGGAGTCACCCGAGAGCTACTACTCGGTCGCGGCCCGGCTGGCTCGCGACATCCCGGGCGCCTTCAAGCCCGACCAGTACTGGAACATGGAGAACCCGAGCGCCCACGAGAAGACCACGGGGCCCGAGATCTGGGCCCAGACCGAGGGCCGGGTCACGCACCTCGTGGCGTCCGTGGGCACCGGCGGCACGATCTCGGGGATTGCCCACTACCTGCGGGCGCAGAACCCGGCGATCCGGATCATCGGCGCGGACCCCGAGGGCAGCGTGCTCAGCGGGGACACCGCCCGCCCGTACCTCACCGAGGGCGTGGGCGAGGACTTCTTCCCGGGCACCTACGACCCGGCGATCGTGGACCGCTGGGTCCGCGTGTCGGACCGGGACGCGTTCGCGATGGCCCGCCGGATCACGCGCGAGGAGGGAATCCTCGCCGGCGAATCGTGCGGGACGGCGATGCTGGCGGCGCTCGACGAGGTGGGGCGGCTGATGCGCGAGGAGCCCGCCACGGCCCCGGACGCCGTGGTCGTCGTGGTCCTCCCGGACGGCGGCCGCAACTACCTGTCCAAGCTCTACAACGACGAGTGGATGCGCGCCAACGGCCTGCTCGCGACGACCGGCGCGGTGGTCCGCGTGGCGGAGCTGATCGGCGCGCGGCACCACGGGCCGGACATCCCGGACGTGGTCCTCGCCCGGACGACGGACCGGGTGGGTGCGGCGATCGACCTGCTCCAGCTGTACGGGATCAGCCAGCTCCCCGTGTCCGAGCAGCCCGACGGCGACGCGCTCGAGGGGATCGTCGGCTCCGTGAGCGAGAAGGGGCTGCTCGAGCGGGCCTACCGCAACCCCGAGGTCGTCGAGCGGACGGTCGGCGAGGTCATGGACCGGCCGCTGCCGACGCTCGACATCGCGGCCTCGGTCGACGAGGCGTTCGCGCTGCTGTCCGACGGCGCCCCGGCGCTGCTCGCCATCCGCGGCCGGCACCCCGCGGGGGTGGTGAGCAAGCTGGACCTGCTGGAGTACCTCGCGCACTCCCGTTGACCGGCGGCGGTCCCGGGTCAGGCGGACGGCCCCGCCGGGCGGGCAGCCCCGAGCTCGATCGCCGCCAGCAGGTCGCGCGACGAGACCGGCTTGGCCACGAACACCACCCCCCGCGCCAGGATCCGCTCGAGGTCAAGCGTCTCGGCCGTGTACCCCGACAGCAGCGCCACCCGGATCGCGGGGTATCGGTCCAGCACCCGCTCCGCCAGCTCGATCCCGGACAGCCCCGGCATGACGACGTCCGTGACCAGCGCGTCGATCGGCTGGCGCATCGCCTCGACCATCGCCCAGGCGTCGGCGCCGTTGGCCACCTCGATCACGTTCCAGCCGGCGCGCCGCAGGACCTGGCGCGTCATGTCGCGCACGGCGGGCTCGTCCTCGACCACGAGCACCGTGCCACGCCGGGCGGCATCGCGAGGCTCGCCCGCGCCCGCGTCGCCCTCCTCGACGGGCTCGTCGACCCGCGGGAAGTACAGCTTGAACGTGGTGCCCCGGCCCGGCTCCGAGTACAGCCAGATGTGGCCGCCCGCCTGCTTGACGATGCCGTAGATCGTGGCCAGCCCGAGGCCCGTCCCGCGGCCCAGCTCCTTGGTCGTGAAGAACGGCTCGAACACGTGCTCGCGCGTCTCGCGGTCCATGCCCTGGCCGGTGTCGCTGACGGCGAGCATGACAAACGGCCCGGGCGTCACGTCGAAGTGCTCGATTGCGTACCCGAGATCGAACACGACGTTGGCGGTCTCGATCGTGACCCGGCCGCCGTTCGGCATGGCGTCCCGGGCGTTGACCACGAGGTTGACCAGGATCTGGTCCAGCTGCCCCGAGTCCGCGCGGACCCGGCCGGCCGACCCATCGAGGGCGAGCCGAAGCTCGACGCGCTCGCCGATCAGCCGGCGGAGCATCGGCTCCACGGTCCGGATGCCTTCGTTGAGGTCGACGACCCGGGGCGTCACGATCTGGCGGCGGCTGAACGCGAGCAGCTGGCTGGTGAGCTGGCTCGCGCGGTCCACGACGGTGCCGATGGCGGCGGCGTTGCGGTGCGCGAGGTCGAGGTCGAGCTCCGAGCGCCGGTCCGGCCCGAGGTCCTCCTCCAGCATCTCCGCGTAGCCGCGGATCGCGAACAGCATGTTGTTGAAGTCGTGCGCGATGCCGCCGGCGAGGCGCCCGATGGACTCCAGCTTCTGCGCCTGGAGCAGCTGGGCCTCGGCGGTCTTGCGGGCCGTGATGTCCACGATTGTCGCGAACACCTGGAGGCCCGCCTCGGTCTGGAGCGGGGAGAGGCTGATCTCGACCGGGAACTCCGTGCCGTCGCGGCGCCGGCCGGAGAGGTCCAGGCCGATGCCCATCGGCCGCGCGACCGGATTGGCGATGAACGCCTTCCGGTGGTCCACGTGACGGTCGATGACCCGGACCGGGAGCAGCTTCTCGACCGGCTGCCCCAGCAGCTCCTCGACCGCGTAGCCGAACGTCCGGGCGACCTGCGGGTTGGCGTACACGATCCGGGCGTCGCCGTCGACGGCGACGATCGCGTTGGGCGACGCGTCGAGCACGGCGATGTGGCCGGTGGCTGCCGGCTGGCCGTCGGCCGGGACGGGGACGCGTCGTCGAGCCGTGGTGCTGCCCTCGTGCGGGTGGTTCCCCGACGATACCCGGATCGTCAACCGGGCCGGAGGGCGGGTGGGGCCCGGCGGTCGGGCCCGGCGCCCGCCGGCGAGTCGCTCACAGGCGGCCGGCGATCTGCCGGCCGAGCTCGAGCGCGATGGCCTTGATCTCCTCGGGGCTCCGCTCGCCGAGCCGGACCGCGACCTGGACCGTCGTGCCGTTCCTGTTGAGGATCAGCTCGCCGTTGGCAGGCCCGCTGGCGGAGTAGACGGCATCGGCCCCCAGGCCGTCAGCCCGCTCGATGCCCTCGGCACCCTGGCCGACGAGCATGTCCATCGTCATCCACATGCTGGTCGCCATGTCACCCTCCCAGACGCTGAGGACGACCTCGTCGGCGAGGCTGGGGCTCTTGTACCCGCACAGGCCCGAGGTGGCGTCGACCGAGACGGCGGTGGGGGCCATGCCGCTGCCGCCCGTTGCCGCCTCGACGGCCGACTGGTCGAGCAGGTCGCAGGGGTGGGTGCCGAACCCGGATCCCGATCCGCCGCCGGTCGAGCCGTCGGGCGACGCGCCGCCGCCCGCATCCGCGGTCGGCGGGGCGGCATCGGTCGGAGCCGCGGGCTCGTCCGTCGCATCGCCACCTCCGTCGGTCGCGGTGGCGCCGCAGGCGGCGAGGACGAGGGCAAGCACGAGGACGGTTCCTGCGAGGACGCGCATCGGTGGATCTCCCTGCGTTGCCGGCGAGGTCGCGCCGGCTGGGCCGAGCATCCGGTCGTCGGGAGCCGGTGTCATCGTCCACCTGCGCCACCACGACGGCGGCACGCGATGGCCCCAGGGTGGAGCAGGCTTCCCCCGCGTCACTCCTCGTAGGGCATCCCCAGCAGGCCCAGGGCGCGCGCCTTCGCGATGGCGTCGACCGTGCCCCGCGCCCCGAGTGCCGCCCGGGCGGATGCCATCCGGCGGTCGGCGGTCCGGCGGGGCAGGCCGAGGGCCGCAGCGACCTCGCCGAGCGTCAGGCCCTCGACCAGCAGGCTGAGGATGGCTCGCTCATCCGCGGTGAGGCGGGGCGGCGGGCTCGTGCCTGCAGTGACGTGTGCCGTGGTACCGAGGCGCCGCAGGTCCTCGACCAGGCGGTCGATCACATCCCGCGGCCCGCGCGCGAGCGCGATCACGCCGGCCCCGCCGATCGCCGCCCGGACCGCCAGCCGCGCGTCCGCGTCGTCGACGACCTCTCCTGTGTGCACGGTTCCGGGTCGCAGTGCCGTGGACCAGCCGTCGACCAGCCGGAAGCCGGCGTGGACCGCGCGCCGGCGCCAGTCCGCCAGGTGCGCCGCGGCTTCGCGATTGTCGTGCTCGATCACGACCAGCGGCGGCGCGGCCACGTCACACCAGGTCCATCGCCTCGAGGGCGGCCTCCCGGCGGGAGTTCGTCCCGAGCTTCGCACTCGCGTTGGCGAGCAGCCGCACGACGGTCGGCCGGCCGATCCCGAGGCGCGAAGCGATCTCGGCGTTGGTGAGCCCGTCGCGCACCATGGCAAGGACCTCCTGCTCGCGCGCCGTCAGGCGGCCGCTCGTCCGGCGGGCGGCGGAGCGCCGCACGCCCGCCAGGCGCAGGGAGCGCCGGATCCGGTACACCATCGGCACCATCCGGAGCTCGTCGGCGCGCCGCTCGGCATCCTCGAGCGCGGCCCGAGCCGCATCCAGGCGGCCGGCACGGCGCAGCGCCTCGCCATGCGCCCAGCGGTTGCGCAGCTCGCTCCGCCGGTGGAACGGCGCGAACTGCTCGGCTGCCGCCGCGAACCGGACCGCCGCCTCGCCGGGTTGTCCACGCGCCAGCGCCACGATGCCCTCGCTCTCGGGGGCGGCACCGCTCCACAGGTCCGGCTCCCGGCGCGGGTACTCGATCGGTGCCGAGGGCGGCCGTCCGAGCTCGAGGCGGGCCCAAGCGTCGATCAGCCGCACGAACACGAGATCCGGGTAGTCCCGGCCGCCGAACCGCTCGATGCACCGGGCGGTGATCGCCTGGGCCGCGGCCGCGTGGCCGTCCGCCATCGCCAGCTCCGCCTGTGCCCAGAGCAGGTCGAACCGCCCGCCGAGGTCGTCGACGGAGCGCGCGAGCTCGTCGTTGATCAGCGACCTCGCCTCCTCGAACCGGCCGAGGTCGATCAGGGCCAGGGCGCAGTAGCCGGAGATCTCGGCGCGCGTCCGCACGTCGATGGGCTCGAGCAGGAGCGCCTCCATCTCGGACACGACGCGCTCCCACTGGCCGCCGCTGTTGAGCAGCGTGATCAGCGACGCCCGCAGGTCGTGCTCCCAATGCCGGAGCCCGGCCTCCCGAGCCCGCGCGATGAACTCGACCGCCCGGTCGACGCCCTGTTCGAACCGCCCCGCGCCCTCCGCCCAGCCGATGAGGTTCCGCCCGATCGAGAGCTCCTCCACCAGGTCGCCGGCCGCCCGCGCCTCGGCGAGGGCGGCCTCGTAGAGCGGCATGAACGCGCGCTCGGGCGCCCCGGAGATCATCCGAGCGGTGGCGAGGATCCTCGTGGCTCGCGTCGAGCGGACGCCCGCCCGGCGGGCGACGGCGATCGCCTGCTCCGCGGTGCTCGCCGACGCGGCCCCGTCGCGCTCCACGACTTGGAGCCACGCGGATTGGGTGAGGAGACGCACCTCGAGCTCCGTGTCCGTTCCCGCGACCAGGCCGAGGCCGCGCCGCACCTCGGAGAGCGCCCCGTGAGCGTCCCCGAGCCGCCAGCGGACCCCGGCGGCGACCAGTCGCGCCCGTGCCTCGGTCGTGTCGGCTGTCCGCTCGACGTCGCCGAGCACCCGCTGGGCCTCGCCTGGCATGTTGGCGTCCAGGAGCGCCTCCGCGGCCTCCAGCCGGAGGCCGGCGGCGGCATCCCCCTCGATGTTCTCGGCGGCCAGCGCGAGCAGGGCCGCGCGCAGACCCGGCGCGGCCCCGGCGGCGGCCTCCAGGGCGATGTCTGCCGCAGCCTGCCGATCTCCGGCGGTGGCGAGGTGGCGGGCCCGTGCCGCGGGGTCGCCGACCATCGTCGCGAGCAGCCGGTGGCAGGCCCGCAGGCGGTCCGGCGGCAGGCCCCCCTCGACCGCGTCCGCGATCAGGGCATGGCGGATCTCGACGGACTCGCCGGTCCGGGTCGCGAAACCTCCGTCGACGAGGCGCGTGTCGACGTGCGACCCGGCCGGAACGGGGAGTGGCGCTCGCGCGACGGCGAGCAGCTCGAGGAACGAGCGCGCCGCCGCGTCGAGGCCCCGGACCCGATGGGCGATCGACAGCTCGAGGCTCTCGGTGATGCCCGAGCGGGCGAGCTCCTGGATGAGGAGCGGGTTGCCGCCGCCGCGGGCCGCGATCCGTCGTGCGGCGGCCTCGCCCAACGCCGGTCGCATGCGCAGCGCGAGCTCGGTCCCGATGTCGGGAGCGAGGGGCTGGAGGCGGATCGTCACGAGGCCTGCCTGGCGCAGCCGCTCCGCGACGTCATCCGCGCGACCCTCGCCCGAACGGATGCTGGCCAGGCACGTGAGGCGGCCGGCGAGCACCTCGACCACCTCGATGGTGCCGTCGTCGGCCCACTGCAGGTCATCCAGGACGAGGACCCCGCCGCCGACCCGCCGCATCACGTGCGCCGCCACGGCCTCGACGTCGCCGCCAGGGACGGGGCCAACGGCGCGCTCGATGGCGAGGTAGGGCACGAAGGACAGCAGGTCGAGCGCGCCGCCCGTGACGAGGGTGCCGCCGCCGTGGGTCGCCGCGCTCCGGATGAGGGCGGACTTGCCGATGCCCGGCTCACCCAGCACCGCGAGCGAGCGACCGGCCGCGATCATGGCGGCGGCCTGCGCCAGCTCCGCGTCCCGGCCGAGCAGCCTGACGGTACGACCCGCCTCCTCCGGCGCGATCGTCGATCGCCCGGCGAGTCGCCGATCCTCAGCCGCGGGCTCCATGCGTGCCCCTCTTCGACCTGTCGCGGGCCGAGGCCCGCGCCGCCGCCCTCCGCCGCGTGCGCGCATGCTGGGGGCTCGTGCGGCGCAGTGCAAGGGGTGGCCCATGGTCCGGTGCGCTGGCGCAACCGGACGATGACAGGCCCGCCACCGGCCGTGACCGTTCCGGAGATGCCTGCCACGCCCAGACGTCCCGTCCGGCGTCCCCGTCCCGGCCCTCCGGCGGCGGCGCCCCGGGACGCGAGGCCGTGCCGCGTCCGGCCCCTCCCACCGGTCCGGGTGCCCAGGCGCGCGCAGCCGCGGGTTCCCGTCCGGCGGACCGCACGCCACGCCCGGGCGGGGCAGTCGCACCGGCCCTGGCGCCGTCGCGCCATCGGCAGTGCGATGATCTGCGCATGCCCGATGCCCAGCGCCCCGATGCCTTTGACACCCTGGCGGTCCACGCGGGCGCCGAGCCCGACGAGCTGACGGGCGCCGTCTCGCCGCCCATCTACCAGACCGCGACCTTTGCCCAGGACGGCGTCGGCCGTCCGCGACGCGGGTACGAGTACTCGCGGTCGCAGAACCCCACCCGGGAGCGGCTCGAGCGCGCGGTCGCGGACCTCGAGGGCGGGCGCCACGGGATCGCGTTCGCGAGCGGCTCGGCCACCACGGCGGCCATCGCCCAGCTCGCCGCGGCAGGTGAGGAGATCCTCGTCGGCGACGATGTCTACGGGGGCACGTTCCGCTACCTCGAGCGGGTGCACCGCCCGAGCGGGGCGGGGGAAGCCCGGTACGCGGACCTGTCCTCGGGCACCGACGCCCTGTGGGAGGCGCTCAACGAGCGGACCCGCATGGTGTGGTTCGAGACGCCGTCGAACCCGCTGCTCAAGGTCACGGACATCGCCGCCTCGGCGGCCGCGCTCGACGAGTGGGCGGCACAGGCTGGGACGGCACGCCCCGCGCTGGTCGTGGACAACACGTTCGCCTCGCCGGCGCTCCAGCGCCCGCTCGGGCTGGGCGCGGACATCGTGTTCCACTCGGCGACCAAGTACCTCGGCGGCCACTCGGACACGGTGCTCGGGGTGGCCGTCACCCGCGACGACGCCACCGCCGAGCGTCTCCGGTTCCTCCAGAACGCGATGGGCGCCGTCCCGGGCCCGCTCGACTGCTTCCTCGTGCTGCGCGGCCTGCGGACCCTCGCCCTGCGGATGGAGCGCCACTGCGCGAACGCGATGGCCGTCGCGCGGCTTCTGGCCGGGCGGACCGACGTGGCGAGCGTCAGCTACCCGGGGCTCGCCGACGGCCCCCACGCGCATCCGCAGTCGACGGCCGCCGCGCGCCAGATGCGCCTCGGCGAGAGGTCCGCATTCGGCGGCATGGTGTCGTTCGTGCCGGCCGCCGGGGGACGCCACGATCGCACCGCCGCGGAGCGTGCCGTCGCGTTCTGCGAGGGCACCCGGCTGTTCACGCTCGCGGAATCGCTGGGCGGCGTGGAGTCGCTCGTGGAGCTGCCGGCGGCGATGACCCACATGTCGGTGGCGTCATCGCCGCTCGCGGTGGACCCGGCCCTGGTCCGGCTGTCGGTGGGGATCGAGGCCGCCGCCGACCTCGTCGCCGACGTCGTCGAGGCGCTCGACCGAGCCTGAGGGCGGGTCGGCTACAGGCGGTTGGCGATGGCGCGACCGACCTCGGTCGCGGCAGCCTCGGCCGCAGCCCCGTCGAGCTCGGCCATCCCCGAGATGGTGATCGAGACGAGGCGGTCGCCCTTGAGGACCAGGAGGCCGACGTTGTCCACGAAGGCCGCGCGGTCGCCGATGCCCGGGACGTCCCGTGCCCCGTCCGTCAGCGCCGCGTAGATGGTCGCTGCGTCCTGGGTCGTCAGGACCCAGGAGACGAGCACCCGCTTCTCGGAGTCCTCCGCCATGCAGGTGTCCGGCGGGCCTGCGAACACGGTCACCGTGACCGGCGTGCCGAACACCCCGGCCAGCTCGTCGGCCGTCGCCAGGTCGCAGACGCTTCCCGTCGGTCCGCCGCCGCCCCCGGCCGTGGTCGCCGCGGGCGCGTCGGTCGCTGCGGGCGCGCTCGCCTGGGCCGGCACCGTCGCGGCCGGCGGCTCCGAGGCTGCACCGTCGCCCGGGGCCGTCGTCGCGCCGCCACCCCCACCGCCGCCGCAGGCGGCCACCCCGACGGCCAGGGCCAGGAACACCAGGATCGCCACCCATCGCTGCATCGCGGACACCTCGCCTGCGGTGGCGGGCCGACCGACGTCAGCCGACCCCGCCACCGGTTCCGAGGCTCGGGGACCCGGCACGGACCGTCATCGTCCAGTTGCGCCACGATGTCGCCAGACGTGACAGGTGGCCGGGTAGCCGGGGCCCATTCGACCCGCTACAATCGCCCGAAACCGAATCGCAACCTTGACTGTGGAAGCCGACTCCCGGGCAGCCGCCCGGCACGCGCGGCCGGTCAGCGAGCCAGCGCGGGCCTCGCGCCCGCGCCGCAGTCGAGGACGAGATCGTGACCGTGACGCGCCCCGCCCCAACCGCCGCCATCGGCGGCAGCGTCCTCGCCAACCTGTCCACGGCCCAGCTCTACGAGCACGCCATCCGCGCCGGCGAGGGCGAGATCGCCGCCGACGGGCCGCTCGTCGTCCGCACCGGCGAGCACACCGGACGCTCGCCCAGGGACAAGTTCGTCGTCCGCGAGCCGTGGAGCGAGGCGAAGGTCTGGTGGGGCGACGTCAACCACGAGATCAGCGAGGCCGACTACGACCGCCTCCGCGCCCGGCTGCTGGCCTACCTCGCGGACCGGCGGCTGTACGCCCAGGACATGTACATCGGGGCGCACCCGCGGCACCGCCGGTCGCTGCGCGTGTACACGGAGACGGCGTGGGCCAGCATCTTCGCGCGCAACCTGTTCCGCCGGCCGCCGCGCGAGGACCTCCCCGGCTTCCAGCCCAACTTCACGATCATCGACGTCCCGAGCTTCCAGGCGGACCCCGCGACCGAGGGCACGCGGACCGGGACGGCGATCCTGCTCCACCTGCGCCGGATGGAGGTGATCATCGTCGGCACGATGTACGCCGGCGAGATCAAGAAGTCCGCGTTCACGGTCATGAACTACCTGATGCCCGACGAGGGCGTGCTGCCGATGCATTCCTCGATCAACGTGGGCAAGGCGGGCGACGCCGCGGTGTTCTTCGGCCTGTCCGGCACCGGCAAGACGACGCTGTCCGCGGACCCGCTGCGCAGCCTGATCGGGGATGACGAGCACGGCTGGGGCGACGGTTACACGTTCAACTTCGAGGGTGGCTGCTACGCCAAGACGATCCGCCTGTCGCCGATGTACGAGCCGGACATCTTCGCCACGACGCGGCGCTTCGGGACGATCCTCGAGAACACCGACCTCGACCCCGCGACCCGGGAGCTGGACCTCGACTCCGAGCGGTACACCGAGAACACCCGCGCCGCGTACCCGCTCCACTTCATCGGCAACGCGGATCCCACCGGGATCGCCGGCGGTCCGAAGGCCGTCGTGTTCCTCACCGCGGATGCGTTCGGCGTGCTGCCCCCGATCTCGAAGCTGACCCACGAACAGGCCGCCTACCACTTCATCAGCGGCTACACGGCCAAGCTGGCCGGCACCGAGATCGGCGTCAAGGAGCCCTCGGCGACGTTCTCGGCGGCGTTCGGGGCGCCGTTCCTGCCGCGCCATCCCGGCGAGTACGCGGCCCTGCTCGTGGACCGCCTCGAGCGCTTCGGCGTGCCGGTGTGGCTGGTGAACACGGGCTGGACCGGCGGCCCGTACGGCGTGGGCCACCGGATGAACATCGACCACACCCGGAACATGGTCCGGGCGGCGCTCAACGGCGAGCTCGACGGCGTGGCGACCGTCGAGGACCCGATCTTCCGGGTCGCCGTCCCCGTCACCGTGCCGGGCGTCCCCGCCGAGGTCCTCGTCCCGCGCACCACGTGGCCGGACGCCGGTGCCTACGACGAGGCCGCGCGCCGGCTGGCGGCGATGTTCCACGCCAACTTCGCGACGTACGCCGACGGCGTGAGCGACGCGATCCGCAACGCCGGCCCGGCGCCGGTTGACGCGGATCTCGGCGCGGAAGGGTAGGAGGGTGATCGGTCGGGCGGCGGAGGCCGGTCCGACCGGGACCATGACGCAGGGAGGTCAGGCGCGGCGGGTCGCCAGGGCGCCGGTGAGGGCTGCCGCGACGAGGCTCGTGACGCCCAGGCCGATGACCCCGAGGCCACCGCCGAACACGCCCAGCAGCGCGAGCAGGAGGCCGACGATCGTGAGGGCAGCCACGGGAACGGCGGCCAGGTTCATGGACACGGGAGGAGGCTCCGGAGCGAGTTGAGGATGGCCCAAGCCTGCGGGCCGGGCCGTCGGACGGCCATCGACGGGGGGCACAATCGGACCCGGACAAACGACGCATGCGGCGGGATGTCCCGCGGCACACAGGCAGACCGGAGGCGAGCAACGCCATGGCACGCAACAAGGTCACCGTCATCGGCGCGGGCAACGTCGGCGCTACCACGGCCCAGCGGATCGCGGAGGCCGGGCTGGCCGACGTGGTCCTCGTCGACATCGTCGAGGGGATGCCACAGGGCAAGGGCCTCGATCTCGCCGAGGCCGCGCCCGTCGTGGGCCACGACGCCCGGATCACCGGCACCAACGACTACGCCGATACGGCCGGCTCCGACATCGTCGTGGTGACCTCGGGCATCCCGCGCAAGCCGGGGATGAGCCGCGACGACCTGATCGCAACCAACGCCGGGATCGTGGGCGGCGTCGTGGCCGCGGCGGCCGCGGTGTCACCCGACGCGATCATCATCGTCGTCACCAACCCGCTCGACGTCATGTGCCACGTGGCGATGCGCGCCTCCGGCTTCCCGCGCGAGCGGGTCCTGGGCATGGCCGGGGTCCTGGACTCCGCCCGGTTCCGGACGTTCATCGCGATGGAGATGGGCGTGTCCGTGGAGGACGTGCACGCGTTCGTGCTGGGCGGCCACGGGGACACGATGGTCCCGCTGTCCCGGTACTCGACGGTCGCCGGCGTGCCGATCACCGAGCTGCTGCCCGAGGAGCGCGTCAAGGCGCTCGAGGCGCGGACGGCCAACGGCGGCGCCGAGATCGTGGCCCTGCTCAAGACGGGCTCGGCGTACTACGCGCCCGCGGCGTCCACGTTCGAGATGGTGGACGCGATCCTGCGCGACCGGAAGCGGGTCCTGCCCTGCGCCACCTTCCTCCAGGGCGAGTTCGGCGTGGACGGGCTGTTCGTGGGCGTGCCGGTCGTGCTGGGCCGCGGCGGGCTCGAGCGGGTGTTCGAGATCACGCTCACGCCCGACGAGCAGGCCGCGTTCGACAAGTCGGCGGCCGCGGTCAAGGAGCTGGTGGATCATCTGCCGGCCTGACGCCGGCACGAAGTGGTGCCCGAGTGCACCGCCACGCAGCCGGCGGGCGCTCGGAGCCGACCGACGAGGGCTGACAGCGGCCAGCCACCCGGGTTACCGTGGCCCAACCGCGGACGGCCCCCTGCAGGGTCGCCGCCGCAACGGCCACCCCGGGGATCGGGTGCCGGTGTCGCGTGCCGGCCTGTCCACGGGGCATGGAGGAGACCAGGCATCGCCTGAGGAGGACCATGAACCGGAGAGTGCTCGCTTCGGTCGCCGGCACGATGCTGCTGCTCGCGGCGCTGATGCCGACAGCCGTCGCCGCGAAGACGCCCGCCGCCGGGCCGTTCACGCAGGACGGCATCTACCTCGTCCAGATGAGCCAGCTGCCCGTGGTCGCCTACACGGGCGGCGTAAAGGGCCTCAAGGCCACCGCCCCCGCCGCCGGGCAGAAGATCGACCCGACCGCAGCCAAGGTGGTCGCCTACGCGCGGTTCCTCAAGGACAAGCACGCCGCGGCGCTCACCGCGGCTGGCGGCAAGAAGCTGTACGACTACGTCTACTCGTACAACGGCTTCGCCGCGCGGCTGACCGCCGCCCAGGCCAACAAGATGGCCCGGACGGCGGGCGTCCTCGCCGTCTCGCCCGACGAGATCCGCACCGCCGACACCTCGTCCACCCCGGACTTCCTGGGCCTGACCGGTCCCGGTGGCCTGTGGGCGCAGGTGGGCGGCGTGTCGGACGCCGGCGAGGGGCTGATCATCGGCATCGTGGACTCCGGCATCTGGCCGGAGTCGCTCAGCTTCGCCGACCGCGTGGACGCGAACGGCACGCCGAGCAACGCCCCGGGCGCCAAGCGCGCCGTCCAGCAGATCCCCGGCTGGCACGGCAAGTGCGTCCCGGGCGAGGGCTGGGTGGCCACGATGTGCAACCAGAAGCTCATCGGCGCCCGGTGGTTCAACGCCAGCCAGGGCGGCAACGCCGGCATCAACGCCAGCAAGCCATGGGAGTTCAACTCCGCCCGCGACTACAACGGCCACGGCACGCACACGTCCTCGACGTCCGGCGGCAACTACGGCGTCCCGGCCACCGGGCCGGCCTCCGTGTTCGGCACCATCAGCGGCATGGCGCCCCGGGCGCGGATCGCCATGTACAAGGCGCTGTGGTCCACGCAGGACGCGGCGCAGGCGAGCGGCTCGACTGCCGACCTCGTCGCGGCCATCGACACCGCGGTCGCCGACGGCGTCGACGTCATCAACTACTCGATCAGCGGCACGACGACCAACTTCGCCGACCCGGTCGAGATCTCGTTCCTGTTCGCGGCCCGCGCGGGGATCTTCGTCGCGCAGTCCGCGGGCAACAGCGGGCCCACGTCGGGGACCGTCGCGCATCCGTCGCCGTGGACGACCACCGTCGCCGCCGGCACGCACAACCGCGATGGCCGCGGCTCGGTCACGCTGGGCAACGGCACGACCTACCAGGGCGCGTCGGTTGCCACGGCCACCGGCCCGTTCCCGCTCATCGACTCCACGGCGGCCGGCCTGGCCGGCGCCGACCCGACGGAGGTCGCGCTGTGCTACAGCTCGGCCGACGGCGGCAACGTCCTCGACCCGGCCAAGGTCGCCGGCAAGATCGTGGTCTGCGACCGCGGCGTGACCGCGCGGGTCAACAAGAGCCTCGCGGTCCAGGAGGCCGGCGGCGTCGGCATGATCCTGGTCAACACCAGCGTCAGCTCGATCAACGCCGACTTCCACTTCGTCCCGACGGTCCACCTGCAGAGCACCGACCGCGCCGCCGTCAAGGCGTACGCGGCGCTGCCGGGCGCCACCGCGACGATCAACGCCGCGACGATCGTGTACGACGCCGACGCGCCGTTCACGGCGTCGTTCTCGTCCCGCGGCCCGCTCGCCGCGGGCGGCGGCGACATCCTCAAGCCGGACGTCATCGCCCCGGGCCAGGACATCCTGGCCGCCGTCGCACCGCCAGGCAACGCCGGGCGCGACTTCAACCTCTACAGCGGCACGTCGATGTCCAGCCCGCACGTGGCCGGCCTCGCCGCGCTGCTGATGGATCTCCACCCGTCCTGGTCGCCGATGGCGATCAAGTCGGCGCTCATGACGACCGCGTACGACGTGCTCGACGGCGGGACGCCCGCCCCGAACACCAACCCGGTCCTCATCTTCCGCCAGGGCGCGGGCCACGTGGCCCCGACCCCGGCCGGCGATCCGGGCCTCGTGTACGACGCGGGCTGGAACGACTGGCTCGCCTTCCTGTGCGGGACGACCGCGGCCGTGGCTCCGGCCAGCTGCGCGACCCTCACCGGCCTGGGCTACTCGACCGACCCGAGCGACTACAACGGCGCCTCGATCGCGATCGGCGACCTCGCGGGCGTCCAGACGGTGACCCGCACGGTCACCAACGTGGGCGGCTCGAGGGCGACGTACACCGCGGCGGTCACCGGCATGACCGGGATCACCACCACCGTGTCGCCCGCCTCGCTCACGCTCAACCCGGGCCAGACCGGGACCTTCACGGTCGCGTTCACCCGGACCACCGCGGCGCTCAACGCCTACACCGGCGGCCAGCTCACCTGGACCGACGGCAGCCACAGCGTCCGGAGCCCGATCGTCGTCAAGCCGGTCGCGCTCGCGGCGCCCGCCCAGGTCACGGGCACGGGCGGCCCGATCAGCTACAGCGTCAAGTTCGGCTACGAGGGCCCGTTCACGGCCGGCCCGCGCGGGCTCATCCCGGCCGCCACGTTCGACGGCTCCGTGAGCACGGACGCGGACGGCAACTTCGAGCCCGTGGCCAGCGCCAACGCCGTGAGCTTCGACGTCGTCGTCCCGGCCGGGACGACGTACGCGCGATTCTCGCTGTTCAACTCCGAGACCACCGCCAGCGACCTCGACCTGTACGTCTACCGCGGCGGGACGCTGGTCGGGATCAGCGGCAGCGGCACCTCCGACGAAGAGGTCAACTTCGTGAACCCGACGCCCGCGACCTACACGGTCTGGGTGCACGGGTTCTCCACCGCCAACCCCTCGCCGTTCACGATGTTCGCCTGGGTGCTCGACGGCACTGACGCTGGCAACATGACCGTGACCGCGCCCGCCAGCGCCACCATCGGCGGCTCGGGCACGATCGACCTGTCGTTCACCGGCCTCGCCGCCGGGACGAAGTACCTCGGCTCCGTCGTCTACGGCGGCGCGGCCGGGATGCCGAACCCGACGATCGTCCGCGTCGACACCCCGTAGCCACCAGCGGCCGTCGCCGACGGCCGCCGAACTGCCACAGCCGCAACCCCCGGCCGTTCGGCCGGGGGTCGCGCGTGTCTGCCGCTCCCCGTGAGTCCCGCCGGGTAGACTGCCCCCGTCGTGCCGCCCTTCGTCCCGGTCACCGCCGTCATCGAGCTCGCGTTCGACCCGATCGCCACCGTCGGGGACTGGACCGTGCGCCTCGAGACGGTCGCGCTGGCGGTCGTGGTCCTGGCCTGCCTCGTGGTCGCCGCGCTCGTCGCCCGCCGGACGCCCATCGACGTGACCCGGGAGCCGGACGCCGCGGGCCCCGAGGAAGGCGAGCGCAACCACCTCCGCGCGGACGACCTCCTGTTCATCGCGGTCGCCGCGCTGCCGGGCGCCGTCGCCGCCGGCCGGCTGGGCTACGTCCTGCTCCACCTGGACTACTACCGGGCGAACCCGCAGGCCGTGCTGGACACGTCGCAGGGCAGCCTCCAGCTGTCGCTGGCGATCGTGGGCGGCCTGGTCACGGCCTCGATCGTGGCCGGCCTGCTGGGGACCTCGGTGGGCCGCTGGATGCATGCCCTGGTGCTGCCGCTGCTGCTCGGGATCGCCGCGGGCAAGGCCGCGCTCGTGCTTGGCGGGAGCGGGCAGGGCCTGCCGTTCGATGGCGACTGGGCGCTGGCGTTCGGGGGCCCCGGCCCCTGGGGGTCGCTGGCGGCCGAGATCCCGTCCCACCCCTCGCAGGTGTACGAGGCGATCGCGACCGCGGCGGTGCTGGTGGTGCTGCTGGGGCTGCTCGCGGCCGGAGCCTTCCGGCGGCGCACGGGGGCCGCGTTCCTGTTCGGGCTCGCCCTGTGGGCGGCCGCCCGGGCGCTGGTCGCCACGACCTGGCGCGACGAGGCGGTGGCCGGGTCGCTCAACGCGGACCAGCTGATCTCGATCGCGATCATCGCCGGCTCGCTGGTGCTGCTGGCCGCCGTCACGGTCGCCGACCGCCGCCGGGCCGCAACCGGCGGACGCCCGGCCGGCCCGGCCGGCACGTCCGGTGGCCGCGGGCGGGGTCACGAGATGGAGTGGCCGGACCCCACGACGCGCCCCCGGATCTGAGCCTCGCGCTCGGGGTCGTCGCGCGGCAGCTGGGCGGTGCCTCGCGGTCGCGCCGATCGCGCGCTAGAGTGCGTGCAGCAGGCCTTCGTCCCAGCGTCCCATGAGGTCCGATCCGATGACCCAGCTCGCCGATCCCGCGGGCTCCGCCGCCGCGTCCACGCTCCCCACCGTCGGCCACTGGATCGGGGGGCACCCCGTCGCGGGCGCCTCCGACCGCCGCGGCCCCGTCTACGACCCGGCGACCGGCACCCAGACGAAGTGGGTGGCGTTCGCCTCCACGGACGAGGTGGACCGCGCCGTGGCCGCGGCCAAGGCCGCGTTCCCGGCCTGGCGCGCGACCTCGCTGTCGAAGCGCACCGACATCCTGTTCCGGATCCGGAACCTCGTCGACCATCACCGCCGGGACATCGCCGCCCTGCTCACCGCCGAGCACGGCAAGGTGCCGTCCGACGCGCTGGGCGAGATCGCCCGGGGACTCGAGAACCTGGAGTTCGCGTGCGGCATCGCCCACCTGCTCAAGGGCGGCTTCTCCGAGCAGGCGTCGACGGGCGTCGACGTCCACCAGGTCCACCAGCCGCTGGGCGTCGTGGCCGGCATCACGCCGTTCAACTTCCCGGCCATGGTGCCGATGTGGATGTTCGGCAACGCGATCGCGTGCGGCAACACGTTCATCCTCAAGCCCTCCGAGAAGGACCCCTCGGCCTCGATGTTCCTCGCCGAGCTGCTGCACGAGGCGGGCGTTCCCGACGGCGTGTTCAACGTGGTGCAGGGCGACAAGGTGGCCGTGGACCGGATCCTCGAGCACCCGGACATCAGCGCGGTCTCGTTCGTGGGATCCACGCCGATCGCGAAGTACATCTACGAGACCGGGACCCGCAACGGGAAGCGCGTCCAGGCCCTGGGCGGCGCCAAGAACCACATGCTGGTGCTGCCCGACGCCGACGTGGACATGGCCGCCGACGCCGCGGTGTCGGCCGCCTACGGCTCATCGGGCGAGCGGTGCATGGCGATCGCGACCGTGGTCGCGGTGGGCGGCGTCGCGGACCCCCTGGTCGAGGCCATCAGCGCCCGGCTGCCCCGGATCAAGGTGGGGCCCGGCACGGACCCGTCGGCCGAGATGGGCCCGCTGGTGACCCGCCAGCACCGCGACAAGGTCGCCTCGTACCTCGAGGGCGCCGAGGCCCAGGGCGCGACCGTGGTGTGCGACGGCCGGGAGCACCCGCTGTACCGGGAGTCGGATGGCTTCTTCCTGGGGGTGTCGCTGATCGACAACGTCCGCCCGGGCATGGACAGCTACCGCGACGAGATCTTCGGCCCGGTGCTCACCGTCGTGCGGGTGGACTCGTACGAGGAGGGCGTGCGGCTGATCAACGACAACCCGTACGGCAACGGGACGGCGATCTTCACCCGGGACGGCGGCGCGGCCCGCCAGTTCGAGTTCGAGGTCAACGCGGGCATGGTCGGCGTCAACGTGCCGGTCCCGGTGCCGGTCGCGTACTACAGCTTCGGCGGCTGGAAGGCGTCGCTGTTCGGGGACCTGCACATGTACGGCCCCGACGGGATCGCGTTCTACACCCGCGCCAAGGTGGTCACGTCCCGCTGGCCGGACCCCGGGACCTCGAAGGTGGACCTCGGCTTCCCGCGCACGCGGTAGCGGGGGGCGCGCACGCCGAAGGGGGCGACGCGGCCGTACCCGTCAGCGCGCGGCGCGAGCGCGCGTCACAGGCAGGCCGCGAGGACGGCACCGATCTCATCGTCGGTCAGGACGACCGGGTTCGTGCGCATCGAGCTGCCACGCGCGTCCGCCACGATCGCCGGGATGTCCGCCTCGCCGACCCCGAACGCGCGCAGGCGGGGCACCTCGAGCGCGGCCGTCCAGGCAGTGAGGGTGATCACCAGCGCCCGGCGCGCCTCGAGGTCGGGGGTCTCGGCTGGCAGGCCGGCCACGAGCCGTCCCAGCGTCGCGTAGCGCGCCAGGGCGGGCGACGCCGGGTCGCGCTCGGCGAGCGCGCCGATGTTCGCGGCGGTCACGGCCACCAGCGTCGCACCACAGGCGGCCCCGTGGGGCACCGGGAACCGCGCCCCGAGCGGCGACGCCAGCCCGTGCACGGCGCCCAGGCCCGCGTGCGCGAGGCAGATGCCGGACAGCAGCGCGGCATGGGCCATCCGCGAGCGGGCGGCCGGCGCGTCCGGCCCGTCGGGATCCGCGTGCCAGGCCAGCAGGCCGTCGCGCGCGGCGGCCAGCCCCGCCAGCGCGAGTGCGTCGGTCACCGGACCCGCCCGTAGCGAGCCGTAGGCCTCCAGCAGCTGGGCGAGCGCGTCCAGCCCGTTGGTGGCGATCGCCACCGGCGCCAGCCCCGCCAGCAGGTCCGGGTCCACCACCGCGTCCGCCGCGACCAGGCGCTCGTCGCGGAACGACCGCTTCCAGCCACCCGGCCCGCGCTCGGAGATGACCGCGTTGCGGGTCGCCTCGCTGCCCGTGCCGGCGGTGGTCGGGACGGCGACCAGCGGGACGGCCGGCCCGGGGTAGGGGAGCTGCGCGCCGATGCCCTCGAGGTGGTCCATCACGCTGGTCCCCGTGCGCAGCAGGCCGGCGATCGCCTTGGCGGCATCCAGCACGCTGCCGCCGCCGACGCCCAGCACGACCTCGATGCCGTCCTCCCGGTGGGCGGCGACCGCGCCGTCGACCAGCGCCGGTGACGGCTCGCCGCCGACGATGACCTCGCCCAGCGGCTCCACCCCCGCCGCCCGCAGGCCCTCGAGCAGCGCATCACGCCGGCCGGACGCCGCCAGCGACCGGCGGCCGGTCACCAGCAGCGCGCGGCTCCCGTGCCGCGCCACCACCTCCGGCACGCGCCCGAAGCCCCCGGCCCCGAACGCGATGCGGGGCAGCCTGCCCAGCGTGAACGCCGGGACGCCGTCGCTCATTCCGTGGCCGGCGTCTCGGGGAACAGCCCGACGTAGCGCACCCCGGACCGCGGCTCGGCCAGCCAGTCCGCGACCGCGTCGCGCCAGGCCTCGTAGTGCGGGGTCGACTTGTGTGCCAGGGCGGCCTCCGCGTCCACGTACCACTCGTACAGGACGAAGCGGTCCGGGTCGTCCACCGACCGCAGGACGTCGAACCGGAGGTTGCCCGGCTCGCGGGTGGACGCCTCGTGGTTGGCGCGCGTCGCGTCGATGAACGCCTCCACGTGCTCCGGTCGGACATGGACGTGGACGAGGGTCACGTGCATCGGGTCTCCTCGGCTGAGGGTCCGATCGTACGCCCGAGCGCACAACCGCCGGCAGCCGCGGTCCACGCCCGCTGCCGGCGCCCCGCCGTCGGCCGCCAGTGCGGACGGCATCCCTCGACACGCCGTCCGGCGATCGACATCACGTCGATCGGCACTTTCCCGAGCGCGCGGCCACCGTGCACGCTGGCCGACAGGAGTCCGTTCGACGGGCGTCTCCCCAGCGCGTCCCCTGCGCGTCCCCTGCGCGTCCCGACGGCGATCGGACCCCGGGCACGGGTATCGGGCGTACGGGTCGCCCGGACCCAGGGAAGCCTGGGGAGACGTCGATGGGCAAGCAGTTCGTGGTCCAGCTGGAGAACCGCCCCGGGGAGCTGGCGCACCTCGCCCACGCGTTCGCCGCTCGGGGGATCAACATCCAGCACGTCGCGTGCATCGGCGCGGGGCCGCTGGCCTGCATGTTCGTGACGACGGACGACGACGCGGGCGCGCGCCGCATCCTCCATGGCATGGGCCACTCGTTCATCGAGGGCCAGCCGGTCGTCGTGGAGGTGGAGGACCGGCCCGGCGGGCTGGCGGAGGTCGCGGCCCGGCTCGGGGCGGCCGGCGTGAACATCACCGGGATGCTGGAGGTCGGGCGCCGGCCGGGCGTGGTCGACATGACCCTGTGCGTCGACGACGAGGCGAAGGCCAGGGACGTGCTCGGGCTGACGATCGAGCAGCCCGCGGGCGTCGGCGACTGACCGTGGCTGGCGGCAACGGCGTCACCGCGCAGGCAGTCGACCACGCCTTCCTCGCGGAGGTCATGGCCTCCGTCCCCGGCGACTCGCGGCTGGGGCAGTGCATCCAGTGCGGCACGTGCGGCGGCAGCTGCCCGTCCGCGGCGGACATGGACCACACGCCGCGCCGCCTGTTCGCGATGGTGCGGGCCGGGATGCGCGCCGAGGTGCTGGGCTCCAACACGCCCTGGATGTGCGTGTCCTGCTACTACTGCGCCGTCCGGTGCCCGCAGGAGGTGCACATCCCGGACGTGATGTACGGGCTCAAGTCGATCGCCGCCCGCGAGGGCCGGTCGCCGGAGTCCGCGGCGCCGGACTTCTCGCGGACGTTCATCTCGAACATCGTCCGCTACGGGCGCAGCTACGAGGTCGGGCTCGTCGCCCGCCACTACCTCCGTCACTTCCCGACCCGGATCCCGGGCATGGCCCCGGCCGGCATCGGGATGCTGGCCAGCCGGCGGATGGTGCTGCGGCCCCACCGGATCCGCGACCTCCGTGGGCTGCGCGCCATCCTGGGCCGTGCCGCCGAGCTGGAGTCCGGACGATGACGCGGCTGCTGTACTACCCCGGCTGCTCGATGAGCGGGACGGCCCGCGGCTACGCGTCCTCGCTGGCCGCGGTGGCGGGTCCGCTGGGCCTCGACCTCCACGAGGTCCCGGACTGGAACTGCTGCGGGGCGAGCGAGTACTTCTCGATCGGGCCGCTCCAGGGCTACGCGCTGATCGCCCGCAACCTCGCGCTCGCGGAGCGCGAGGAGGGGCTCGACCGCACGGTCGTCGCGCCCTGCAGCCAGTGCTTCGTGAACCTGGCCAAGACCGCCCGCTACCTGCACACGGACCCGGCGTTCGCGGGTCGCGTCAACGACGCCCTGGCCGCGGGCGGCCTGTCGTGCACGCCGGGCGCGGTGGACGTCCGTCACCTGTTCGAGGTCATCGTCCACGACGTCGGCATGGACACGATCCGGGCGCGGGTGACGCACCCGCTGCGCGGCCTGCGGGTCGCCCCCTATCTCGGCTGCCTCGTCACCCGGCCGGATTCCGGGGAGCGGTGGCGCGAGAAGGAGCACCCGCACGCCTTCGACCAGATGCTCGAGGCGCTGGGCGCGGAGGTGGTGGACTACCCGCCGCGCACCGACTGCTGTGGCGGCCACCTGTCGCAGATCAGCCCCTCGATGGGCCTCGAGATGCTCCGCCGGCTGCTCGACGCCGCCGCCCGGCTGGACGTCGACGTGATCGCGACCCTGTGCCCGATGTGCCAGATGAACGTGGACCTCTACCAGTCCGAGGTGAACCGCCGGTTCCGGACCCGGTACCACGTGCCGATCCTGTTCTTCACCCAGCTGCTGGGCCTCGCGTTCGGCGCCGACGCGGCGGCCCTGGGCATCGGCTCCGAGGTCGTGAGCGCCCGGGCCGCCCTCGCGAAGATCGGGGTCGAGGTGCCCGAGCCCGAGGCACCGGAGCCGGTCGCCGCGGGCGCCCGCCCGCGCAAGCCGAGGCCGGGACGCGGACCCGAGCTGCCCATGCCGCGCATGCCGGACCCCGAGGAGGCCGAGGAATGAGTGCCGGTCAGGACGGCGAGCGGATCGGCGTCTACGTCTGCCACTGCGGCAGCAACATCGCCGGCAAGGTCGACGTCGCGGCCGTGCGCGACTGGGCCGCCGAGCGGCTGGGCTCGCACGGCGTGGTGCTCGCGCGCGACAACAAGTTCATGTGCTCGAGCACCGGCCAGGAGCTGATCGAGCAGGACATCCGCGAGCTCGGCCTGACGCGCGTCGTCGTGGCGGCGTGCTCGCCGCACATGCACGAGAAGACCTTCCGCGCGGCCTGCGCGCGGGCCGGCCTCAACCCCTACCTGTGCGAGCTGGTGTCGATCCGCGAGCAGGTGTCGTGGGTCCACTCGGACCAGGCGGCGGCGACCGCGAAGGCGAAGGCGGTCGTGGCGGGCGGCGTGTACCGCGTCGCCGAGCACGCGCCGCTGGAGCCGATCCGGGTGGCGATCAACCCCACGACGCTCGTGGTCGGCGGTGGGATCGCCGGGATCACCACGGCCCTCGAGCTCGCCGACGCCGGCTTCCCCGTCCATCTCGTGGAGCGCGAGCCGTCGATCGGCGGCCACATGGCCCAGTTCGACAAGACATTCCCCACGCTCGACTGCGCGGCCTGCATCCTGACCCCCAAGATGAACGAGGTGGGCACCCACCCGAACATCACGCTCCACACCTGGAGCGAGGTCACCAACGTCAGCGGCTACGTGGGTAGCTTCCAGGTCACCATCCGGCACCGGGCGCGGTACGTCAACGCGGACCTGTGCACCGGCTGTGGCATCTGCCAGGAGAAGTGCGTCGAGCGGGTGGTCGACGAGGCGTACGAGGCCGGCCTGGGCTACCGGAAGGGCATCTACATGCCGTTCCCGCAGGCGATCCCGAAGGTCCCGGTCCTCGACCGCGAGCACTGCGTGTACTTCGAGAAGGGCACCTGCAAGGCGTGCGAGAAGTTCTGCCCCACCGGTGCCATCGACTTCACCCAGGAGGACGACGAGGTCACCGTCGAGGTCGGCAACATCGTCGTCGCGACCGGCTTCCGCCTGTTCGACCCGCGCCGGGTGGAGCCGTACGGGTACGGGCGCCTGCCCAACGTGTTCACCAGCCTCGAGTTCGAGCGGATGAGCAACGCCGCGGGCCCGACCGGCGGCCGGATCGTGCTCCGCGACGGCGTCACCGAGCCCAGGGCGGTGGGGATCGTCCACTGCGTGGGCAGCCGCGACCGCAACTACAACGAGTACTGCTCGGCGATCTGCTGCATGCAGAGCCTCAAGTTCGCGCACCTGGTCCGCGAGCACACGGACGCCGACGTGTACGAGTTCTACATCGACATCCGGGCGCCCGGGAAGGCGTTCGACGAGTTCTACCAGCGGGTCCTCGAGGAGGGCACCGTGTTCGTCCGGGGCCGCGTGGCCGAGGTCACGGACGCGCTGCGGTTCCCGGACGAGGCGGAGCACGACGGCCGCCTGATCGTCCAGGTGGAGGACACCCTGGCCGGCGTCCAGCGCCGGGTGCCGGTGGACATGGTCGTGCTGTCGGCCGCCCTGGAGCCACCCAAGGACGCCTACGACGTCGCGCGCCGGTTCGGGCTGTCGTGCAGCTCCGAGGGCTGGGTGATCGAGCGCCATCCGAAGCTGGACCCGGTCGCGACGATGACCGAGGGAATCTTCGCGGCCGGCTGCGCGCTGGGGCCGCGGGACATCCCGAGCAGCGTCGCCAACGGCGCCGCGGCGTCGGCCCGGATCCTGGGCCGGATCTACCAGGGCGAGATGCTCCTCGAGCCCGTGCGTGCCACGGTGGACGAGGCGCGCTGCTCCGGCTGCAAGGTGTGCAACGACCTGTGCCCCTACAACGCGATCACGTTCCGTGCGGACGCCGGCGTGAGCGCGGTCAGCCCGGCGCTGTGCCAGGGCTGTGGGACGTGCATCGCGGCCTGCCCGGCGGGCGCGATGACCGGGACCGGCTTCTCCGATGACCAGGTGATGGCCCAGATCGAGGGCCTGCTGTCCGCGAGCCTCGCCGCGCCTCCAGCGCCGGTCGAGGTGCCCACACCCGAGGCGGTGCCCGCATGAGCGACCAGACGCGTGCCGCGGCGGCCGACGGATCGCGCTTCGAGCCGGTGATCCTGGGCTTCACCTGCAACTGGTGCAGCTACCGTGCGGCGGACCTCGCCGGCACGGCCCGGATCGGCTACCCGCCCAACATCCGGCTGGTCCGGCTGATGTGCTCCGGCCGCCTCGACCCGACCTTCGTCCTCGCCGCGTTCGCGCGCGGCGCCGACGGGGTGGTCGTGTCCGGCTGCTGGCCCGGCGAGTGCCACTACCAGGTCCAGAACCTGCGGATGCTGGGCCGCTTCCTGCTCCTGCGGCGCACGATCGCGCGGCTGGGCATCGAGCCGGCTCGGCTCCAGCTCGTGTGGGCGAGCGCGGCCGAGGGCCAGCGGTTCGCCCGGGAGATCGCCCGGATCACGGAGGAGGTGCGGGCGCTCGGGCCGCTGGGCTGGAGCGCGGCGACGGACGGCGCGGCCGGGGACCTGGCCGGCGTGCTCGAGGCGGCCGCGGGCGCCGAGGCCGCGGACGGCGCGGCGCCGGCGCTGCCCGCCGAGCCCGTGGACGGTGCCGATCCGGCGTCACCGGCCGAGCCCGTGGAGGTGGCCCGATGACCGTCGACGCCCCCGCCCGGCCGCGCCTCGCCGTCTACTGGGCCGCCGCCTGCGGCGGCTGCGACATCGCCATCCTCAACCTCCACGAGCGGATCCTGGACGTCGCCTCGGCGTTCGAGATCGTGTTCTGGCCGGCGGTCATGGACGTCAAGTACGCGGACGTCGAGGCGATGCTGGATGGCTGGATCGACCTGTGCCTGTTCACGGGCAGCATCCGGAGCACGGAGAACGCCGCGCTCGCCAGGCTGCTGCGGCGCAAGGCGCGGTTCCTGGTCGCGTTCGGGTCGTGCGCCGGGGAGGGCTGCATCCCGGGCCTCGCCAACCTGTCCTCGCTCGACGACCTGCTGGAGGCGGCGTTCGAGGGGCCATCGACCGACAACCCGGACCACCTCCGGCCGGTCGAGACCTGGCCCACTCCCTCGGGCGACCTCCACCTGCCGTCGCTGCTGCCGCGGCTCCACACGCTGGACCAGGTGGTGCCCGTGGACTGGACGGTCCCCGGCTGCCCGCCGGAATCGGCGCGCATCGCGGAGGTCGTCACGCTGGCGGCGGCCGCGTTCCGCGGCGATGTCCCGGTCCCGCCCGCCGGCGCCGTGCTGGGCGCCGGCCACTCCACCGTGTGCGACGAGTGCCTCCGCGAGCGGCACCCGAAGTCGATCGACGGGTTCACGCGGATCCAGGCGCTCGAGACGATCGACCCGCGGCTGTGCCTCCTCGAGCAGGGGATCCCGTGCAACGGCTCCGCGACCCGTGACGGCTGCGGCGCGCTGTGTCCCGCGGCCGGGGCCCCGTGCATCGGCTGCTACGGGGCGCCCGACGGCGTCCGGGACGCCGGCGCGCGGCTGCTGGCGGCGTTCGGCTCGATCATCGGCGAGGGCGACGAGTCCGACATCGAGCGCAGGCAGGCGACGCTCCTCGACCCGGTCGGCCGGGCGTACCGGTTCGGGCTCGCCCGGTCGCTGCTCGGCGGGGCCCGGCTGCCGCATGCCGCGGACGGCGGCGGAGCACCGGGCAACGGGGCCGGCGTACCGGTGCCGGCCGGCGTACCCGTGCCGGCCGGCGAGCCGGTTTCGGCCGGCGTCGGAGGAGCCGAGCGATGACCCGCCTGACCATCGACCCCATCACCCGGCTCGAGGGCCACGGCAAGATCGAGATCTTCCTCGACCCGGCCGGCGAGGTGGAGCGCACGGCGTTCCAGGTGCCGGAGCTGCGCGGCTTCGAGCGCCTGTGCGTGGGCCGCCCAGTGGAGGAGATGGCGGTCCTCGTCAACCGGATCTGCGGCGTCTGCCCCGAGGCGCACCACATGGCGGCCGCCAAGGCGGCCGACGCGGTCTACGGCGTCACGCCGCCGAGGGCCGCGGTCCTGCTCCGCGAGTTGCTCTACTCGGCGTTCTTCGTCGCCGACCACACGACCCACTTCTACGCCCTGTCGGGCCCCGACTTCGTGGTCGGGCCGGACGCGCCGGTGGCCGAGCGCAACCTGCTGGGCGTCCTCCAGCGCGTCGGCAGCGACGCCGGCGGACGGGTCATCGAGGCCCGGCGGCGGTGCCACCGGGTGGTGGAGATCATCGGCGGCCGGGCGGTCCACCCGTGCACCAGCATCCCGGGCGGCCTGACCAAGGGCATCACGCCCGACGAGCGCGACGAGATCCGCGCCACGGCCGACCGGATGGTCGACTTCGCGGGGTTCAGCCTCGACCTGTTCGACACCCTCATCCTGGGCAACCCGGGGTACGTCGAGCTGATCACCGGCGACGTCTACCGCCACGAGACGTACTCGATGGGCCTCGTGGACCCGGACGGGCTCGTCACGTTCTACGACGGGCAGGTGCGAGTGACGGCGCCCGACGGCACGCGCCATGGCGAGTACCCGCCGGCGGACTACGCCGAGTGGATCGCCGAGCACGTCGAGCCGTGGACGTACCTCAAGTTCCCGTACCTGCGCAAGGTGGGCTGGAAGGGGTTCGTGGACGGCCCGGACTCGGGCGTCTACAGCGCCACGCCGCTCGCCCGGCTCAACGTCGCGGACGGCATGGCGACGCCGCGTGCCCAGGCGGCCTACGAGCGGTTCTACGCCACCCTCGCCCCGTCGGACGGCGGCCGCAAGCGGCTGGTCCACGGCCGCCTCGCGATGCACTGGGCCCGCCTCGTGGAGCTCATGTATGCCGCGGAGCGGATGGCGGAGCTCGTGGCGGACCCGGAGATCGTCTCGGACAAGGTCCGGACCCCGGCGACCGAGGTGGTCGGGGAGGGCGTGGGGACGGTCGAGGCGCCGCGCGGCACCCTGACCCACCACTACCGCACCGACGCCCGGGGCGTGGTCACGTGGGTCAACCTGATCGTGGGCACGACCAACAACCACGCGCCGATCACGATGTCGATCGACCGCGCGGCCCGGGCGCTGATCCACGGCGGCCGCGCGGACCAGGGCCTGCTCAACCGGGTCGAGATGGCGTTCCGAGCCTACGACCCGTGCTTCGGGTGCGCGACCCACTCGCTGCCCGGCCAGATGCCGCTGGAGGTCACGATCCGCGACGCGGCGGGGGGTGTCGTCGATGTCCGGCGCCAGCACTGCTGAGGCGCCCGATCGCGGCACGCTCTCGGCGGCCGCCGCGACGACCGCCGCGACGACCGCCGCGACGACCGCCGCGACGACGCCCGCGACGACCGCCGCGACGACGCCCGCGACGACGCTCGTCATCGGCCTCGGCAACCCGGTCCTGGGCGACGACGGCGTCGGCTGGCTGGTCGTGGGCGAGGCGGAGGCGCGCTGGTCGGGGGCGCCGGGCGTGGCGTTCGACCGGCTCGCGGTCGGCGGCCTCACGCTGATGGAGCGGCTGGTCGGCGCCCGCCGGGCGATCCTCGTGGACGCGGTGGTGACCGGGCTCGATCCCGCCGGCACCGTCCGGTTGCTCGAGCCGGGCACGATCCCGGGCCGCGACGCGACCCACCTCGACTCCCCCCACGACGTCACGCTCAGGACCGCGCTGGCGCTGGGCCGGACGCTGGGCGCGGACCTGCCCGATGAGATCGCCGTGCTGACGATCGAGGCGGAGCGGGTGGGGGAGTTCAGCGAGCGGCTGACCCCCGCCGTGGCCGCGGCCGTCCCGGACGCCGTGGCGCGGGTCCTCGCGCTGCTGGGCGACCGCTGATGCACGAGGCCGGCGTCGCGGAGCGCATCCTGGAGCTGGTCCTCGCGCGCGCCGAGGAGGCCGGCGCCATGCGCGTCACGGTCGTGGAGCTCGAGGCGGGGGAGGCCGCCGGCGTGTCGCGCGAGGCCGTCGAGTTCCACTGGCAGGCGGCCGCCCGCGGCACCCTCGCCCAGGGCGCGGTGCTCAGGTTCCTCGCCGTGGACGATGACCCGACGGCGTTCCGGCTGGTCGCGATCGAGGCGGATCGGCTCAGTCGCCGCGCCGCTGCGCCACGAGCAGGGTGACATCGTCGGACGGCTCCGCGTCGCCGCGGAACGCCAGCACGTCCCGCACCACGGTTGCCACGATGCCGTCGGCCGGGTGGCCGCAGGTCCCGCTCAGGACGTCGAGCAGCCGCTGCTCACCGTAGAACCGGCGGCGCTCGTCGCGCGCCTCGGTGATGCCGTCCGTGTACAGCACGATCGCGTCGTCCGGGCCGACCGAGGTGATCCCCTCCGCGAACACGGCGTCGCGCAGGGCGCCCAGGATCGGCCCGTTGCGCTCGAGCGCCTCGACGCCGCCGCCGCTGCGGGCCACCAGCACCGGGTCGTGGCCCGCGCTCGCGTGTCGGACGACGCCGCGGGCCGTGTCCACGACCAGCAGCACGGCCGTCACGAACAGCGGCGTGGCTCGCTCCGTGACGAGGATCCGGTTCACGCGGGTCAGCGCATCCGCCGGGCCGTCGGCGTTGTCGGTGGCCGCGTGGAGCAGGGCGCGCACGTCGGCCATCAGCAGCGCCGCCGGGATGCCCTTGCCGGTGACGTCGGCGACGACCAGGGCGAAGGTGTCGGACCGCCCGCGCACCGGGAACACGTCGAACAGGTCGCCGCCCACCTCGCGCGCCGGCTCGTAGTGCGCGCCGAAGGTCCAGCCGGGCACGTCCGGGAAGCGCCGGGGGAGCAGGGCCATCTGGATCCGGCGACCGATCGCCAGCTCCTGCGCCATCCGGGTGCGGTCCGCGTCGGCGAGCCCGCCCTGGAGCACGAGCTCCAGCGAGCGGGCCACCAGCGCCAGCAGCTCGGGTGTCACCGCGGCCTCGCCGGTCACCGCGCCGATGGCCTTCCCGTCGACGGTGACCGCGTGGCGGTGCGCGGGGAGGGGCCCGGCCGACCGACCCGCGACGAGCGCCCCGCCGGTGTCGACGAGCCCGACGGCCGCCCCGCCCGAGGCGGCCGTGGCGAGCGCCAGCAGCCCGGCGACGGCCGCGGGGTCGACCAGGTCGTCGATCGGGGTCACGGGGCGATCCGGGGAGCCGGATCGCGGACGGCCGGGCGGGTCGCTCACCCGGCGAGCGCGGCCTCGCGGGAGTCGAACACGGGCAGCAGGCCGGTCAGGCCGGTCCGCTCCAGCGTGCGGGCGACGGCGCCGACGGGCGACACGAGCCGGAGGTGGTCCACCTGCCCGCCCTGGGCGACGTCCGTACCGACCTCGTGGATCGCCTGCCAGCCGGCCTCGGGATCGGGCGGCTCGTGGCCGCCGAACACCAGCGCGAGGCTGTGAAGCGCAACGATCCCGGAGCTCGCCATGTACGTGAGCGCGCCCAGGTCGAGCACGAGCCGCCGGGCGCCGTCGGCATACAGCCGCTGGCCGAGCTCGATCAGCGCCCGGAAGTTGGATGCGTCGAGCTCGCCCTCGAGGGCGACCACCGCGACCCCGGGTGTCGACAGGTCCACCGTCGTGTTCACGTGTCTCCTCCAGTGCTGTCGGTCGCCAGGTGCATGGTGACCTCGTTGCCGCCGCCCGGGATCGTGCGGTGCGTGAAGCGGTCCGTGATCTCGAGGATGAGGTGGATCCCCATGCCGCCGGGGCGCCGACGCTCCAGCGGCACGGACGGGTCGAACGGCGGTGCGTCCGCCGGGTCGAACACCGGCGCGTGGTCCCGGATGCGGACGACGATGCCCGCCTCGTCGCGCGAGAGCTCGACCTCCACCGGTCCGCCGCCGCCACGATACCCGTGCAGCGCCACGTTCGTCACCCACTCGTCCACGGCCTGGACGATCTCGCCCGCGAGCGTCTCGCCAGCCCCCAGCGCCGCCGCGGACCGGCGGACGAACGCCCGCACGCTGGCCAGCTCGGCGACGTCCCCGCCGCAGCGCATGACGGGCTCCTCGGCGGTGCTCACGCGCGGTAGCCCTCCGCTAGGCCAGCCGGGCGTGGTCGGCGGTCGCCCTCGCGACGAACCGGCCGTGGCCCTTGCGGCCGGTGAACGCGCCGTCCCGGACGACGACCGTGCCCCGGCTCATGACGACGTCCGGGGCACCCTGCACCTCACGGCCCTCGTAGCAGCTGTAGTCCACGTTCATGTGGTGGGTGGCGGCGCTGATCACGCGGGTCCGTTCCGGGTCGTAGACCACGAGGTCCGCGTCGCTGCCCACGGCGATCGCGCCCTTGCGCGGATACATCCCGAACAACTTCGCCGGCGCCGTGGAGATCACGTCCACCCAGCGCTCCCTCGAGATCCGGCCACCCACCACGCCGCCGTCGTGGAGCAGGTCCACCCGGTCCTCGACGGCGGGCAGCCCGTTGGGGACCTTGCGGAAGTCGCCCCGGCCCAGCTCCTTCTGGCCGTGGAAGTCGAACGGGCAATGGTCCGTGGACACCACCTGGAGGTCGTCCTTCCGGAGCCCCGTCCACAGCTGGTCCTGGTGCTCCGGCGTCCGCAGCGGCGGCGAGCACACGAACTTCGCGCCCTCGAACCCGTTGCCCAGGTCGTCCAGGGTCAGGAACAGGTACTGCGGGCAGGTCTCGGCGAACGCCATCGAGCCGCGGTCCCGGGCGTCGCGCACGGCGTCGAGGGCGTCGGCGGCGGACAGGTGGACGATGTACACCGGCACCTGCGCGGCCTCGGCCAGGCGGATCACGCGGTTGGTCGCCTCGCCCTCGAACACGGGATAGCGGGCGATGCCGTGGTACAGGGGGTCGGTCTTGCCAGCGGCCACGAGATCGGCGGCCACGATGTCGATGACCGGGCCGTTCTCCGCGTGCATCATGATCAGGCCGCCGTTCTTGCCCGTCTGCTGCATCGCGCGGAAGATCGCGGCGTCATCGCTGAAGAACACGCCCGGGTAGGCGGTGAACAGCTTGAAGTCCGGCACGCCCTCGGCGACCAGCTGGTCCATCTCCGCCAGCGTGTCGTCGTTGACGTCGCTCATGATCATGTGGAACCCGTAGTCGATGACCGTGTTCCCCTCGGCCTTGGCGTGCCACGTGTCGAGGCCCGCGCGGAGGGCCTGGCCCTTCGACTGCACGGCGAAGTCCACGATCGTCGTGGTGCCACCGAAGGCGGCCGCGCGGGTGCCCGTCTCGAACGTGTCCTTGGCGAAGGTGCCGCCGAACGGCAGCTCCATGTGGGTGTGCACGTCGATGGCGCCCGGGATGACGTACCTGCCGGCGGCGTCGATGGTCTCGTCGGCGGTGACCCCGGCCGCCACCAGGTCCGTGCCGAGCTGGGCGATGGTCTCGCCGTCCACCAGGACGTCGCCGCGCCACGAGCCCTCGGCGGTGACGAGCGTGCCGTTGGCGATCAGGGTTCGCATGGTGCCTCCTCGCGCAGGGACCGGGCGCGGGCGCGGCCATCCGGCCGCCGCTGCGTGGCCGACATCGTAGCGAGGCGCGCGCGGCGTCCGCTGGCCCGCTACCGCGCCGGCCGTGCGTGGGGCGCACGCTTCTCGTACCGCGAGGAGGTCATCGTGCGTGGCACGCACGACGACAGCGCCGAATCGCGACGTTCAGGCCTCGAATCGGGTCACGCCGTGCGTGGGACGCACGGTCACAGCGCTCCGGGCGAGAATCCGTGCTTGGGACGCACGGCGGCGCGGACGGCGACCGGCGCCGGCGAGTGGCGCAGACGGCGGCGCGGACGGCGACCGGCGCCGGCGAGTGGCGCAGACGGCGCCGTCGATGGCGCCGGAGCGGACGGCGAACGGGCGCCGTCAGCCGATGCCGAGCGCCGCGTGGACCCCGAACGCGCCGGCGATGCCCAGCTGGACGGCCCAGGCGAACGCCGCGGCCCCCACGGCGACCAGCGCCGCGGTGAAGGCGATCCCGGCCACGAGCTGCTGCTTGCGACGCGCATGTCGGGCGGCGGGCCCATCGACCTCCCACCACGGGTCGCGACGGTGGAACAGGGACAGCGACGGCATCAGGAACCTCCAGGGGCCTACAGTGTCCGTCGCGGATGGTGCCCGGTCCAGCCTGACCTTGGACCCCTGACCCGCACCGCACCGCACCGGACCTCACCGCCTCGCGACGCGTGGCTGCCCCCGATCGCGGTTCGCCCGGTACCTGGGCCATCAGGTCAGCAGGCGATCGAGCAGCTCCGAGGTCGGCGGATGGACGGCCGTCGCCTCGTCCTCGGCCGCGCGTTCCGCCTCGAGCCCGCTCGTGGCCTCGCCCTCGGCGAGCAGCCCGCCATGCGGCGCCACCACCCGCCAGCGCCAGCCACGCTCTGCGACTCGGACGACCGTGAGGTCGCGTCCGTGGAGGTGGGCGGCGAACGACGTGGTCGTCTCGCCCACCGGATGCCAGGCAGCGACCAGGACCGTCACGTGCACAACCCTCGCGTCGAGCATCGCGCCGCGGCGCGATGCGGCCAAGGGCCGAGCGGGCCGCGATCGGCCCCGGCGCCTCTCGCCTGCCCGGTCCGAACGGGCTGCGCGGCGGGCGTCAGCCCGTCGCGTCCGCGAGCGCCCGGACGGCCGGGATGACCTCCCGGCCGTAGACCTCGAGCTGCTCCTCCTCGTCCCCGTTCATGAGGTAGACGTTGAACTGGTCCACGCCCGCGTCCGCCAGGGCGCGCAGGCGCTCGACGTGCTGCTCCACGGAGCCCAGGACGCAGAACCGGTCCACGATCTCGTCGGTCACGAACGAGGCGTTGGAGCCGCCCACCTCGGCGTGGTGGAGGTAGTCGTAGCCCTCGCGGTCGCGGATGTACTGCGTGAGCTCCTCCGGCAGGTCCTCGCGCGGGTACTTGTTGACCAGGTCCACGACGTGGTTGGACACGAGGGCCGGGAACCAGCGCGTGCGGTCGCGGCCCTCGGCGAGGTCGCCGACGTGCGCCGGGGCCGCGGCCATCACGCGGACCGAGCCCGGCTCCCGCCCGGCCTCGACCGCCGAGGCCCGGACCTGGGACACGAACCAGCGGATCAGGTCCGGGTCGCCGATCTGGAGCATCGCCCCGTCCCCGATCCGCCCGGTGAGCTTGAGCGCCACCGGCCCGTACCCCGCGATCCACACGGGCAGGCGATGGCCGCGGGTCCAGGGCAGCTCCAGCATCGCGCCCTCGAACTCGACCGGCCGTCCCTCGACCAGCGCCCGTATGACGTGCACCGCCAGCTCCAGGTCCTTCATCGACGTCGGCGGCTTGCCCAGCACCCGGCGCGCGGAGTCGCCCCGGCCGATGCCCAGGTCCATCCGCCCGCCGGACAGCTCGTCGAGCACGGCCAGCGTGGACGCCGTGACCGACGGCTCGCGGGTGGCCGGGTTGGTGACGCAGGTCCCCAGGCGCATCGTCTTCGTGGCCTGCGCCATGAGGGTCAGGAGCGGATACGGGTCTCGCCACAGGACGTGGCTGTCGAACAGCCAGCCGTACTCGAAGCCCGCCGCCTCGGCCTGCCGGGTGAGGGCGATCGTGCGCTCGATCGAGTGGTCGGGCTTGAGGGTGAACCCGAATTCCATCGACGTCCTCCTGCGGATCCCCCGGGAATGCAGGCGGCTCGGCTGCCCTCCTCCTTGGCCGCCGAGCCGCGCGGGATGATACCGGATGGCGCCCCGGTGTCCAGCGTGCCGGTCGGCCCCTTTTCTACGCCCTGACCAAGTCGCCGTACTGGTCGGGGCGCCGGTCGCGGTAGAACTGCCACGTCTGGCGG
>JBFMAT010000013.1:0-78856 GCA_040755495.1 Chloroflexota bacterium
CTCGGGCTCGGCCGGCCCGGCCTCGCCCTCGAGCGTCTCACCTTCCTCGCGCCGGCCCCGGCCACGGCCGCGGCCGCCTCGGCGGCGGCGACGGCGACGGGCCTCGCCCTCGCCGGCTTCCTCGATCGGTTCGACCCCCTCGACGCCCTCGAGCTCCTCGCCCTCCTCGGGCAGCTCGGCGGCCTCGACCGGCGACAGGACGGCGGCCGCGCGCGACAGCTTCTCGCCCGGCAGCGCGACCAGCGCGCCGGCGCCTGTGGCGGCGACCGCGACGGGTGCCGCGGCAGCGGAGGACCGGCCACGACCCCGCGACGCCGCGACCGGCGCCTCCTCGCGCTCGATGCGCCCGCGCCCTCGGCCGCGCCCGCGGCCCCGGCCCGTGCCCTCGGTCAGCTTGTCCGGGACCTCGGTCATCGACAGGTCCTCGTCGTCGCCCGCGACGCGGCGCCCGGAGCGCGTGGATCCCTTGTCGACCTTGGCGATCTGGGTGATGTCGGTGAACAGGTCCGCGACCTCGATCAGGTCCGACGACGTGTTGCCGCGGAAGCTGACCACCTCGACCCGGACGCCCATCTCCTGGACGGCGCGGATGGCGGACGCGAAGTCGCCGTCGCCCGACACGATGACGGCGACATCGAGGTTGCGCGCGGTCTTCATGAGGTCCACGACGAGCTCGATGTCGAGGTTCGCCTTGACCTTGCCGTCGCCGTACTTGCGGATGTCCTTGCTCACCACCTTGTACTGGTGGCGGGCGAGGAACTGGTGGAAGTTGCGTTGGTTCTCGTTGTCCGGGTCGAGCCCGGTGTAGGCGTACGCTCGGACGAAGTCCCGCCCGGCGGTGGCCGACTTCAGCAGCGTGACGTAGTCGATGTCCACGCCGGCCGCCTTGGCCGCGTAGAAGATGTTCGCCACGTCCACGAAGACGGCGACGTTCTTGCCCACGATGACTCCTATGTGGTTGGGCGGTCCGGTCCCCCCGGCCGCCCGGGGGCGCTAGGTGCGGCGGGCGGCCGAGCCGGCCGCCGCGACGGGTCGCCGGAGCGTGGGTCCGGCGGTGGCGAACCCGGCCCGCTCGAGGCGGGCGAGGTCCGCGGGATCGGAGGGCTCCGCCGCCTCGACCGTCGAGCAACCCTTGTTGCTCGCCGAGCGGAGGATCTCCTCCAGGAGGGCGGCCGTCACGCGGTCCGCATCGTGGTCCGGGGCGACGACCAGCAGGTCGATCGTCCCCACGTAGCCGCCGGCCACGACCGACGGACGGAGGACGAGGAGCGCCCCGCCCACGAGCTCCCGTCGCGCCTCGGCGACGAGCAGGCTCGCGTTCGGCAGGTAGACGAGCTGGCGAAGCAGGTCGGCGGCATCGAGCGACCCGCGACCGGCTCCCCGGATCGCCGTCCGGCCGATGGCGGCCAGGCGGTCGATGTCGGTGATGCGAGCCTGTCTGACCAGGTACTCCACGCCGAAGGACAAACCTCGTACAGCGAGCGGCCGGTGCGCTTGTGCTCCCGCCGACTCATGATCGGTTAGGGGGCGGCCACGCCTCGCCGCCATGAAGGGGCCCGGGAGGCGAGCGACTCGAGGCTCGACAGCCATCCCGGTGCGAACGGCAACGCCTTGCATCCGCGTCGCCAGCGCCTATGATACGGCATCGCTCCGTGGCGGATGCTGCGGGGCGAATGGGTCTCTCGCCCCCGCGCTCCCGTCACCGCCGCGCCGAGGCGTTCCCCCTCCGGCCACCAGGGACGTAGCACGGGCCATGGAGCATCGGCGCTCCCGGGCACAGGCGAGGGGAAATGGAGGAGGCGTTCATGAGATTCGCGCGTGTGGGCGCGGCGCTTGCCGCTGCGGCCATCGTCGTCACCGCCTGCGGCGGCACCAGCAGCGGGGGCGACAAGACGCTCAAGCTCGGCGTGACCCTGCCGCTGTCGGGCGGCGCGGCAGCCGACGGCCAGCCCACCCTCAAGGGTGCCAAGCTGGCGGTGGACGAGATCAACGAGAAGGGCGGCATCGGCGGCTACAAGCTGGAGCTGCTCCCGCTCGACCATGCGGTCAACGGCAAGTACAACGAGCAGCAGGCCGCCCAGGACATGCAGACGTTCGTCGCCGATCCGGCGGTGATCGGGATCGTCGGGCCGTACAACTCGGCCGTCGGCAAGGTCCAGATCCCCATCGGCAACGACGCCGGTCTGCTCCAGTGCAGCCCGGCCAACACGAACCAGGGCCTCACCAAGCCCGAGTTCGGCGGCATGGACCTGCGCAAGAACTTCCCGGAGCGGATCGCGTACGTTCGCGTCGCCGCGACGGACGACATCCAGGGCCCGGCGATGTCCGTGTACGCCTACAACACCCTGGGGCTGAAGAACGTCCTCGTCATCCATGACGTGACCACGTTCGGCCAGGGCGTCGCCGAGACGTTCCGGGACAAGTTCCAGGAGCTCGGCGGCACCGTCGCCGACTTCGTCGGCGCGACCCCCGACACGACCGACTTCAACGCGATCATCACCGCGGCCAAGACCAAGAACCCCGACGGCGTCTACTACGGCGGTGTCGTGACCTCCGGCGCGGGCCTGCTGCTCAAGCAGATGCGCCAGCAGGGCCTGGACGTCCCGTTCCTGGGTCCTGACGGGATCGTCAACGGCAACGGCGACGCCGAGGGTTCGCTGATCAAGATCGCGGGCAAGGAAGCCGCAGCGAACTCCTACGGGACCATCGCCGCCATCGGCGACTTCCCGGCCAAGGCGGCGTTCGACGCCTCGTTCATCGAGCACTTCAAGGGCGACAGCGAGTTCAACACTCCGGGCGCCTACAGCGGCCCGGCCTACGCCTGCGCCACGGTCATCCTCAAGTCGCTCGAGGAGTTCCTCAAGGCCAACGCCAGCGCCGACCAGGCAGCCATCCGCGAGGGTGTCCGCGCCTGGGCCACCGATCCGTCGCACAGCTTCGAGACGGTTCTCGGGACCACCGCGTTCGACGAGAACGGCGACACCACGCAGCCGTTCATCTCGTTCTACGTGACCGACCCGGCCGCGCCGAACAACGGCGACTGGGTGTTCAAGGAGCAGCTGAACTTCGGGGAGCAGTAACCGCCCCTTCGCACAGGCCGGAGGGCAGCGCCCTCCGGCCTGTCCATACCCCCGCGGGACCAGCCGGAGGCTGCATGACCACCACGACCATGCCCGCGCCGGCAGGGGCGGTTGACGCCCTGCGCCGGATGCGGATCGGCCCCTACCTGTTCGTGGCGGCCCTGGCCGTCGTCGTGTTCGTGGCGATCGGTCCGGACCAGTTCGTCAACGCGCTCACGGTCGGAGCGATCTACGCGCTGGTGGCCCTCGGCTACACGATGGTCTACGGGATCATCGAGCTCATCAACTTCGCCCACGGCGACGTGTTCATGGTCGGGGCGTTCACCGCGATGTTCGTCCTGACCAGCATGCTGGGCCAGGATCCCAACGCGTCCGCGACGTCGCTGCCCCAGGCCCTGTTCCTGATCCTCACCACGTTCGCCATCGTGATGCCGGTCATGGGCCTCCTGGGGGTGGCGATCGAGCGGTTCGCCTACCGGCCGCTCCGCAACGCCCCCCGCCTGGCCCCGCTGATCACGGCGATCGGCATCTCGTTCATCCTCCAGAACATCGTCCAGATCATCTATGGCCCGTCCCCGGTGAACACGCCCCAGGTCATCCCGCCCACCGCGACGATCCAGATCGGCGAGTTCAGCATCCGCATCGTCGTCCTGTTCGTGATCGCCGTGTCCGTGAGCCTCATGATCGCGCTCCAGCTGTTCGTCAGCCGGACCCGGCTGGGCCGGGCGATGCGGTCCACCGCGCAGGACCGGGAGGCCGCGCAGCTGATGGGCGTGGACATCAACCGGACGATCGCGCTGACGTTCTTCATCGGCTCCGGGCTGGCCGGTGCGGCGGGCATCGTCCAGGGCTTCTACTACGGCAACATCGTGTTCATCCTCGGGTTCCAGGCGGGGCTCAAGGCGTTCACGGCCGCCGTGCTGGGCGGGATCGGCAACATCACCGGCGCCGCGCTCGGCGGGTTCGTGATCGGGTTCATCGAGACGACGGCGGCCGCCTACGGCTACAACCAGTGGGGCCAGGCGCTGGTGTTCGCGGTCCTGATCATCACCCTCGTGTTCCGCCCGACGGGCCTCCTCGGCCAGCAGCTGGGAGAACGTGCGTGAACGCCAGGGTCGCCAGCGCCCCCTCCCGTCCCGGGAGCACCGGCCCCTCGTTGCGGCAGCGGGTGCGCACGTTCTCGGCGCGGCACCGGTCGATCAGCGTGCTCATCGGCATGGCGGCCGTCACCGCCTTCCTGCCGATCATGGTGCTGGTGCCGCCGTTCAACAGCTTCAGCAGCCAGGGCGTGTGGCTGGACGGGTTCACGATCGCCGGCATCTACGTCCTGCTCGCCCTCGGCCTCAACATCGTCGTCGGCCTGTCCGGCCTGCTCGACCTCGGTTACGCGGCGTTCTTCGCGATCGGCTCCTACGCGTTCGCCTTCGCCGCGTCGCCGTTCACGGGCCTGGACATCCCGTTCTGGCCGATGCTCCTGATCGGCGCGGTCGTCGCCGCGGTGTTCGGCATCCTGCTCGGCGCGCCGACCCTCCGGTTGCGAGGCGACTATCTCGCGATCGTGACCCTGGGCTTCGGCGAGATCGTGCCGATCGTGTTCCTCAACTCGTCCACCTATACCGAGGGGCCCAACGGCATCGGCGGGATCTCGCCGCCGTCGATCGGCGACTTCACGTTCCCCTCGGTCGGCAACCCGTGGCCGTTCTACCTGACGATGATCGGCCTGATCACGATTTCGATGATCCTCGTGTACCGGCTCCAGGACTCGCGGCTCGGGCGGGCGTGGATGGCGATCCGCGAGGACGAGCTGGCGGCCGCCGCGAACGGCGTCAACACGGTGACCACCAAGCTGCTCGCCTTCGCCCTGGGCGCCTCCACGGCCGGGCTGGCCGGCGTGTTCGCCTCGTCCAAGCTGACCCTGGTGAGCCCCAACCTGTTCCGCTTCGACGTGTCGTTCACCGTGCTGGCGATGGTCGTGCTGGGTGGCATGGGCAACATCTGGGGCGTGGCGGTCGGCGCGTTCCTGGTGTTCCTGATCCAGACGGTCATCCTCAAACAGCTCAACGTGTTCTTTGACAATGTCCAGGTGCCCGTCCTGAGCGACGTCGACTTCCTGCAGTACCAGTTCCTGCTGTACGGCATCGCGCTGGTCGCCATGATGCTCATCCGGCCCGAGGGCCTGTTCCCCAGCCGGCGGCGCCGCAGTGAGCTGCATGGCGACGAGGACCAGGACTTCGCCGAGCTCGGTGACGCGATGGGAGCGTCGCCCGAATGACCACGCCGTCCGCCGCCACCCTGGGGGTCACCCGCGCGTCGACGGCCGAATCGCCCGAGATCCTGCTCGAGGCGACCCGCGTGTCCCGCCGCTTCGGAGGCCTGGTGGCCGTCCGCGACGTGGACCTCGTCATCCCGGCCGGCGGGATCATCAGCATCATCGGGCCCAACGGGGCCGGCAAGACGACGTTCTTCAACGTGGTCGCCGGGATCATCGACCCGACCGCAGGCACGGTGGCGTTCCGCGGCCGGGTCCTGGTCACCAGGCCCCGCCGGGTGTGGCTCGAGAGCCTGTCGTGGGTGGTCCCGTCGGCGCTCGCCGTGCTGGTCGGGCTGCTGCTGGGTGCCGGGTCCAGCGAGGCGGGGATCCTCATCACGCTCGCCGTCGCGCTGGGGCTCATGGTGATCGTGCTGGTGGTCGCCGTCGCGCGCCCGGCGTGGTACCAGAACGTGCTGGCGCGCATCGGCATCATCCGCAGCGCTCGGCCCAACGACGTCGTCGCCCAGGGGGTCGGCCGGACGTTCCAGAACATCCGGCTGTTCCAGAACATGACGGTCCTCGAGAACGTGCTGGTGGGGATGCACCTCCAGCTCCGCTCGAACCTGGTCGACCACCTGTTCTCCACGCGCCGCCAGGCCGCCGAGGAGGCGCGGGCGGTGGTCCGGGCCCGGGAGCTGCTGCGGCTGGTGGGCCTGCGCGGCCGCGACGACGAGCTGGCCAAGAACCTGCCCTACGGCGACCAGCGCCGGCTCGAGGTCGCCCGCGCCCTGGGCAACGATCCCGTGCTCCTGCTGCTCGACGAGCCGACGGCGGGCATGAACCCGCGGGAGACTTCCGAGATGATGGCGCTGATCGGGCGGCTGCGCAGCGATCTCGGGATCTCCATCCTCCTGATCGAGCACGACATGCGGGTCGTCATGGGCGTCAGCGACCGGATCACGGTCCTTGATCACGGTGAACGGATCGCCGAAGGCACGCCCGACGAGGTGCGGCGGGATCCGCGCGTCATCGAGGCCTACCTGGGGAAGCCACCGGAATGACCCTCACGACCGCTCCCGCGGCAACGACCGATGCGGCTCCGGCCGCCATGCTCAGCCTGACCGACGTCCACTCCTACTACGGTCACATCCATGCCCTCCAGGGGGTCGATCTCGAGGTCCATGCCGGGGAGATCGTGACCCTGCTGGGGACCAACGGCGCGGGCAAGACCACGACCCTCAAGACGATCAGCGGGCTCCTCCACCCGCGCCTCGGCAGCGTCAAGCTCGAGGGCCGCGACGTGTCGCATGTCGCGAGCCACAAGCTGGTGGAGATGGGCGTGGGGCACGCGCCGGAGGGGCGCCGGATCTTCTCCCGCCTGACGGTGCTCGAGAACCTCCAGATGGGGGGCTACACGAGGACGTCCGCCGAGGTGCGCCAGGACACGGCCCACGTGTTCGAGCTGTTCCCCCGGCTCGAGGAGCGCGCCTCGCAGCGGGGGGGCACGCTGTCGGGCGGCGAGCAGCAGATGCTCGCCATCGGCCGGGCGCTGATGACCCGTCCCCGGGTGCTGCTGCTCGATGAGCCCTCGCTGGGCCTGTCGCCGATCCTGGTCCAGCAGATCTTCCGGATCATCCAGGAGATCAACTCGCGGGGCATGACGATCCTGCTCGTCGAGCAGAACGCGCTCCAGGCGCTGGCGATCGCGCACCGGGGCTACGTCCTCCAGACCGGGCGAGTCGTCCTGTCGGGCACGTCCGAGGAGCTGAGCCGCAACGAGATGGTTCGCCGGGCGTACCTCGGCGAGGACTAGCGGGGCCGGCGCCGGCTCGTGGACGAGCCCGACCGCACGCCGGAGCGGACCCCGGAGCGGGCGGAGGCGCGACCGGTCGCATCCGCGGCGGGCCAGCGGCGGACGATCCTCACCGCGCTGGCCATCGTGTCCGCCCTGGTGATCGGGATCGCGCGGCCGTGGGACCTGGTGAGCCCGGCCCCGGCGGCGCCGGTCGCCGTCCCGGGCGACGGCCCGCTCGACCCCGGTCCGGTCGATGACCGGCCGACCGCGACGCCCCCGCCCGGCCAGGCCACGACCGGTGACGACCCGTACGCGGGGCTGTGGATCACGTGCGGTTCGCCGAGCGGCTGGCGGGCGGCCACGATCCAGCGCTGGACCGGGCGACCGGCGCCGATCCGGTCGTGGATCGCCGTCGACCCCAGCGAGGCCGCCGGCCCGCTCGATCCGCGGATCCCGTTCGCCCCGGTCGCGACCGACCTCGTGACCGCGATCGGCTACTGCGCGCCGCTCGACGAGCGCCTTCGGCCGCCGCGGTCCACGCGCGCGGCGCTGTGGGCCATCGTGGACGGCGCGCCGGTACCCCTGACGGCCGTGCCGCTGGAGCCGGCGACGCCCGACGCCCTCGGCGGCCTGTGGCGGCCGGCGCCGGAGGTCGCCGTGCGGGTCGGCGGCAGGGAGGCGTGGCCGGCCGGCCGCTACGTGCTGGAGCTCCGGTCCGGGAGCGACGCGTTCCACCGCTGGCTGGGGATCGAGATCGACGACCTCGACGCACGCCGCTCGGCGAGCCCGTCACCCGGGGCTGCGGCGACACCATCGACGAGCGCCCCGACGCCTTCGACGCCAGCGTCCCCGGCGACGAGCGCCGTGCCCTGAGCCCGGGTCAGCGGCGCGGCGGCTCCAGGCTGATCTCGTAGGCCGCCCGGGCGAGCATGATCGCGCCCAGGGCGGTGATCCAGAACCCGTAGGCACGGTTGGGCAGCAGCCCCTCCGGCGCCTCGAGGATGCCACCGAAGGGGACCCACAGGACCACGCCCACCAGCGCGACGACCGCCAGTACCCCGAACGCGAGCCCGCGATCGATGCCCACCGGCCGCTCGCCCGAGGCGTACGGCAGCGCGATCAGCGCGAGCGTGCCGAGGCCGGCGAAGAACGCCAGGATCCCCGTGCCGTCGAACGCCGTCAGCGTGAGCGCCGTGAGCTGGCCCTCCTCGCCGCCGAGGCCGTACCAGGGCATGAGCGGAATCGATCCGACGAGCGCGACGATGGCGCCCAGGAGCGCGAGGCGGCGGCCGTTGCCCAGCGGATGACGGTGCATCAGTCCGCCGGCGTGTAGACCTCGGGGCGGAGCACGCCCACGAAGCGCAGGTTCCGGTACCGCTCGCCGTAGTCCAGGCCGTAGCCGACCACGAACTGGTCCGGGATCTCGAACCCGACGTAGTCCACCGGGATGTCCACCAGCCGGCGGGCCGGCTTGTCCAGCAGCGTGCAGATCCGCAGCGAGGCCGGGTTCTTGCCGCGCAGGTAGCGGACGAGGTAGTTGAGGGTCAGGCCGGTGTCGATGATGTCCTCGACGAGCAGCACGTCCTCGTCGGCGATGGACGCGGACAGGTCCTTCATGATCCGGACGAGGCCGGACGACTCGGTCGCCGTCCCGCCGTAGGAGCTGACCTCCATGAGGTCGATGCGCAGCGGCAGCGGGATCTGGCGCATCAGGTCGGCCATGAACGGCAACGAGCCCTTGAGGACGCTCACCAGCGTCAGGTTGCGGCCGGCGTAGTCGGCGGCGATCTGGCGGCCGAGGTCGGCCACCTTGGCGGCGATGTCCTCCTCGGTCAGCAGGACGTCGCCGATGTCTCCCTGGAGATCGGCGGTGCGGGTCATCTGCGGGTCGGCGCTGCCTCCTGGTCAGGCGGGTGCGGGGTTGGACCGATCATCGCGCGTCCGGCGATCCGGCGCACGGTGGCTGGGCCGTCAGGCGTCCGGCGGGTCGGGGGCCTCGGCCGCGAGCGCCTCGACCGCGACCGGGGCGGCATCGCCGGCTCCCCGGCGCCGGCGGCGCCCGCGGCGGCGGCCCCGGGGCGTGACGGCGGGCCCGGCGACGACGAGGTCCGACTCGAGGTCGGGCAGGTCGAGCTCGGTGAGCACGAGGCCGGGCTCGGGCTCCGCCGAGACGTCGACGGGTCGCGGCGGCGTGGCCTGGCCGGTGGTCCCGGTGAGCTCGTCCACCAGCGCCATGCGCCCGAACTTGAGCAGGAGCATCCGGAAGTCCCGGGCATAGAACAGCTTGATCCGGATGTCCGGGTACAGCTCGCGCAGGCGCCGCAGCTTGCGGTTCTTCTTGCGCACCAGCTTCTGCTTGAGCGTGGTCAGCTCGACGTACAGGTCGAGGTCCGGCAGGTAGAAGTCGGGCGCGAAGCTCTCGACGACGTCGCCGTCCAGGCTCCAGCCGATCGGGAACGTGTCGGGCTCGTACGTCCAGCGGACGTCGTAGAAGTCCAGGATCCGAGCCAGCTCCGCCTCGCTCGCGTGCGCGAACGCCGGGCGCGCCGGCGGGACGCCCGCCACGGGCTCGGTCACCGGGGATCCCCCGGCCGGTCGAGCAGCGAGCGGAGGTCGCCGTGCCACCCGTCGAGGAAGCGGCGCATCGCCCGGACGTCGTCGGCGGCGATCGGGGAGGCCCCGGCGAGGCGGACGTCGGCGTTGGTGTCCAGGATCGGCTGGGGGCCGCCCGGCCCGGCCGCGCCGATCACCACGCCCATCGTCCGGCTGCCGCAGCGGGGGCAGGCGAGCTCCACGAACGCGAGGTCGCCCCGGTCGGCGAGGACCGCGATCCGGTCGCCGGGGATGGCCGCTCCGCACGAGGCGCAGCCGGCCCCGGTGAGGCGCTCCCGGAGTCCGCGATGGTCCATCGGCCGTGAAGTCTACCCAACGGGCGTGAACAGGGCGCGTGCCATCGGCACCGGATTCGCGGATACTCCCGTGGGGTATCATGACGCCATGGCCGAGCCCCCCCACCGGCCGGCGTCCGACCACGGCGCCGGTCACGACACCTTCCGTCACAGCTACTCCAAGGACAAGGCGCAGCTCGTCCGGCGACTGAGCCGGATCGAGGGCCAGGTGCGCGGGATCGCGCGCATGATCGAGCGCGAGGAGTACTGCGTCGACATCCTCCAGCAGACCGCCGCCCTGCGGGCCGCGGTCGATGCCGTGTCCGTGCTGGTGCTGGAGGACCACGTCCAGGGCTGCGTCCGCACCGCCGCCGAGCACGGCGAGGCGGACAAGTACGTGGACGAGGTGATCGACGTCGTCCGCCGGACGCTGGGCCGCCCGGTCCGCACCGGGACCCGCACGCCCCAGCCGTAGCGCCCGGCGCCGGCCCCGTCAGCCGCCCGGTGGGTGGCGGGGACGGCACGGGAGCAAGGGCCGCGATCGTGGGGCCGAACGGCCCGCCGCCGCGTGGCTCGCGGTGGACAGCCGGTGCCGTTATCCACAGGTCGACGGCCGGCCCCGCAGTTCGTGGATAAGGGCCTTGACGCCCCCCGGGCGGCCGCCTAACGTCCGCAGTCCGCACGCAGCGTGCGCGCACCGGGCAGCGCGATTCGCGAGGGGCCACGGGGAGACCCGGGCCGGAACCGAACGGGTCGCGCAACACCGTGTCGACGGCGCCTGCGGCGAGCGAACGACGCCGGGAGCGGCTCCCGGGCGGGCCTGGCACGACCACAGGAGGGTGCCCTGGACCGGCCGAGAGGTCCGCTCCCGACGCGCGTCTCGGACCTCCCACCGCTTCCCGCGGCGTACGAGGCCGCCCTCGACGCGGGCCTGCGCGCCCTGGACCTCGGGCTGGAACCGGCAGCCCGCGAGGCGATCGACACCCACGCCCGATTCCTCCTCGCCTGGACCGCGGCGATCAACCTGACCGCGATCCGCGACCCGGCGGAGGTCGCGCGCCTGCACATCGTCGACAGCCTGTCCGCGGTGCCGCTCCTGCGTGGCCTGGGCGTCCGCGGGCTGCTGGACCTCGGCAGCGGCGGCGGCTACCCGGGGCTGCCGCTGGCGGCGGCCCTGCCGGCAGACCGGGCGCTGCTCGTCGACTCGGTCGCCAAGAAGGTCCGCTTCCTCGACACCGTGATCCGTGCAACCGGGCTCGCCAGTCGGGTCCACGCGGAGCCGGCGCGCGCGGAGGCGCTCGCGCGCGACCCGTCGGACCGCGAGGCCTGGCCGGCCGTCACCGCCCGGGCCGTGGCCGGTCTCGGCGAGCTGGTGGAGGTCGCCCTCCCGCTCGTCGCCCCGGGCGGCGTCCTCGTCGCCTGGAAGCGCGCGCCGCTGGACGACGAGCTGGCCGCGGCGGCGGGCGCCCTGGCCGCGCTGCGCGCGGGCGCCGTCACGGTCCGCGAGTCCGGCGTGCCGGGTCTCGAGGCCCATCGCCTGGTCGTGGTCGCCCGCGGCGGGCCCATCGACCCGCGATACCCGCGCGACCCCGCCGAGCGGCGCCGGCACCCGCTGTGACGCGGCCCGCGATCGATGCGCCCGGCAGCGTGCCCGGCGCGACGGATGCGCGTCGATGGGCCGCCGCTGCGCTACCCTCCCAACGATGCGCGTCGCCGTGCTCTCGGACATCCACGCGAACCTCGCCGCGCTCGACGCGGTGCTGGCCGCCGTCCCGTCGGTGGACGAGGTGTGGCAGCTGGGCGACATCGTGGGCTACGGGCCGGACCCGGACGAGGTCGTGGGCCGCCTACGCGAGATCGGCGCCCGGGGGGTCCGCGGCAACCACGACGCCGCGGCCGTCGGCGACCTCGACGTCGAGTCGTTCAACGTGGACGCCCGGCGGGCGATGGAGTGGACCCGCGCGGTCATGAGCGACGACACGAAGGCGTGGCTGCGGGCCCTGCCGGAGCGCACCGAGCAGGTGGGCCTCACGCTCGTCCACGGGAGCCCGCGCGACCCCATCTGGGAGTACGTCACGACCAGCCCCGTCGCGCGGGCCGGCATCGCCGCGCTGCCCACGCCCAGCGGCCTCAACGGCCATACCCACGTGCCCATCGCGTACCTCGAGGAGGATGGGCGCCTCGAGACCATGAGCCCCGGCTCCGGCTCCCGGCTCGTGTACGAGGGCCGCCGGGCGCTGCTCAACCCGGGCAGCGTCGGCCAGCCACGGGACGGCATCCCGACCGCGTCCTGGCTGCTGCTCGACACGGACGCCGGGGCCGCCACGTGGCAGCGCACCGCGTACGACGTCGGATCCGTCCAGGACCACATGGAGCGCCTCGGGCTCCCCGAGCGCCTGGTCGCGCGCCTGTCGTACGGGCTGTAGGGATGATCGGCGGCCGCCGGCCCATCTCGGGCCGCAAACCGGGCGACAAGCGGGTCAGGGTCGAGCGCCCCCATTCGCCCTACTTCCGCTACACGGGGCCGGGCCAGCTGACGGCCAAGGCCGCCGCCAGCGCGCCGACCACGCGCTCGGGCCAGGTGTTCGCGCGGATCAAGGGGTTCTTCATCGGCCGGCCCCTCGCCAACGAGGAGGAGGCCGGCGAGCGCCTGTCCAAGAAGAAGGCGCTCGCGATCTTCAGCTCCGACGCGATCTCGTCGTCCGCCTATGCGACCGAGGAGATCATCCTCGCGTTCCTCCTGGCCGGCGTCGGCGGCGCGGCGTTCGACCTCTCGATCGAGGTCAGCATCGCGATCGCCGTCCTGCTCGCCATCGTGGCCTTCAGCTACCGCCAGGTGTGCATCGCCTATCCCAACGGCGGCGGCTCGTACTCCGTGTCCAAGGCGAACTTCGGCCGCCTGGCCTCGCTCGTGGCCGCGTCGGCGCTGATGATCGACTACACCCTCACGGTCGCCGTCTCGACGTCCTCGGCCGTGGAGCAGATCGCGTCCGCGGTCCCGGCGCTGGACCCCGTGCGGGTGCAGATCGGCGTGATCGCGATCGGGATCATCCTGGTGGGCAACCTGCGCGGCGTCCGTGAGGCCGGCAGCATCTTCGCGATCCCGACCTACCTGTTCCTGGGCAGTGCGTTCCTGATGATCGGGATGGGCGTGTTCCGGATCGTGGCCCAGGGCGACACCGGCCCGGCGCCGTCGCCGGAGGTGATCCGGGCGACCACCGAGACCGCCCAGAGCGTGGGCATCCTGATCCTGCTCCGGGCCTTTGCCTCGGGCGCGGTCGCCCTCACCGGCACGGAGGCGATCGCGACCGGCGTCCCCGCCTTCAAGCCGCCGGAGCCCAGGAACGCCGCCCGGACGCTGATGGCGATGGCCGTGATCCTGGGCGTGCTGTTCGTGGGCATCACGTTCCTCGCCGCCAACTTCCACATCCTGCCCATCGAGGAGCCCAAGCAGACGGTCATCGCCCAGATCTCGCGCCACGTGTACGGCGACACCGTCGGGTTCTACCTGTTCCAGGCGTTCACGGCGCTGTTGCTGTTCCTGGCCGCGAACACGTCCTTCGCGGCCTTCCCGCGACTGTCCGCGGTCCTCGCCGAGGACGGCTTCATCCCGCGCCACTTCGCGTTCCGCGGCGACCGGCTCGCGTTCTCGCAGGGGATCCTGCTGCTGGGCGCGTGCGCCGCCACGCTGGTCGTCATCGGCCGCGGCTCGACGCATGCGCTCATCCCGCTGTACGCCGTGGGCGTGTTCATCGACTTCACGATCTCGCAGGCGGGCATGGTCCGGCACTGGCTGTCCACGAAGGAGCAGGGCTGGCGCTACCGGATCGTCATCAACGCCACCGGCTGCGTGCTGACCGCCGTGATCGCGATCGTCGTCACCTCGGTCAAGGCGCCCACCTCGCTGGTGGTGATCGTCCTGATCCCGACCCTGGTGGGCGTGATGCTGTTCGTCCGGCGCCAGTACGACGGCCAGGCCGAGGAGCTCCACGTCCGCGACGACATGGTGTTCGAGAAGGTGCGCCGCGACCAGCGGGTGGTGATCCCGGTCAACGGAATCAACCGGTCGGTCGTCCAGGCCGTGATGTTCGGGCGCACCCTGGCGACCGACCCCTCGATGCTCCAGGCGGTGTTCGTCACCACCGACCCCGACGAGGCGAACTCGCTGCGCGAGCGCTGGGAGCGGCAGCTGCCCGGCGTGCCGCTGGTGATCGTCGAGTCGCCGTACCGCGCGATCGTGGGGCCGATGGTCACCTATCTCGACGTGCTGGACCGCGCCTGGCCGCCGGACCGCGAGGCGCCCACGACGATCGTGGTCCTGCCCGAGTACGTGGCCAAGCACTGGTGGGACCGCCTGCTGTACAACCAGTCCGCGAAGCGGCTCAAGGCCGCGCTGGTCGGCCGGGAGCACACCGTGATCGCCAACGTCCCGTACCGCCGCGTCTCGTCGTAGCCGCCCGGCGGTGCGGCCCCGGTGCGGTCCCGCGTGCGGGCCGGTGGTATCGTGAATCCGGCGTGACGACCGTCCCGGACGCGCGTGTCACAGCGTCCGTCGTCGCCACCATCACGGAGGCTTCAAGGCCCGTGGCCGATTCGTCGGCACCCCAGTTCCGACGCGCCGTCATCGCGCTGTCCGGCGGCCGCACCGACCGGTCGATCGTCGCCTTGGCGTCCGACCAGGCTCGCGCAGACCACGCGGAGCTGATCGGCGTGCACGTCGTCGAGATCGACTGGACCCTGCCGCTGGACGCGGACGTGGCCGGCCGGTCCGAGGATGCCCAGCGGGTGCTGGACATCGCGGAGACGGCCGCCGAGGCGCACCGCTACAAGCTCGAGACCGTGCTGCTGCAGGCCCGCGACGTCGGCGCCGCCATCGTCGACGAGGCCACGGAGCGCGATGCCGACCTGATCATCTGCGGCCTCCCGTTCCGTCGGCGCTTCGGCGGCGACTTCGCGATCGGCGCCACCATCCCCTACATCCTGAAGAACGCGCCATGCGCGGTATGGGTCATCCGCGAAGCGATGCCCGAGGAGCAAGCATGAAAGCCGTGATCGTCGGCTGCGGCCGCGTCGGCGCCGGGCTGGCCGACGAGCTGGACCGCGCCGGCTGGCAGGTCCTCATCCTGGACACCTCGACGGCGGCCTTCGACCGGCTGCCGTCCACCTTCCGGGGCACCGCGCTGCGCGGGGACGGGACCGACGAGGACACCCTGCGCCGGGCCGGCGCCGAGGACGCGGACCTGTTCCTGTCGCTGACCGAGGGCGACAACCGGAACGTGATGGCGGCGCAGCTGGCGATCGAGGCGCTCGGTGCGCGCCGGACGGTCGCCAAGATCAATGACCCGGTGCGCGCCGAGGCGTACGCCCACCTGGGGATCGCCGCGCTGTGCCGCACCAACCTGATGACCAGCGCGGTGCTCGGCCTCGTGGGGCAGGCGACGGGCGACCGCCCCGGGATCTACACGCCGGTCGTCGAGCACACGCATGTCGACGTCCCGGCATCTCCCGCGGGCGGCACGCCCTCGACGGAGGCCTGAGCGATGTTCGTGCTGGTCGTGGGCGGCGGCAAGGTCGGCTACTACCTGACCAAGGAGCTGATCGAGTCAGGGCACGAGGTCGCCCTGATGGAGAAGGACCGCGTGCGGGCGGGCCAGATCGCGGACGAGATCGGGTCGGTCGTGATCTCGCACGACGGCTGCGAGGGCAAGTACCTCCACGAGGCCGGGGCGAACCGGGCCGACATCGTGGCGGCGGTGACCGGCGACGACGAGGACAACCTGGTCATCTGCCAGATGGCCAAGCACCACTTCGACGTTCCCCGGACGATCGCCCGGGTCAACAACCCCAAGAACGAGTCGCTGTTCCGCCACCTGGGCGTGGACGAGATCATCAGCCCGACGCGCATGATCCTGGGCTCGATCGAGCAGGACATCCCGGTCCACGAGCTGCTCCACCTCGCGGCGCTGGGCGTGGGCGAGCTGGAGATCATCGAAGCGCGGCTGCAGCCGGGGTCGCCGGCGATCGGCCGGAGCGCGCTCGACCTGACGGTGCCGGACGGCTGCTCGCTGTTCGGCGTCATCCGCGACGGGAAGCCGACGCCGCTGAGCGCCGGCACGGTGCTCGCGGAGGGCGACAAGGTGATCGCCATCGGGCGGCCGGACTGCGAGCCCGCGCTGCGTGACCAGCTGATCGGCGAGTCCGAGGCCTAGGCGACGCCGCGCCCCGGGGCGCCGGGGCGGGCATGCGGTGCGCGAAGGGACCCCCGGGGGCCGGGTCCGGGGGTCGCGGATCCCCTTCTTCGATCCCCATTCCGCGCAGGCATTGTGCGTCGTCCAACGGAGACATCTTGACAACGCCATTGTCATGGTTTTAGGCTGTGGCATGTCCGGAAGCGCAGTGGGCGCTCCGGCCAGTATTCCACCGCAGGCCGGCGGCGTAGAACCGCCGGCGGACCAGCAGGAGGTTCGATGCGATGACGCTCGTGCGCCGCCCGTCGCCCTTCAGCGAGCTGATGACGCTCCGCCAGGCGATGGACCGCCTGTTCGACGATTCGGTCTTCAGGCCGTTCACCCCCTACAACGGCAGCGAGCTCATGCGGCTGCCGCTCAACGTCCGCGCCACCGCGGACGCGCTCGAGGTGGAGGCCGAGCTCCCGGGCCTCAAGCCCGAGGACGTGGACATCACCCTCGAGAACAACACCCTGACCATCCGCGCCGAGGACCGCACCGAGCGGACCGAGGAGCAGGGCGACTGGATCGTGCGCGAGATCGCGCGCGGCAGCGTGATGCGGACGGTGACCCTGCCGACCGGCCTCGAGGCCGACAAGGCGGAGGCCACCTTCGAGCACGGCGTGCTCAAGCTCCGGATCCCGAAGGCCGAGCAGGTCAAGCCACGCCAGATCCAGATCAAGCCCGTGACCAGCGGCGAGGCCAAGGCCGTCGGGGCCGGCACCCCCGCCGCCGGCGACAAGGTCGGGGCCTGACGCACATGGCGGCTGCGCGCCGGCCGGACCGGGACCCGACCCGGCCCGTGTACGTCATCAGCGTGGCTGCGACCCTTGTCTCGGCGCACCCGCGAACACTCCGGATCTACGAAGACGAGGGCCTGGTCTGCCCGGCGCGCACACCGACCAACATCCGCCTCTACTCGGAGGCCGACATCCGCCGGATCCTGTGGATCCGGCACCTGACGCGGGACCGCGGCGTCAACCTCGCCGGGGTCCGCACCCTGTTCGAGCTCGAGGAGCGGCTGGGCAAGCGCATCCTCGAGGCGCTGTACGACGAAGGAACACGCGAGCAGCACGGCGAGGCCGGCGCTGCCGCGGCAGGAACCAGTACCCGGACCGAATCCCGCACCGGAACCCGAACCGACGTGCCGGACCAGCCGGCCGGCACCCCAAGGAGACCCTGATGGCCAAGCGACCGTCGAACCCGGAGGAGCAGCAGACCGGACCCGTGATCCGGGAGCTGCCGCTCGTTGCGCTCCGGGAGACGGTCATCTTCCCGGAGATGATCGTCCCCCTCCAGGTCGGACGCGAGAAGAGCGTCGCGGCGCTCAACGCCGCCGTCGACGGCGGCGGCCCGATCGCGCTCGTGACCCAGCGCCAGGCCGAGCAGGAGGAGATCGGCGACCCGTCCGAGCTGTACGGCATCGGCACGCTCGCCAAGATCGCCCAGGTCGTCCAGCTCCAGGACGGCACCGTGCGGGCCATCGTGCAGGGCCAGTCCCGGATCCGCGTCCACGGCTTCGCGCGCACCGCGCCGTACCTCGCGGCGCGGGTCGAGGAGCTCCACGACGAGACGCCCACGGGCGTCGAGATCCAGGCGCTCGTCCGGAGCGTCCAGGCCCAGATCGAGCAGTACGTCGCCAACGGCGCCCCGGTGCCGCCGGAGGCCGCGGTCGCGGCCCGCAACATCACCGAGCCCGGGCTGCTCGCCGACATGGTCGCCTACAGTCCCGACATGACCACCGAGCAGCGCCAGGAGCTGCTCGAGACGGCCGACGTCGAGCAGCGCCTCAAGCTCGTGTCCGCCTTCCTGGCCCGCCAGATCGAGATCCTCGAGCTCAAGGGGAAGATCCAGAGCGAGGTCAAGTCCGAGATGGACAAGACCCAGCGGGAGTACATCCTCCGCGAGCAGCTCAAGGCGATCCAGCGCGAGCTAGGCGAGGACGACCCGCAGCAGGCCGAGATCAACGAGCTGCGCGAGAAGGTCGAGTCCTCGGGGATGCCCGAGGAGGTCCGCACCCGGGCGATCAAGGAGATCGACCGGATGAGCCGGATCCCGTCCGCCTCGCCCGAGGTCGGCGTCATCCGGACCTACGTGGACTGGCTGGTGTCGCTGCCCTGGAACGTCGCCACCGACGACCGGCTGGACATCCGGGAGGCCGCCACGATCCTCGACGAGGACCACTACGGCCTCGAGAAGATCAAGGAGCGGATCCTCGAGTACCTCGCCGTGCGGAGCCTGGCGGAGAAGATCCGCAGCCCGATCCTGCTGTTCGTGGGCCCGCCCGGCGTCGGCAAGACGAGCCTGGGCAAGAGCATCGCCCGGGCGATGGGCCGCAAGTTCGTGCGCATGAGCCTGGGCGGCATCCACGACGAGGCGGAGATCCGCGGCCACCGGCGCACGTACATCGGCGCCCTGCCCGGCCGCATCGTCCAGAACGTCAAGACCGCCGGCACCAACAACCCGGTGTTCATGCTCGACGAGGTGGACAAGATCGGCATGGACTTCCGGGGCGACCCGTCGTCCGCGCTGCTCGAGGTGCTGGACCCGGAGCAGAACTTCAGCTTCCAGGACAACTACCTCGAGGTGCCGTTCGACCTGAGCAAGGTCCTGTTCATCGCGACGGCCAACCTGCTCGACCCGATCCCGGCGCCCCTGCGCGACCGGATGGAGATGATCCAGCTGCCGGGCTACACCCAGCAAGAGAAGGTGGAGATCGCGAAGCGGTTCCTCATCCCCAAGCAGATGGAGAACCACGGCCTCAAGGCGAAGCACATCCAGATCACGGACGAATCGCTCACCGAGCTCGTCCAGGCCTACACCCACGAGGCCGGGGTCCGGAACCTCGAGCGCGAGCTCGCCAACATCATGCGCAAGGTGGCCCGGCAGGTCGCCGAGGGCCGCAAGCGCAGGACCGTCGTCGACGTCAAGCGCCTGGTCGAGTTCCTCGGGCCGCAGCGGTTCGAGTATGGCGAGCTGGAGGCCGAGGACCAGACCGGCAGCGCGACCGGCCTCGTCGTGACCGAGGTGGGCGGTGACGTCGTCGCCGTCGAGGTCACCAAGATGGAGGGCAAGGAGGACTTCATCCTCACCGGCCAGCTGGGCGACGTGATGCGCGAGTCCGCCCGTGCCGCGCTGTCCTGGATCCGGTCGCACGCCACGGAGCTGGGCATCGAGCGCGAGGTGTTCGAGAAGAACACCCTCCACATCCACGTCCCGGCCGGGGCGATCCCCAAGGACGGCCCGTCCGCGGGCGTGACGATGGCGACGGCCATGGTGTCCGCGCTGACCGGGATCCCGGTCCGCAAGGACGTGGCCATGACCGGCGAGATCACGCTCCGCGGCCGGGTGCTCCCGATCGGCGGGCTCAAGAGCAAGATCCTCGCGGCCCACCTGTCCGGCGCGGGCATGGTGATCCTGCCCCGGAAGAACGAGAAGGACCTGCGGGACATCCCCGAGGAGATCCGCAAGCAGGTCAAGCTCGTCCTTGCCGACACGATGGCCGAGGTGCTCGAGGCGGCGCTCCGCCGCGCCCCCAAGGCGCTCAAGGCGGAGACCCCGCGGGTCGTGGAGGGCGGCGGCGAGCTGCCCAAGCCGGAGCCGCAGTCGCGGGTCCGGCGGAGCAACTTCCCGCCCGCCGACCAGCCCCCGGTCGTCGTCAAGGGCGCCTAGGGGGTCGCCCTGGGACGCCCGATGCGCGTGTTGCCCGCTCCGGTCCTCGCTCACGCACGTCCGAGTGCGCTCGCTCCGGTCCTCCCGGGCGCCTTCGCCTCGAACGTCCGAGCGGCGACACGCAGTCCGGGCTGCGCGAGGTCGGACGTCCCCGGCGCCGCCGCGGGGGTCTAGGCGATGGAGTACCGGGACTACTACGAGATCCTGGGCGTGCCGAGGACCGCGTCGCAGGCCGAGATCAAGAAGGCGTTCCGCAAGCTCGCGCGCGAGCACCATCCGGACCGCAACCCGGGTGACACGAGCGCCGAGAAGCGGTTCAAGGACGTCAACGAGGCGCACGCGGTCCTCTCGGACCCGGACAAGCGCAAGCAGTACGACGTCATGGGCGCGAACTGGGACCAGTTCCAGCGCGCCGGCAACGGCCGCGGCGGCGCGGACCCGTTCGGGCCGGGCGGCCCGTTCGCGGGCTGGGGCGGAGGCCAGGCGGGGAGCGGCGGCGCGGGCAACGTGCGCTACGAGTTCCGCACGTCGGGCGCCGACGCGGGCGGTTTCAGCGACTTCTTCCGGATGTTCTTCTCGGGGGCCGAGGCCGGTGCCGCCCCGGGAGGCGGCCGCACCACCACCGCGACCGGCCGGCGCCGGGGCGGCGGCCAGACCTTCCAGGAGATCCTCGAGGAGATGGGCATCGACGCGGCCGGCAACCCGGTGTCCCGCGGCGGGCGGACGTCACCGGTCCCCCAGCGCCGGTCCGCGGCGGAGGCGCCCGCCGAGCTGTCGCTCGAGGAGGCGTATCACGGCACGACGCGCCTGGTGGACGTGCAGGGCAAGCGCTACGAGGTCCGGATCCCGCGGGGCGCGGACACGGGCAGCCGGATCCGCCTGTCGGGCAAGGGGCCCGACGGCTCGGACGTCGTCGTGGTGGTGCGGGTCAAGGCACACCCGGTCTACACGCGCCGGGGCGCGGACCTGGAGCGCGAGCTGCCGATCACGCTGCGCGAGGCGCTGCTGGGCGCCGAGGTGCCGATCGACACCCTCAAGGGCCGAATCCTGCTCACGATCCCGGCCGGCACGCAGACCGGCCGGACGTTCCGCCTCACCGGACGCGGGATGCCGCGCCTCAAGGGCGAGGGCGACGGCGACCTGTACGTCAGGGTGCGGGTCGTCCTGCCGACGAAGCTGGGCGACGAGGCGACGGCCGCGGCCGTCCGGTTCCTGGACATCGCGGACCAGCCCGATCCCCGGACCACCCACTGACCGCATCCACCGAAGCCTCACGAGATCCGAACCCATGCAGCTCGATCGATTCACCGAGAAGGCCCAGGAGGCCGTCATCGCCGCCCAGCAGCTCGCTGAGCGGCTGCACAGTCCCGTGCTGGACGCGGAGCACCTGCTGGCCGCCCTCGTCGAGCCGGACGACGGCATCGCCGCCGAGACGCTCCGCCGGCTGGGCGTGGACCTCGCTGCGTTCCGGGGGGAGCTCGCCGCGCTGCTCGCGCGCCGCGCCCACATCTCCGGCGGCTCGCTGACGCTCGACGCGCGCGCCAAGCGGGTGATCGACCGGGCACAGGACGAGGCGCGCCGCCTGGGCGACGAGTACACCTCCACCGAGCACCTGCTGCTGGGGGCCGCCGAGGCCGGCGGCGAGGGGCAGGGGCTGCTGGAGCGCCACGGGGCGGGCCGCGAGGCGATCCTGGGCGCCCTCCAGACGGTGCGCGGCGGGCAGCGGGTGACCAGCGCGAACCCCGAGGGCACGTACCAGGCGCTCGAGAAGTACGGGCGCGACCTCACCGCGGAGGCGCGGGCCGGCAAGCTGGACCCGGTCATCGGGCGCGACGAGGAGATCCGTCGCGTGATCCAGGTGCTCAGCCGGCGGACCAAGAACAACCCGGTCCTGATCGGGGAGCCGGGCGTGGGCAAGACGGCGATCGCGGAGGGGCTCGCCCAGCGGATCGTCCGGGGCGACGTCCCCGAGACGCTCAAGGACAAGCGGGTCATCGCGCTCGACCTGGGCGCGATCATCGCCGGCTCCAAGTTCCGCGGCGAGTTCGAGGAGCGCCTCAAGGCCGTGCTCAAGGAGATCAAGGACTCCGAGGGCCGGGTGATCCTGTTCATCGACGAGCTGCACACGGTCGTGGGGGCGGGCGCGGCCGAGGGCGCGATGGACGCGTCCAACCTGCTCAAGCCGATGCTGGCGCGCGGCGAGCTGCACACGATCGGTGCCACGACGCTGGACGAGTACCGCAAGCACATCGAGAAGGACGCGGCGCTGGAGCGGCGATTCCAGCCCGTGGTCGTGGACCAGCCAAGCGTCGAGGAGACGATCTCGATCCTGCGCGGCCTCCGCGAGCGCTACGAGGTCCACCACGGCGTGCGGATCACGGACTCCGCGCTGGTCGCCGCGGCCACGCTGTCCAACCGCTACATCACCGAGCGCTTCCTGCCCGACAAGGCGATCGACCTCGTGGACGAGGCGGCCTCGCGGCTGCGGATGGAGATCGACTCCATGCCGATCGAGCTGGACGAGCTCGAGCGGCGGCGGATCCAGCTGGAGATCGAGCGCGAGGCGCTGCGCAAGGAGACCGACGACGCCTCCAAGGCGCGGCTCGAGGCGCTGGAGAAGGAGCTGGCCGAGATCGCGGAGCAGGCGGGCGCGATGAAGCAGCGCTGGGAGGCCGAGAAGTCGGCGATCGCCGCGCTGCGCGCCACCAAGGCCGAGCAGGAGCAGCTCCAGGTCCGCGTCGAGCAGGCGGAGCGCGAGGCGGACTACGGCCGCGCCGCCGAGCTCAAGTACGGCAAGGCCGCCGAGCTGGCGGAGCGGATGCAGGGCCAGGAGGCGGCGCTGGCCGCGCTCCAGGGCCCGGGCTCGCTGCTCAAGGAGGAGGTCACCGCGGACGATGTCGCGGACATCGTCGCGGCCTGGACCGGCATCCCGGTCAGCCGCCTCATGGAGGGCGAGCTCGAGAAGCTCGTGCACATGGAGGAGCGGCTGCACCAGCGCGTGATCGGCCAGGACGAGGCGATCGCCGCCGTGTCCGACGCGGTTCGCCGGGCCCGAGCCGGGCTCAAGGACCCGAGGCGGCCCATCGGCTCGTTCCTGTTCCTGGGCCCGACCGGCGTGGGCAAGACCGAGCTCGCCCGGGCCCTGGCGCAGTTCCTGTTCGACGACGAGCAGGCGATGGTACGGATCGACATGAGCGAGTACATGGAGAAGTTCGCGGTCTCGCGGCTGGTCGGCGCGCCTCCGGGCTACGTGGGCTACGAGGAGGGCGGCCAGCTCACCGAGGCCGTCCGGCGCCGGCCGTACCAGGTCGTGCTGCTGGACGAGATCGAGAAGGCGCACCCCGACGTGTTCAACGTCCTGCTCCAGGTCCTCGAGGACGGCCGCCTGACCGACTCGCAGGGCCGGACGGTGGACTTCAAGAACACCGTCGTGATCATGACCAGCAACGTGGGCAGCTCCCAGATCCAGGGCTTCGCGGGCCGGCCCGATGGCGAGGCGTACGAGGCGATGAAGCGCCAGGTCACGGACCAGCTGCGCGGGGCGTTCCGGCCCGAGTTCCTCAACCGGATCGACGAGGTGATCGTGTTCCACGCCCTCACCGACGCCGAGCTGGTCGCGATCTCGGACCTCCAGCTGGCCGACCTCCAGCGCCGGATCGCCGCCACGGACCTCGTGCTGGAGCTCACGCCCGCGGCCCGGCAGCTGATCGTGCGCGAGGGCACGGACCCCGCCTTCGGGGCGCGGCCGCTCAAGCGGACGATCCAGCGGCTGGTGGAGAACCCGTTCGCGCGGGCGCTGCTGTCGGGCACCTTCAAGGCCGGCGACACCGTCACGGCCGACGCCGACCCCGTGACCGGCACGCTCGTGTTCTCGAGCGAGTCGAGCACGGTGGTGACGGAGACCGGGGAGCGCGACGTGCGGTCGTCCGGCGCCGCCGAGGCGACCGCGGCGGGGGCCGGTGCGGGTCGTCGCCGGTCGGCGTTCGACCTCCCGCCGCTCGAGGAGCGGAAGGGGACGGACGACGACGGCGGGCTGGTGAACTAGGCGACGCCGTGCGCCTCGACGAGGTCGTCCGGCGGCTGACCCCGCTGCCCGAGACCCTGCCCGAGGGGCCGGCGGCGCTGATGCCCGTCCTCGCCGAGACCGGCGGCCCGCGTCCCCGGCCACGCTGGGACGCGGCGGAGTCGTCGAGCCTGCCGGCGGCCGTCCTCGTGCTGCTGTTCCCGGACGAGGACGGCGAGGCGCGCGTCGTGCTCACCGAGCGCGCTGACCGCGGCGGCCACCACTCGGGCGAGGTGTCGTTCCCCGGCGGCCGCGCCGAGCCCGAGGACGAGGACCTGGTGGCCACCGCCTTGCGCGAGGCCGCGGAGGAGGTTGGGCTGGACGCGGAGGCGGCCGGGGTGAGCGTCCTCGGCACGCTGCCCGTGCTGTGGATCCCGGTCAGCAACTACACCGTGACCCCGGTCGTCGCCGTGGCCCCGACGCGCCCGGCGATGACGCCGCAGCCGGCCGAGGTGGCGGCGATCCTGGAGGTGCCAGTCCAGGCCTTCCTGCCGGATGCCGAGCTGCTCCACGTCGAGCGCGAGATCCGCGGCTGGCAGGTCCGCTACGCCGCGTACCCGATCGAGGGGCTCGCGGTGTGGGGCATGACCGCGCGCGTGCTCGGCGGCCTGGGGGCCTGGCTGGACGACGCCGGCCTGTAGCGAGGGCGCACACTGCCGTGGGGTGACGCATGCGGAAGGTCATCGCGATCCTGGGGGTCATCGTCGTCGCGGGTGGCTCGCTGGCCCTGGCCGTCGCGCTCGCCACCGCGGGGCCGTTCGGCTGCCCGACGGCCCTCCTCCAGGGCACGCTCGTCGAACAGGTCGGCACGCTCGCGGTCGCCTCGGTCCCGGGCGGCGGCGTCACGCGGGTCGAGTGGCCGTTCGGGTATGGCGTGGGCGACGAGGACGGCACGCTCACGCTGACCCGCGCGTTCGCGACCGTCGCCCGCGAGGGCGACCTCGTGTCGGTGGGCGGTGGCGAGGGCGGCCCCGGCTTCCGGGCCTGTGGCCCAGTCACGCTCGGGCTCCTCAGCCCCCCGGAGGAGCAGCCGTCCGGGGCCGAGCTTCGGGTCACCGGCACGGCGCTGGAACCCTGCATCCCGCCCCCGTCCGGCTGCGGCTACTGGGTGACGCTCACGTCGCCCGCCTTCGGGACGGACCGCGCACCGCTCGAGCACCGGCGGAGCTACGACAGTGCGGCGAACGGCGACCCGGCGCCCCTGACGCTCGGCGACGGCCTGCCTGCGCGCCTGGCGCCGGGCGCCTACGACCTGGGCTTCGAGGTCGGCGAGTACTCCGACGCGGCCACGGTGGAGCCGCTCGACGACGGCACCATGGGGTACCGGCCGAGGGTGTCGCTCGCCTGCACGGCGCGGCTCCTCGTGCCGGTCGACGCGACCGCCGTGACCGTCGACGTCACGTACCGCGGCTCGCGGTGCGAGGTCGCGATCGAGGATCGGGAGCCGTGAGCGTTGGGGCAGGCGGCCGGACCGGCGGCGCGTCGGGAGGGTGCGCCTAGAGGGGCTCGCCCTGCTCCGCCTCGGGGTCCTCGCCGCGGCGCGAGGTGTCCACAGGCCGCGGCGCCAGCCGGCCCTCACCGCGCGCGACGGGTCGCGTGCCGTACCCGGGCCCGGCGGTCGACTCCGGGACCGGCGCGGCCCCGGCGCGCGTCTCCGGGCCGGGCGCTGCCCGCACTGCCGCACCGGCCGCACCCGCCGCGGCGGCGATCTCGCGTGCCCGCCCGTCGACGATGCCCGGAAGCCGGAGCGGCGGCTCCGGCAGCTCCACCACGATCGCGCGCATCGGCGAGCCCTCGGTCCAGGCCCCGTGGAGCACGTCGGGCGGCCACACGACCGCCTCCCCGGCGGTGACCCGGGTCCGCTCCTCGCCCACGCCGACCCAGCCGCCGCCCTCGATCACGATGAAGTAGCTCGTGTTGGGGTTCGAGTGGGGGATGATCCGCGCCCGCCGGCCGAACGCCAGCTCCGCGATGATCCCCGTGCCCCCGCTGTGGATGACCTGGCCCTCGATGCCGACCGTGCCGGGCGGCCCGTCCGGACGCCGGTGCCCGACCCCGAACCGCCGGACCTCGATCGGCACGGCGACGTCCCCGTCAGCGGCGCCGGCGGCGGCGCGAGGACTTGGTGCGGATCGTGGACTCGGGCTTGGCGAAGCGCTCTCGCGAGTAGTAGCGCTGCTTGGCGAGCTGGCGCTCGTAGGCCCGGAAGTACGGCGGGAACCGCACGAAGCGCACCCAGATCATGAACCCGAGGCCGATCACCAGCGTGGACAGCACGATGATCCAGTCGAACTTGAACACCGTGTACACGAGCATCAGGCTGAACACGATGACCCCGGTCCACAGGAGCCACTCGTACATCTCGAGGTACACCCGGTGGCGATGCAGCTGGCGGGTGCGGACGTTGTAGAACACGACCGTGGCGACCAGCGCGATCAGCGACGCGACCCACAGTGGGGCGAACAGGTCCGGGAAGGTGTCGCTGCTGAACGACTCGAACAGGTATTCCCAGGGGAAGAGCTTCACTCGTGTCGTCTCCACGGCGGCCGGGCCGTCCGGCCGGAGGTTGGGCCGTCCGAGTATGCCACGCCCCCACGCTATACTCGCCGCCTGAACGCGCCCGCCCGAGAGCGGTCGGGGATTCGTCCCGGACCCGGTCGCCCACGGGGGCCCGGACGGATGCCCGCAGGGAGGACCCACGCAGGTGCGTGCGCTGCTGTCGGTCGCCAACCGCGACGGGATCTCCGGATTCGCGCGCGAGCTCGCCCGGCTGGGCTTCGAGCTGTACGCGACCGACGGGACCCGCGAGCACCTGGCCGCGGACGGCGTCGAGGCCGCCTCGGTCAGCGACCTCACGGCCGTGCCGCCGCTGGTCGGGGGCCAGGTCCGCACCTTCCACCCCGCGATCTACGCCGGCATCCTCGCCCGCCGGGACGTCCCGGAGCAGCTGGAGCAGCTCGCCGAGCACGGCATCGGGCTGATCGACCTCGTCGTCGTCAACGTCAAGCCGTTCGCCCCGGAGGTGGGGCGCCAGCACATCGGCATCGACGAGGCGATCGAGATGATCGACGTGGGCGGGGCCGCGCTGCTCGGCGCCGCCGCCCGCAACGCCGCCGGCGTGACGGCCGTGTGCCGGCCCGAGGGCTATGCGGTGGTGCTCGAGGAGCTGCGCACGCTCGGCCAGGTGTCCGCGGACACCCGCTACCGGCTGGCCGCCGACGCGTACAGCACGGTCGCCGCGTACTACGCCGAGATCGCGGCCTACCTCAACCAGATCGCCGGCAACGTCCACCCGCAGCGCCTGGCCCTCGTGCTCGAGAAGGTGGCTGACCTCCCGTATGGCGAGAACCCGCACCAGCGGGCCGCGTTCTACCGCGAGACGACGCACCGCTCGGGCTCGCTCGCGGACGCCAGCCAGCTCCACGGCGCGCCGCCCACGTTCAACAACCTGCTCGACATCGATGCCGCCTGGCGGATCGCCATGGACTACACGACGCCCACGGTCGTGATCACCAAGCACACCGACCCGGTGGGCCTCGCGACCTCGGACGAGCTGGTGGAGGCGTACCGCAAGGCGCTCGAGACGGACCCGGTCGCCTCGTTCGGCGGCATCGTAGGCGTCAACCGGGAGCTGGACGGCGCGACCGCCCGCGAGATCGCGGCCAACTCCTACGAGGCGGTCGTGGCGCCGGGGTTCTCCCAGGCGGCGCTCGGCATCCTCCAGGCGAAGCCCGGCCTCGAGCTGCTCGCCGTGCCGCCGTCCCCCACCGAGGGCATGCGCGACTACGGCATCGCGAACCTGGACTTCAAGCGGGTCGGGGGCGGCCTGCTGGTCGAGGCGCTGGACTCGGTGGACCTCGATCGCGGCCGGCTCCAGGTCGTGACCAAGCGCCACCCGACGCTGGGCGAGCTGACCGACCTCCTGTTCGCCTGGCGCGCCGCCCGCCACGTCCGGTCGAACGCGATCGTGCTCGCGCGCAACGCCGCCACCGTGGGCATCGGGGCCGCCCAGGCGAGCCGCAACGTGTCGGTGGAGATCGCCCTCCGCCGCGCCGGGTCACGGGCGAAGCTCGCGGTCATGGCCTCGGACGCCTACTTCCCGTTCCCGGACGGCATCCAGATCGCCGCCAACGCCGGCGTCACCGCGATCATCCAGCCCGGCGGCTCGATCCGCGACGAGATGGCGATCGAGGTCGCCGACCGCCACCACCTGGCGATGGTGTTCACGGGCAAGCGCCACTTCCGCCACTGATGGCCGGCACGCTGATGCGGCCCGCTCACGTCGCTGCGCCTTCCGCGTTCTCGGTCGCGCCTCGCGCTCGGGCCACCTGATCGCGCCTCGGAGGTACCCACCCGATGGAACAGCTCCTCGCGCTCGAGATGGTCCGCGTCACGGAGGCCGCGGCGATCGCCTCCGCACGGTTCATGGGCCGCGGCGAGCGCGACGAGGCGGACCACGCGGCGGTCGAGGCGATGCGCGCCGCCATGGACGAGGCCGACATCGCGGGCACGATCGTCATCGGCGAGGGCGAGCGTGACGAGGCGCCCATGCTGTACATCGGCGAGCAGGTCGGGCGCGGGCACCACGAGGCCGCCGAGGTGGAGTCGGTGGACATCGCCGTCGACCCGCTGGAGGGGACGAACCTCGTCGCCACGGGTCAGGGGAACGCGATCACGGTGCTCGCGGCGTCCGAGCGCGGCGGGCTCACCAACGCCCCGGACACGTACCTCGAGAAGCTGTGCGTGGGCCCGGTGGCGGCGGGAGCGGTGGACATCACCGTCAGCCCGTCCGAGAACTGCCACCGCATTGCCGAGGCGCTGCGGCGCCGGGTCGGCGACATCACGATCATCATCCTCGACCGGCCGCGCCACGAGGACCTGATCGCCGAGGTCCGCTCGACCGGCGCCCGGATCAAGCTCATCAGCGACGGCGACCTGTCGGCGGCGATCAGCTGCGCCGTCCAGGGCACCGGCGTCCACGCGGTGATGGGCATCGGCGGCGCGCCCGAGGGCGTGATCACCGCCGCGGCCCTGCGGTGCCTGGGCGGCGAGATCCAGGCGCGCTTCCGGTTCCGCAACGCCGACGAGCGCGAGCGCGCGGTGACGATGCTCGGCCATGCCGAGGAGGACAAGGTCTACCGCACGGAGGACCTCGCCTCGGGCGAGCACCTCGTGTTCGCCGCCACGGGCGTGACCCCGGGCGAGCTGCTCCAGGGCGTGCGGTTCTTCGGCGGCGGGGCGCGGACGCACTCGCTGGTGATGGCCTACCGGACGAAGCAGGTCCGGTTCGTGGACACCGTCCACATGTTCGACCGGGACCGGCCGCCCGCCGTCCGGCTGTAGGCCCGCGACCGGTCAGCCCGGTTGGCGCCACCCCGCGCCATCCCAGGACGCGACCGGCCGGGCGGCATCGTCGCCCTCGATGGTGCGCCGGCGGGCCGCCGCGGTTGCCACGGTCTCGCCCCAGCCGGGGGGCATGAGGCCTGCCGCCAGGTCCGCCAGCGGCGCGAGCACGAACAGCCGGTCCCGGGCCTCGACGTGCGGGACGACGAGCGGCAGCGCCGCCTTGGCCGGGTCCGCGCTCCGGCCCGCCGGCGGCCGCGCGACGTCGACCCGGTGACGCCCGAACACCAGCAGGTCGAGGTCCACCTCGCGCGGGCCCCAGCGCCCGCGCGCCTGGCGCCCGAACGCCCGCTCCAGCCCCTTGAGCGCAACCAGCAGCGCCGATGCGCCGGTCGCCGCGTCCGGGCCGCGGGGCACGTCCAGGGCCACCACGGCGTTCCGGAACTCGGGCTGGTCGACGACCCCCACCGGTGCCGTGGCGTACAGCCGCGAGACGCCGCGCAGCCGAGCGCCCGGCAGCGCCGCGAGCGCGTGGACCGCCGCGGCGAGCGTGCCGGCCGCATCGCCCACGTTGGCCCCCAGCCCGATGTACGCCCGCACCCGGCCCACGGCCCGTCACCTCCGCGTCGGTAGACTCGGGGGCGCATGACCCCGGTCACCGTCCTCGTCCTCGCCCCCGCGATCACGTCCGATGCGGGTCCGCTCGAGCGCGTGCTCGATGCCGCCCGCACCGCGCTCGCCGAGCACCACCGCGAGGGGTTCGCGGCCGCCGGCGCCACGACCGTGATCGTGCGACGGGAGCCGCCCGACGATACCCCATTCGGCGCCCGGCTCCGCCGCCTGGTCGGGGAGCTCCGGCCCGTCGGGCTGGTCGTGCTGGGTGCCGGCGCCATCCCCCTCGCCACGCCGGCGGACCGCCGGGCGCTGGTGGAGGCGGCCGGCTCCGCGGAGCGGCGGGCCCTCACCAACCAGCGCTACTCCGCCGACGTCATCGCGATCGCCCGGGCGGGCGAGGTTCTCCGCGACCTGCCCGACCTCCCGTCCGACAACGCGCTCCCGCGCTGGCTGGCCGAGGCCGCGGGCGTCACGGTCCGCGACCTGGCCGCCCGCCGCCGGCTGGCGGTCGACGTGGACTCGCCGCTGGACCTGCTGCTGCTCGAGGGCGTCCGCGCGGCGCCGCGTCTGCCCCAGCCCACGGACGACGATGCCGCCCCCGTGCGCGGGCGCCTGGCCGCGCTCCGGCGGCTGGCCACCGACCCGCTCGCCGAGCTCCTGGTCGCGGGGCGGACGTCCGCCGTGGACCTCCGCTGGCTGGAGCGCGGCACCCGATCGCGGACCCGGGTCCTGGTCGAGGAGCGCGGGCTCCGGACCGCATCCGCCGCCGCCGTCCTGGGGCGTCCCAACCGCCGCCCGCCGCGGAGCCTGCTCGGCGAGCTGCTCGACCGGGACGGGCCCGCGAGCCTCGGCCGCCTGGTGGCGGGGCTCGCGGACGGGGCGCTGGTCGACACTCGCGTCCTGCTCGCCCACCGCCTCGGCGCCGACGAGCGCGCCTGGCCCCCGGCCGAGGACCGCTTCGCGAGCGACCTCCTGCTCCCGGACGCCGTCCGCGACCCGTGGCTCCACGCGCTCACGGACGCCGCGGCCGGGGCGCCGGTCCCGGTCCTGCTCGGCGGCCACTCGCTGGTCGGCCCGGGGCTGCGCCTCGCGCTGGCGCCCGGCCCCCGCGTCGCCGTCGGCGACGGCACGGCGCCGGATCGACGCCCGTGAGCGGCGACGGCCCCGGCATCGAGCCCGGCTATCGCCGCCAGCCGCTGCCGGACCCCGAGGCCGTGGGCGAGGACGAGGAGCTGGTCGCGCGGCTGCGGGAGGAGATCCGGACCGCCGGGCCGATCACCTTCGCGCGGTTCATGGACCGGGCGCTGTACGAGCCCGGGCACGGCTACTACCGACGCGCCACCCCGGCCCCCGGCCGCGCGGGCGACTTCCTCACCGCCCCCGAGGCCCACCCCATCTTCGGCGCCGCGGTCGGCCGGCTCCTGGAGCAGGCGTGGGACGCGCTCGGCCGGCCCGACCCGTTCACGATCACGGAGCCCGGGGCCGGCGCCGGGGCGCTCGCGGCGGGCCTCCTCGGCGGCCTGCGCGACCTCGGCTCGCCGCTGCTGGCCGCGGTCCGCTACCGGCCGCTGGAGCGGGAGGCGGAGCGCCTGCGCGTCCTCCGCGAGCGCCTCGCCGCCGATGGGCTGGCCGGGCACCTCGCCCCGGACCCCGGACCGTCGGACGCGGCCGAGACCGGCGCCGTGGTGGCGAACGAGGTCCTCGACGCGCTCCCGGTCCACCGGGTCGTCGGTCGGCCGGAGGGCCTCCGCGAGCTCCTGGTGGGCCTGGACGGCGGGCGGTTCGAGTTCGTCGAGGCGCCGCCCACCACGCCGGCCCTGGCCGCCCGTCTCGCGGCGGAGGCGGTCGTCCTCGAGGACGGCCAGGTGACGGAGGTGTGCCTCGCGCTCGACGGCTGGCTCGCCGACGCCACCCGCCACCTCGCCCGGGGCGTGGTGATCCTCGTGGACTACGCGGAGGAGCCGGCCACCCTCCACTCCCCGGTGCGGCGCGACGGGACGCTGCGGGCCTTCGCCCGGCATGCCGTGGGCGGGGATCCGCTCCGCCACGTCGGCCGCCAGGACCTGACCGCGACCGTGGACCTCGCCGCGGTGCGGGCCGCGGCCGGACGCGCGGGTCTCGACGCGGTCGGCGAGACGACCCAGGCCGAGCTCCTCGCGGCGACCGGGTCGGGCGACCTGGCGGCCGGCTACCTGCGGCGGCCCGGCGCCTCGCTCGAGGACGCGCTCGCGCTCCGGTCCGCGCTGGCGCGCCTGATGGACACGCGCGGCATGGGTGGCTTCCGGGTGCTCGCGTACGGCCGCGGGCTGCCCCCGGGCACGGCGCTGCCGGGTCTCCACCGCCTCGCCCGGCCGGGCCGGTGAGGGCTCCCGGAGGCCCGCCGCCGCCCGTTCGTGGTGGCGCCGGTCAGGGTCGCCGCGCCGGCGACCGCTGCTAGAATGCTGGAGCCGAGCCGCCCCGAGCGGCGGCGGCGGCACGCCCCAGGATCATTCACCGCGAACGGGCGCCGAGCACATCACCGTCGGCCCCGCTCGACACCGAGGATCTCGTGACCGGCATCTGGTACGTCGTCGGGTTCGCCTTCGCGGGCGTCTCGTTCGTCTTCCTGACGATCGGGCTGTCGTGGCTGATCACCCATCGCACCCGGGGTGATCGCCACAAGGGCTACCCCTACGAGTCCGGGATCGACACCTACGGCGACACGCACGCCCGGTTCGGCATCTCGTTCTACATCTACGCCCTGATGTTCGTCGCCTTCGACATCGAGGTGGTGTTCATCTACCTGTGGGCGCTGGTGTTCCGCGACCTGGCGCTGGCCGGCTTCATGAGCATGCTGGTGTTCGTGGTCATCCTCCTCGTGGGCCTCGCCTACGCCTGGCGAAAGGGGGTGCTCACGTGGAAGTGATCCCCGGCGGCCCGGACGAGATCCGGGATCCCGGCGTCGGGCCGGCAGGCGGCACCGGGACGGACGACGAGGCCGGCCAGCGTCCCAGCGCACTGGTCACCGCGGCACCGCGAGACGTCGCCCAGCCGATCGTCGTCCCCAACACCCTGTGGGCGTCGACGCGTCCCGAGGCCTACGGTGGCGGGCTGCCGACCGAGCACACGCACCTCCGCGAGCTCGAGGGCTCGCCCCTGCTGATCCGGGACGACGCTCGCTGGGGCGCGCTCGAGGTCATCCCCACCAAGGCCGACCTCGTGCTCGACCTGATCCGCATGAACAGCCTTTGGCCGCTGCTGTCGGGCCTGGCCTGCTGCGCGATCGAGATGATGTCCGCGGCGACGTCGCGCAACGACATGGACCGCTGGGGCATGTTCCCGTTCCGCGCCTCTCCCCGACAGGCGGACGTGCTGATCGTCGCCGGCACGCTGACCACCAAGATGGCCGGCCCGCTGGTCCGCCTGTGGGAGCAGATGCCGGAGCCCAAGTGGTGCGTGGCGATGGGCGACTGCACCTGCTCGGGCGGGCGCTACAAGCGCAGCTACGCCACGATCGAGGGCATCGACCGCGTGATGCCCGTGGACGTGTACGTGCCCGGCTGCCCGCCCCGGCCCGAGGGCCTGATCTACGGGATGATGAAGCTCGGCCAGCTGGTCAAGCAGCGCCGCGGCCAGTGGCCCGAGCGGACGGTTGGCCCCACCGTGCCGGAGGACGTCTAGGCATGGACCGGAGCCTCCGCAAGCGGCTCGAGGCGCGGTTCGCTGACCGCCTGACCGGCCCGGTGCGCCAGCGCCACGACCAGACCGAGATCCGCATCCGCCCGGCGGACGTGCCCGAGGTCATGCGCGAGCTCCACGACGACCCGGCGCTCGGCTTCGAGATCCTCGCGGACCTCGCGGGCGTGGACACGGGCACGCACATGCAAGTCGTCTACCACCTGTGGTCGGCCGGCACGCCGGACTGGCTCCGCGTGGTCGCGGACGGCATGCCCCGCGACGACCCACGCATCCCCACGCTCACCGGCCTGTGGCCGGGGGCGGAGTGGATGGAGCGCGAGACCTACGACATGTTCGGGATCATCTTCGAGGGCAACCGTGACCTGCGGCGGATCTACATGCCGCCCGACTACACGAGCTTCCCGCTGCGCAAGGACTTCTACCTGCCGGACGACGCGGCCCGGTCCCCCGGTGGCGGCGTCCGCCACATGGAGCAGACGCACACCCCGACCCAGGCGACCCCGTCCGTGGTCCGCCGCACGGCGAAGGCGTAGCCATGACGACGACCACCCCGCACCAGCACCCCTCCGCCGACGACCCCCGGGTGCTGCTCGACGACCAGGTCGGCGCGTTCGAGGCCGTCCCGCCGTACCCGCCGCGGACCGAGCGCGAGGCGGAGTTCTACTCGCTCGGCGACGGCGAGATGTTCCTCAACATGGGCCCCCAGCACCCGTCCACGCACGGGGTGCTGCGGGTCGTGCTCAAGATCGACGGCGAGCGGGTCGTGGACCTGGACCCGGTGCTCGGCTATCTCCACCGCGGCGTCGAGAAGCTGTGCGAGACCTCGGACTTCCACCACATCATCAGCCAGCTCGACCCGCTCGAGTACATCAGCTCGCTGTTCATGGAGTGGGCGCCCGTGATGGCGTTCGAGCAGCTGCTGGACGTGCAGGTGCCGCGCCGGGCCGAGTACATCCGGGTGCTCACCGGCGAGCTCAACCGGGTCGCCAGCCACGCGCTGTTCCAGGGCTGGATGGCGCTGGACCTGGGCGGCCTGACCCCGATCCTGTACAGCTTCATCGAGCGCGACGAGATCGTCGAGATGCTGGCCGCGATCACCGGGCAGCGGATGCTGTTCAACTACTTCCGGGTCGGCGGCGTGAACGGCGACCTGAACCACGAGTTCATGTCCCGCCTGGGCGACTGGATGAGCCGGGCGACCGCGCAGAACCAGGCCAACATCGAGCTGCTCAACGACAACGAGATCTTCGTCCGGCGCATGCGCGGCATCGGCCGGCTGGACCGCGAGACGGCCCTCCGGATGGGGACCACGGGCCCCAACATCCGCGCCGCGGGCGTGCCGTTCGACATCCGGCGGGCCCACCCGTACTCGGTCTACCCCGAGCTCGAGTTCGACATCCCGACCCGCGGCCATGACGGCGGTGGCGACTCGCTGGACCGCTACCTGCTCCGGCTGGACGAGGTCAAGCAGAGCCTCCGGATCATCGACCAGTGCCTCCACAACATGCCCGACGGGCCGGTCATGGCCCGCCTGCCGCGCCTGCTCCGGCCGCGTCCCGGCCGGGCGTGGGCCGCGGTCGAGGCGCCGCGCGGGCTGTTCGGCACGTACGTGATCTCGGACGGCACGGACCAGCCGTTCCGGATGAAGATCCACGACCCCTCGTTCGTCAACCTCCAGCTGGTGGGGCTGCTGATGAAGGGCAACCTGATCGCGGACACCATGGCCGTGATGGCATCCCTCGATCCCGTCATGGGCGGCATCGACAAGTGACGGCGATCGGGCGCGCCTGGGGGAACCTCACGGTCACCGGGAGGGTCCTCGTCCCGCTGCTGTTCCTGGTGCTCGTCGTCGCACCGGTGGCGACCGTCCTGATCGCGCTGTTCGTCGGGCCGTGGGTCCTGGACGTCCTCGCCTCGAACCTGGGCATCGTCCGGTTCGTGGTCGCGATCACCGGGGTGCTGCTGTTCACGATCCCGGCCGCGTTCGTGATCATCTACATGGAGATGAAGGTCATCGCCCGGATGAACCTCCGGATCGGGCCCGACCGCGTCGGCCCGTACGGGTCCCTGATGTCCGTGGTCCACGGCCTCAAGTTCCTGTCCAAGGAGGACTTCACCCCGACGGGCGCCGACGTGCCGGTGTTCACGCTCGCCCCGGTGGCCGTGTTCCTGGCCACGGTCATGACCTTCCTGGTCGTGCCGTTCGGCCCCGGACTGGTCGGCCAGGACCTCAACATCGGCCTGCTGTACCTGTTCGCCGTCGGCGGCATGAACGTGGTCGGGCTGCTGATGGCCGGCTGGGCCAGCTTCAACAAGTACTCGCTGCTGGGTGGGCTGCGGGCCGCGGCCCAGGCGGTCAGCTACGAGATCCCGCTGACCCTCTCGGTCGTGGGCCTCGTGCTCCTGGCCGGCACGCTGAGCGTGTACCAGATCGGCGCGGCCCAGGCGGGCTGGTTCACGGACTGGTTCGTGTTCCGCCAGCCGCTGGGCGCCCTGATCTTCTTCATCGCCGGCACGGCGGAGGCCAACCGCTCGCCGCTGGACATGACCGAGGCGGACCAGGAGATCGTGGCGGGCTTCGCCACCGAGTACTCCGGGATGCGGTTCGCGTTCTTCTTCTTCGCCGAGTACGTGAACGTGTTCGTGATGTCGGCGCTCATCGTCACGCTGTTCTTCGGCGCCTGGAACGCCCCGTTCCCGTTCCCGGACGTCGCGCTGGCGCTGGACCCGGGCTCGCTGGGGATCGGGCTCGTGATCCTGCTCGCGGCGGCGCCGGTGGCCCTGACCCTGCTGTTCGCGGCGCCGTTCTACCTCGCCCGCAGCTCGACGCCCGCCTGGCAGGCGCTGCTGCTCGGCTTCATCACGTTCAACGTGGTGGCGGTCGGCGGCCTGCTGGGTGCCGCCTACCTCGGGCTCGACTGGTTCGCCGGCCTCGCCTGGTTCATGGTCAAGACGTTCATCTTCGTGTTCGTCTTCGTGTGGATGCGGGGCACCTTCCCGCGGGTGCGCATCGACCAGCTGATGGGCTTCGCGTGGAAGTGGCTGCTGCCGGCGTCGCTGCTCAACCTGTTCGTGACCGCGGCGGCAATCCTCGTCGTCGATGCGCTGAAGGCCGGGTGACCCGATGAGCACGATCCCCGGGATGGGCATGGTCCGCGGCATGGGCCTCACCCTGCGCCGCTTCTTCGCGCCCAAGGCCACGATCCAGTGGCCCGAGGTGCACGCGGACGTCGCGCCCAAGTTCCGCGGCCGCCTCCAGCTGCTGTACGACGAGTACGGCACGCTCAAGTGCGAGACCTGCTTCCAGTGCGCCCAGGCCTGCCCGATCGAGTGCATCGACATGGGCGGCATCGACACCAAGGGCCGCTTCCACGTCCACTGGGGCCCGCCCGAGACGTACGGCGAGCGGCGCGAGGAGTCGGCGCTCCGGCGCTCCGGGCGCCCGGTCGCGGACCACGGCTACACGCGCTTCGAGGGCATCGACCTCGGCCCGCTGGACGCGATCCTCGATGCCCACGACTACGACCCCGGGGACATGCTCGCGATCCTCGAGGAGGCCCAGGCCGAGTACGGCTACCTGCCCGTGGCCGCGCTCCGGCACATCTCGCGGGTGACCGGCGCCTGGTACGCGATGATCTACGGCACCGCCACGTACTACCGGCACCTCCGCTTCGAGCCGCCGGCCGTCACCGACACGCCACCGGCCGGCACGGCGCAACGCGGCATCGAGGACGGGTACCGGTCGGCGCTGGACGCCGCCCTGGGCCTCGGCGGGCGGCCGAGCTGATGGCCACCTTCCTCGCCACCCCGCGCCAGTGGCCCCGGGTGCTGACCGGGCGCGTTGACGCGCTCGCGGCCAACCCCGCGGACCTGGACGCCGCCGTGCGCGCCGGCGCCTTCGAGGGCCTGCGCAAGGCGGTTCGCGACCTGGGCGCCACCGGCACGATCGCGACGCTCGCGGCCTCCGGCCTCCGCGGCCGGGGCGGTGCCGGCATGCCCACCGGCCAGAAGTGGCGCGCCGCGTCCGCCCAGCCGGCAGACCAGCGCTACGTGGTGGGCAACGGCTACGGCGCCGACCCGGCGGTCCACACGGACCACGCGTTGCTGTCCTCGGACCCGTACGCCGTGATCGAGGGCCTTGTCATCGCCGCCTTCGCGACCGGCGCCACGCGGGCGATCCTTGCGGTCCGCGCGGACGATCCCGCGCTGGTCACGATGCTCGAGGGCGCCGTCCTCGCGGCCGAGGAGGCGGGCTTCGCCGGCGAGGACGTGCTGGGCACGGGCCACGCGGTGGAGGTCACCGTGCGGCCGGTCCAGGGCGCCTACATGCTGGGCGAGGAGACCGTGCTGCTCAAGGCCCTCGAGGGCCGGCGCGGCCAGCCCGAGCAGGTGCCGCCTTACCCCACCGAGCGCGGCCTGTTCGACCGGCCCACCGTCGTCAACAGCATCCACACGCTGGCCGCCGTCCCCTGGATCTGCCGCGAGGGCGGGGCGGCGTACGCGGCGATCGGCGCCAAGGGGAGCCCGGGGACGGCCCTCGTCCAGCTGCGCGGCCCGGCCGGCGGTGGCATCGCGGAGGTCCCGCTGGGCACGCCGCTGCGCGACCTCGTCAAGCTCGCGGGCGGCACCGGCCCGCGCCCGCTCAAGGCGCTGCTCGTGGGCGGCCCGACCGGCGGCCTGCTCCCCGCGGAGCTCCTGGACACGCCCTACGAGTTCGACGCGCTGCGCGCGGCCGGCGCACACCTCGGCTCCGGGTCCGTGGTGATCGCGGACGACCGGACCTGCGTGGTGGACCTGGCGCGTCTGCTGACCCGCTTCTCGGCCGACAACGCGTGCGGCAAGTCCATCCCCTGCCGGATCGGGCTGCGCCGGCTGTCCGAGATCGGCGACCGGATCGCCGGCGGGCGCCCGAAGCCCACCGACGCCACTCTCCTCGGCGACCTCGCCCACGACATCGTGGCCAGCGGCCTGTGCGACCACGAGCGCCTGGCCACCCTGCCGTTCACCAGCGGGATGCGATACTTCCGCTCCGAGATCGACGACCACATCCTCCGCTCCACCTGCCCCGCCGGCGTCTGCCAGCCGATCGCGGTGGCGGCGGGCGCGGCCCACCGGGACCACGCTTGATGGCCGACCTGATCACGCGCCCCGACCCCACGCTCGAGCGACCGCGCGAGGTCCGCCCGGACGCCCCGATGGTGTACGACACCGTCACGCCCCGGGAGGACTCGCTCGCCGAGCGGCTGATCACCACCCAGTCCCCGCAGCGGCCGCAGAGCACGCCGCGGATCCGGATCGAGGTGGACGGCCGGGTCGTCGAAGGGTTCGAGGGCCAGACGATCCTCGAGGTCTGCCGGGACAACGGGATCGAGATCCCCACCCTGTGCTACGAGCCCAAGCTGCCGGGCTTCGGCGCCTGCCGGATGTGCGTGGTCGAGGTCGAGGGCGAGGAGACGCCGCCGATCTCCTGCTCGCGCGCGGCCGAGGCCGGGATGGTCGTCCAGACCCAGACCGAGGAGCTGCGCCGCCTCCGCCGGACGAACCTGGAGCTGATCTTCTCCGACCACAACGCCTACTGCCTGCCGCCGTGCCAGAACAAGTGCCCCAGCCACATCGACATCCCGGGCTTCCTGCGGGCCAACGCCGAGGCGAGCTGGCGGGAGAGCGCGCGGATCTTCAAGCGCACGATCCCGTTCCCGTCCATCCTCGGCCGGGTGTGCCCCGCCCCGTGCGAGGAGCACTGCCGGCGCGACGAGGTGGACGAGGCGATCGCGATCCGCGACAGCCACCGCTACGCCGGCGACCAGGTGCTGCGGGCGATGCTGGACGAGGGCGTGGACCCGCCGCTGCCGTTCGAGCGCCAGGCACCGACCGGCCGCCGCGCGGCGGTGATCGGCTCCGGGCCCGCCGGCATGGCCGCCGCCTACTACCTGCTGCTCAACGGCCACGAGGTGACCGTGTTCGAGCGCGACCCCGCCCCGGGCGGCATGCTCCGATACGGCATCCCGCAGTACCGGCTGCCGAAGGTCGAGGTCCTCGAGGCCGAGTACGAGGCCGTCTGGCGCCTGGGCGCGAAGCTCCAGTGCAACATGGAGCTGGGCAAGGACTTCACGCTCGACGACCTGCAGAACCAGGGCTTCGACGCGGTGGTCGTGGCCATCGGCTGCTACGACACCAACAAGCTGGGCATCCCCAACGAGGACGCGGACGGCGTCATCGACGGCCTCGAGTACCTGCGCACGGCCACCCTGGGCCTGCCGTACCCGGGCCACGAGGGGACCCGGGCGGTCGTGATCGGCGGCGGGTTCACGGCCATGGACTGCGTCCGGACCTCGGTCCGCCAGGGTGCCGGCGAGGTCACGCTGGTCTACCGCCGCGACATGAAGGACATGCCGGCGGCGAGCGAGGTGCACGAGGCGATCGAGGAGGGCGTCACCACGATCTTCCAGGCCGGCCCGACCCGCGTGATCACGGATGAGCGCACCGGCAAGGTCACCGGCGTCGAGTTCATCCGGATGCAGCTCGGCGAGCCGGACGCGTCCGGCCGGCGCCGCCCGGAGCCCGCCCCCGGCACCGAGTTCACGATCGACTGCGACCGCGTGCTGCTGGCGATCGGCCAGGGTCCCGACCTGCGCTGGATCGGCCCGGGCTCCGAGGGCCCACTGGCCACCAGGCAGCGCCGCCTGGGCGCCGACGCCGTGACGTTCGAGACGGCCCGTCCCGGCGTGTTCGGCACCGGCGACGTCCGGATCGGCGCCGCGACCGTCGTCCAGGCCATCGCGGAGGGCCGGCGGGCCGCATACGCGGTGGACGCCTACCTGCGGGGCCAGGACCTGGCCGCGATCCGGACCCGGCAGACGCTGGCGGAGCCGCAGCCCGAGTTCCTCTCGATCGTCCCGTTCACCGGCGAGGTCAAGGAGCCGCGCTACCGGCTCAAGGCGCTGGAGGCCGAGGCCCGCAACCGCAGCTACATCGAGTACGAGATCCCGTACACCGGGGAGGAGGCCGTGGCGGAGTCCACCCGCTGCCTGCAGTGCACCTGCGAGGCGATCGGGTTCTGCGACCTGCGCCGGCTGGGCATCGAGTACGGCACCACGCTGCGCACCCTGGAGCCCGCCTTCCACCAGGGCGCCGGCTACCGGAGCGTGACCGAGAACCGGTTCACCGGCATCAACCACGACTACCTCCGCGATGACAGCCACGCGTTCATCCTGCGCGAGCCGTCCCGGTGCATCGACTGCGGCCGGTGCGCGAACGTGTGCGCCGAGGTGGTGGGCGCCGCCTGCTACGACTTCATGCGGATCGGCTTCGACACGCTGGTGACGACGCCGCTGGACATGAGCCTCAACGACACGCCCTGCGTGTCCTGCGGGCGGTGCGCGGAGACCTGCCCCACCGGCGCGCTGATGCCCAAGCCCAGGATCCTCCAGAAGTACGAGGTCGACGAGAGCCGCTGCATCCTGTGCGGCATCTGCGTCGACGCCTGTCCATACGACGCCGTCCGCGACAGCGACCAGTTCGAGCTCAGCCACACGTCCCGCGAGGAGCCGATGATCGACCTCCTCGCGCTGGCCTCGATCGAGCGCGAGACGGAGATGAGCTACATCCGCAAGGAGCGGGACTGGGCGGATCGCGCCCGGGCCGAGGGCAGGCTCCTCGACCCGGCGCGGAACCTCCCGGTGCTCCCCGCCTCGCTCGTGAGCGGCCATGGGAACGGCTCGGGGAACGGGCACCCAGCGCGCCAACTGGGGTCCGGGACCGGGTCGGGACACGCCCAGGACCACTGAGAGGGACGTGTGACGCTGCCTGAGACGATCCCGCTGCTCGGGATCGGGTGGGACGACCTGCTGTTCCTGGCGCTGACCGGGGTGATGCTCGGCTCCGCCCTGCTCGTGGTCACGATGCGCGACATCATCCGGTGCGGCCTGGCGATGATCGTCAGCTTCGGCGCCCTCGCCGGGCTGTACGTCCTCGCCGGGGCGCCGTTCGTCGCCGGCGCCCAGGTCCTGGTGTACATCGGCGCGATCAGCGTCCTGATCCTGTTCGCGATCATGCTCACCCAGACCAAGGATGCGCCCGGCGCCCTCGTGTTCCAGACCCAGGCGATCCCGGCCGCGATCGCCGCGCTGGTCATGGCGCTGATCCTGGCGATCACGGTCGTGGCCACGGACTGGAGCGCCGTCGCGGACCGCATGTGGACGTTCACCGGCAAGGCGCCGGCCGGCCGGGACGAGCTCGGCGTCGCCGAATCGCTGTTCCAGGACTACGTGCTGCCGTTCGAGGTCGTGTCCGTGCTGCTGCTGGCCGCGGTGGTCGGCGGCGTGTTCATCGCCAAGCGCGAGCGGCGGGGGGACGCCTGATGCTCGCCTTCCTGGACGGGATCTCGCGGTCGCTGGACGCCTACCTCGTCATCGCGGGGATCATGTTCGCCGTCGGCTCGTTCGGCTTCCTGGCCCGCCGCAACGCGATCAGCATGCTGATGTCGATCGAGCTCATGCTCAACGCCGTCAACCTCGCGATCATCGGGTTCGGGGCGTTCATCCCCGCGCTCCACCCCGACGCGTCGGTGATCGCGCTGATCGTGATGGCCGCCGCCGCCGCCGAGGCGACGATCGGCCTCGCGATCGTGATCGCCATCTTCCGCAACCGGAAGACGCCGCTCGTCGACGAGTACGACGCGATGCGGCAGTAGGGCGGGCGGACGATGCATCTCCTGCCGATCACGCTCCTCGCCGCCGCGGAGGGCTCGGAGGCCGTCGCCGCGGATCCCGGCATCTACGCGACGCTGATCCCGCTGATCATCGCGCTGCCGCTGGCGGGCTTCGTGTTCACGACCTTCTTCGGGCGGCGGCTGCAGGCCTCGTTCGGGAGGAACGTGGCCGCCGCGGTCCCGCTGGGCGTGGTAATCGCGTCGTGGGTCGTGGCGATGGTCGTGGTCTCGGCGGTGCTCCAGCACCAGGGACCGTTCCCGGAGCACGGCCCCGGCCTGGACCTCACGCTGTGGACCTGGATCCCGGCCGGCGTCGACCCGGCCACCGGGCGCGAGCTCACCGTCGACTTCGGGTTCCACGTGGACGCCCTCACCGCGGTGCTCCTGATCGTGGTCACGACGATCGGCCTGCTCGTCCACCTGTACTCGGTCGGGTACATGGCCCACGACCCGGGCACCTGGCGGTTCTTCGCCTACCTCAACCTGTTCATGGTCTCGATGCTCCTGCTCGTGCTGGCCGGCAACTGGCTGCTGGTGTTCGCGGGCTGGGAGCTGGTCGGCCTGTCGTCCTACTCGCTGATCGGGTTCTGGTACCAGAAACGGTCGGCGGCGCTGGCCGCCAAGAAGGCGTTCATCGTCAACCGCGTGGGCGACGTGGGGTTCGCGCTCGGGATCATGGCCATCTGGGTCAACACCGGGACGCTGGACATCCAGGCCTCACTGGCCAGGCTGATCGAGACGCCGGCCGCGGAGCTCACGGTCCCGCTGTGGATCGTCGCGCTGCTGGTGTTCGCGGGCGCGATGGGCAAGAGTGCCCAGTTCCCGCTCCACGTCTGGCTGCCGGACGCGATGGAGGGCCCCACCCCGGTGTCCGCCCTGATCCACGCGGCCACGATGGTCAACGCGGGCGTCTACCTCGTCGCCCGGGCCAACCCGCTGTTCGCGCACGCGCAGGACGCGATGGTCGTGGTGGCGGCGATCGGCATCTTCACCGCCATCCTGGCCGCCTCGATCGCCTTCACCCAGACCGACATCAAGCGCGTGCTCGCCTACTCCACGCTGTCGCAGCTGGGCTACATGTTCGCCGCCCTGGGCGTGGGCGCCTTCATCGCGGCGATCTTCCACCTCATGACCCACGGCTTCTTCAAGGGCCTGCTGTTCCTCGGGTCCGGCTCGGTGATCCACGCCGTCCACGAGGAGCAGGACATGAACCGGATGGGCGCGCTGTGGCGGAAGATCCCGATCACCCACTGGACGATGCTGGTGGGCACGATCGCGATCGCCGGCATCCCGCCCCTGGCGGGCTTCTTCTCCAAGGACGAGATCCTGGGCGAGGCATTCAAGTTCGGGTTCACCTGGGTGTGGGCGATCGGCCTCCTGGTCGCCGCGATGACGGCGTTCTACATGTGGCGCCTGATGGGCAAGACGTTCTACGGCGAGTCGCGCGTGGACCCGCACGTGGAGCCGAAGGTCCACGAGTCCGCCTGGACGATGACGGTGCCCCTGGTCCTGCTGGCGATCCCGTCGGCGCTGCTGGGCCTCGCGCTCACGTGGGGGGGCCCGCCGCTCAACCCCGAGGGGACCGGGCTGCTCAAGGGCTGGCTGGAGCCGGTGTTCGAGGAGGCGGAGCTGTACCTCCACGGCGAGGCGCACGCCTACGAGCTGTTCGGCATCGACGGCATCCTGATCCTGGCCAGCGTGGCCGTGGCGACCCTCGGCCTCGTCGCCGGCATCGCGCTGTTCGGGTTCTTCCGGGCGCGCGGCCTGCGGGCCACCGCCGACCGGATCGCCGGCGGCACCCGGGTCACCCGGTTCCTGTACCGGGCCTCGCTCAACAAGTGGTGGTTCGACGAGCTCAACGACCTGCTGTTCATCCGCATCGGCGGGCGCGTCGCGGCCTTCCTGTGGTGGTTCGACCGGACGATCGTGGACGGCACCGTCAACGGCGTCGGCGCCCTCACCCGGGACGCGGGCGGCGGGCTGCGCCGGATCCAGACGGGCCGGGTCCAGAACTACGCGCTGGGCATCGCGATCGGGCTGATCGTCATGGCCGGCTCCTTCCTCGTGATCGTGAGCCGCTGATGAACGTCGACCAGATCCCGATCGTGTCGCTGATCGTGTTCCTGCCCCTGCTGGGCGCGCTGGTCGTGGCGTTCCTGCCCGGCAGGCGCACGGACCTCATCCGCTGGACGGCGCTGGGCTTCGCGCTCGCGGCGTGGGTCGTGTCGCTGATCCTGCTGGTGGGCTTCCCGCCCGGCCGGCCGGGGTTCGAGTACACCCAGGCGATCGACTGGATCCCGCTGTTCGGCATCCAGTACAAGGTCGGGGTGGACGGGCTGTCGATGGCGATGGTCGTGCTGACCACGACGCTGACCTGGATCAGCATCCTCGCCTCGTTCCGGCCGATCCAGAACCGGGTCAAGGAGTACATGGTCTCGTTCCTCGTGCTCGAGGTCGGGATGATCGGGGTGTTCGTGGCCCTGGACCTGTTCCTGTTCTACGTGTTCTGGGAGCTGGTCCTCGTCCCGATGTACCTGATCATCGGCGTGTGGGGCGGCGCGAACCGCATCTACGCCACGATCAAGTTCGTCCTGTACACGCTGGTCGGCTCACTGCTGATGCTGGTCGCGATCCTGGCCACCGCGTTCACGTACCAGGCGGCGACCGGCTCGTGGGCGGGCGCCTTCGACCTCGAGGTCCTGAGCGCGCACGCGGCGACCGGCGCCTTCGATCCCACGTTCCAGTTCCTCGCCTTCGGCGCGTTCTTCCTCGCGTTCGCGATCAAGGTTCCGATGTTCCCGTTCCACACCTGGCTCCCCGACGCCCACGTCGAGGCCCCCACCGCCGGCTCGGTGATCCTGGCCGGCGTCCTGCTCAAGCTGGGCGGCTACGGGTTCATCCGGTTCGCGCTGCCGCTGTTCCCGGACGCGGCGCACACGTGGGCGCCCGCGATCATCGTGCTGTCGCTGATCGCGATCATCTACGGCGCGGTCGTGGCGCTCGTCCAGCCGGACCTCAAGAAGCTGGTCGCGTACTCCTCGGTCAGCCACATGGGCTTCGTGACCCTGGGCATCTTCGTGTTCCAGCCCCAGGCCCTCCAGGGCGCCATCCTGCAGATGGTCAACCACGGCCTGATCACCGGCGCCCTGTTCCTGCTGGTGGGGGTGATCTACGAGCGGACCCACGACCGGACGATCGCCAAGATGGGCGGGCTGGGGGCGAAGGTCCCGGTCTACGCCGCGTTCTTCGGGTTCTTCGTGTTCGCGTCGGTCGGCCTGCCGGGCCTGTCCGGGTTCGTGGGCGAGTTCCTCACGCTGATCGGCACGTTCGCCGTCCAGCCGTGGGCGGCCGTGGTGGCGACGTTCGTGATGATCCTCGCCGCCGGGTACCTGCTGTGGATGTTCCAGCGGGTGGCGTTCGGCGAGGTGTCGGACTTCCTCAAGGGCCTCGGCGGGCACCTGACCGACATGCGCCCCGTGGAGGTGTTCACGCTGGTGCCGCTGGGCGCGCTGGTCGTCGTGTTCGGCCTGTTCCCCGGCCTGATCCTCAACCTCGTGGGCGGGTCCGTCACCCACACCCTGGACGCGGTCCTGCGGGGCGCGCCCGTCGCCCTCGGGCTGTGGCGGTAGGAGGCTGAGCGTGGGCTACGAAGACATCGTCACCCTCGCCCCCTTCATCGCGACGATCCTGGTCGCGGCGGCGATCCTGTTCGTGGACTTCGTCGCGCCCGGGCGCAAGGTCCCGGCGCTGGCGGTCACGTTCGGTGGCCTCGCGCTGGTGGCGGTCCTCGTCGTGCTCACCGGCCAGAGCGCGGTCACCGGCCGCGACGAGGTCACGGCGTTCCAGGGCGCCTACGTCGTCGATCGGCTGACGACGTTCCTGGACCTGCTGTTCGTCTCGATCGCCGCCCTCACGATCGCGTTCGCCCCGGACTACCTCGAGGAGCGGGAGCTGCCGGTGGCGGAGTTCGCCGCCGTGCTCGTGTTCGCGATCTCGGGCGCGATGCTGATCTCCGCGTCCGCGGACCTGCTGGTCCTGTTCCTGGGCCTGGAGCTGATGGTCCTGCCCGGCTACGTGCTCGCGGGCTACCACAAGTCGGACGGGTACAGCACCGAGGGCGCGATCAAGTACTTCCTGCTGGGCTCGTTCTCGAGCGCGATCTTCCTGTTCGGCCTCGCGTTCGTGTGGGGCCTCACGGGCACCACCAGCATCGCCGGGGTCGCCGGGGTGCTGGGCCAGGTCGCGGACGGGCGGCCGCTGTCGCCCGGCCTGGGCATGGGGCTCGCGTTCCTGACCACGGGCGTGGCGTTCAAGATCGCCGCCGTCCCGTTCCACTACTGGACGCCCGACGCGTACCAGGGCTCGCCCACCCCGGTCACCGGCTACCTGTCGGTGGGCCCCAAGGTGGGGGCGTTCGCGCTGATCATCCGGCTGTTCGCGGAGGCCCTCGGGCCGCTGGCCGCGGACTGGAACGTCGTGGTCATGGTCCTCGCCGCCACGACGATGACGCTGGGCAACCTGGTCGCCCTCACACAGGACAACGTCAAGCGGATGCTGGCCTACTCGTCGATCGCGCACACCGGCTACATGCTGGTGGGCTTCGCGGCCTGGGCGGCGGGGCAGCCGTCCGGCCTGGAAGGGCTGCTGTACTACGGCGCGGCGTACGCGTTCATGAACCTGGGTGCGTTCGCCGTCATCGCCGCGCTCCAGAAGCGCCTCGGCGTGACCAGCAACCTGTCCACGTTCGCGGGCCTCATCCGGCGCGAGCCGGCGCTGGCGATCCTGATGACGCTGTTCCTGCTGTCGCTCACCGGGATCCCGCCCACGGCCGGCTTCTTCGGCAAGTTCTACGTGATCCTCGCGGCCGTCCAGGCCGGCGGCTGGCTCGCCGTGCTGGCCGTGCTCGCCGTGCTCAACGCCGCGGCCGCCGCGTTCTACTACCTGCGGGTCGTGGTCTACATGTTCATGCGCGACCCGACGACCGAGATCCCCTCGCTCACCCACGGTCGCCTGGTGTGGGCAGGCCTCGCGGTGGCGACGGTGCTCACGATCGTGCTCGGGCTGTTCCCGGGCGCGATGCTCGAGATCGTGGGCGGCGCCGCAAAGGCGATCGGCTAGCGCCGCCGCAACGCCGCAGCGGCGATCGGCGAGCCCTCCCCACCCGCCGCCCCGCCGGGCTAGGGCGTCACCTCCACGCCCGGCAGGATCGTCCGGAGGCCCGCGGCCATCACGTCCGGCCCGATGCCGCCCAGGGCGCCGTCCCGCACCACGCCCTCGGCGTCCACCCAGAAGTGCACGGGCAGCGCGAGGGCGCCCCACGCCGACTGCGCCGCACCGTCCGTGTCCAGGCCCACGGGGAACGTGACGCCGAGGGCGCGCATGAACGCGTCCACGGCGGCCTCGTCCTCGCGGATGTCCACGGCGATCACGACCAGCCCGGTGTCCTCGTAGCGGGTCGCGAAGCCGGTCATGGCCGGCAGCTCGTCACGGCAGGGCAGGCACCAGGTGGCCATGAAGTTGACCCACACCGGCGCACCGCGGAGCGCGGCCAGGTCGATCTCGCCGCCACCCACGCGGGGCACGCGCAGGCTCGGCGCCGGCTCGCCCACGCCGAACCCGGTCTCGGGCGCGATCGACGGCGAGGGCGACGCGGCGGGTGAGGCCGGGCCGGGCGACGCCGGCGAGGGTGCGACGGAGGGCTCGGCGGAGCCGGTGGGCGAGGGCGCCACGGACGACGGCGCTGCCGACGGCGACGGCGAGGCCGTCGCGGGCGGGTCCGAGGCGCCCGGGACGACCGGTGCCGGCGCCAGGAGCAGGATCCCGCCGAGCACGAGCCCGCCGACGACGATGCCCGTGACGAGGCCTGTCGCGATCGCCGTCTTCCCGCCCATCGGCGCGAGCGTACCAGTACCAACCGGTCGGGGGCAGGTCGCGCCGGCGTCCTCTAGGATTCCGGGGCCATGGTCCCCGTCCTCGTCGCCGTCCGCACGCGCCTGGTCCCGGCGCTGGTCACCGCGCTGGGCGTGGTGCTGGTCACCGCGGGCCTCACGTCCTACGCGGACCCCACGACCGCGGGTGCCTTCGTGGACGGCCCGCCGACCATCGAGGTGCTGTCACCGACGCCGTCCGCCTCGCCGACGGCCTCGCCGGACGTCTCGGCATCGGCGCCCGCCTCGGCGCTACCCAGCCCGACCGCCTCGCCGACCGCGGTCCCCGGCGAGCGCGTGGTCGCGACGCGGGTCGTCGTCCCCGCGCTGGACATCGACCTGCCCGTGGTCAAGGGCAACGACGGCTACCCCCTGTGCAACGTCGCGATGTACCTGCACAGCGACCCGTCGGCGGCGCTGGACCTGTTCGGCCAGCCGGGCGAGGGCCGCGCGACGTACCTGTATGCCCACGCCCGCGACGGCATGTTCGGACCGATCTACGAGCTGGCGATCCAGAAGAAGCAGGGCCGCAAGATGCTGGGCATGATCGTGCAGGTCTACACCAGCGACGACCGGCTGCACCTGTACGAGATCCGCGAGGTCCGGCTCCACCAGACCAGCCTCGACGACGTGATCGCGGCCACCGAGGAGCAGCTCTGGCTGCAGACTTCCGAGGGACCCAAGGGCACCCGCGGCAAGACGCAGCTGATCGCATTCCCGATCTCGGTCGGGGACGCCGACCCCGCCGACGCCCGCCCGAAGCCCAGGCCCGTCGCCTGCGGGTAGTCACCCGGCGGGACGGCGCGTCAGATCCAGTCGATCCGGCGCAGGAACACCGCGGTCAGGGCCGCCAGCACGCCGATCGCGCCGGTGATCAGCCAGAACCCGGGGGCCTCCCCGGCGGCGATCGCGGCCCCCGCCTCGCTCATGCCGAAGATTCCGGCCAGGGCCCCCATGCCGGCCAGGATCACCGTGACGCCGGTCAGGCGCTTCATGATCGCGGACAGGTTGTTGTTGACCGTCGACAGGTAGACCTCGAGGGTGCCCGCCACGAGCTCCCGGTCGTTGTCCAGCTCGTCCGTGACCCGGATCAGGTGGTCGTACACGTCGCGGAAGTAGAGCACGTGCTCGGGCGCGATCAGGTCCAGGTCCCGGTTCGTCAGCTGGTTGAAGATCTCGCGCGCCGGGGTGATCGCCCGGCGCAGCCCGACCAGCTCGCGCTTGAGCGTGAACAGCCGCTCCAGGGTCCAGGTCGTGGGCTTGCGGATCACGTCGTCCTGGAGCGTGTCGAGCTCGTCCCCGATCGCGTCCAGCACCGGGAAGTAGCCGTCCACGATACCGTCGGTGATCGCGTACAGCAGGAAGTCCACGCCCCGCTTGAGCAGGTGGCCGCCGTCGCCCCGCAGCTGCGGCAGGGAGAATGGATCCCAGCCCGGGTCGTGGACCGTCAACAGCAGGTCCCGGTCCAGGACGATGTCCACCTCGGTCTCGGTGAGCTCGCCGCCGTAGGCAATCGAAAAGATCACGATGTGGATCGCGCCCTCGATCTCCTCGTACTTCGCGCGCTGGTTGCGCTCCGCGATGTCCTCGGTGATGAGCGGGTGGAGCCGGACGAGGTCGGCGAGCTCCGCGATGTCCGCGTGCTCGGGGGCGGTGACGTCCACCCACACCCGGGTCGTGGGATCGGCCAGGGCAGGCTCGAGCGCCTCGCGACCGTCCAGGCGCAGCACCCCGCCCTTCGACCACGCGAGCGCCCGGACGCGCGGCCACGGGTCCGCTGCCTCCGCCGGGTTCGCGCCCGCCCCGGCGTCGCGGGCTCGCTCAGCCGGCCGCTCCGGGCTCGGGATGCCGTCGGGGTCCATCGGGATCGGGCTCTCCGCTGCGGGGTGCATCCGCCTCGCCGCCCGGGAGCATACGCCGCCGGCGGCGGTCCAGGACGAGCGATGGCGGGATCGCGACCGCCGTCACGACCGCCGCGACGAGGAAGATGCCGACCATGATCCGCGCCGCCTCGGACGCCGCCCACCCCTCGAGCGCCTCGACGACCAGGCCGTCCTCCAGCGGTCGGTCGCGGAGCGACGCCGGGATGAACTCCAGGTAGGCGTCGGAGGTGGCATAGACCTGGTCGTACAGCCGGTCGATGGTGGTCGAGCCATAGGCCGTGAGGATCGCGAGGCCGACCGCCATGCCCACCATCCGGGCGACCGTCACGGTCGACGACGCGATGCCGTAGGCCTCGCGCGCGACGGCCTCCACCGCGGCCGTGGAGCGCGGCGTGACCGTGAGCCCGAAGCCGGCCCCGAACAGGGCGAGCGCGCCGGCCGCGGCCTCGATCGTGGTGTCGGCGGTCCAGCCCGCCATCAGGACGAGCCCCGCGATCGAGGCGGCCAGCCCGAGCAGCGTCACCAGCCGCAGCGAGAGCACGCGGACCGCGAACCCCGAGAGGAGCGCCCCCGCCGCCGTCGCCGCCCCCAGCGCGCCGAGCGCGAGGCGCTGCTCGTCCGGCCCGCCGTACAGGACGCGGTCCACGAACACGGCCCCGCCCACGATCGCGGTCGCGAACCCGTAGCCCGTCAGGGCGGACACGAGGGCGGCCGCCGCGAACGGGGCGTGGCGGAACAGGCGCGGATCGAGGAACGGGTCCCCAACCCGGAGCCCGCGCGCCAGCGCCACGGGCCCCGCGACGGCGGCCAGGCCGGCCAGGACGAGCGACACCGTGACGGGGTCGAACGCCTCGCCCGCACCGCCATCGGCGCGGCTGCCGAGCAGGGTGAGCGCGCCCAGGGCCCCGACCAGGAACGCGGAGAACAGGAGCGCCCCCGCCACGTCCACGCGCCCGGCCCGGCGCGGCGTGTCCCAGCCGCTGCTGGCCGCCCACGCGATCGCCAGCGCGGCGATGCCGACCGGGACGTTGACGTAGAACACCCAGCGCCAGGCCGGCGCGAAGGCGTCGTGGACGGGGCCCGACACGTACCCCAGCCGCGACAGCGCGGCGTCCGGGTGGAACGCGTCGAGGATCGCCGCGCCCAGGAACGGCCCGGCCGCCATGCCCAGGAACGTCAGCGCGCCCACGACGCCCAGCGCCCGCGGACGGTCGAGGCCCGTGAACAGGTGCGACGCCGCCGACGTGGCGACGGGCACCAGCGCCCCGCCGCCGGCGGCCTGGACGAGGCGCGCCGCCACCAGCTCCTCCAGCGACTGCGCCCGGCCCGCCAGCGCGGACCCGATGGTGAACAGCACGAGCGCCACGAGGAACAGCCGCCGGTTGCCCCACAGGTCCGCCAGGCGGCCCGCCAGGGGCATCGTGACCACGTACAGCAGCAGGTAGCCGTTGATGACCCACGACGCCTCGCGGAGGCGCGTCCAGTCGGCGAGATCCGTGACGATGGCGGGCAGCGCGACGGCCGTGATCATCAGCTCGAGGCCGGCCAGGAACACGCCGGCCCCCAGCACGGCGAGGAGCACGAGCGCGTCGCGTCGCGAGAGCCGGTCCACGCGGCGAGTGTAGGGCGTTGCTGGCGCCGGACGGGACGACTCCTCGGGCCGGCGACGCGGGGCTTGACACGGCACGCGGACCTCAATAGCATCAACGGCCGTTGATATAAACCGCCGTTGATCCGACGGCGCCGGCCTTCCCCGGACCACAGGGGTCGTCAACCGCCCGTGTCCCCGTCACCCGCCCGCATCCGCAGCACCATCGCGTCCGCGCTGGACCAGCCGGACGACCTGCGCGAGCTGCGGCTGTTCCACAAGACCCTCGCCGACGTGAACCGCCTGCGCATCGTGCGCCGGCTCGCGGACGGCCCGGCGACGGTGACGGAGCTCATCGAGCACGTCGGCCTGTCCCAGCCGCTCGTCTCGTGGCACCTGGGCAAGCTTCGCGAGGTGGGCCTCGTGACGGCGCGCCGCAACGGCCGCGAGACGGTCCACACGATCGAGCCCGAGGCCTTCGCCCGGTTCGCCGATCGCCAGGCCGAGGTGCTCGGCTTCGGCGGGGCCGCCGGCACCGGGCCCGCGCGGCAGGCCGCCTCGTGACCGGCTCGCTCGTCTCCCCGGAGGCCCGGGCGCGGGTCCGCGGCCTGATCACGCCGATCGCGGTCGCGCTCGGCCGGCTCGGCCTGACGCCCAACGCCCTCACGCTGGTCGGCTTCGGCGTCGCCTGCGTCGCGGCGGCCGCCGCGGCCGCGCAGGCGTGGCTCCTGGCCGGGCTGCTCGTGGTCTTCGGCGGCGTGTTCGACCTGTTCGACGGCGCGCTGGCCCGCGCCACCAACCGCGTGTCGAGCCTCGGGGCGTTCATGGACTCCGTGTTCGACCGGTGGGGCGAGGGGGTTGTGTACGTCGGCGTCGTCGTCGGCTGCCTGGCGGCGGACTTCGCGCTCGGGGCGTTCCTCGCCGCGGCGGCGATGGCCTCGGCGTTCATGGTCAGCTACACGCGGGCCAAGGCCGAGAGCCTGGGCTTCACCGCGGGCACCGGCATGGCCAACGTGGGCCTCGCGCCGCGCGAGGTCCGGATCGCGATCCTCACCGTGGGGCTCGTCCTGACGGGCATCCAGGGGACGGCGAACCCGCTGCTCGTCTACGAGAGCTACACGCTCCCGGGCGGCATCGACGTGGTCCTGCCGTGGGCCGGTGAGGTCTGGCTGTCCTGGAGCCTCGCCGCGATCGCCGTCCTCGCGGCCGTCACCACCATCCAGCGAATCGTCCATACCATCAACCAGGCATCGAAGCAGGAGCAGGGGTAACCGGAGCCCATGGAGCAGGAGCAGCAGGTGAGCAACAACGGCAGCGCGCCGAAGCAGCGCGGCAAGAAGATCCGCGTCGCGATCGTCGGCGTCGGCAACTGCGCGAGCAGCCTCGTGCAGGGCCGCTACTACTACGAGAACGCCAAGCCGGGCGACTTCGTGCCGGGGCTGATGCACGTCCAGCTGGGCGACTACCACATCAGCGACGTCGAGTTCGTGGCCGCCTTCGACATCGACAAGCAGAAGGTCGGCAAGGACCTGTCCGAGGCGATCTTCTCGGGCCTCAACAACACCTACAAGTTCATGGACGTGCCGCACCTGGGCGTCAACGTGGACCGCGGGATGACCCACGACGGCCTGGGCAAGTACCTGTCCCAGGTGATCGAGAAGGCCCCCGGCCCCACGGCGGACGTGGTGGGCATCCTCAAGGAGCGCGAGGTCGACCTCGTGGTGTCCTACCTCCCCGTCGGGAGCGAGGAAGCCACCAAGTGGTACGTCGAGCAGGCGCTCCAGGCGGGCGTCGGCTTCATCAACGCCATCCCGGTGTTCATCGGTCGCGAGCCCTACTGGCAGCGCCGGTTCGCCGAGAAGGGCCTGCCGGTCATCGGCGACGACATCAAGAGCCAGGTCGGCGCGACGATCACCCACCGCGTCCTCACCCGCCTGTTCATGGACCGCGGCGTGCGCATCGACCGCACGTACCAGCTGAACTTCGGCGGCAACACGGACTTCCTGAACATGCTCGAGCGCGAGCGCCTCGAGTCCAAGAAGATCTCCAAGACCAACGCCGTGACCTCGATGCTCGACTACGACATCGAGCCCGACAACATCCACGTCGGCCCCTCGGACTACGTGCCGTGGCTCAAGGACCGCAAGTGGTGCCACATCCGGATCGAGGGCACGACGTTCGGCGACGTGCCGCTCAACGCCGAGCTCAAGCTCGAGGTCTGGGACAGCCCCAACAGCGCCGGCGTGATCATCGACGCGATCCGCTGCCTGCGCATCGGGCTCGACCGCGGCCTCAAGGGCACGCTCGTGGCTCCCTCGTCCTACTTCATGAAGTCGCCGCCCATCCAGATCCACGACGACATCGCGTTCAACCGCGTCGAGGCGTTCATCCGGGGCGACGACAACGAGACGCTCGTGGGCACCGAGGAGTCGAAGAAGGACTCGAAGGCGCTGGCGGGCCAGGCGAAGGCGAAGGCCGCCGCCGCGAAGTGACCCGGCGCGACCGCAGGCTCGAGGCGCCCCACCGGCGCCTCGACTCCACCCCGCCGCGCGTCGTCGAGCGCGCGGCGGTGTTCGGCTACCGTGGCGCGTCCGCCGTGCTGTCGCACGTGCCGCCGCGCCTGTCCCGGGCCGTGATCGGGACGGCCGCCCAGGGCAGCTACCTCGCCTGGCCGGCGAAGCGTCGGAACTCCAACGTCAACTTCAGCCGCGTGCTCGGGCTGCCACACGACCACCCCGCCGTCCGGAGCCTCGCCCTCCGCGCCTACCGCGAGTACGCGACCTACATGGTCGAGCTCATGCGGCTGCCCTCGCGGTCGCCGGAGGAGCTCGCCGACAGCGTCGAGGGCGACGGCATCGACCGCCTCGCCGCGGCGTGGAGCGAGTCCGGGCGGCCGATGATCGTGGTCGCCGGACACGTGGGCAACAACGAGGCGATCGCCGCCGCGATCGCCCACCGCGGCTACCCCGCCAACGTGGTCGCCGACGACTCATCGTTCCCCGAGCTGTTCGAGCTGCTCCGCCGGCAGCGCGAGTCGTGGGGCGTGCACGTGATCCCGTGGCGCAACCTGCGCGAGCTGTTCACCGTGTTGCGGCGCAAGGAGATCCTCGCGCTGCTGATCGACTGGGGATACCGGCCGGACGGCATCCCGGTGCGCCTGTTCGACCACTGGACGACGCTCCCGGCGGGACCCGCCACGCTGGCGGCCAAGACGGGCGCGCTAATCGCCCCGCTCGCGATCCGGCGCACGGCGCACGGCCGGTTCCGGATCGAGCTCCACGACCCGTTCGACGTGCCGTCATCGGACCCGGCGACGCTCCAGCGCGCGACCCAGCGGGTCGCCGACGCGCTGCAGAGCACGGTCGCCGCGGCGCCCGAGCAGTGGTACAGCTTCAAGCCGATGTGGCCCCACGATCCCGAGGAGGCCCGTGACCTCGAGGACCGGGCGCGGCGCATGCTCGACGGCGGTGCCGTGCGGGAGACGGACCTCGCCGAGGCGGCGGTCGCGGCGACGGGCCCCGCCGGAACGGACCTCGCGGGGGCAGGCGACTCGTGACGGGTGTGGCCGCGCCGGAGCCCGTGCCGGGCGGGGCCGGATCCTCGCCCCCGACCCGGATCGGCCTGCGCACGCGGCTGCTGCTCGCCGGCGCGACGCTGCTCGCCCGCCTCCCGGAGGCGCCGCTCGTCGCCGCCGCCGATTCGATCGGCGAGCTGTGGTACCGGCTGGCGCCCGCCCGCGCGGCCCAGGCGCGGGCGAACCTCGGCCGGGTCTGCGCCGACCTCGCGGCCAACGGGCGCGGCACCGCGCTCGCCCGTCGGGCGGCCACGGATCCCGGGGCGCTGGAGCGGATGATCCGGGCGTCGTTCCGGCACGCCGTGCGCTACTACCTCGAGGTCGCGAGGACCGGCGGCTACGACATCGAGACCGCGCTCGCCCGCATCGACGTCGAGACCCCTGACGAGGTTCGCGAGGCGCTGGAGAGCGGCCGGCCGGTGATCATCGTCGGGATGCACTTCGGCGCCATCGAGCTGCCGGTGGTCGAGGTCTCGCACCTCGTCGGCCATCGCGTGACCGCCCCCATGGAGACCGTGGCGGACCCCGGGCTGCAGCGCTGGTTCATCGAATCCCGGGGCCGGGTGGGCGTCAACATCGTCCCGCTGGCCGACGCGCGGCGCGTCCTGCTGCGCAGGCTGCGGAGCGGCGAGTCGGTGGGGCTGGTGGCGGACCGCGACATCACGGGCAGCGGCATCGCGGTCCCGTTCTTCGGCCATCCGGCGCCCATGCCCGCCGGGCCCGCGCTGCTCGCGATCGAGACCGGCGTCCCGGTCTACGCCGGTGCCGCGCGCCGGACGAAGGGCCGCCGCTACGCCGGGCGGCTGATCCTCGTCCCGGCACCGCCGGCCGGGTCGCGCCGGGAGCGGATGGTTGCGCTCACCGCGGCGATCGCCCAGGCGTTCGAGTCGCTGATCGCGGACGCGCCGGAGCAGTGGTGGGGCGCGTTCCACCCGATCTGGCCGGACCTCGTGGTGGGCAGGACGGAGACCGGCCGCGGCGCCGAGCGCGCGGCACCCGCGGAGGACCCGTCGTGAGCGGCGATCCCGTCGTGAGCGGCGATCCCGTCGTCCGTCTCGGCCGCGCCGACCTCCACGTCCACACCCTTGCCTCGGACGGGACGTCGTCGGTGGAGGAGATCCTGGCCCACGTCGAGGCGACCGGGTTCCTGGACGTCATCGCGATCGCCGACCACGAGCGGATCGACGCCGCGCTTGCCGCCCGGCACATGGCGGCCGACCGCGGCCTCGCGCTCGCGGTCGTCGTCGGGGAGGAGATCACGACCCGCGGCGGGCACCTCCTCGGGCTGTTCCTGGAGCGCCCGGTGCCCGCGCTCCGCGGGTTGCGCTGGTCGATCGAGGCGATCCACGACCAGGGTGGCCTCGCGATCCCGGCCCACCCGCTGGTGCCCTACCCACTGTGCGCCCAGGGCTTCGCGCTCCGGAGGCTGCTGGCGAGCGACGCGCCGGCCGCGCGGCCCGACGCCATCGAGACCTTCAACCCGACCGCCCTCGGGCGGTACTGGCACGGCAAGGTCGTGGCCTTCGCCGCCGAGCACGGCCTCGGGCAGGTCGGCAACAGCGACGCCCACGCGGCGACGCAGGTCGGCACCGGCTGGACGTCGTTCCCGGGCCGGACGCCGGACGACGTGCGGGCCGCGATCCTGGCCGGCACGAGCCGCCACCACGGCGCGTTCCACGGGACCGTGGGCCAGCTGGGCACGTTCGGCAGGCAGCTGCGCAAGTACGGGCGGGACGCCCGGGCCGAGGTCGGCGGGCGGATCCGCCGCGATGGCACGGGCCGCGACCACGGCTATCCCGGCGGGCAGCTGCGGCCGCCGCGTTACCAGCCCCGGCCGGGCGACGGGCCCGAGCGGTCGGGAGACGCCGAGCCGCGCGACGCCGAGCCGCGCGGCCAGCCCGAACCGGATCGCGCCGCCGGGCGAGAATAGGGCCGTGAAGATCGGCCTCGTCTCGCCCTACGTCTACCCGCTGCCGGGCGGCGTGACGCAGCACGTCCGATACCTGTACGAGAACCTGCGCCAGCGCGGCCACGACGTCCGGATCCTGACCTCGTCGCACGGCCTCCAGCGGGCGTCCGAGGGCGACGTGATCCGCCTGGGCAAGGGGTTCTCGATGCCGGCCAACGGGTCGGTGGGCACGGTCACCGTGTCGTTCCGCTACATCTCCCAGGTCCGGGCGGTCCTCGAGCGGGAGCGGTTCGACGTCCTCCACTTCCACGAGCCGTTCGTGCCGTTCCTGTCGCTCGTGCTGCTGCGCGAGTCGCAAAGCGTCAACGTGGCCACGTTCCACGCGTACGGCGGCTGGTCGCCGGCCTACGAGTTCGGCAGCCGGGCGCTGGGCTCGTACGCCGAGCGGCTGCACGGCCGGATCGCGGTCTCGGCGGCGGCCCGCCACTTCATCGACCGCTACTTCCCGGGCGACTACAAGGTCATCCCCAACGGCGTCGACGTGGACCGGTTCCGACGTGCGGTCCCGATCGCGCGCTGGCAGGACGGCACGCGGAACATCCTGTTCGTCGGGCGGTTCGAGCCGCGCAAGGGGGTGCTGGACCTGCTCAAGGCCTACCGCATCCTGCGCAAGACCGGCTGCGACTGCCGACTGCTGCTGGTGGGCGGCGGTCCCCAGGAGCGCGAGGCGCGCCGCTACGTGGCCACCCGCCGGCTGCGCGGCGTGGAGTTCCTGGGCCGGGTCTCGGACGACGAGAAGGCGCAGCTGTTCCGGACGGCGGACGTCTTCGTCTCGCCCGCGACCGGTCGCGAGTCGTTCGGCATCGTGCTGCTCGAGGCGATGGCCGCCGGGGCGCCGATCGTCGCGTCCGACATCCACGGCTACAAGGGCGTGGTCCGCCGCGGCCGCGAGGGGCTGCTGGTGGCGCCCCGCGAGCCGAAGCAGGTCGCCGCGTCGGTGGCCAGGCTGCTGCGCGACCCGGAGCTCGCGCAGGGGATGTCCGAGGCGGGCATGCGCCGCGCCGAGGAGTTCAGCTGGCCGCGCGTGACCGCGAAGGTCGACGACTACTACGGCTTCGTCATCCGGCGCCTCGCGGCGGCGGGCGCGCTGCCGCCGCACTTCAGCGCCGAGGTCCCGGCGCCCGCGCGGCCCACCCCGGCCGCACTGGACACGCTCGACGGGGCCGGCGGCGGTGCGTCCCCCGCGTCGGGCGACGGCGACCCCGACGCCGCCTCCGCCGCGGACCGGGTCGCCCCGGCCCCGGGCGGCGTCGCCTCCTGAACCGTCGCGGTCAGGCGGCGCCGGACTCGGTCGCCGGACCATCCGCCGCGTCGTCCGCGGGGCCCGGGCCCAGCGAGGCGCGCCACACCCACGCGGAGTAGGCGACCACCGCCGACGCGACCACCAGGAACAGCATCAGGACCGCGAACCGGGCATCCGCGAACGAGATCGCGCCGCTCCGGTCGATCGTGTTCACGGAGAACTGGAACGGATACAGGTAGGTGGGCAGCAGGCCCTGGTAGGCGTTGACCAGCGTCGAGGGCAGCGGCAGGGCGGCGATGTTGGGGTACAGGATCAGGAACCAGATCCCGGCCCCCGTGACCAGCCCGACGACGAACCGCCTCGCGTCGCGGGCGGTGGCGACCTGGAGCGCGACCAGCCCGAGCGGCAGCGCCACGACGAGGGCGATCAGCTCGGGGACGATCCCCGGCATGCTGAACAGGGGCTCCTCGGCGGGCAGCATCCGCGACCCGGCGAGCAGCACGCCGCCGGCGAGCGCCGTGGCGGCGATCCAGCCCAGGTCGCGCAGCTCCAGCGGCCGCCCGTCGTCGCGCGGCCGGCCCAGGGCGACCAGCTGCCGGACGAGGACGACCATCGTCACGACCCCCACGGCCACCATCGCGGCCGCGGACGGGGTGACGACGAGGCTGCCGGCCGTCGACACGACGCAGGCCGCCGAGTCCTTGTTGACCGCCTGCACGTTGGCCAGGGTGCACAGCGGCATCCGCAGCAGCCACAGGATCACGGGGCCCATCAGGGCGACCGCGGCGGCGCAGCGCACCAGCAGCCACGTCCGGCGCGAGGCCCCGTGCCAGACCTCGGCCACGAGATAGGCGAGGGCCATGACCACGAACGGCAGGCTCGTGTAGTAGTGGTACTGGAACGCCGCCCGATCGATCCGGGCCCACGAGATCCACTGGGCGAGGAACCCGATCAGGATCAGCGCCAGCGCGAGGCTCCGGCGGCGGAACGCCTGGTACGCGACGAACACCATCGCGGGCACGCCCAGCCACCAGATGACCACGTTGCCGGCGTCGTAGATCGCGGCCGCCGTCGAGCCGGCGAAGCCGCCCTGGTAGAACCACACGGGTTTGAGGTTCAGCGGCCACGCCCACCACGGCGAGCTCGCGGCGTGGGCCTCGGACAGGTTGTTGTGGTAGCGGTACATGTCGCCGACGAGCGTGAGCAGCGTCTGGCCCGTGTGGTCCGGGGGCCAGCCCTCCCAGAGCTGGTGGTTCTCGATCAGGGCCCACGGGACGTACGAGATCACGTACACGACGACCGGGATCGCGACCAGCGAGGCGAGGAGCCAGGCGACCGGCAGGCCGAGGCCGGTCCCGAGTCGCAGCCAGCCCTCCGCCGGCGGCGAGGCGGGCGGGATCCCGTACCGCGCGTCGCCCGGCTCCGGGTCGCGGGCGAGCGGCCCGATGCCCAGCCGGCCGGCAGCGACGAACGCCGCGTACACCCCGAGGCTGGCGACGACGAGCGCGAAGGAGGCAGTCAGGGGCGTGATCCTGACCGGGCCGAGGACGAGCTCCATGTCGGTCCGGCCGAGCGCGACCGACCCCAGGAACACGAGGATCCCGAGGGCCGCCGGGGCCGCGACGGCGAACCACATCTCCTCGGCCGACCACGCCACCGGGTGGTACACGGCCACGACGACCGCGCCCATGGTCAGCGCGATCATGATCATCGCGAACACGAGGTTGCCGCTGCCCCCGCTGCCCGCGGGGACGGCCAGCGCCATCCACCCCAGCACCCCGGTGAGGCCGATCAGCGCGGCGACGAGGACCAGCCTCCCGAGCGCGGAGCGGACCAGCACCAGGATGCCGAGCGCGCCGATCGCGTAGGCGGCGACCCACTTGGAGGCCAGGGCGAGGCCCAGCAGCAGCCCCACGACCGGCATCAGGGTCCAGAACGCCCAGCGGCGCCGCGGCTCGAGCCACAGCCACGCGAACAGCGCGTAGGCGGCGAGGATGAACACGCCCGTGTACACGTCGTTCATCGCGATCCGGCTCTGGACGAAGAACATCCCGTCCAGCAGCACGAACAGGCCGGCCAGGACGGCCACCTCTCGGCGCCGGAACAGCACGCGGGTCAGCAGGTACACGAGGGCGGCCATCAGCGCGCCCAGGAGCACCCCCGGCAGGCGCCAGGCGAACGGGTAGTGCCCGACGTCGAGCGAGGCCGTCGCGCCGTCGGCGGCGAAGGCGAGCAGCTCGCCCCGGCCGCCGGTCGGGTAGGCCTCCTCGTGGTCGAGGACCATGGCCACCGGCACGAACGGCAACCGGTGGTCGGCGAACACGCTCCGGCCGTGGGGCTCGATGACGTACACCGTGGTCCCCGTGCCGTCGGGTGTCTCGCCCAGCACCTCGACCAGCTCCGCCGCCTCATCGAACACGATCCGGCTGCCCGCGCCCGGCAGCTCGATGGTGGCGATCCGGCCCGGCCCCTCCTTGGCCTTCTCGCCGGAGACCGCGACGATCGAGACCTCGGGCACGCCGGTCGTGTCGTTCGTGCTCGTCGCCCACAGCTGCGTGCCCTCGTCCACGCCGCTCACGAGGGTGAGCGAGGTCGTCCCGCCGAGGACCGGCGCCGTCGCCGTGCGCGTGCCGTCCCCGGCGAGGAAGGCCACGCCGTCCGACCCGGCGACCGCGAGCTGGGCCACCGTGTCGATCAGGACGCCCGGCAGCCGGCCGCCGTCGATCGCGTCCTGCAGGGCCGTGCGCACGTCCGCGGTGAGCTCGCCGTCGACGACCACGAGCTCCGCGTCCGGGTCCGCGAGGTCCGCCGCGTACGAGGCCGCGTCGCCGCCCAGGATCGCCGCCAGCTCGTCGGCCACCGCGGCGGGGTCCGTGACCTCGACCGGGTGGGCGACGATCGCGTCGCCGGTGCCGGCGTCGAGCAGGTCGGCCGCGCCGGCCACCGTGGCCCGCCCGGTCTCCTCGCCCAGCCCGACGTCCACGACGGCGACCACGTCGCCCGGCAGCAGGGCCGCCACCCGCTGGCCGCCGTCGAACGCGGCCAGCCGGGCGATGGGGCCGTCGAGCGTCGTGAGCGGGAACGGGTCGACCGGCGGCTCCGTGGGGCTCGCACCGCGCAGGACGTCCAGCGACAGCGCATCGAGGACCAGGATCTCGCCCCCGTCCGTCCCGACCAGCAGCTGGTCGCCGTCGCGGGCGAAGGCCACCGCCGACGCGCCGGGGATCGCCCAGCGAGCCGCCAGGTCGCGGGTCTCGAGGTCGTAGCCGATGAGCTCCTCGCCGGTGACGACCCAGACGCGGTCGCCGCCCCGGGCGCCGGGAGCCTCGGCGTTCTCGCGGCGTGGCTCGATGGTCGCGTCGCGCACCGGCACGCCGAGGTCGCTCGTCGCCCGCACGTCGTGGCCGGCGAACAGGACGATGCCGCCGGCCATCGCGTACTTCGCGAGGTGAGGGTGCGTCCACTCGTAGATGTTGTGCGAGATCCCGTAGCGCCAGGCCTGGAGGAACTCGGTGGCGGTCCGGGCGTGGTAGACCTCGTCGAAGTGCATCCGGGCGGGCTCGGCCAGGCGGAAGGTCCGCAGTCCAAGCGCGGCGACCACGATCACCAGCACCAGGAACAGGTCCATGCGGTCGAGCCGGCCGCGCCCCTCGCGCGCCAGCTCGTGCGAGCGGTCGGGGCGGGTCGGTGTCTCGGACAGGCGGGCGCGCAGCCAGCCCAGGGGCCCCAGCTCCGAGAGCGACGGCCGCTCGAACCAAGCCGGGACGCGACGGGGACGGGCGCCCGCCCCCCCGGGCGCCGGCGGACCGGGGATCGGGTCCGGCAGCGAGAGCGCGGCGGAGGCTGGTACCGGCGCCGGCGGCGCCGCGGGGGGCGCGAGCGCCGGGACGACCGTCCGGCCGCCCGGCTCCGCGTCGTCGGTGCGGGCGGCCTCCAGCTCCGCCGCCAGGGCGCGGCGCGCGCCGGGCCGCAGCTGCGCGAGGCCCCACGCCAGGACCAGCGTGTGGAGCACGGCGACGATCGCCACGCCGGTCCATGACCGGATCGCCGGCCCGATGCCCAGCCAGTCGGACACGCTCGGATTGCCCGGATAGAGCGTCGTGAGCACGACGTACATGTTGAGGAACGTCGCGGTCCCGGCCACGAGGTAGGCGACCCGCCAGCGCCACGAGCACGCGAACAGGATCCCGGCCAGCCCGAACAGCGGGAACAGGTACCGCTCGTGGACCCGGGTCGGGACGGCGAAGAAGGCGAGCGCCAGCACGGCCGTGCCCACCAGGATCGTCAGCCGGTCCGGGCGGCGCGCCACGAGCAGCGACGTCACGACCATGACCGCCAGGAGCAGCACCGCGCCCACGGCCGCGGCCGGCAGCGGCCCGATCGCGGCCCACGCGGCTGCGTCGGGGATCGGCGCGTCGGCGATCCACTGGCCGTTCGAGGCGAGGCTCTGGCCGTTGACCTCGAACAGCGCCCACGCGTTGTAGGCGTTGACGGTCACGAACGAGTAGGTCGCGGCCGTGCTCAGGATCAGGCGCACGAGCGACGAGTCCACGAACGGCGCGGCGGTGGACAACGAGACCACGGCCAGGCCGAACGGGAGCGACATCGCGACCGCCGTCAGGAACCCCGCCGCCCCGGTGGTGAGGATCCGGACCGGGCCCGTCGTGCGGCGCTCCCAGTCCGTTCCGCTCGGCGCCGGGGCCGGCTCGTCCCCCCAGCCGCCAGACGGCCACAGCGATCGCCGGATCACGACCAGGGCCACGATCGGCACCAGGATCGCGAGCTGCGGCTTGACCAGCGCGGCGACCACGGCCAGGATCGCGGCCCGCTCGCCCCGCCCCGTCCACAGCTCCCGGATGGCCAGCAGCAGGAACACCGTCCCGAACGAGTCCACCTGGCCCCAGATGACCGAGTCGAACCACGTGATCGGGTTCGCGATGACCACGGCGCCCGCGATCGTCGCCCGGCGCTCGCTGGCCCCGAGGTCCAGCGCCATCCGGTACACGACGAGGCCCAGCGCGACATCGGTGATGATCGCGGGCAGCTTGATCAGGTCGCCGACCCCGCCGACGAGCTGGCCGACGATGCCCACCAGCCACAGCACGTACAGGTAGCCGGGGGTGTAGTCGGCGAAGAAGTCGCGCTCGTAGAAGCCGAACGGCCCGTTGCGCGCCAGCTCCTCGGCCCAGTAGCGGAACAGCGCGAGGTCCGACTCGAACCCCGAGCCGCGGAGTCCTTCGACGCCATATGCCATGATCAGCCGGAAGACCAGCCCGATCGCGATCGCGATCAGGATCGGCCGGCCGATGCCTCGCCGAGGGGCGGGGGCCGCCGTCATGTCCCGGCCGGGCGCACCCGAACCCGAACCGGTCACGGGGGACCCTCCTACGCAGCGTTGAAGGTGGAGCGGAGTATAGCCGAGGGTCGCCCCGCGACCCCGTCCCAGCCCGTCGCCCGATGGAGCCCGTCGACGATCATCGTCGGGCTCCTGCTGGCGGCTGCCGCCCTGGTGCTGTACGCCGTGTCCAACCCCGTCCACTACAACCAGTACACGCACTTCGTGTGGCAGGCCGACGCCTTCCTCCACGGCCGGGCGTGGTTCCCGCACCCGATCGCCGACGGGTCGACGCTGCCCGCGAACTGGTGGTTCCAGGACGTCTACCCGCTCACCGACGCCGCCGGCAACCCGGACGGCCGCGTGCTGCTCCCCTTCCCGCCCCTGCCCGCGATCGTCCTGCTCCCGTTCGTGGCCGTGTTCGGCCTGTTCACCGACCAGGAGGCGGTCGGCATGCTTCTCGCCGCCCTCGGCGTCGCCATCGCGTACTGGATGCTGGGCCGTCTCCCGGTCCGGGCCAGCGTCCGGATCCTGACCACGCTGGTGTTCGCGACGGGGACCGTGTGGTGGTGGGCGGCGGCCGTGTCCAGCACCTGGTACTTCGCCCACCTGGTGGCCGTGGACATCGCGCTGCTCGCCGTGGGGGTGTCCCTCGGGGCGGACCGCCGCGCGGCGGTCGAGGACCTCGGCGAGGAGGTGGACCGCGCGGCGGAGGACGGGGGTGGCCCGTGGGCGGCGATCTGGCCGCTCGACCGCTCGCAGGTCGTGGCGGGGTTCCTGCTGGGCGTGGCCGCGACGGCGCGCCTGCCGCTCGTGTTCGCGGCGCCCTGGCTGATGCTCGTCGGCGGCGGGGGCTCGCGTCTCCGACGGACGGTGTCGGCGGGCGTGGGTGGCGTCGTGCCCGTGGCCGCGCTGCTCCTGTACACCTTCGCGACCACGGGCTCGGTGCTCCACCCGGGGTACGACTACCAGTACCGCCTCGAGGCCTCCGGCTACCCGACCCTGGGCTACAACCCGGAGTGGTCGGTCGAGGACCCGCGCTACGTGCCGCAGAACCTGGGCATCATGTTCGGCGCGCTGCCGCTCGTGGCGCCGGACATCAAGCCCGACACGCTGGGGTTCGCCGAGCCGGAGCCCCTGTGCACGGCCCCGGACGCCCGGCGCGGGCTGTTCGACCCGGACTGCCCCCTGGTGATGCCGGTCGACATCGGGACCAGCATCCTGCTCAGCGCCCCGGGGCTGCTGCTGGCGCTGTTCGCGTTCGGCCGGCGGCCGGTCGTCCGGCTCGCGCTGGGTGGCGGCCTGTCGGTGATCGCGATCGCGCTGTTCAACCTGTCCCACTTCAGCCAGGGCTGGGTGCAGTGGGGCTACCGGTTCTCGCTGGACTTCATCCCGTTCCTCCTGCCGCTGATCGCCATCGGGGCGGCGCGCGCGGACGGGCGGCCACGCGCGGTGGCGGTCGCGCTGGTGATCGCCGGGGCGCTGGTGAACCTGTGGGGCGTGACCTGGGGCCAGCTCCTTGGCTGGTAGCGGCCCCGGCGCCCGGCTCCGGGCCGCCGATCCAGCCGCGGCGGCGGCGCTCCTGGCCGGGCTGGGGGCGCTGGCCGTCATCCGCACCACGATGCTGCCCACGGTCGGATCGTGGGACACCGCCGAGGCGCAGGTCGTGCTGCCGGTCCTGGGCACGATGCACCCCACGGGGTTCCCGGCCTACGTGGTCCTCGGCTGGCTGGCCTCGATCGTCCTGGCGCCGCTCGGCACGCCGGCGTTCCTGATGAACCTGCTGTCGGCGCTGCTGGTGGCGCTCGCCGTCGGGGCCACGGTGCTCGTCACTCGCCGCCTGGGCACGCCGCTGCCGCTCGCCATTGGCGTGGCGGCCGGCTTCGCGCTGACGCCGGTCGTGTGGTCCATCGGCAACGCCGCCGACGCGCACGCGCTCCACCTGGCGCTGGTCGTGCTGCTGGTGCTGCTGCTCCTCCGCTGGGAGCGGCTCGTCGACCGGCGGGACGCGCTGCCCGGCGACCCGGCGGTCTCGCGGGCCGCCGACCGGGCGATCGTCCTCGCCGCGGGCGTGTTCGGCGTGGCGGTCGCCAACCACGCGCTGTCGCTGCTGCTCGTGCCGGCGATCGGGCTGTACGTCCTGGCCGTCGAGCCGCGCGTCCTCCGCCGGCCGAGGCTGGTGCTCGCGGCGCTCGGCGCGTGTCTCGGGGTGGCCGCGCTGCTCTACCTCCAGCTACCGCTGCGGGCCGGGCCGTTCCGGGCGCCGCTCGTGTACGGCCGGCCGGACACCTGGACGGGGTTCTGGGATATCGTGCTCGCCCGCCAGTTCCAGGGCGACGTCGTGAGCCCCTGGGCGGACCCGGCGGGCAAGGTCCGTTCCCTGGTGGGGCTCGCGCAGGACCAGCTCGGGCCGCTGGTCGCGCTGCTGCCCGCGGGCCTCCTGGTCACCGCCGCGCGCTTCCCGCGCTACGCCCTGCTGTCCGGCGTCGCCACGGGGGTCACCGTGCTGTTCGCCAGCTCCTACGTCAATGCCCGGATCGACCGCTACTACCTGGGCCCGGTGTTCTTCTCCTGGACCTGGCTGGCGGTGCTCGGTGCCGTGGTGGTGGACGCGTTCACGGGCCGCCGGCGCGGGGCGGTGGCCGGGGCGCCGGCCGGGGCGAACACGCGCGACGTCGTGGACTCGAGCGACGCGGCCGCGGGGCCGGAGGAGGAGCTGCCCGTCGACGTCCCCGCCTGGCGCACGCCGGCGGTCGTGGTGTCGGTCGCGCTCGCCGTCGCGCTGCTGGTGCCCACCGCGACCGTCCTCGCCGAGCGGTGGCGCTCCGTCGACCGCTCGCGCGACACCTGGGTGGAGGCCTGGCTGGACCAGGCGCTCGAGGCCATGGAGCCCGACGCGGTCGTGGTCTCGTGGTGGTCCTACTCCACGCCGCTGTGGTACGCCCAGCTGGTGGAGGGCCGGCGGACCGACGTGTTCATCGTGGACGACCGGACGCGCCTCGACCTCGAGCTGGGCGAGCTCGAGGACGTGATCGACGCCTACCTCGGTACGCGGCCCGTGTACCTGATGCGGCTGACCGAGGGCGAGATCGACGACCTGCGCGACGACTACGTGATCGTCCGCGCCGGCGGCCCGGGTAACCTGTTCCGCGTGACCGGCCGACAGGAGACCGCCTCGTGACCACCGCCGCCCCCGCGGAGGGCGACGCGCCCGCGCGGGTCTCGCGCCTCTCGTACTTCTTCCCGGCCCACAACGAGGAGGCGAACCTCGAGGGCCTGGTCGCGGAGGCGCTCGAGACGCTCCCCTCGCTGGCCGACACGTTCGAGATCATCGCCGTGAACGACGGCTCGCGCGACCGCACCGCGGAGATCGCGGACCGGCTGGCGGCCGCGAACCCGGACGTCGTGCGCGTCGTGCACCACCCGGTCAACCGCGGCTATGGCGGCGCCCTGCGCTCGGGCTTCGAGGCGTCGCGCTACGAGCTCCTCGCGTACACGGACGGCGACCGCCAGTTCAGGATCGCGGACCTCGGGCGCCTGACGGCCCGCCTGCAGGCCCCCGACCGCCCGGACGTCGTGGTGGGCTACCGCATCAAGCGCGCCGACCCGCTGATCCGGATCGTGTACGCGCAGACCTACAAGCTCGCCAACCGGCTCCTGTTCGGCCTCCGCGTGCGGGACGTGGACTGCGCGGCCAAGCTGTTCCGCCGCGAGGCGCTGCTCGACGTGCGGGTGGAGTCGGGCGGGGCGTTCTTCTCCGCGGAGCTGCTGATCAAGGTCCGCAACCAGGGCCGGTCCGTCGTCGAGGTGGGCGTGCCCCACTACCCGCGGACGGCCGGGTCGCCCACGGGCGCTAAGCCGTCGGTCATCTGGCGGGCGGTGAAGGACTTCTGGGGCCTGCGCCTGCGGCTGTGGGCCAACCGCGAGCGGGCCCTGCGACGGGGCCGGCCGATCCTGGGCGCCTGAGCCGATCCTGGGCGCCTGAGCCGATCCTGGGCGCCTGAGCCGATCCTGGGCGGCGCCTGACGAGCCACGGGAGGCCCGCTCAGCTGGAGGAGCCCGCCCCTCCGCGTTGGTCGCCCTCGAGGTCCAGCGAGTTGACGAACTCCCGGAACACGTCCAGGCGCGCAGCGTCGATGTGCTCGCCGGTCGCCTCCAGCGCGGTGCCGGTGAGCGCGGCCGGGCGGCCCCCGGCCTCGCCCTCCTCGACGTCCGCGGCGGCGTCCGGCCCGAGCGCCGCCCGGTCCAGCACGTCCTCGGCGGCGAAGATCGGCGCGCCGAGGCGGACGGCCAGCGCGATCGCGTCGGACGGCCGGGCGTCGATCTCGTGCCTGGCGTCCGGCAGGACCAGCACGAGGCGCGCGTGGAACGTCTCGTCGGCCAGCGAGGAGATCAGGACGCGGTCCACGCGCGCCCCCAGCTCCCCGAGCACGGTCGCGAACAGGTCGTGCGTGAGCGGGCGCTCGGGGGCGAGGCCCTGGAGCCGCATCGCGATGGCGCTCGCCTCCCAGGGGCCGATCCAGATCGGCAGGTAGCGGTCCCGGTCGGACTGCTTGAGGATCACCACGTGACGGCTGGAGAGCATGTGGACGCGGACGCTCTCGACGACCATCTCGATCTCGTTGCGCGGCTCGTCGGCCATGACCGGATTATCCCACCTGGGCCGGGAGGCGGCCCGGACGACCCTTCAGCGCGTCCAGGCCCGGGCCCGCATGCGGAACGGGAGCGCCAGCAGCGCGCCCATCACGAAGCCGCCGATGTGGGCGAAGAAGGCCACCCCGCCCTCGACGCCCGTGGCCGCGCCGAGCGATCCCAGCCCGTCGATCACCTGGAGCACGAACCAGAACCCCAGCACGATCACCGCCGGCACCGCGATCAGCTGGTAGAAGAAGCCGAGGAACACGAGCGACTGGATGCGGGCGCCGGGGTACAGCACGAGGTACGCCCCCAGCGTCGCCGAGATCGCCCCCGACGCGCCGATCATCGGGATGTCGGAGGCCGGGTCGATCAGCACCTGGCCGGCAACCGCCGCCACCCCACCGAGCAGGTAGAAGCCCAGGTACAGCGGGCGGCCCATCAGGTCCTCGACGTTGTTGCCGAAGATCCACAGGTACAGCATGTTGCCCAGCAGGTGCAGCCAGCCGGCGTGCAGGAACATGCTGGTGAACACGTCGAGGACCGGGTCCGACAGCCAGTCGCCGCGGCCGACCGCGGCGGACAGCTGGGCGGGCACGGTGCCGTGCTCCAGGATGAAGGCGTTGAGCGCCTCGTCGCCGCCCTGCACCAGGAGCCCCAGCTGCCACGCGAACGCGATGCCGCACGCGGCGATCAGCGCCAGCGTGACGACCGGCGTGCGGCGGGTCGGGTTGGCGTCGCGGAGCGGGATCACCGGCAGTCGGCCGTGATCACGGCTTGGGGGTCTTGCGCGGCTTCTTGGTGGGGGTCGGGGCCGGGGTGGCCTCGGGCGAGGCGGAGGCCGAGGCGGAGGGCGACGGGGCGGGCTCATCGGGCACGGCCTCGAGGCTCGCGCTGTGGAGGCCGTTGGCCGAGATCCACCACAGGGTCGGGGCCGTGGTCGCGTCGGTCGCGGGCAGGACGACGAGATCGCGGAGGTTGCGCCACGCCTCGTCACCGCCAGCAAGGCGGTACTGGGCCACGAAGTCGCCGTTCGCCTTGCTGAACGCCACGACCCGCTGGTTGGCCGAGTCGTAGGCATACAGCGGGCCGTCGCGCCGGCTGGGCGAGCCGTCCGGCTTGTCGGGCGAGGACAGGAGCACGTAGTTCGACTCGGGGCGCAGGAGCGTGTCCCCGGGCGGCGACGCCTGCCAGCCGGAGGCGGGGATCACGCGCCCGACCGCGCCGTCCTCGGCCACGAAGATGTCGCCGTCGATCAGCAGGTCCGTGATCCCGTCCACGGGACGGTCGGTCGGCAGGCGGCGGGTGGGGTTGACCGGGTAGCCGGAGCCGTCGTTGGCCGGGTCCAGGACCATGATGTTCTGCTCGGACGGGTCCACGATGTACAGCTTGTAGAACGCCGCGTCGAAGTTGGCCACGAAGGTGGCGATCGCGCGGATGTCGTTGCCCCAGGAGGCCGACTCCTTGACCGGGATGCGGACCAGGGTGCCCCTGCCGTTGGCGTTGGCCGGCCGCCACCGCCAGAGCACGTTCTTGGCGTCGAGGATCAGGACGTCCGGGCCGCCGGTCGCGATGAACTTGGGGTCCGCGACCCGCGTCCCGGATGCCTTCTGGCCGGACCGCGCCACGGGCGAGGCGGTCCGCTTCGCGCGGTCGATCCGCCACACGGTCTTGGTCCCGGCGTCGAGCACGTAGGGTGCGCCATCGGAGCCGCGGACGACGCCGGTCAGCGAGACGTCGCCGGCGTCGGCGGGGAACGTGAACAGCGTCGTGGTGCGGATCGGCACCACGCCGTACAGGCGGTCGAGCCCGGCCAGGGTCTGCTTGCGCACGGGCTCGATCAGGCGGGCCGGATAGCCGGACCCCTCGGCCGTGTCGAGCTCGCGGTACGCCGTCTGGAGCAGCTCCAGGGCGCGGCGGGGGTCGTCCTCGATGAGGTCGATGCCGGGCCCGGTGACCTGGGCCAGCGCCGCCTCGGCGGCCTCGAACGCCCGCTGGGCGACGGTGATCGACTTCACGGCCTCGCCCGGCTGCCGCTGCCCGCCGAACGCGTACACCCCGAGGCCCAGGGTGGCCGCCACGGCCACGAACGCCAGCAGCGCCACCGCGGCCCGCCGCTGGGTCTCGATGCGGCTGGTCGCGCCGGTCACCCGGCGGACGCCGGGCCGGCGCCGCGGCAGCAGGTCCTGGAGCCGCCACACGGCGCGCTGGAAGCCGTTCCCGGCCGCGCTCCGCGCCCGGGTGGCGCCCGCGCCCAGGGCCGCCGCTCCGGCCGTCACGGAGTCCGCCAGCGGGATCGGGGAGCGGTCCGGGGCGCCGGCCAGGGGCTCGGCGGGCCGGACGGGGACCAGCGACTTCGCCTTGTAGGTCGCGCCGACCTCCGTGGCCTCGAACGCCAGCGCGCCGTCGCTGCCCTTGCCGTCGGCGGCGACGAACCGGGCGTGGAGGTGCTCCACGGCGGACTGCGGGTGGAGCGTGACCAGCGCGTCCTTGAGCGCGTCGGTGCCGATCCGGGCGACCACGTTCGCGGACACGAGGCACAGCGAGTCCCCGACCGACAGCTCGCCGCGCCAGACCTCCGGCTCCAGCCCCTCGGCCGGCATGCCGCGCTCGCGGTGCGGGTCGGGGAGCGTGGACAGCCGGGCCTGGCGGATGAGGTAGGCCTCGGCCGGCCCGACCGTCGCCACGTACAGCTCGCGGCCCCGGACGACGGCCACGGCGACCCCGATCGGGCCGGCTCCGTCCGCCTGGTGCCCCACGCCGTACCGGTCGCGCTGGTGGGCGAGCCGCTTGTTGGCGACGCCCAACGCCTTGATCAGGCACTGGCGGATGCCGGCCGACTCGTCGTAGTAGTACTCGTTGCGGATGGTGTCGGCGACGACGCGGGTGGCCTCCCGCGCGCGGCTGCCGGGGTACCGCGACGTCACCAGGAGGTACAGGTGGCCCTTGGTCCGGGCGACCGACCCGACCGACGGCTCCACCACGACGACCGTGTCGGGCGAATCGGCGAGCCGATCCTGCTCCGTGACGGCGCCGAGCTTCAGCTGGAGGCGGACGGCCAAGGTGGGACCCCCATGACAACGATGACGACGCGAGCCGGGGTCATCGGGTGACGCGGCGGAACGCGCCCGTCGGCAGCGGGAGTCGGATTATACGCGTGGTCGGCCCCGGTCCCCCGGCTCGCCCCCCCGTCCCTCCCGATCGCCGGAGCCCCGGTCGCCGGCCAGCCGGAGGTGCCGCACCCGGGCGCCGCCCGGCGCGGCGCCGAAGGCCTCGAGCAGCTCCAGGGCGCGCATCCGCAGCTCCGCCGCCACGATGGGCTCGTCCACCGCCACGACGATCGCGTCCGGCTCGACGCGGACCAGCCGGCACGCTCCCGCCGCGGGCGGCACCCGCTCCGCGACCAGGGCGTCCCAGGTGGCGATCGCCCGGGCGAGGCGAAGCTCGTCCTCCAGTCCCAGCCGCCGGGCGGCCTCGGGCAGCAGGTCGCCCACGCGGTCCGGCCGCCGTCGCCGGCCGGGCGCCTCCGGGTCGTGCCCGCTCACGCGCCACCGCCCGCGGCCGGCGGGCCCACGAGATCGGCCGTGCCGTCTGAGGCGGCCACCACCGCCCACGCCGTGCCGACCGACCGCAGCGCCGGGTCGATGTCCTCGAGGGTGGTCGTCGTGACGAACGCCTGGGGCAACGCCGCGATCCGGCGCACGAGGTGGGCGCGGCGCTCCGGGTCGAGCTCCGAGAACACGTCGTCCAGCAGCAGCAGCGGCGGGTGGCCGTCGAGCGCCGCCAGCAGGTCCAGCTCGGCGAGCTTGAAGGCGAGGATGGCCGTGCGCTGCTGGCCACGCGACGCGAACGTGGCGAGCGGCCGCTCGTCGAGCACGAACACGAGGTCGTCCCGGTGCGGTCCGACGAGCGTCGTCCCGTTCCATACCTCCTTGTCGGCGGTCTCGGCCAGCCGGCGCGCGAGCGCGTCGCGGGGCGTCTCGCCGGGCTGCTGCGGCGCGTTGGTCGCGTAGCGGATCCCCAGCCGGCCCGAGGCGGCCTCGTCCGGCGCGATCTCGGCGTGCGCGGCGGCGAGCGGCCCGGCGACGGCCTCGAGCAGCCGCAGGCGCTCGGCGAGGACGGCCCCGCCGGCCTCGAGCAGCGTCGTGTCCCAGAACCGGAGCTCGGCGCGCGTCGCCTGCTCCTCCCGGATCAGCCGCAGCAGCCCGTTGCGCTGCTGGAGCGCCCGCCCGTAGGTGGCGAGGTCCCGGGCGTACGCCGGCGACCGCTGCCCGGCCAGCCGGTCCAGGGCCTCCCGCCGGAGCGACGGCGAGCCCGCCACGAGGAGCATGTCCTCGGGCGCGAACATCACCGTCCGGAGCACGCCCACCAGCCCCGCCGCGCGCCGTGCGACGCCGTTGACGCGGATCCGCTTGCGGGCGCCGCCGGCCGCCGTGCGCACGAGGGCGACCTCCACCGCGTCGCGCCCGTCGGGCACGTCCCCGGCCCGCCCCACCCGGGCCTCAACGCGGGCGAGCTCCGTGCCCCAGCGCACCAGCTCGCCGTCCGCGGCCGTGCGGTGGGACCGGCCCCAGGCCAGCAGCACGATGGCCTCGAGCAGGCTCGTCTTGCCCGCGGCGTTGGGCCCCCATACGAGCTGCGGCCCTGGCCCGAACACGGCGTCGAGGGCCGCGTAGCCGCGGAGGTCGCGGATCGAGAGGCCCCGGAGGATCGGGGCGCCGGCGTCCGTCAGGAGGTGGTCCGGACGGGCATCACGACGTGCACGTAGGCATCGTCGCCCACCGGCCGGAACACGCCCGGCGAGAGGGGCCCGTTGAGCTCGAGCGCGAACCGGTCCGCCTGGACGTTGCCGAGCACGTCGTTGAGGTAGCGGGCGTTGAACGCGATCGTCGTCGCGTCGCCCTCGACCGTGGCCTCCACGTCGCCGGTGTAGTCGCCGACCTCCGCCGTGGCCGTCACGACCACGCCACCGTTGTCACCGCCCACCTGGAGCTTGACGATGTTGGCCGAGGACGAGGCGATCAGCGCCGCCGGACGGACCGCGCGGAGCAGCTCCTCGCGGTCGATCTCGGCGCGCGTCGCGTGCGAGGCCGGGAGCACCTGCTGGTAGTTCGGGAACTGGCCGTCGATCAGGCGCGACACGATGTCCACGCCCTCGAGGTGGAACAGGACCTGGTTGCGGGCCTGGGCGAGTACCAGCTCCACGGGATCGTCGGTGTCGGCGAGGATCCGGCCCAGCTCGCCCAGGGCGCGGGCGGGGATGACGACCGAGGCCGCCTCGACGGGGTCGAGCACGTCGATCGTGCGGACGGCGATCCGGTAGTTGTCGGCGGCGGCGAGGGTCAGCCGGCTGCCCTCGAAGCGGGCGAGGACGCCGGTCAGGATGGGGCGCGCCTCGTCGCTGGCCGCCGCGAACACCGTCTCGTCCAGGGCCCGCTTGAGCACCCGCTGCGACACCCGGGTCGTCGGGCGCTCGCCGGCCGTCTGGATGGTCGGGAACTCGTCCGCATCGATCCCCTTGACGTGGGTCGCGAAGCGGCCGCAGCGCAGGTGGAGGGTGTCGGCGCCCTGGAGCTCGAGGTCGACCCGCTCCGACGCCGGCAGCGACCCGACGAGGTCGGTGAGCAGGCGCGCCGGGACGGTCGTCGCGCCGTCGGTCTCGATCTTGCCGGGCACCCAGTAGGTGATCCCGATCTCGAGGTTGGTGGCGGTCAGCTTGAGGCCGGCATCCTCCGTCCGGAGCAGCACGTTGGCGAGCACGGGCAGGGTGCTGCGGCTGGAGACCGCCCGCGAGACGACCGACAGGCCGCGTGCCAGGTTCTCCTGCATGACCGAGAGTTTCACGGGTGGTGGTCTCCAGTGGTGTCGAGGGCGCGACGGCCGGGGAGCCCGTCGTCGGTGTCCCGGCGTGACGGCGGACGAACCTCGCGTGCGGGCGGGTCATCGGGTGGAATGATCGTCCTATCTTCTCACCCCGTCATCATCATCATCATGCCGTGGATCGCGGGGACGGGCGTGCTCGTTCGTGCGGGCCCGGCCCGGGGACGAGGCGCGACCCGCGGTGGACGGACGCCGGCGATTCCGTGGACGGCCCGGGACGCGATCGTGGATGGACGTACCCGACGGGCCGCCGGCGCCGCGGCCGGGGTCGCGACGGGCCGATTCGTCCCCCGGCCGTTCGGCAGTCGGGCCCGGCGTTGTCCACCGCGGCGGGCGTTTGTCCACGGGTTGTCCTCGGCGGGTTCCGCCTCGACGGCACGGCGGGCGACTGCCCGAGGGGGATCGTGGCGCAGCGGGCCGGCGGGGGCCTGCGGCCTTGCGCGGTCGTGGCCGGGCCGGCGGATCAGTCGGAGTAGATCAGCTCCCGGACGGCCGCGACCTCGCGGCGCATCTCGTCGTTGACCTGCATCTCGCGGTTGATCTTGTCGCACGCGTGGAGGACCGTGGAGTGGTCCCGGCCGCCCAGCTCGGCACCGATCCGGAGCAGCGAGACGTCCGTCTCCTCGCGCATCAGGTACATCGCGATCTGGCGGGGCACGACGATGCTCTTCTCGCGCTTCTGGCCCTGGAGGGCATCCATCCCCACGCCGTAGTAGTCGGAGACCGCCTTCGCGATCCGCTCCGGCGTGACCTGCCGCTTCTTGGGGTTGTAGAGCACGTTGGACAGGACGGCCTGGGCCAGCTCGATCGAGATCGGCATGGCGCCCATCGAGGCGTAGGCGACGATCCGGTTGAGGGCCCCCTCGAGCTCCCGGATGTTGGACACCACCTTGCGGGCGATGAACTCGATCACGTCCGACGTGATGGGCGTGCCCTGCTCCTCCGCCTTGGCGCGCAGGATCGCGATCCGGGTCTCGAGGTCCGGCGCCGTGAGGTCCGCGATCAGGCCCCATTCGAACCGGCTGCGCAGCCGCTCCTCAAGGGTGAGGATCGCCTTGGGCGGCCGGTCGGACGAGAGCACGATCTGCTTGCCGTCCTCGTGGATCGCGTTGAACGTGTGGAAGAACTCCTCCTGGGTCCGCTCCTTGTCCGCGATGAACTGGATGTCGTCGATGAGGAGGAGGTCGATCCGCCGGTAGCGCGCCCGGAATTCGTCGATCTTGCCCTGCTGGATCGAGGTGATGAACTCGTTGGTGAACTTCTCGCTGGTGGCGTAGACCACGCGCTTGCGCGGGAACTTGCCGACGACCGCGTTGCCGATGGCGTGCATCAGGTGGGTCTTGCCGAGGCCGACCCCGCCGTACAGGAACAACGGGTTGTAGGCGTGCCCGGGGCGCTCGGCGACCGACAGCGAGGCGGCATGGGCCAGCCGATTGGCCGATCCGACGATGAAGTTCGAGAACGTGTAGCGCGGGTTGAGGTTCGTGGCGCCGGCAGCCGCGCCCTCGGGGGCGCCGACACGGGTGGGCTCCACGCGCACCGGCTGGGTGACCACCTCGGCGGCCGCCTGGCCCTTGGCGTCCCCGTTGGCGACCACGAACTCGACCTGGACGCTGTAGCCCACGACGCGCGCGAGCGTCTGCGAGATCAGCGAGCGGTAGCGGGTCTCCAGCCAGTCCTTCGCGAAGCCGTTGGGGACCGCGATCCGGAACCGCTGGTCGTCCACGTCCACGAGATGGGTATCGCGCAGCCAGGTCTCGAAGTTGGCCGGCGACAGGGAGACCTGGAGCTCTCCAAGCGCAGCGCGCCAGACCTGCTTCGCGTCCATCCTGCGATCTTGATCCCGGCTTGAGTGGTGGCTTCGATGGGTAACGCCGACCGCGGAGCCTGGTCGAGGAGAAGCGCCGCGAGTATCGCAAGAACGATCCTGCCGGAGCCGCTGGACGGGCGGACGGGCTTCCTCTCGGAGGGCCTCCGCGGCGTCCCGGCGCCTGGGGCTCGGTGACAATACACCGGGTCTCGGGGCTGCCGCAAGGCGATTCCCGCATACCCTGGGGGAGTATCACGCGGGTGGCCCAGGGCCCGCCCGGACGGCCCGGACGCCCGGCGCCGCGACGCACCCGCCGCGGCCGCCCGCCCGTTTGACACCCCTTCCCGACCCGCCATATCATCCCCCGGACGAACACGCGCCGTCGCGCTCATGGGCGCTCGGCGCGTTTGCGTGCCTCTAGGGGTCGGAGCTTCCGGGTCCCAAGGCCATGGAGAGGATCACGGACAGTCCCGATGGGCAAGCCGACGTTTCAGCCCAAGAAGCGGCATCGCGCCAAGGAACACGGGTTCCGGGCCCGCATGAAGACGGCGGGCGGCAGGCGCGTGCTCGCGACGCGGCGCGCGAAGGGCCGGAAGCAGCTCTCGGCCTGACCGGCGAGCGCAGTCACAACCCGCTGCGGCTCGTCATGCTCTCCCGCCCGGCGGATTTCGCCCGGCTCGCGGAGGGAGGCGTCGGCAAGACGCACCCCCTGCTCGTCGGACGGTTCGTCCGGACGGACCTTGACCAGACACGGTTCGGCCTGGCGACGGGCAGGCGGCTCGGGGGGGCCGTGGTCCGGAACCGGGTCAGGCGCCGGATCCGGGAGGCGCTCAGGGTGATGGCGCCCTCGTTCCAGCCCGGCTGGGACGTCCTCATCATCGCCCGGCCCGCGATCGTCGAGGCCGACCACGACGCAGTGGTCGGGGCACTGCACCGGGTCCTCCGCTCGGGAGGCGTGCTCGGAGGTCGATCGGAACCGTGAGACGTGTCGGGGTCGCGATCGGGGTGGGGCTGATTCGCCTCTACCGGGTCGTGTTCGCCTGGCTGCCGTCCGGTTGCCGGTTCGAGCCCTCGTGCTCGCGCTACACGGAGCAGGCGATCCGGAAGTACGGTCTGCTGCGAGGGGGCTGGATGGGCGCCCGGCGCATCGCCCGCTGCCATCCATGGAACCCGGGCGGCTACGACCCGGTCCGCTGAGGAACGAGAGCACCGCGTGATCCGCCTCCAGAGCCTCCTCGTCCGGCTGGCGCCGCTCGCCCTGATCGTGGGGATCGCGCTGGTCGTCGCCGCGTGCGTGCCGGGGTCCGGCGGAGGCGGCAGCGGCTCGCCCGGCGTGACCCCCACCCTGAGCCAGGCGCCACTGGCGCCGGCCAACCCGAGCGCCAACCCCCTGGACCTCCTCGCCTGGCTGTTCACGCCGATCTTCCAGGCGCTGTTCATCGTGCTGGTGGTGATGGACCGCCTCACGGGCAACATCGTGATCGCGATCCTGATCCTGACGGTCCTGCTCCGGCTGCTGGTCATCCCGCTGTACCGGCGGCAGCTGGTGTCATCGCGCCAGATGCAGCTCCTCCAGCCCGAGATCAAGGAGCTCCAGCGCAAGCACAAGGGCGACCGCGCGAAGCAGCAGGCCGCCGTCGCGGAGTTCTACAAGCAGCGCGGCGTGAACCCGGCGTCCGGCTGCCTGCCGATCGTGCTCCAGTTCGGCCTGCTGATCCCGATGTACTCCGTGTTCAGCCAGGGCCTCACCAACCACGACGTGAACGGGATGCTCAACGTGTTCGGCGTCCAGCTCATGACCCTGCCCTGCGAGGCGGCCCCAGTGTTCAACGCGTCGGGCCAGGTGACCAACCCGTGCCTCAACCCGGTGGCGTTCGGCATCAACTGGAGCCTGCCGGAGCCCGTCACCACGGGCCTCGTCATCGCCGGGTTCGGGATCAGCATCCTCGCGATCCTGTCGTCGGTGGTCCAGCTGGTGGCCTCGCGCATGACGCTGCCGGCAGCGGATCCCAAGTCAGCCGACGACCCCAACGTCAAGGTCCAGCGGCAGATGGCGTACTTCCTGCCGCTGATCTCGATCTTCTACGGCGGCTTCCTGCCCGCCGGCCTGTTCCTGTACTGGATCGCCGCCACGATCATCCAGGTCATCCAGCAGTACCTCATCCTGGGCTGGGGCGGGATGTTCCCGCTGCTCGGCTGGTACCCGGAGTTCGCCCGCGACCACTCGCCGCGATTCCCGGTCAAGATCCCTGAGCCCCTGCCCCCCAAGCCCGGCCAGCCCAGCGACGCGGTGGAGCGCGCAAAATCCGTCGACCGCAGCCTGTCGGCCCAGTCGACGATCCGGCCCAACAGGACCCGTACGGGCCGACGAGGGAGACGACGCTGACCATGAGCGAATACCAGGAGTTCACCGGCAAGTCCGTCGAGGAGGCCATCAAGTCCGCCTGCGAGGCGTTCGGCGTGGGGCTCGGGGACCTCGACTTCGAGATCCTCACCCCCGGCAGCCGGGGCGTGCTCGGGATGGGCGCGGAGCCGGCCCGCATCGTCGCGGCCCCCCGCAGCGCCCTCGGTGGCGCCGCGCCAAAGCGCGAGGCGGCCGAGGCGACGCCGCTGCCGACACCCCCCCGCGAGGAGCGGCACGGCGGCTTCGACCGCGACCGCGGGCCGCGCCGGGAGTTCGACCGCGACCG
>JBFMAT010000014.1:0-77607 GCA_040755495.1 Chloroflexota bacterium
GGGTGACCTTGTACACGCCGTTGGTCGCGAGGGCCACCCGCTGGCCGTTGTGCGACTGGAGGAACGAGCGCAGCGCGCTGGTCACGTCGGTCGCGCCCGTGGCATCGCCCGAGAACACGGCGGCGTAGGTCGTGCCCGAGGGCGGCGTCGCGGTCGGCGCGGGTGCCGGCGTCGCGGTCGGCGCGGGTGCCGGGGTCGCGGTCGGCGCGGGTGCCGGCGTCGCGGTCGGCGCGGGTGCCGGCGTCGCGGACGGCGCAGGAGTGGGCGCAGGGGCGAGCGTGGGAGCCGGCGACTCAGTGGGCGCGACCGTAGGTGCAGGCGGTTCCGACGGTGCGGCGGACTCCTCGGGCGGCGTGGTGCCGATTGGCTGTCCCGCATCGTCCACGGGATCCACCTCAACGCCTGTGTCGAGGCGCACGAGGAACGCGTCGAGGGCGACCGTCGGATGGCCATCCGTGCCGCTGGTCACGATCGTGATGCGGTGCGTCCCGACGGTGTCCCAGGACCGCTTGAACAGGACCCGCGTGGGGCGGAACGACGACGCCCAGGTGTTCACCGTGGTGACGAGGTCGTTGTCGATGTACACCTTGGCCTTGCCACGCGTCGGACCAACCGGCCCGATCCACGAGACCGCGGCACCCGTGAACTTGAGGGACGCCTTGGCGCCCTGGGCGTCGGCCGCCCGCACCTTGCCGCCCAGGTAGTTCGGGTAGTAGGCCAACTCCCAGCCGCCGCGGTAGCTGATGCGGCGGTTGGACTCCTGGATTACGGCAACGTCGGACGTCGCCGACCACTCAGCGAGCAGAGTCGTTCCGGATGGCCTGGCAGCCGAGACGGCCACGAGCGGCACCGCCAAGGCAACGAGGGCGAGGACGATGATCCCAGTCGAGGCCCAGTCGCGGAACCGGCGGCGGGTCGGGGGCAGGGACGCGGGGATTGGCTGTCCATCGTCTGGTAGCCAGCGCTCTCCATTCCAGAACATGGAGGTGGGACTCCTTTCGGCAGCCCGGCTGACTACGTGAGCCCCGTGGCTTTGCGGCCCCGCCTCGCGACGGGTGTGCTATTTCGAGGGTCGACCGCGCTGGGACGAGGCGATCGCCAGGGGAGTCTGCACTGGACCCCGCGCGGCCGCCATGGGGAGATGGTCCGGCCACAGCAGGACGCCTCCGAGCCCGAAGGTCCCGGCTCATGTCAGCAGGTGGCCGGTCTGGTGTCGTCCGTCGTGGATGGGGCAGGTGCCCGGACGCACCGGGACCCCATGTAGACTCGGCGCGATGTCACGAAGCCCGCGCACGTGGTGGACCGAGCTGACGGGCGACGGCCGCGCGTGGTCGCTTCGGCGCCCCGCCGAGCAGCTCCGCCACCTGGCCTATGCAATCCGGCTCCGCCGCACGTCCAGCCGCGCGACGGCGCTCGCGAGCAAGGTCCTGGCAGGCTGGGATCAGGAGGCGTTCAGGGCGCGGTTCCGGCGGTACTGGGATCCGTTCCCGACCAAGGCGTCGCCCAAGTACCTCGAGCTCGAGTACTTCATGCGCGACTCGGCGGCCCGCTGCTACGCGCTCGGCCTGTTCGACGATGGCCGGCCGAAGCGGATCCTCGACCTCGGCTGCGGCCCAGGCTACTTTCTGTCGTTGTGCCGAGCTCTGGGCCACGATGTGCTCGGCGTCGACCTCGACGACGAGCCGCTGTACAACGAGTTGATCGACTTCCAGGGGATCCCTCGAATCGTCCATGCCGTGACGCCGGCATCGCCGCTGCCACCGCTGGACGGCCCGTTCGACATCGTGTCGGCGTTCGGCGTGACGTTCAGCTTCGCCAACGGGCCGGGCGGCGGCTCGTGGGCCGCAGACCAATGGGCGCGCGCGCTCGATGCCTTCGTCGCGGCGGTCGTGCCCGGCGGCAAGGTCGTCATCCACTTCAACATCGACCCGCGATCGGGCCGGCTGTACCCGCCGGGTCTCCGCGGCCGGCTGGCCGGACGACCGGGGCTCGAGGCCCGGTTCTTCGGGGAGCACCTCGTCATCGAGCGCCGGGACCCGGCAGACACCGGACCCTCGCCGAAGCCCAAGCTCGAGAGGACCTGATGGCCGACGACACCGCGCAGCCCCAGTACACGTTCACCGTCTACACGGGCACCCGGAATCGCGCCCGAACCCTGCACCGCCCGTACGAGAGCCTGCGCTCGCAGACCTTCCGGGACTTTGAGTGGCTCGTCGTCGACAACGACTCCGACGACGGCACGCAGGAGCTGATCGCGAGATGGCAGGCGGAGGCCGACTTCCCGATCCGCTACATCCGCCACGCGAACCGCGGGCATCACGGGTCCTCGAACGTGGCAGTGCGCGAGGCGCGCGGCGACCTGTTCGTGACGCTGGACTCGGATGACGGCGCCGTGCCGGAGGCGCTGGAGCGCTTCAAGGCGATCTGGGACGGCATCCCCGCGGACCAGCGGGCCGGCTACGCTGGGGTCACGGCGCTCGCCGTGGACGAGAACGGGGCGCCGACGGGGGACCCGTACCCGACCGACATCTTCGACTCGAACGCGACCGAGGTGTACTACCGCTACCGCGTGCTGGGCGAGAAGTGGGGCTTCCAGCGGACCGACGTCATGCGCGAGTTCCCGTATCCGACCGTGGCCGGATACACGGGCATGATGTCCAGCCACCTCGTCTGGGGGGCGATCGGGCGCAAGTACCGGACCCGGTTCGTGAACGAGTACCTCGGGGTGGTCTACTTCGACCAGCCGGACACCCTCACGAAGGGCGTCCGCGACCTCCGCAAGAACGCGCTCGGCGAGCGGATGGAGGCGGGGGCCGTGATCGACGATCACCTGCGCTACCTCCGCTACGCGCCGCTGAAGTACTACCTGAAGGCGGCCAAGTACTCGCGCAGCGCGCTGTGGGCCGGCGAGGACCTCGCGATGCAGGTCCGCCTGCTCGAACGACCGGCCGCGAGGCTGCTGTGGTTCGCTGCCCTGCCCCTCGGCGTTGGCGTGTATGCGATCGAGCGCCTGGGCCTGGCACGCTTCATCCCCGGTCGCGACCGCCGCGGGATCGCCCGCTAGTCGAGGCGCACCGGGTCACGGCCGCCGGGCCAGCACCTGCAGGTAGATCCGCTCGAGGTCGTCCACCAGCCGCTCGGCGCCGAAGCGCGCCGCGGCGTCGGGCGCGGCCTCGCCGAGACGGGCGCGCAGGTCCGGGTCATCCGCGAGGCGGATCAGCGCCCCGGCAAGGGCGTCCTCGTCCGTCGCGGACGCCAGGAGCCCGGTCACGCCGTCGATGACGACATCGGCCACGCCACCGACGGCCGTCGCGACCGCGGGTCGTCCGGCCGCCGCCGCCTCGATGATCGCCAGCGGGGTGCCCTCGTTGTCGGACGACAGGCATACGAAGTCCGCCGCGGCATACCAGGCCTCGGTGTCGGTCCGCCAGCCGCAGAAGGTCACGGCCTCGCCCACGCCCGCCTCGGCCGCCTGCGTCTCGGCCGGCTCGCGCTCGGTGCCATCACCGATGACGTACAGCCGGGCGTCCGGGCGCCGGGCCCGGAGTCGCGTGAAGGCGCGGATCATCCGGTCAACGCGCTTGATCGGTACGAGGCGCCCGACGAACACCAGGATCAGGGCGTCGGCCGGCAGGCCCAGCTGCTCGCGAGCGAGCCGTCGATCGGCGGGACGGAATCGGTGCAGGTCGAGCCCGAGCGGGACGATCTCGAACCGGTCGGCACGCCCGATTCCCCGCGCCAGCAGGTCATCGCGCTGGAGCGGCCCCAGGGCGATCAGGCGCGTCGTCCGCGTCGCCAGCAGCCGTTCGGCCGCCACGATCGACGCAGAGACCCGCGGGCTGAAGTAGCCCTCGAAGACGTGGCCGTGGAACGTGTGGACGCTCGGCACGCGGGCGACGAAGGCAACCGACCTGCCCACCATGCCGGCCTTCGAGTGATGGGTGTGGATGATGTCCGGCCGGAACGAGCGGACGACGTTCAGGAGGCTCGCGGCCGCGCGCAGGTCCGCAACCGGGCGGATCGGGCGGGCGAGGGACTCCACCCGAAGCGTCGCGACGTCCTCGACCGGCAGCTCGATCTCCAGCTCGTCCGGCTGGATGCGCCCATGGACGAGGAGCGTGTCCCAGCCGCGCCGGGTGAGCCCCTGATTCGCCAGCGTGACATGGGTCGACACGCCGCTGACCGCGAGACGCGTGATGACGCGCAACACGCGCGGCCGGCGTCGGCGTGACCCCCGTGTGCTCTCATCCGCCATGTCGTGCGTGCATCTCCTCGTACAGCGCCGCCGTCTCGGCGATGAACCGCTCCACGCCGAACCATCTCGCCACGTGCGCTCGCGCCGCCTTGCCCATCTGTGCCGCGAGGGTCGCGTCGTCCAGCAGGCGCAACACCCCGGCCGTCAGGCCCTCCACATCCCCGACCGGCACCAACAGGCCGGTCTCGCCGTGGGCGACGACCTCCGGCGAGCCACCCGCAGCCGTCGCGACGACCGGGACGCCAGCTGCGGCGGCCTCGAGCAGAACGTTGGGCAGGCCCTCGGCATCGGATGCCGACACCAGGAGGTCGAAGGCAGCGTAGAGCACTCGCGCATCGGGCACGGTCCCCAGGAACCGGACGCGCGTGAGCCCGGCCTCGCGGGTCATCCGCTCGACCGCCGGCCGCTCCGGGCCGTCTCCGGCGAACACGAGCCAGGGTTCCGGCCCGCGCCCCGCGATGGTGGCCATGACGCGCACCACGAGCGCCTGGCCCTTCCCCGGCTTGAAGGTGCCGACGCAGCCCACGACGGGACGGTCGTCCGTGACCCCGATCCGGGCCCGGCCGGCATCGCGCCCGGCCGGCCCGGTGAGCGGCGGGATCACGACGCCGTTGCGGATGACGCGGACGCGCGAGGGATGGACGCCTTCCCGACGGATGGTGTCCTCGGCGACGGCGTTCGAGTTGGCCACGATCACGTCGGCGGACCGCCTCGCGATCCCGTCGATCACGCGCTCCGCGGGGCCGAAGCCCGCCTTGAACGCCCCGAGGCTGCGGCGGCCGGCGACGAGGACCGGCACCCGCGACAGGGGACGCGTGACCGCGGCGAGGCCGTAGCCCAGGTACAGCCACGCATCGACGATGTCGTACCGCTCTCGGCGGCAGATCCCGACGTAGGCCGCCGCCTGGCCGGCCACCCTGGCCGCATAGGCCGGCAGCGACTGGCCGGCGCGACGCGGTGCGCCGAGCGCATGGACGATCGCGCCGCTCCGCTCCGCCTCGCGCGCCATGTCGGTCATCCCCAGCAGCAGGACGAACGACACGTCGAAGCGGTCGCGCGGCAGGTGCTCGGCCAGCAGCATCAGCTGACGTTCCGCCCCGCCGGGCGACAGCCCGGCGGGGTACATGACGCGGAGCCGGCGCGGGGCGGTCATCGGGCCTCGGGGCGACGACGGCGCGAGGAGCCGAGCAGCGTCCGGGCGACGATCCACGGCTCGCTCAGCCCGATCAGGCGCGCGATCGCGATGTAGCCCGCCATGCCTGCCGTCGTGAGCGCGACGAGGATGCCCAGCGCGACCGGCGCCCCGACGCCGTACGGGAGGTTCCACGCGACCAGGCCGACGGGCACGGCGACGACGAGGCTGGCCACGACCGCCCGGGCGGCAACGACCAGCAGCCCGCCCAGGGCGAACGCCTCCTCGATGGAGCCGAGGCGCCAGGCGTTCACGAGCTGGATCACGCCCATCGTGAGCGAGGTCGACAGGGCGACCCCGGCGATGCCGATGAGCAGCCCCAGGCCGACATTGAGGACGGCGTTCAGGAACGCGTTGAGGAACCCCATGGCCATCAGGAACGCACCGCGCTGGCGCGCGTTGTGGGCGCCTGTCAGGACGGCCTGGATCATCGTGAGGACGAGGAGCGGGGCGAAGCCAACCAGCGCGGCCGTCGTGAGGAGCGCCGCCCGCTGGTCGAACGCACCACGGCCGTATGCCAGCTCGACCACGAGCGGTGCCATCGCCGCGGTCGCCAGCGAGAGCGGCACGAACACGGCGAGGATGTAGCGCAGGGCACCTGCCGTCGCGTCCGCGAACGAACGCGAGTCGCCCAGCAGCGAAGCCCTGACGAGCGCCGGGTAGATGGCCGCCGTCCATGCCGGCACGATGGCGTTCATGGGGATCCGGATGACGCCCTCCGCATAGCGCAATGCGCTCACGGCGCCGGGCGCGATCAGCGTCGCCACGGCGCGGTCGGTCAGCAGGTTGAACTGGAGCACGGACGCGCTGATCGTGAGCGGCAGGGCATGCCGGACGAACCGGACGGCGTCGGTCCAGTCGGCCCGCAGCGTGAGCCTCGGCAGGATCCGGAACGCCCACGCGCTGGCGATCAGCACGGTGACGATCACCGCCTGCTGGGCGGTCATCGCGATCGCCAGGGCCGTCAGGCCCAGGCCGTTCCACAAGGCGACGGTCACGATCACCGAGACGATCGGCCCGGCCATCCACGCCAGCGCGACCGCCCGCATCCGGTCATGGATCTGGAACATCGCGGCCAGCAGGCTGCCGACCGCGTACAGGACCAGCATCGGAGCGACGTACGGGACGAAGCTGCCCGCGGCGGCCCGGGCCGTCTCGCCCAGTCCCGGCCCGGTGACCGCGACGAGGGGCACCGATGCGGCCACCACCGCGACCGAGAGGAGGGTCCCGATCAGCACGGTCCAGCCGAGCGTCGCGCCGAACAGCCGATCGGCCGCCGGCCTGCCCGCGCTGAGCCGCACCCCAACGTAGCCGGGCACGATCGCCGCCGCGGTGCCGCTCGCGAGGAGACCCGCGAGCATGACCGGCGCGACCGTCGCGACGAGCAGGGCGTCGAGATCCTGGGACACGCCGACCTGGTTCGCGACGAACAGCTCGCGGATCAGCGTGAAGACCTGGCCCACGAGGCCGGCGGCAGTGAGGAGCGCGGCCGCCTTGGCGGCCCCCCGAAGCACGCTGGATCCCGCGTCGCCCTCGACGATGCCGTCCAACGGGCCGCGTGCGCCGAACGGGCCGGTTACCTCGGACTGGCCCGCTGGGCGGCTCCCGGGTTCATCAGCGTCCTGCATCCGCCCTCGCGAGCGGTCGAGGCTGCCCGCCCGCCTCTCGATACCACGCCACCGTCCGGCGCACGCCCTCGTCGAAGGGCACCAGGACCTCGTAGCCCAGACGCTCCCGCGCGACCCCGATGTCCGCCTCCGAGTCGCGGACGTCGCCCGCGCGGGTCGGTTCGAAGACCGGCTCCGGCAGGTCCCCGACCGCGTCGCGGATGCGATCGAGGAGCTGCAGCAGGTCGAACCGGCCCCCGCATCCCACGTTCGCGGTCACGCCGCTGACGCCGGCCGCGGTCGCTGCCAGCAGGTTGGCCGAGACCACGTTGTCGATATAGGTGAAGTCGCGGGACTGTCGCCCGTCGCCGTGGATGACGGGCCGCTCGCCCGCGAGCGCCGCGGTGATGAACTTCGGGACGACCGCCGCGTACTGCGACCCCGGGTCCTGGCCGGGCCCGAACACGTTGAAGTAGCGGAGCACCACGGTCTCGATCCCGTGGAGCTCCCCGAGCGTGTGGACGTACTGCTCCGTGGCGAGCTTGCTCACGGCGTACGGCGACCGCGGGTCGGGCCGCTGCGTCTCGCGCCGCGGCAGCTCCGGGCTGGCGCCGTAGATGGACGAGGAGCCGGCGGCCACCACGCGCCGGACGCCGGCCGCCACGCAGGCAAGCATGAGCCGGATGGTCCCGTCCACGTTGACCGAGTTGGAGCGCAGCGGATCGGCCACGGACCGGGCCACCGACGGGATCGCCGCCTGGTGGAGCACGACCTCCACGCCGTCCGTCGCGCGGGCCGTCGCGTCCGGGTCGCGGATGTCGCCCTCCACCATCGTGATCAGGTCGCGAACCCCGTCGAGCCGCGAACGAAGGCCCGTGCTGTAGTCGTCGAGCACGACGACCTCGTCGCCCCGGGCGAGCAGCGCCGCGACGAGGTGATGTCCGATGAACCCGGCGCCGCCGGTGACGAGCACGCGCATGCGTCAGCCTTCCTTGGACGGGTGGCCCCGACGCGATCCGGTGGCCAGGGTGACAGCGAGCACGAGCCACAGCAGGCTCAGGCTCTGGAACACAGTACCGGAGTGGAGGAACGCGGACGTGCCGAGCAGCGCCGCGCCCATCCCCAGCGTGGCCGGGGCCAGGGGACTGCCGCTGCGCCGGATGGCGACGGCCGCGATGACGACCATCGCCCCGACCAGGAAGGCGCCGACCAGGCCCTGCTCGGCGAGGATGTTGAGGTACTGGTTGTGCGAGAAGGTGGAGTCCGGCGCCGCGCCCCTGATGAAGAACGGGCTGACGTACTGGAACACCCCGAAGCCGACCCCGACGATCGGGTGAGCCAGGAACATCGCGACGCCCGCCAACAGGATCGCGCGTCGCGACGCCTCGCTCTGCGCCAGGTCGTAGGTGTCGACGGGAATGAGGGCTCCCCCCTGGCGCGCTTCGAGGAAGGCCGGATAGAGCGTCACGCCGATGATGCCGATGACGACCGCCAGGACGACGGCGGCCGCCCGGTGCCGCTGCCAGACGAGCACGACCGCGCCGATTGCCACCCCCACGTACGCCCCGCGGGAGTAGGTGAGCGCGACGCACGCCAGCAGGAGGAGCACCAGCGGGAGCAGTGCGAGCTTGATCGACCGGCGAGCCGCCGCCAGCGCGCCCAGCCCGAAGGTGAAGGCGGTGGCCGCGTACAGGCCGAGGAAGTTCGGGTCCGCGAACGCGCCGCTGGCCCGCGCGTTCCCCGTGTCCTCCACGAGGCCCCCGGTGAAGGCCGTGAACGGCAGGTACGACGTGATGTCGCCGATCGCGAGCAGGGCGGTGAGGCCGGTGCCCAGCATCGCGAGCGCGAGGATGGGCCAGGGCGACATCAGCCGGAACAGGTACGTCGCGGACAGGAACAGCGCGACGCCCGTCGAGAACCGGATCAGCGCGTTCATCGCGGAGGGCAGCCAGTCGGGCGCGAGTCCGTTCAGGGGCGACGGGAGGCTCAGGGCCGAGATGAGCACGTAGCCGACCAGCATCACCACGCCCGGATGGACCCGCAGCCGCAGCCGGTCCACGGGCAGCCGGAGGATGCAGCCCATGAAGATCGCGCCGGCCATGATCGCGTTGATCCGGATCGGGACGAGGATCTCCGGCTCACGCATCGGCATGATCATGACGAACATCGCCAGGCCGGCCGCCGGCCACGCCACCGACACGGCCGCGCTCATCGCGATCACCACGAGGGCGATCCGCTCCTCACCCGCCCCGAGGGCCACCAGGTAGGGCAACGCGAGGGCCGGACCGACCACGATCTGCAGTCGCGAGCCGACGACGGGCCAGACCGCCGGCGGCAGCCACGGGCGCGAGGCGGGACGGGGCCCGGGCCGGACCGCGGCGCCGCTCGTCATCGGCGCACCGCCTCCCTGAACAGGGCCTCCCACCGTGACGACACCGCCTCGATCGTGAAGCGCTCGCGGACCGCCATCGCCCCGCGGGCCAGGCTCGCGCGGCGGGCGTCGTCGCGGAGGAGGCCGCCGATCGCGTCGGCGAGAGCGTCCACGTCCTCGGGCGGCACGAGCAACCCGTCGACGCCGTCGGTGATGATGTCACGTGGCCCATGGTCGCAGTCGCAGGCGACGACGGCTCGGCCGAGGGCCATCGCCTCGATCAGCGCCATCGGCAGGCCCTCCTTCCGGGAGGACAGGACGAACACGGTGGCGGCCAGCAGCTCGTCCTCGGGCACCGGCGTGGTCCCCGGCAGCGAGACCTGCCCCCCGAGGCCCAGCTCGGCGACGAGCGCCTCCAGGTTGCGGCGCTCGTCGCCCTCGCCCCAGATCACGAGCCTCGCCGTCGGCCACTCGCCGGTGATCCTCGCGAAGGCGCGGATCAGCAGGTCAAACCCCTTCTCGGGTCCCAGGCGCCCCAGCCCCATGATGACCGGGCCGGCAGCCATCGCGCCCTCGGTGGGCTCCACGCGCACCTCGCGAGCGAGGAACGACGACGGCAGGGGATTGGGCACCACCCGTCCGCGCCGCCGGAGGGTCGGCGACAAGTGGGCGAGGGCGCTGTGGGTGAGCATCACGACGAACACGGCACGCCGGTACGTCACTTCCCGGAGGATGCTCCACGGCAGGCTGAGCTCGCCCCGCGGGCCACGATGCTCGCTCACCAGCACCGGGACCCCGAGCCCGAGCGTCGCGAGCATGGTGATGACGTTGGCCATGAACGACAGCACGACCTCCGGTCGGGTCTCGCGGATCGCCCGCCGCACTGCGCGGATCCGGTGCACGTTGTTGCGGACGGCCGAGACCGGAGAGTGCGACTCCCGGTGCAACCCGAGGGGAACCACCGAGATGCGCGGGTCGAGCGGGTAGGCGGGCGGCTTCGAGGGTGGCGAGTAGTGGATGATCGTGATCGTCCAGCCCAGCGTCACCCAGTGGTTGGCGAGCTCCGTCATCACCCGCTCGGCACCGCCCATCTCGAGCGACGAGATGACGAGGGTGACGCGCTGCGGAGCTCGCGCCGCCGGTGCCGGAGCCGGGACGGGTTCCGGGGTCGCCGTGCTGGCCATGGGATCAGGCGCCGCCGGAGGCGGATGCCGCGGGCCGGCGGTACGACGCAAGGGTCCTGCCGATGCCTTCGGCCAGGTCCACCGATGGGCGGTATCCGAGCGCGGTCGCCGCCAGCGTGATGTCCGCCTGCGAGTCGCGGACGTCGCCGGCGCGCGGCGCCTCGAACGTGGGATCCAGCACGCTGCCGGCCGCCGCGCCAACGGCTCCCAGGAGGTCGAGCAGCGACCGGCGTTCGCCGGATCCGACGTTGACGGTCAGCCCGACGGCGTCCGGGACGGCCGCGGCGGCCAGGTTGGCCGCGACCACGTCACCCACGAAGGTGAAGTCCCTGGACTGCCGCCCGTCGCCGTAGATGATCGGCCGCTCGCCGGCGAGTGCCGCCGTGATGAAGCGTGGCACGACCGCGGCGTACTCGGCCTTGGGATCCTGGCCCGGTCCGAACACGTTGAAGTAGCGCAGCACGACGGTCTCGACGCCGCCCGCGGCGCCGATGTTGTGGGCGTAGTGCTCGCCTGCCAGCTTGCTGGTCGCGTAGGGAGACTGCGGATCGGGTCGGTCCGTCTCGCGGCTGGGCAGTCGCGGGTCGCCCCCGTACACGGCCGACGAGCTGGCCACGACGACGCGCCGGACGCCCGCGGAGGCGGCCTCGACCATGAGGCGAACCGTCCCATCGACGTTGACCGCATTCGTGGTCACCGGGTCGGTGACGGACAGCGCGACGGACGCGATGGCCGCGAGATGGAACACCACCTCGCGGTCGCCCAGGGCGTCGGCCAGCTCCGGGCCGGCGCGGATGTCTCCCTCGACGACCCGCGACACGGCGACGCCCGCGAGACGCTCACGCCGGCCCGTGCTGAAGTCGTCGAGCACCACGACGTCGTCCCCCCGGTCGACGAGCGCCCGGACCAGGTGGTGGCCGATGAAGCCTGCGCCGCCCGTGACCAGGGCCCTCATTCGGCGCTCTCCTGCGGATATCCGGGCTCGCTCCGGGCGTAGGCGATCGCCGCCACGGCGGCCACGGCCAGCACGAGCGTGACGGCGGCGGCGATGATCGTGTTGAACAGCACGCGCGGGCCGGACGGCTCGAGCGGGGTCGCGGCGCGCTCGACGATCGCGAGGATCGCCTCATCGGGCTCGCCGGCGGCACCCTCCACGGTGGACAGCTCGACGAGGATGTCGCCCAGCGCGTTGGCGGTCTCCTCCGCGCGGACCGCGCTCTCGTTGGTCACCGCGATGATGATGAACGGGGAGCTCGCGTCCGTGGCGACCTGGACCTGGAGCCCGAGGTCCTCGGGGCTGTACGGCAGCTCGAGGTCGCTGATCACCCGTTGGAGCACCGGGCGGGTCAGGGCCAGGGTCCCGTACGTCTGCGCCAGCCGTGGCGCCGTGATGACGTCGCCGGTGACGTCCAGGCCGAGCCCGGCCGTGACCACCAGCTGCGTCTCCGCCGTGTACACCTTGGGGGCGGCACTGGTGATGCCGAACGCGGCCGTCGCCGCGACCGCGGTCAGGACCACGACCGCGAGGATGGAGCGCACCAGGACTGCGACGCCGCCGGACGCATTGGCGGGGATGAGCCGTTCGAGGGCCATGAGCAGACTCGTTCGCCTCCGATTCGGATGATGGCCGGCCCGCCGCTGACGGCCGGGTCAGAGGATGATCTTGCGACAGTGGAACGCCTCGGCGCAGTCCGTCGCCGCCTCGATGCCCCGCAACCGGGCGATCGCCCGAAACGAATCGGGGCGCCACCACGTCCGGCCGTGCTGCGAGGGGAAGTGTGCCTGCAGCAGCGAGATCTTGCGTTCGAGGGTCTCCTCATCGACATCCACGAACAGGTTCGGCCGGCCCAGGTCGCCGTCGTACTTCGGGATCTCGTACTCGATGACGAGGTGGCTCCGGAACGTCTGCCACACCGTCTCTGCGACGATCCGGTGATCCTGGTGCAGGTCCTGCACGTGGGGAGCGAGGATCAGGTCGGGATCCTGATCCTTGATCGACTCCAGCAGGTCCTTGAGCGCCGGGAGCGCGGCAGGCAGACGCCCGTCAGGAAGATCGCCCACGATCAGGTCGTGGCTGGCCGCGTCGGCGGAGAACGCCGCGGCGCTCGATCGCGCCTCGTCGGCGCGGGTCGTGGTGGCCGACGCCACCAGCCATCGAATGGTGCTGCCGGGGTGCTCTGCGAGCAGCCGGAGGATCGTGGCGCCGCCGCCGATCTCGACGTCGTCGGCGTGGGCGCCCACGGCGAGCAGGTTCAGCGGCCCCGGCGTTGCGAACGTCAGACGGCGCATCGCCTCAAGCCGTCCCGTTCTGCCACAGCGCCCACGGCGGGCGGCCACCGTCGAACGCGGACTGGAGCGCTTGGACGTCCTTGAGCGTGTCCATCGGCGCCCAGAATCCCTCGTACGGGTCGCCCTGCAGCCGGCCGGCCGCAATCAACCGCGCGAACGGCTCCTGGACAAGCTCCTCGCCGGGCTGGATGAGATCGAAGATCTCGGGGCGGAAGATGAAGTAGCCGCCGTTGATCCACAGGTCGGACGTGGCGACGTCCTTGATCGCGGCGACGCGGTCCGCGTCACCGAGCTTGACGATGTGGAAGGAGTAGCTCGTCGGCCGCACGCACATGAACGAGGCGATGGCGTCGCCGGCCAGGAACCGGTCGATCCGGGCATTCAGCGGCGCGTCGGTCAGGACGTCCCCGTAATTGGCCAGGAATGGCTCATCCCCGACGTGCTTGCGCACGGCCCGCAGGCGCTGGCCGACGTTGGCGCTGAGCCCGGTGTCCACGAAGGTGATTCGCCACTCCGACATGTCCCGGGCCAGCAGCTCGATGTTGCCATCGCCTGACAGGACGAAGTCGTTGGACCGGGCCTCCTGGTAGTTGAGGAAATAGTCCTTGATGTGGTCCGCCTTGTAGCCGAGACACAGGATGAACTCGCGGTGCCCGAAGTGGGCGTAGTAGCGCATCACGTGCCACAGGATCGGGCGGTACCCGACGGTGACCATCGGCTTGGGTACCTGCTCCGAGTGGTCACGCAGCCGGAGCCCTTGACCCCCACAGAAGAGAACGACCTTCACGCTTGCGATCCTCGGAGCCTGTTTGGCTTGTGCGGCCTGCGACGCGGCGTCGTGGCGGGCGGCGACCGGTGGTCCCGGGTCGCGCGGTGTCCGCGGGCACCGGATACCTGCCCGGCCATGCGGCCCGATCATCGTACGGGCTGGCCCGGAGGTACCATCATTCGAAGGTACCAGTGCGTGGCGCGTGCCCGCGACGGACTGCGGGCTCGGCTATCGGGAGACGCGAAACCAGTGCGGACTGTGATCCTGGCGGGGGGCATGGGCAGCCGCCTGTCCGAGGAGACCATCACCAAGCCCAAGCCCATGGTCGAGATCGGCGGCGATCCCATCCTGTGGCACATCCTCAAGCACTACTCCCACTACGGGCACACCGACTTCGTGATCGCCCTGGGCTACCGGGGCGAACTCATCAAGCAGTACTTCGCCCAGTACGCCTCCCTGTCGGGGAACCTGACGGTCCACACCAGCCGTGGCGTCATCGAGCGCGCGCGCCACGACGTCGAGGACTGGACGGTCCACCTCGTTGACACCGGGCTCGAGACGGCCACCGGCGGGCGGATGCGCCGGGTGGCGCACCTCCTCGATGGGCCGTTCCTGATGACGTTCGGCGACGGAGTGTCGGACGTCGACCTCGGTCGCCTGGTCGACTTCCATCGGTCCCACGGACGCCTGGCCACGATCACCGCGGTGCGCCCACCCGCCCGCTTCGGCCACGTCCAGCTCGACGGCGACGCGGTCGCCGAGTTCTCGGAGAAGCCCCAGACGGGGGAAGGCTGGATCAACGGGGGTTACATGGTCCTGGAGCGAGCGGTGCTTGACTACATCGACAGCGACGACGTGTATTTCCAGAAGGAGCCGATGGAACGTCTCGCTGCGGACGGACAGCTGATGGCATATCGCCACGAGTCGTTCTGGCAGTGCATGGACACGATGCGTGACCGCGTCATGCTCGAGAGCCTGTGGGCCACCGGTGACGCGCCGTGGAAGGTGTGGGCCTGATGCACGTCCTGGTCACGGGCAGCGAGGGCTACATCGGCACGATCCTGTGCGCCTACCTGCTGGATCGCGGGTACGACGTGACCGGGCTCGACACGGGGTTCCATCGCGTCGGCTGGCTGTACCACGGCGTGGACCGCTCGCCGCGCTGGATCGCGAGGGATATTCGCCGGGTCGGCGTCGAGGACCTGGCCGGCTACGACGCCGTCGTCCACCTGGCAGAGCTGTCGAACGACCCGGTGGGCCAGCTGAACCCGGACATCACGTTCGAGATCAACCACCACGGCAGCGTCAACCTGGCCACGATGGCCAAGGCGGCCGGGGTCGAGCGGTTCATCTACATGTCGTCGTGCAGCGTGTACGGCGCCGCGGGTGACACGGACAGCACGGAGACCTCCGAGGTCCACCCGCTGACGGCGTACGCCAAGTGCAAGGTGCTCGTGGAGCGCGACGTCCCGGCCCTCGCGGACGACGACTTCTCGCCGACGTTCCTGCGCAACGCGACGGCCTTCGGCGCGTCGCCGCGGATGCGCTTCGACCTGGTCGTCAACGACCTGGCCGGTCATGCCTGGACCGAGAAGGTGATCCGCATGGACAGCGACGGGCGCCCGTGGCGGCCGTTCGTGCACATCCTGGACATCAGCCAGGCGATCGACCTCGTGCTCCGGGCTCCACGCGACCTCGTCCACGGCGAGATCTTCAACGTGGGCAGCAACCTGCAGAATCACCAGGTCCGGGACGTGGCCGAGATGATCGCCGACACGTTCCCGGGCTGCCGGACCGAGTACGGCGACAGCACCGGCGACCACCGCAACTACCGCGCCAACTTCGACAAGATCCACGAGCGCCTGGGGTTCGAGACGCGGTACGACGTGGCCCGCGGCGCGCGGCAGCTGCTCGAGGTCTTCCAGGCCGTGGACATGAGCACCGAGCTGTTCGAGTGGCGGGGTCACACCCGGATCAAGCAGATCCGGCACCTGCTCGCCACCGGGCAGATCGACGAACGGTTCTTCTGGATCCGGGCGCCCGGGACCGAGGCGGGGGACGCGCGATGAAGCCGCTCCCTGCGGGTCTCGAGGGCTCATTCCTCATCGACCTCACCCGGATCGGCGACGAGCGGGGGTTCTTCGCCCGGATCTGGGACGACGCGTGGTCCGAGCAGCTCGGCGTCGACACCCGCGCGGTGCAGGTCAACCTGTCCACCAACCGCCACCGCGGGACGATCCGCGGGCTCCACTGGCAGGTCGCGCCGTACGGCGAGTCGAAGCTCCTCCGGTGCACCCGCGGCGCGGTGTTCGACGTGGCCGTCGACCTTCGTCCCGGCTCGCCGACCTATCGCCAGTGGCAGGGCCACGTCATCGACGCGGACAGCCGCCGGATGGTGTTCGTACCGGCCGGCTGCGCCCATGGCTACCAGGCGCTGGAGGACGACGCGGAGGTCAGCTACCAGGTGTCCCACCCGTACGTGCCGGGGATGGAGCGTGGCCTGCGCTGGAACGACCCCGCCCTGGGCATCGACTGGCCGATCACCGAGGGCGTGATCGTGTCCGAGAAGGACATGGCCTGGCCCGACATCACCCCGGAGACCCACGCATGAGCACCCTCCTCCGCGCCCTCGAGGCGCGCGCGGCCGCCGGCGACCCGATCCGCGTCGGCCTGGTCGGCGCCGGCTACGCGGGCCGCGGCTTCGCGGCCCGGATCATCCGCCGCATCCCGGGCATCGAGCTCGTGGCCATCGCCAACCGGACCGTGGCCCAGGCCGAGCGCGCCTACCGCGAAGCCGGCGCGGGCGACCCGGCGTACGCGGCCTCTGCCGCGGACCTCGACGCCGCCATCCGCCGCCACCGCCCGGTGGTCACCGACGACCCGACGCTGCTCACCGATGCCGACGGCATCGAAGCCATCGTGGAGGCGACCGGCGAGGTCGAGTTCGGGGCGGGCGTCGCGCTCCGCACGATCGATGCCGGCAAGCACCTCGTGCTGGTCAACGCGGAGCTGGACTCCTGCCTCGGGCCGATCCTCAAGACCCGCGCCGATGCCGCCGGCGTCGTCCTCACCGACATGGCCGGCGACCAGCCGGCCGTGATCATGGACCTCGTGGACGAGGTGCGGCTGCTGGGCTTCCGGCCGATCCTGGCCGGCAACATCAAGAGCCTCCTCGACCACAAGCGGACGCCCGAGACCCAGAAGGGGTTCGCCGAGGCCCACGGCCAGCGGCCGAAGATGATCACGTCGTTCGCCGACGGGACCAAGATCGCCGCCGAGATGGGCGTCGTCGCCAACGCGACCGGCTTCGGCGTCGCCGAGCGCGGCATGCGGGGCCCGCGCGCGGAGCGCGTCGAGCAGGCACCGGACCGGTTCGACGTCGAGGCGCTCCTGGAGCGTCCGATCGTCGACTACCTCCTGGGCGCCGAGCCCAGCTTCGGCGTGTTCGTGCTGGGGTACGAGGAGGACCCGCTCAGCCGCGCGTACATGAAGTTCTACAAGATGGGCGACGGGCCGGTGTACACGTTCTACCGGCCGTTGCACCTCGGCCCGCTGGAGACGGTCCAGTCGGTCGCCCGCGCCGTGCTGCTGCGGGACGCGGCCGCGACGCCGCTCGGTGGCCCGGTGACCGAGGTCATCGCCCAGGCGAAGCGGCACCTTGCGGTCGGCGAGACGCTGGACGGGATCGGCGGCTTCACGGTGTACGGCATGCTCGAGAACGCGGCGACCGCGCGCCGCGAGCGGCTGCTGCCGATGGGCCTGACCGACGGGGCCGTGGTCGTCCGCCCGGTCGCCGAGGACGTCGCGCTGACCTTCGACGACGTGGAGCTGCCGCCCGGGCGCCTGGCCACGCGCCTGTGGCAGGAGCAGGCGGAGCGCTTCGGCGTCCCGGCCTGACCGTCAGCCGGGGCGGCCACCACGGGGGTACTGGCCCATCAGCGGATGCGCGCGGGTCGCGGGTAGCCGCCCACGCCGCGTCGGCGTGCCATCTCCTCGTACAGATCCGCCGTCTCGCGCACGAACCGGTCGACGCCGAACGCGGCCGCGACGTGGTCGCGCGCGGCGGAACCGAGACGGAGACGCAGGGGGGCGTCGCTGGCGAGCCGGGTCAACGCCACGCGCAGCCCCGCGTCGTCGTCAACCGGGACCACGAGGCCGGTCCGACCGTCCTCGACGATCTCCACGGTGCCTCCCGCGGCCGTGGTCACGATCGGGATCCCGGCCGCGGCCGCCTCGAGCACCGAGTTCGGCAGTCCTTCCGCCATGGACGCCGAGACGAACAGGTCCAGCGCGCCGAACAGGGGTCGCGCGTCGACGACATCGCCGGTGAGGGTGACCCGGTCGCCCACCCCGAGCTCCGCGATGCGACGCTCGATCACCGGACGCTCGGGCCCGCCGCCCACCAGCACCAGGCGGGCCTTGGGGACCTGCCGGATCAGGTCCGGCATCGCGGCAACGATCCGCGCGTGGCCCTTGCCGGGCCGCATCGACCCGACGTAGCCGACGACGAGATCGTCGTCGGCCGCCCCCCAGCCGGCCCGCCGGGTGCGGCGCTCGTCGGCCGGCATCGGGTCCGGGATGAGCACGCCGTTGCGGATGATCCGGATCGATGCGCGATCGATGCCCTCGCGGGCGGCGACGTCGTCGGCGACCGCCTCGGCGTTGGCGAAGATGAGATCTGACTGCCGCCTGGCGATCGCGTCGGCGACGCGTTCGAGGGGGCCGAAGGCCTGCTTGTACCCGCTCAGGCTGACCCGGCCGCTGATCAGCACAGGGACGCGCGTCAGGGGCCGGGTGACGCCCGCGACGGCATAGCCGTGGTACAGCCAGGCATCGACGATGTCGAAGCGCTCGCGCCGGCAGAGACGGACGTAATCGAGCACGACGCGCGAGGCGTGGACCGCGAGGCGGGGCCGGGACAGCCGCCGCCGCCCGTGGGCGCCCAGCGCATGCACGTGCGCGCCCGCGGCGAGCGCGAGGTCGGCGTTTGGCGTCCAGGCTCCGAGCATGACGAACGACACGTCGAATCGTTCACGTGGCAGGCGCTCCGCGAGCAGGAGCATCTGGCGCTCGGCACCCCCCACGGTGAGCGACGCTGGGTACAGGATCCGGAGCCGCTGCGGGCCGCCGGATCCGCCACTCGACGGGGTCATCACGCTGAGGATAGCCGGGACGGCTCCACGGCTCGCCGGGCTATGCTCCGCCCATGGTCGGCTCATCTGATCGCACCGCCGCCCACCTCCTCGTGGACTGCCTCGCGGCCGAGGGCTGCGAGTGGGTGTTCTCCGTGCCCGGCGAGGAGACGATGGACGTCCTCGAGGCGCTCGCCGACCACGAGCAGGTCCGCCACGTGACCACCCGCCACGAGCAGGGCGCGGCGTTCATGGCGGACGTCCACGGGCGGCTCACCGGGCGCTGCGCCGTCGCGATGGCCACCCTGGGGCCCGGGGCGACCAACCTCGTGACCGGCATCGCGGACGCCTACCTCGACCGGGCGCCGATGGTCGCGCTCACCGGCCAGACCGGGATCGACAAGGTCCACAAGGAGTCGCACCAGTACGTGGACATCCCGCGGATGCTGGAGCCGGTCACGAAGTGGACGACGCGCGTGCAGCGGGCCGGGGCGATCCCCGAGATCGTGGCCAAGGCATTCCGCGTCGCGCAGCTCGCGAAGCCCGGACCGACCCACATCGAGCTGCCGGAGGACGTCGCCGCCAGCGTGGTGGATCCCGAGCTGGTGCCGCTGCCGTGCTCGCGCGCCTACTTCCCCGAGCCCACCGACGAGGCGATCGCCCACGCGGCCTCGCTGATCGCATCCTCGTCACGACCGATCGTCCTGGCCGGCAACGGCGTGCTTCGCCGCCATGCGTCGCCGGAGCTGCGCGCCTTCGCCCGGGGCCTCCACGTCCCCGTCGCAGCCACGTTCATGGGCAAGGGCGCCATCGACGACCGATCGCACCTGTCGCTGATGGCCGTGGGCCTCCAGGCGCGCGACCACGTGCTGTCCGGCTTCGACCGCGCGGACCTCGTGATCGCCGTGGGCTACGACCAGGTGGAGTACGCACCCGAGCGCTGGAACCCGGACGGCAGGACGAAGATCCTGCACATCGACACCGCGCCGTCCGAGGTCGACGCCGCCTACCGGCCCGAGGTGGAGCTGATCGGCGACATCGACGGCACGCTCCGCCGCCTGCTGGCGGCCGTCCTGCCGCGGGGCATCAACGGGCGCGATGCCGCCGAGCGCCACGCGTCGCGCGAGATCCTGGTCCACGCCGACCTGCGCCAGCGCCTGCTCGAGGACCTCAGGGCGTACGAGGCCGACGACGGCTGGCCGATCCGGCCCCAGAAGGCGATCGCGGACCTGCGCGCCGCCCTCGCCCCCGAGGACGTGGTGGTGAGCGACGTCGGCGCGCACAAGATCTGGGTCGCCCGGCTGTACCAGGCGTACGAGCCCAACACCGTGATCATCTCCAACGGCTTCGCGTCGATGGGGATCGCGCTGCCGGGTGCGATCGCGGCCGCCCTCGTCCACCCCGACCGCCACGTCGTCGCGCTGTGCGGCGACGGCGGCTTCCTGATGAACGTCCAGGAGCTGGAGACCGCGGTCCGGCTGGGCGTCCGGGTGACGGTGGTCGTGTGGCGCGACGACGGCTACGGGCTGATCGACTGGAAGCAGCGCAACGAGTTCGGGCGGCCGTTCGGCGTGTCGTTCGGCAACCCCGACTTCGTGGCCCTCGCCGAGTCGTTCGGGATGCCGGCGTTCCGGCCCCAGTCGGCCGCGGACCTCGCCCCCATGCTGCGCCGGGCGCTGGACGTGGCCGGCCCGTCGCTGGTCGAGGTCCCGATCGACTACCGCGAGAACCTGCGGCTCACCGAGCGGCTCGGGGCGCTGGATCCCTGGGGGTAGCGGCGCCGGGACGCGAGCGCCGTCCCCGCAAGGCGAGCACGGCCGGGCGGGATCGAGGTGCAGCCCCGCCGGGTCAGGGGGTTGGCGATTCCGCGCGGGCGCGCAACGACCGGTCCAGCTGGGCCAGCGGCCCCAGCATCGCCAGCAGACCCTGTGCGCCGCTGCGGTAGGCCGCCGCGTTGGACAGGCCGGCCTGGAGGGTCTGCCGGTTGACGCGGAGCGCCCCCTCGTACACGGCGTCCAGCTGTCCCGCGAGCGCGGCCGCGGACGGGTCGGCGGCCAGCAGCTCGACAGCGGCGCGGGCGCCGCTCAGGATCGTGTTTGACCGGCGGAGCAGGTCCGCGACCTCGGACGCGGGAGCGCCGTCCGCGAGCGCGGTCTCGAGCTCGACCTGCAGCCCAGCGAGCTGGCTGTTCGCGTCGACGAGCCGGCCGATGACGGCCTGGCCGACGCCGGGGCTCGCGGGGACCGGCGTGCTCGATGGTCGGGGTGACGGCGGGGCACCCGTCGGCGCCGTGGCCGCCGGCCGATCCTGGCCGCCGAGGGACGCCGCGACGGCCGCCAGGAGGAGGACGACGACCGCGACGAGCACCAGCGCGATCGCTTCCGGTGATGCGAGCGTGCGGAGCTGGGACGGCGGCCTCCGCCGGCTCGATGCGGCGGTCATGTTGTCTCCCGGAGCGCAGCCGTCGCGGCATCGACCACGTCGTCGGCGAGCTGCACGGGATCGCTGCCCGCGATCGAGGTGAACACCGCGAGGATCCGCGGCGTCGACCCGACCTTCTCCGTCACCACGACCCGTCCCTCGAGGCTGGTGGCATCGACCCTGGCAATCGCAACCTCGAGGGCGGGCATCCCGGGCCGCTGGTCCACGGGGCCGACGATCCGGAACGTGCCGTGGCCCACGGAGATCTCGTAGCGACAGCCGGCGAGCAGCGGCGCCGCACCCGTCATGCACACGCCCGACGCCAGGACCCGGACCGCGCCCGCCGCCGGCGGGGCGGCCGGTTCGCCGGGGGGTGCGGCCGACCGGACGACCTCGGCCTGCTCCGCCCCGGTCCCTGGCGCGGCGCCACGCGGTGCAGGACGAGCCGCCTCGGCCCGTTCCGTGGCACGCACGGACGGCGCGGCCACCGGCGCGGCGGGCCGCGAGCGGGCCCCCGTGTCGGTGCCCCGCCCGGCCGTGCCCCGCCCAGAGGTGCCCCGCCCAGAGGTGCCCCGCCCGGCCGTTCGCGACGCGGGTCCTGCGACGTCGGCGGAGATCGCCACCCGTTCCGGGTGGCTCGGCTTGGCGACCGCCTCTCCGCAGACGCCGCACACCCACATCCAGCCGGCCACCTTGGCGCCGCAGGCGCGGCAGCGCCCGGGCGGCGCGAGGATCAGCAGCGCGAGCGCGACGGGTCCGAGCAGAGCCCCGAACACCGCCCACAGCACGGGGTTGCGGCCGCGACCATGGGCCACCATGACGCCTGCCACCCCGAACACCGCGAGCCAATCGACGACCAGGAGGAGGATGAACGGGTCGATCGATTGCTCCTTCTCGTGGCGGCGCACGGGCTGGCCGTGACGCGCGACGTCGATGGGTGCGAGGGCGGCGCGCGGTGCGCGGGGTGCGTCAGTGAGCTCCCGGACCGGGATCGCCACCGGGCGGTATGACGGCGGTCCGGCGAGCATATCCGAGTCCCGCCACGAACCTCGCAGCGGGGTTCACCCGAGGCTATGGTCGGGGCGCCAGGCGGCAGGGCCGTTGACTCGCTCGCACGGCCCGGCGCATCTCGCCCGACCGTCATCGCAGGCCCGACTCCGCGGTCGCCCTGCCCTGGAGTCGCGACCGCCCGGCGTCGCCCGCCGGCCCGCCACCCTGGCACCCGAGCGACCACGGATCCCGTGCGTCGCGGCCGGCCGTGGTGCACTAATGCATCGTGTCACCCGGCGCCCAGGCGTGGACGCGCGCGTGCCCGCCCCGCGCCTCGATCGCGGCGGCCAGGGCCGCGGGGGTCCCGGCGAGGATCGGGAACGTGCCCCAGTGGACCGGCAGGACGTCGTGGACGCCCAGCAGCTCCGCGGCCAGCGAGGCGCCCGCGGGGTCCATCGTGAAGTGGCCGCCGATGGGCAGGATCGCGAGGTCCGGCCGGAACAGGTCGCGGATCAGGGCCATGTCCCCGAAGGCGGTCGTGTCGCCGGCGTGGTAGACGCGGAACCCGTTCTCCAGCTCGATCACGAACCCGATCGGCTGGCCGAAGTAGTGGACCGACTCGCCGCCCATCGTGTCGCCGGCGGAGTGGACGGCGGGGACCATCGTGATCCGCAGGCCGCGCGTCTCGACCGTGCCGCCCTGGTTCATGCCGATGACCTCGGCCGCCTCGCCCAGCTCGCGGCCGAGGTACAGGCTCAGCTCGTGGATGCAGGGCATCACCGGTCCGAGCCGCCGGGCGAGGGCGAGCGTGTCGGTGTCGAAGTGGTCGAAGTGGCCGTGCGTCACGAGGAGCACGTCGCAGGCCGCCTGCTGCTCCTGGGTCCGCGGGCTGGTGGGATTGCCGAACCAGGGGTCGATCAGCACGGTCCTGCCGCCCGGCGTGACGATCTCCACGCCGGCGTGCCCCAGCCAGGTGAACGAGGTGTCGCGACCGAGCGCCATGCCGGAACCTCCTGCCGCCGCGCGGCGGCGTCTCGCGTACGGGCCGTCGGGGCCATTATCCGCCGCCCGGCGGCTACACTCGGACCGTGGCCGCGGAGCAGATCGCCTCGAACCTCGCGCTGATCAACTGGACGGTGCTGTCGAGCGTCGCGGTCGGCTCCTTCGCCGTGGTCGTGCTGGCCAGGCTGCGGACCGCTGCCACCAGGGGATTCCTCGCGTTCACCGCCTTCGCGTCCGCGGTCTTTGCCGGGCTCGCCTACCTGTCCGACACCGGGCTGGGGCCGATCGCGGCGGGCTCGCCGGTGACCGCGGATCCCGCGTTCGACCTCCCGCGCCGGGCGGCGCTCGCGCTGTTCGCCGTCCTGTCGCTGGTCGCCACCGTCGCGATCGCGCGGGGCGGCCGGGCGACCGTCATCCTGCTCGCCGGCCTGGGCACGGGCGTGGCCGCGCTGCTGCTGGGGGCGCTGACCTGGGGCGGCAGCGGGCCGGGCGTCATCCCGCTCGCGATCCAGCTCCTCGTGCTCGCGGGGGCGACCGGCGGCGTGTTCGCCGCGATGATCCTGGGCCACTGGTACCTGGTCACGCCCCGGCTGCCGGAGGCGCCGCTGGTGATGGTGTCCCGGCGGCTGTTCTGGCTGGTGGGCCTGCAGGTGCTGCTGTTCGTCGTGTGGGTGGGGTTCGGAGTGGGGCCCGGCGACGCGGGCCCGGGCGGCAGCGACGGCCCGTTCGGGGCGCTGGTGGGACCGTGGGCGCTGTTCGTGTGGCTGCGGCTGGTCGTGGGGCTGGTGTTCCCGCTGGTCGTGTCCTGGGCGGCGGTGCAGACGGCGCGCTCGCGGTCGATGGAGTCGGCGACCGGGCTGCTGTACATCAACGTGGGCACGATCGCATCCGGGACGATCCTGGCCGCGGGCCTCTACTTTGGCGCGGGGCTGCTGGTCTGATGGCCGTCCTGCCGCCGTTGCGCATCCGGGTCCGCCTGTTCGCAATGCAGCGCGAGGCCGCGGGGACGAAGGAGCTGCGGCTCGAGGTGCCGCTGGGCTCGACGGTGGACGACGCGTGGAGCGCGGTGGTCGAGGTGGTGCCGGGCCTGGCGCCGGGCCGGGTATCGCTGCGGTTCGCGGTCAACGGCAGCTACGCGGACCCCGCCACGCCGCTGTCCGACGGCGACGAGGTCGCCTGCATCCCGCCGGTCAGCGGCGGCTCCGGCGAGGCCGGCGAGGCCGACGTCGCCGGCGACGCGACGCGCCTCCGAATTCTCGACATCCGCTCGGCGCCGTTCGGGGCGGACCTGGTCGCGGACCTGGCCGATCGCCTGGCCACGGACGAGGACGGCGGCGTGGTCGCGTTCCTGGGGCGGACGCGGGTCACGCCCGGCACCCCGGCGCCGGGCCAGGAGGCGGAGGCCGCGCGGCACGCCGGCCGGGTCGTGGAGGGGCTGGAGTACGAGGCGTTCGAGCCGATGGCGCTCGCGGTCCTCGCGCAGATCGCCGACGAGATCGAGGCGCGCTTCGGCGTCCGGCGGGTCGCCATCGTCCACCGGACCGGGCCCGTGCCCCTGGGCGAGGCGTCGATCGTGGTGGTGGCCGCGGCCCCGCACCGCGACGCCGCGTTCGACGCCGCCCGCTACGCCATCGACGAGACGAAGGCGCGCGCGCCGATCTGGAAGGCCGAGCGGTTCCGCGACGGGCACGTCTGGATCGGCCACGCCGCGCGCACCGGGCCGTCGGACCCGGCGTAGCCCGCCATACTGGGCGCATGGACGAGCTCGGGGCGACCGGGGACCTCGACGCGCTGCGGGAGCGCGCCACGTCCCTCGCCGCCGCCTGGGGTGCCGCCGCGGCGTCCGTGACGACCGTCGGCCAGGAGCGCGCGATCCTGCGCCTGTTCGGCGTGGCGGGCATCGACCGGGCGCGCCGCCCGCTGGCGACCGAGGTCGTGGACCGCTACCTCGCCCCGGACCCGGGCCGCCTGGGCGGCGGGGTCGCGCTGCCGTTCGCGATGGCGATGGCCGAGTACGACCTGGGCCCCCACGACCTCGCGCTCGAGGTCGCGGCGGGCAACGTGGACCTCGGGCTCGAGGCGGAGCTGCTGGCGGAGCCCGACCGGCGGGCGATCGCGGTGGCGGACGCGACCCGGCTCGCCCGCGCCGCGTTGGAGCGCGTGGACGCGAACCGCACCGCCCGCCGCGAGCTGCTCGCCCTGCTCGGCGACCCGCCGCGACCGTGGCTGGGCGTCGCGCTCGAGGAGCCGGCGATCATCGACGCGCTCGACGAGGCCGCCATCGCGATCGACGCCGGCGTGGAGCTGGTCCGCGTCGAGGTGCCGCCCAGCCGGGAGCTGACCGCCCGGATGGCGCGGATCGCCGGTGGCCCGGTCGAGGCGTGGCGGGCCGGACCCGCCTCGCGCGGCGGTCTCGATGCCTACGACCCGTCGGGCCAGCCGATCCCGACCGGGTCCTCGCGCGCGCTCGCCGTCCTGCGGCGGTTCGTCGACGAGGGCGGCGCGCGCCGTCGCGGCTACGTGCGCCTGGTCACCGATGCCCCGGCCCTCGCCGCGCCCGACCAGGCGGTGGTGGCGGCGTTCGAGCGGATCGACGTCGTGGTCGCGGACCCGATGCGCGAGATCGTGACCGGACGCGTTGACCCGGACCGGGCGATCGCGGACCACGTGTTCGCCCACCGGCTGCTGGCCCGTGCCGGGACCGGCGTCCTGGTGCCGGCGGGCCCCCTGGTCGTCGCGCCGGACCTCGCCACCGGGGTGCCGTCGGACCCGGCCACGCGCTCCGGCCGGGCGCTCGCGCTCCAGCTGCTGGCGGTCGCGCTGGCGCGCCGCGACGGGCTGCCGGCGAGCGCGATCACCGTCGGCGCGCTGCCCGACTGGCTCACGGACGAGCCGGACGCCCCCGCCCGGGCGGCCGCGGAGATCGCGCTCCGGCGGGCGCTGCTGCCGGACCTGGGCCTCGCGTTCGTCGAGCCGCCGCTGCGCGACGACGCCGCCGTCACGTGGCACGCGATCGCGGCGGCGCTCCTGCCCGACGCCGGCCCCGTGGACGTGATCCTCCGGCGCCCCGGCGCCTCGCTGCCCGCCCGCGCCCGGCTGACGCGCGCTGCCGCCGCCGTCGCGGCGGGGCTCGCCCGGTCCCGCGTCGCGCCGCGGCTGGCGGGCGTGGCAGTTGACCACGCTCGCGACGCCGTCCGGGTGGCCGCCGCGACCCTGGCCGCGCTCGAGGAGACGGGCTGGCGGTCGATGGTCGACCAGCCGCTGGGGTTCGACGAGTCCCGGCTCGGCGCGGACGCCGTGGCCGAGCGGACCGAGGCGTTCGATCCCCTGGTCGTCGGCGAGACTCCCGCGTAGGGCTCGGCAGCCCACTCGATCCGCGGCCTCGGCTCGCCAGGCAGCGCGCGGATCACCGCCCCACCGCGGCGCTCCGACCCGCGGACGGCCGGGCGGATCGCACGGCCCGGCCGCGACTCGTTCCGGACGTCCCGTCGGCGAACCACTGACTCACAGTCCTTGAGATCGCGAATCAGGGCCCGGATCCGGGCGGATACCGGCGCAGTTGCGCGAGTTCGTGGACTGGGAGTCAACGCGGACCCGCATCCGGCCGACCGCCGGCGCCCGATTCGCGATCTCATTGACTGACGGTCAGCGGGCGGCCGGGGCGACCACCGGCACGCCTGCGCCGGCCCTGGCGCCGGCCCTGGCGCCGGCGAGGCCGGCGAGGCCGATCACAGGCGGGTCAGCCCGTCCGGCTCGCCCTCGTCCACGAGCCGCCCGCAGGTGGGGCAGTGCCAGCGCGCCTCGAGCGGGGTGCCGCACGCCTCGTGCCGCAGCGCCTCGCCGGTGCCGCCCCGGCGCACGCCCCAGTCGGCGAGCAGGTGGAGGGCTCCCGCGAGCTCGCGGCCGTCCGCCGTGAGGGCGTACTCCATCCGCGGCGGGCGGCGGCTGTACGGCGTCGCGACGAGGATCCCGCCGCGCTCCAGGCGCCGCAGCCGGTCGGCCAGGATGTTGGGCGCGATCCCGGTCATCGCCTCGCCCAGCTCGCCGAACCGCCGCGGGCCGTCGAGCAGCGCCTCGACCAGCAGCAGGCTCCATCGGTCGCCCACCCGGTCGAGGGCGGCGCCGAGGGCGCTGGGAGCCGGACGGCCGGTGGGGTCGTCGGTGGGCGGGTCGAGCCGGGGCGTCATGGCGGTCATGGTAGGGGAGGGCTTGCGGCTCGTCGTGGTCGGTAGTAGATTGCAATTCACAAGTTACACCAGCACCAGCCGAGGTCCATCGTCATGTCCGTGCTCGAAGAGCTCCAGGCCTCCGTCGCCGCCGTCGCCTCGGCGGTCGGCCCGTCCGTCGTCGGGATCGGATCCCGGCTTCGCGGCTCGGGCGTCGTCGTCGCCGATGGCCGCGTCCTCACCAACGCCCACAACCTGCGGGGCGGCGAGGTCACGGTCCGGTTCGCCGACGGACGCACGACGCGCGGCGCCGTCCGGGGCGTGGACTGGGACGGCGACCTCGCCGTGGTCGAGGTGGACACGACCGGCGTTCCCGCCGTCGCGTGGTCGGGCGGCGGCGTCACGATCGGCTCGGCCGTGTTCGCGGCCGCGGCGACGCCCGCCGGCGGGACGCGCGTGTCGTTCGGGTTCGTGTCCTCCGTGGCGCGGGCGTTCCGGGGCCCGGGCGGCCGCCGGATCTCCGGGTCGGTGGAGCACACGGCGCCGCTCGCGCCGGGCTCGTCGGGCAGCCCGCTGCTGGACGCCGACGGGGCGTTCGTGGGCCTCAACACGAACCGGGTCGGCGAGGGGTTCTACCTCGCACTGCCCGCGGACGCCGCGTTCCGCGAGCGCGTCGAGGCCCTGGGCCGCGGCGAGTCCCGCGAACGGCCACGGCTCGGCATCTCCGTGGCGCCCGCCCACGTCGCCCGGCGGCTGCGCCGCTCGGTCGGGCTGCCGGAGCGGGATGGCGTCCTGGTCCGGGGCGTCGAGGCCGGGAGCCCCGCCGAGGCGGCCGGCATCCGTGAGGGCGACCTCGTCGTCGCCGCGGGCGGCCGGCCGGTCGCGGACGTGGACGACCTGCACGAGGCGCTCGCCCAGGCCGGCTTCCCGCTGGAGGTCACGCTGGTCCGCGGGATGGACGAGCTGGCGGTCACCGTCGCCGCGGCGGCCGCCGGGGAGTAGCCCGGCGGCCGTCCCGGCCAGCCGGGCCCCCGGAGGACTCGGCCGGGCACGCGGATCACCCGCGCCCGGAACATGCGCTGTGCTCCACGCGCCGCCAGGCGGTTGAACCAGCCCACGGCGTTCGATCCCAGCCGCTGGGCGGCGGGATCCGCGCCCGCGAACCCCGCCCATGGCACAGCTCAACCGCTGGGCGGCTGACGTGGCCCATCATGGGCTCGGCGAACCGCCCAGCGACCGGCCAGCCCCGCCCGCCGATCCCGCCGATCCCGCCGATCCCGCCGACAGCGCCGACAGCGCCGACAGCGCCGATCCCCGACCCGGCACCCGCTCCCCCCGCCACCGAGCGCCCCGTTGCGGGACCTTCGGCAAGGGTTCCGCGGGCCCAACGGACCGGATCGCGGACGCCGTCGCGCGCTAGCGTAGCCGCACGTCCAGCGCGCCCCGTCGCGCCATCGACGCCCCGGGAGGAGACCCATGACCGGCATGTCGCTCCACACCATGGGGCAACAGCGCGGCCGCCGCAGCTGGGCGGAGCCGTGGAAGATCAAGATGGTCGAGCCCCTGCGCATGACGACCCGCGACGAGCGCGCCCGGGCGCTCGCCGAGGCCGGCTACAACACGTTCCTCCTCCGCTCGGACGACGTGTACATCGACCTGCTGACCGACTCCGGCACCTCGGCGATGAGCGACCGCCAGTGGGCCGGCATGATGCTCGGCGACGAGGCCTACGCGGGCAGCCGCAACTTCTACCACCTCGAGGACGCCGTCCGGCGCCACTACGGCTATCGCCACGTCGTGCCCACCCACCAGGGCCGGGGCGCCGAGCACCTGATCAGCCAGGCGCTGATCAAGCCCGGCGACCACGTGCCCGGCAACATGTACTTCACGACCACCCGGCTCCACCAGGAGCTGGCCGGGGCCACCTTCCACGACGTGATCGTGGACGAGGCGCACGACCCGCAGGACCCGCACCCGTTCAAGGGTGACGTGGACCTCGGCAAGCTCGCGGCGCTGATCGCGGACGTGGGCGCCGAGCGGATCCCGTACATCTCGCTCGCCGGGACCGTGAACATGGCCGGCGGCCAGCCGGTGTCGATGGCCAACGTCCGCGGCCTGCGCGCCCTGTGCGACCGCCACGGCATCCGGCTGCTGCTCGACGCCACGCGGATGGTCGAGAACGCGCTGTTCATCCAGGAGCGCGAGCCGGGCTATGCCGACCTGCCCATCGCCCAGATCCTGCTCGAGTTCTGCTCCTACACCGACGGCGCGTGGATGAGCGCGAAGAAGGACAACCTCGTCAACATCGGCGGCTGGCTGGCCGTCAACGACCAGGCGGTGTTCGAGGAGCTGCGCAACCTCGTCGTGGTGTACGAGGGCCTGCACACCTACGGCGGCATGGCCGGGCGCGACATGGAGGCGCTCGCGATCGGCATCGAGGAGTCGGTGCAGGACGACCACGTCCGCTCCCGGGTGGGCCAGGTCCGCTACCTCGGCGAGCTGCTGACCGAGTGGGACATCCCGATCGTCCAGCCCATCGGCGGCCACGCGGTGTTCCTCGACGCGCGGCGGTTCTACCCGCACCTGGCGCAGGACCTGTTCCCGGCCCAGACGCTGGCGGCCGAGCTGTACCTCGACTCCGGCATCCGGTCCATGGAGCGGGGGATCGCATCCGCCGGACGCGACCCCGAGACCGGCGACCACCAACGGCCGAAGCTGGAGTTGACCCGGCTCACGATCCCGCGGCGGGTGTACACGCAGGCGCACATGGACGTCGTCGCCGAATCCGTGAAGGCGTGCTACGACGCCCGGACGTCGGCGCGCGGGCTGCGAATGGTCTACGAGCCCCGGTACCTGCGGTTCTTCCAGGCGCGCTTCGAACCGCTCTGAGGAGCGCCTCCGCCGACGCGTGGACCGGCGGCCACGGATGGGGTAGGGTCGCGGCGATGGGTGTCGCCGGTCCTCTCCTCGTCGAGCGCGCGGGCGCGCAGGGCGAGATCGCCGTCCTGACGCTCCACCGGCCGGAGGTCCACAACGCGATCGACAACGCGCTGCTGTCCGCCCTCCACGCGGCGCTGGGCGAGGTCGAGGCGGACCCGGCCGTGCGCGGCGTCGTCCTGGCGGGAACCGGCGGACGCGCGTTCTGCACCGGGATGGACCTCAAGGAGCGGGCCGGCTTCTCGGACGACGACCTCCGGGCGCAGCGCCGCCGGATCGTGGACCTGGTGCGTCATGTCCACGAGCTGCCGGTCGCGACGATCGCCGCGGTCGAGGGCTTCGCGCTGGGCGGGGGGTTCGAGCTGGCCCTCGCCTGCGACCTGATCGTGGCCTCGGACTCGGCGGTGCTCGGGCTGCCCGAGGTGAAGGTGGGGATCTTCCCGGGTGGTGGATCGACGCACACGCTGACCTGGCTGGTGGGGCCGGCGCGGGCGCGGGACGTGATCCTCGCCGGGCGCCGGCTGACGGCCGGCGAGGCGGAGGCCTGGGGCGTCGTCGCGCGGGTGGTGCCGGCCGGCGGGGCGCGCGAGGCGGCGATCGCCCTCGGGGACTCGATCGCCGAGGGCGCGCCGCTGGGGATCCGCCAGGCGAAGGCGGCCATCCGGGGCGCCCACCGCGCGCTGGCCGAGGGCCTGGCCGCCGAGAACGAGCTGTACGAGGTCGTCCTGACCTCGCGCGACCGCCGCGAGGGTTTCGAGGCCTTCGCCGCCAAGCGCCGGCCGCGGTTCGAGGGCCGCTGAGGTGCCGGTCATCCCCGAGGGCCCGGCCGGCCCGGGCGTCGAGGCCAACCGGGAGGCGAACCTCGCCCTGGTCAGCGAGCTCCGCGCCCGGCTGGAGCTCGTCCGGCGCGGCGGCGGCGACGAGGCGGTCCGGCGGCACCGGGAGCGCGGCAAGCTGCTCGCGCGCGAGCGCATCGACCGCCTGGTCGATCCCGGCTCCCCGTTCCTCGAGCTGTCGCCGCTCGCGGCCTGGGACATGTACGACGGCGACGCGCCGTCGGCGGGGATCGTGACCGGGATCGGGGTCGTGGGCGGGCGCGAGGTGGCGATCGTCGCCAACGACGCGACGGTCAAGGGCGGCACCTACTTCCCGATGACGGTCAAGAAGCACCTGCGGCTGCAGGAGATCGCCGCCGAGAACCGGCTGCCGTGCGTGTACCTCGTGGACAGCGGCGGCGCGTTCCTGCCGCTCCAGGCCGAGGTGTTCCCGGACCGCGACCACTTCGGCCGGATCTTCTACAACCAGGCGAACCTGTCCGCGGCCGGGATCGCGCAGGTCGCCGTCGTGATGGGGTCGTCGACCGCCGGCGGGGCGTACGTGCCGGCGATGAGCGACGAGACCGTGATCGTGCGCGGGACGGGCACGATCTTCATCGGCGGACCGCCGCTGGTGAAGGCGGCCACCGGCGAGGAGGTGTCCGCCGAGGACCTGGGCGGGGCGGACGTCCACACCCGGGTGTCCGGCGTGGCCGACCACTTCGCCGACGACGACGAGCACGCGCTCGCGATCGCCCGCCGCATCCTGGCCAACGTGCCACCGGCGCGCAAGGACCCGCCGTGGGAGGTGCTGCCGCCGCGCGAGCCCGTGTACGACCCGGCCGGCCTGTACGGGATCGTGCCCCCGGACCTGCGCCACTCGTTCGACGTGCGCGACATCATCGCCCGGATCGTGGACGGGTCGGAGCTGGACGAGTTCAAGGCGCGCTACGGCACGACGCTGGTCACCGGGTTCGCCCGGATCATGGGCTACCCCGTGGGCATCATCGCCAACAACGGGATCCTGTTCTCCGAGTCGTCGCTCAAGGGTGCCCACTTCATCGAGCTGTGCACGAAGCGCCGGATCCCGCTCGTGTTCCTCCAGAACATCACCGGGTTCATGGTCGGGCGCGAGTACGAGAACCGGGGCCTGGCGCGCGACGGCGCGAAGATGGTGATGGCGGTCGCCAACGCGCGGGTGCCCAAGCTCACGGTGATCGTCGGGGGCTCGTTCGGGGCGGGGAACTACGGCATGTGCGGGCGCGCGTTCGGGCCGCGCCAGCTGTGGATGTGGCCCAACGCCCGGATCAGCGTGATGGGCGGCACGCAGGCGGCGTCCGTGCTGCTCCAGGTCCGGCTCGACGCCCTGGCCCGCGAGGGGAAGGACCTCACGCACGAGGAGCGCGAGGCGTTCACGGCCCCGACGCTGGCCGCCTACGAGCGCGAGGGCTCGCCGTACTACTCCACGGCGCGGCTGTGGGACGACGGGATCATCGACCCCGTGGACACCCGGATGGTGCTGGGCCTCGGGCTGTCTGCCGCGCTCAACGCCCCGATCCCGGACACGCCGTTCGGCGTGTTCCGGATGTAGCGGCAGCGGGCGGGTGTTCCGGTCGGTCCTGGTCGCCAACCGGGGGGAGGTCGCGGTCCGCGTGATCCGCACCTGCCGGCGCCTCGGGATCCGGACGATCGCGGTCTACTCGGACGCGGACTGGGATGCCCCGCACGTGCGGTCCGCCGACGAGGCGCACCGGATCGGGGCCGGGCCCGCGGCGGACAGCTACCTGCGGGCGTCCGCGATCGTCGAGCTGGCGCGGGCGACGGGCGCCGAGGCGATCCACCCGGGCTACGGGTTCCTGGCGGAGAACCCGGACGTCGCCGAGGCGGTCGAGGACGCGGGCCTCGCCTGGGTCGGGCCGCCGCCGGCGGCGATGCGGGCGCTGGGCGACAAGGCGCGGGCGAAGGCGCTCGCGGAGGCGAACCGCGTTCCCGTGCTACCCGGTTACCACGCTGACATGGCAGCAGACGACGACCTGGTCGCGCGGGCGGACGGGATCGGGTTTCCCCTGCTGGTCAAGGCGAGCGCGGGCGGCGGCGGTCGGGGGATGCGCCTGGTGCGCGCCCCGTCCGAGCTTCCCGAGGCGCTGGCGGCCGCGCGCCGCGAGGCGCTGGCGGCGTTCGGCGACGACCGGCTGCTCCTGGAGCGGTACCTGGAGCGGCCGCGGCACGTGGAGATCCAGGTCCTGGGCGACGCGCATGGCACGCTGGTCCACCTCGGCGAGCGCGAGTGCAGCATCCAGCGCCGGCACCAGAAGCTCATCGAGGAGTCGCCCTCTCCCGCAGTTTCGCCCGAGCTGCGCACGGCGATGGGCGATGCCGCCCTGCGGCTGGCCCGCGCGGCCGGCTACCGGAACGCCGGCACCGTGGAGTTCCTGCTGGACGGGACCGGGGCGTTCTACTTCCTCGAGGTCAACGCCCGCCTCCAGGTGGAGCACCCGGTGACCGAGGCCGTGACCGGTCTCGACCTCGTGGAGCAGCAGCTGCGGGTGGCGGCGGGCGAGCCGCTCGGGTTCGGGCAGGCGGACGTCCGCCCCGAGGGGCATGCGATGGAGCTGCGGATCGTGGCCGAGGACGCGACCGCCGGGTTCCTGCCCTCGACCGGGGCGGTGACGAGGTTCGACGTCCCGACCAGCGTCCGCGTGGACACCGGGATCGCGTGCGGGTCGACGATCTCGCCGTTCTACGACTCGCTGGTCGCCAAGCTGGTCGCGCACGCGCGCGACCGCGCCGCGTCGCTGGAGCGGCTCCGCGAGGCCCTCGACGCGACGCAGATCGAGGGCGTGGCCACGAACGTCGACCTCCTGGCCGCCGTCCTCGACGAGCCGGCGTTCGCGGCCGGCGACCTCCACGCCGGCTTCCTCGAGGAGCACCGGGTGGCGGACCGCCTGGCCGAGGTGCCGCCGGAGGTCGTCGCGGCAGCCGCCGCGGCGCGGTCGCTCGCACCCGGCGACGGCGACCGAGGCGACCCGTGGCGCCGCACCGTCCCGTGGCGCGTCGCTCGGACGGGCGAGCCCAGCCGCTGGCTCGCCGGCGGACGCACGTTCGCGGCCGTCACCTCCCTGGACGCCGCCCCCGCCACCGCGACGGTCGTCGTCGGCACCGCGACGGTCGTCGGAGGCTCCCGGTCCGTCCGCGCCCGCCTGGGCGGCGGCGATCCCGACGCCGGCTGGACGATCGCCATCGCCGACGAGCGCGCGCTCGTCCGGCCCGCGACCGGTGGGCGCCGCGTCGAGACCGTCACCTGGCGCGGACGCCGCCATCGCCTCGCCCTCGCCGCCGCGCCGTCGGGCGAGCTGGCCGTCGCCGAGGCCGACGAGCCCGACGCCCTCGCCGCGCCGATGCCCGGGCGGGTCGTGCGCGTCCTCGTGGCCGAGGGCGATCACGTGCGCGCCAACGCTCCGCTGGTCATCCTTGAGGCGATGAAGATGGAGCACGTGATCGCCGCCACGGCGCCCGGCCGTGTGACCCGCCTGCACGTCGCGGCGGGCGACCAGGTCCTACGCGGGGCACCGCTCGTGGATCTCGACGCGGCGGAGGCACCATGACGACGATGCTGCCCGGAACCCTGCCGGCCGCCGTTACGATCGTGGAGGTCGGCCCGCGGGACGGGCTCCAGAACGAGGCCGCCGCCATCGCGACCGAGGTGAAGCTCGGGTTCATCGAGCGTCTCGGCGCGGCCGGGCTGTCCGCCATCGAGGCGACGTCGTTCGTCCACCCGCGCGCCGTGCCACAGCTCGCCGACGCCGATGCGCTGCTGCCGGCGATCCGGCGCCGCCCCGGCGTCCGGTACCCGGTCCTCGCGCCCACGCCGCGCGGCCTCGAGCGCGCCCTGGCCGCCGGGGCGGACGACATCGCCGTGGTCATCGGCGCCACCGACGCGTTCAACGGCGCGAACCTGCACCGGACGACCGCCTCAGCCATCGACGATGCTGCGAGGGTGATCGCGGACGCGACGGCGGCCGGCTGCCGGACGCGCGGCTACGTGTCGGTCGCCTTCGGCTGCCCGTACGAGGGGCCGGTCGCCCCGCAGGCGACGGCGGGGATCGCCGACCGGCTGCTCGACCTCGGCTGTGACGAGATCAGCCTCGGCGACACGATCGGCGCGGCCACCCCCGGCGACGTCCACCGGGTCCTCGACGCGGTGCTGCCACGGGTGGACGCGGCGCGCGTCGGGCTCCACGCGCACGACACGCGCGGCCAGGCGCTCGCCGACGTGTACGCGGCGCTGGAGCGCGGCCTGGCCACCTTCGACAGCTCGGCCGGCGGGCTCGGCGGCTGCCCGTTCGCCGGCCCGGGCGCCGTCGGCAACCTCGCAACCGAGGATCTCGTGTTCTTCCTCGACGGGCTGGGCATCCGGCACGGGGTGGACCTCGACGCCGTCATCGCCGCGGCCGCGTTCATCGAGGGCGCGGTGGGTCACGCGCTGCGCAGCCGGACCTACCTCGCCGGCGGCCGCCCGAGGACCCGCCCGCTGCCGGCGGCGACGGCCGGCACGGGCGCGGCGACGGCCGACACCGGCGCGGACCCGGCGCCCGGCCCGGCTGCCCGCCCGCTGCCCGACCCGGGGACCGGTGCCGGAACCGATCCCGGCCGGCCGGTGTAACAGCACCGACCACCTGCCACCGGAGGCCACGATGCGCTCCCTCGTCGCCATCGCCCTTGCCGCCATCCTCGTCCTCGCCATCGCCGCCCCCGCCCTCGCCAAGGAGGGCCTCGAGGCCCGTCTCGACGCCCCGATCGCCCGCGACACCCCGGGCGGGTCCGAGATCGAGGTCGGGATGACCGTCACGGTCCCCGACGGGGACGCCGTCCACCCGGTCGAGGGCTCGCCGGTCTACCTGAGGCTGTTCGGCCCCGACGGCAGCTCGACGTGGCAGCTCGGGCGAGAGGGCCGCGTCGCCGGCCACTACACAATGCGGATCCTGGTCCCGGCCAGCGGCGTGTCCCGGGTCGAGGTGGGGATCCGTGGCACCACGGACCTGCCGATCACCGTCGTCGGGGACGCGCTGGTCGCGGGCGGGGTCACCAACGCCACGGCCCGGCTCGTGCCGCCCGCGGCGGCCGCCGCGACACCGCCCCCGCCGGCCGTCCTGACGCCGGCCCCGGCGGCACCCGCCGACGCCGCGCCGGTGCCCTGGCTGCCGATCGGGGTCCTCGCGCTGGCGGTGCTCGGGCTGGGTGGGGCGGCCGTGGGGATCGCGCGGCGCGGACGTGACGGCGTCCGGGACGGCCGCCTCGCGGACCCGCACCGGGCGTCCGGGACGTAGGCCGCGGAGCCGCGCCGGACGTGGGGCCGGACGCACCGGACGATGCCGTCGCCCGCGAGGCGGCGCTGGTCCGGCGCGCCCAGGCCGGGGACGCAACAGCGTACGGAGACCTCGTGACCATGCACCAGGCGGCCGCGTTCCGGGTCGCGCACCTGCTCGCCGGCTCGGCCGCGGATGCCGAGGACGCGGCGCAGGAGGCGTTCGTCAAGGCGTACCTCGCGCTCGGACGGTTCCGGGCCGGTGAGCCGTTCCGGCCCTGGCTCCTCCAGGTGGTCGGCAACGAGGCCCGCAACCGCCGCCGGGCGCTGGGTCGTCGTGGCCGCCTGCTGGACCGCGCCGTGGCCGCGTTCCGGGGATCGGCCGGACAGGCGGCGCCGTCGCCCGAGACCGCGGTGCTCCTCGGGGAGCTGCGGGACGAGGTCCGGGCCGCGCTCCTCCGGCTGCGCGACGAGGAGCGCATGGTCGTGGCCTGCCGCTACCTGCTGGACCTGTCTGAGGCCGAGACCGCGTCCGCGCTGGGGGTGCCGCCCGGGACCGTCAAGTCGCGGCTCCACCGGGCGATGGGCCGCCTCCGCACCGAGCTGGGCGGGGCCGGGCCGATGACGGAGGCGACGCCATGATCGCCCGCGACGAGCGACACGTGGAGACGCTGCTGCGTGCCGCCGCGGCCGAGCTGGCCTGGCCGGCCACGCCGGACCTCCGGGCGGCGGTGCTCGGCCGGATCGCCCGCGACGGCCTCGTCCCGGGCCCGGCCGCGTCGGCCGCGCCTGCCCCCGAGGCCCGAACGCCCGCCTCCGAGGCCGGCTCGCCGGCGCCGTCGCGGCCGTGGGCACCGCCCCGCCCGCGCCGGTCGATGCTCCACCACGCCCGTCCGCTGGTCGTGGCCCTGCTGGCGCTGCTGGTCCTCGGCGGCGTGGCGGCCGCGCTGGGCTTCCGGTTGCCCGGGCTCGAGATCCTGCGCATCGACCGAGTCCCGGCCGCCGGCGCCGGCCTCGACCTCGGCTCGCCGATCCCGCTCGCGGACGCGCTCGCCCGAGACCAGCCGCGGGTCAGGCTCCCGTCCGCGCTCCCGCCGCCCGACACCGCCTGGGAGCTGGGCGCCGGCGAGAGGCGGATCGTCACCCTCGCCTATCGGGCGACCGGCGACCAGGGCACGCTGGCCGGCAGCGACCTCGCGCTGACGGTCATGGCCGTGCCGGGATCGGTGGACGAGCGCCTGATCACCAAGCTGGTGGGCCCCGGCGGGACCGTCGAGCCCGTGTCGGTGGACGGGTCGCCGGGCTGGTGGATCGCGGGCGCGCCGCATGAGATCCTGGTCTTCCGCCCGGACGGCGAGGTCGGTGTCGTGACGTCGGCGCTGGCCGGCGACACGCTGCTGTTCGCTCGCGAGGGGACGCTGTACCGCATCGAGACCACCCTCGGCCGCGACGCCACGATCGCGATCGCGGAGTCGATGGACTGATCCGCCGCCGGCCGTCGCGCGCATCCCGTGCCGGCGCCCGCCAGCGCGCGACGGCCGTTGGTGCTTGACTTGGCGCCCACGACGGCCGGGCATCGGCGGCGGCCGCGAAGGAGGCGCGAGCGATGGCGGTCGGGCGGGCGACGGCGGCGTGGGGGCGGGGCTTCGATCCCGATCGCCTCGCCGCGATCGAGCTGCGGATGTGGAAGGCGTACTACCGGCGCCAGCCGCTGCGCCTCCTGGCGCTCCTCGTCCAGGCCAATCGCGAGCAGGCGCGGGCGTCGTGGCCGCGGGCCGTGGCGGCGGCGCTGTTCCTCGCCCGGGCCGCCGCGGGCTTCGGCCGCGCGACCGGCGACTACGACCGCTTCCTGCCCGACATCGTGCGCGGCTACCGGGCGCTGGGGCTGCCGCCGGACGTCGACGCCGAGGCCGTGGCCCGTCGCGAGCTCCGCTGGTGGGTCGTGCGGCGCGAGATCGGGCTCGACGCGGGCGAGGCGGCCGGGGACGTGATCGCCGACCTGTACGCGACCCTGTACGGGGTGCCCAGGGCCGACGTCGCCGAGGCCGGCCGGCTGCGCGGGTTGGCGGCCGAGCTCCGCGATCGCGGCGCGGCGGACGACCCGGACGGTCCCCGGGGCGCCGGCCGCGCCTACTGGCCGGGGGTGGCGCGGCTGCTGCGCGAGTCGTACCGCAGCCTGGCCGCCGCGGTCCGCCTTCCCTCCGGCGCCCCCGCGACCGGCGCCCGGGACGCCGAGCACGCCGGGACCGCCGAGCACGCCGACATCGCCGAGCACGCCGGGACCGCCGGGGACGGCGCGGCGCTCGCCGCCTCCCCCGCGGCCAACGACTACCACTTCGTCACCACCTGGCGCCTGCCGGCGACGCGCGACGAGATCACCGACGTCCTCTCGGACGCCGCCGACCTCGCCCGCTGGTGGCCGTCGGTCTATCTCGAGGTCCACGTGCGCGAGCCGGGCGACGAGCGGGGCGTGGGCCGGGTGGTGGACCTCCACACCAAGGGCTGGCTGCCGTACACGCTGCGCTGGCGGTTCCGTGTCGTCGAGTCGCGGCCGCCGGAGGGGTTCACCATCGCGGCCGAGGGCGACTTCGCGGGCCGCGGGGTGTGGACCCTGCGCGAGGTGGCCGGTGCGGGCACGCCGGGCGGGCCGGTGACCGAGGTGGAGTACGACTGGCGGATCCGGGCCGAGAAGGGGCTCCTGCGCTCGCTGTCACCGGTGATGCGCCCGGTGTTCGGCGCCAACCACCGGTGGGCGATGGCGCGCGGCGAGGCGAGCCTGCGGCTCGAGCTCGCCCGGCGGCGGGCGGCGGGCGATGCCGCGATCCTGGCCGCGATCCCGGAGCCGCCGGGACCCACGTTCCCGCACGGCCGCCGGCGCCGCCGCTGACGGGACGCCGGTCAGGCGGTCGCCCGGACCTCGGCGTCGGTGTCGCCCGGGCACACGCCGTACAGGTTCGCGCAGCCCACGAGGTGGCCCGGCTCGGCCTCCACCATCGCCGGCTGCCCGGCCGCCGGGGAGGCGGTGACGGTGTCGTGGTAGCAGCAGGCGTCGGCCTTGCCGGAGCGCGGCCCCGTGCCCCACTTCTCGTGCAGCCGGGGCACCGCCCCCAGCAGCTGCTGCGTGTACGGGTGGAGCGGGTTCCCGAACACCGCGGTCGTGGGGCCGCTCTCCACCACGCGGCCGCGCCGGAGGATGATCGCCCGCTCGCTGATGTAGTTGGCCAGCGACAGGTCGTGGGTGATGAACAGGATCCCGAGGCCCCGGGCCTTGAGGTCGCCGAGCAGGTTGAGGACGTCGATCCGCGTCGACGCGTCGAGCATGCTGATGATCTCGTCGGCGACCAGGAACCGGGTGTCGAGCAGCAGCGCCCGGGCGATGAGCACCCGCTGGAGCTGCCCGCCGCTGAGCTGGTGCGGGTACTTGTGGAGGACCTGGCCGCCCTCGAGCCCGACGCTCGCCAGCGCCTCGTCCACGCGCCGCCGCCAGCCGTCGTCCGCCTGGCCGCCGCCGAGGAGCCCGCGGAGCAGGCTGAACACGTGGTCGACCTTGAAGATCGGGTTGAACGAGCTGAACGGGTCCTGGAACACGCCCTGGACGACGCGGTAGTAGGCCCGCAGGGCGGGGCCGCGGAGCGCGGCGATGTCCTCGCCGTCGAGCGTGATCCGCCCGCCGTTGACCGAGATCAGGCGCAGGATCATCCGCCCGATCGTCGTCTTGCCGCTGCCGCTCTCGCCGATCAGCGACACCACCTCGCCCTGCGCGACCGAGAAGTCCGCCTCGCGCACGGCCACCAGCCGGCCGCCGCCGAAGGCGCCGATCCGGTAGGTCTTCGAGGCGCGTTCGAGGGTCAGCATCAGGCGACCTTCCAGCACGCCACGGCGTGCTCCGGGGCGACCTCGACGAACGGCGGCTGCGTCTCGCACTCGGCATCGGCGAGCGGGCAGCGGGTCCGGAACCGGCAACCGGTGGGCGGGTTGAGCAGCGACGGCGGCGCGCCCGGGATCCCGGCCAGCCGCGCGTCGGCGAACCGCACGCCCATCTCCGGCAGGGACGAGATCAGCAGCCGCGTGTAGGGGTGGAGGGGCCGCTCCATCAGCTCCTCGGTGGGCGCCTTCTCGGCCAGGCGGCCCGCGTACATGATCGCGAGCGTGTCGGCGATCTGGTACAGGATCGAGACGTCGTGGGTGACCACGATCATGGCCCGGACGAACCCCTCGTCGCGGAACTGGACCAGCGTCTGGGCGACCGCCTTCTGGCTGGACACGTCGAGGGCCGAGGTGATCTCGTCCGCGATCAGCAGCGAGGGGTCGAGCAGCGTGGAGATCACCATCACGACCCGCTGCTTCATGCCCCCCGACAGCTCGATCGGGTAGCGCCGCAGGACGTCCTCCTGGAGGCCCACCAGCGCCAGCCGCCGCCTGAGCTCGGCCTCGTACTCCTCGTGGCGGACGCCGCGCGACTCGAGCAGCTCGTCGATCATCCGCCCGATCCGCCGGGTGGGGTTGAGGGCGCTCATCGCGTACTGGGGGATGATCGAGACCAGCTTGTAGCGGTACTCGCGCATCGCGTCCCCGTCCGCGATCGGCAGCTCGATGCCGTCGAGGACGACGCTGCCGCCGACGTGGCGCATCCGGCCGTCGATCCGGATCAGGCTGTTGCCGAACGTGGACTTGCCACAACCGGACTCGCCGGCGAGGCCCATGATCTCGCCCTCGGCGACCCCCAGCGTGACGCCGTCGAGCGCCTTCACGTCGCCGGCCAGGGTCCGGTAGTAGACGCGCAGGTCCGTGACCTCGAGGCCCATCTCAGGACTCCCGGAGCCGCGGGTTGAAGATCTCGTCGAGCCCCACGTTCATCACGTACAGCGAGCCGACGATGGCCGTGATGGCGACCCCCGGCGGGACGAACCACCACCACAGCCCCAGCTGCAGGGCGCTCCAGGCCACCGAGTTGTACATCATCAGCCCCAGCGACACGCCCGACGTCGGCCCCAGCCCGATGAAGTCCAGCGAGGCGGCGATCAGGATCGAGCCGCCGAACAGCAGGATGAACGTCATGAACAGGTAGGAGCTCATGTTGGGCGCGATCTCGCCGAAGATCACCCGCCAGGCCGGGACGCCGCTGATCCGGGCCAGGTCCACGAACTCGCGGGCGTTGAGCGAGAACGTCTGGGCGCGGATGGCGCGGGCCGCCCAGGGCCACGAGGTGAGCCCGATGAACGCGGCCTCGATCACGATCCCGCGGGCCTTGAAGAACGCGGTCACGACCACCAGCAGGGCGATGGTGGGGATCACCAGCACGATGTTGGTGACCATGTTCAGGATCTCGTCCGTGATCCCGCCGCGGTAGCCCGCGACGAAGCCCACGGTCACCCCGATCAGCGCGGCGATGCCGCCGCCGGCCAGGCCCACGGCGAACGTCGAGCCGAGGCCGTACAGGAACTGGGCGAACACGTCCTGCCCGAAGGTGGTGGTCCCGAACCAGTACTCGGCCGAGGGGGCGGCGCCCAGCGGGCCGACGAACGCGTTGGGATCGCCGGGCCGGATCGTGGGGCCCAGCGCGGCGAGCACGAGGAACGCGGCGATGATCGCCGTGGAGATCAGGATCTTGCGGCTGCGCAGGACGAAGTACCGGACCTCGCGCGCCCGCCCGACCGACTCGCCCGCCTTCGGGATCTGGCCGGCCAGGGCGGTCACGCCGTGCCCCCGCTCATCCCGACCCGCGTCCGCGGGTCCAGCAGGACGTAGGCGATGTCGACCAGGAAGTTCGCGATCAGCGTACCCACGATCACGAACAGGAAGATGCCCTGGAGCAGGAAGTAGTCCTCGTTCTGGACGGCCGCCAGCAGGAGCTTGCCGAGTCCCGGGTAGCTGAACACGATCTCGGTCACCAGCGCGCCCGCGACGATCACGCCCAGCTGCAGCGCGAGGCCGGTGACCTGGGGCAGCACGGCGTTGCGGAACGCGTAGCGCCGGACGAGGCCGCTGGGCGCACCCAGGGCGTCGAGGTACTTGGAGTAGTCGGCGTCCAGCTCGTAGATGATCATGTTGCGCATCCCGATCGCCCAGCCGCCGAACATGACCATGAACAGCGACAGGAACGGCATCACCCAGTGCGCGAACAGGTCCATCGCGAACGCCCAAGTGAGCGACGGCTCGAGCGCGTAGCTGTAGCCGCCCGAGATGGGGAACACCCGGAGGACCGATCCCAGGACCCAGGCGACCATGATCGCGAGCCACATGTAGGGCGCGGCGCTCAGGATGTAGCCGACGGGCAGGATCGCGTCGTCCAGGTACCGTCGGCGGGCGGCGAGCGCCCCGAACTTGTTGCCGGCCCACCAGCTGAGGAGGATGGCCGGGATCAGCAGGCCGAGGGTGTACGGCAGCGCGGCCAGGATCACGTCGGTCACGGGACGCCCGGACAGGTACACGCTGCGGCCCAGGTCACCCTGGAGCAGCGATCCCCAGAAGTTGAGGTACTGCTGCCAGATCGGCTGGTCGAGGCCGAACAGCGCGTTGTAGTAGGCGATCAGGTCCGGGACCGCCTCGGGCGCGACCTGGTGCCGCGAGAGCAGGCTCTGGACGGGGTCCCCGGGCATGAAGCGGGGGATCATCCAGTTGACCGTGGCCGCGACGAAGAAGGTCAGCCCGTAGATGAGGAGCTTGCGGCCGAAGTAGCGTCGCACTCGGTCTCCCGCTGGGTCGGGCGAGCCCCGCAAGCGGCTCCCCCGCCCGTGGGGCGGGGGAGCCTCGGAGGAGCGGGGTTCTAGGGCTGGACCAGCTCGAGCTGGGTCAGCATCTTGACGGCACCCATCTGCCAGTACCCGTTCCAGGTGGCCGGCAGGATCTGGTTCGCCCCGTCCGACGGCCAGTTGGTCCAGACCACGTTGCTGACCTGGGACCACATCCCGTTGTACCAGAGCGGGATCACCGGCATCTCGGTGAGCGAGATCTTCTGCAGCTTGCTGGTGATGGCCTGCATCGCCGCCACGTCGTCGACGGGCGTCTTGTCGAGCTCCTGGACGAGCGCCCAGGCCTCGGGGTTCTCGTAGCCACCGTAGTTGCGGTTCTTGCCGGCGCCCTCCATGAGCGGCATCCGGAACATGTAGTCGTAGTAGGTCCAGGGCGTGTTCGAGATCTGGACCTCGTTGTTGACGACCAGGTCGAAGTCGAAGTTGTTGCGGGCATCGACGAGGCCGTTGTAGTCGACGATCCGGGCCTCGGCGTTGATGCCGGCCGCGATCAGGCTCGAGATGATCACGTCACGCGCGGCCTCCCAGTCGGACCAGCCGGTGGGGACCATGATCGTGAGTTTGATCGGCGAGCCGTCCTTGTTGGTGTAGAACCCGTCGCCGCCCTTCTTGTAGCCCGCGGCGTCGAGCAGCGACGCGGCCTTGGCCGGGTCGTACTTGAAGCCGAGCGCGTCGCGCTGGGCGGTGTCGACGTACTTCTCCCAGGTGGGCAGCAGGCCCGTCGGGTCGGCGGCCTTGACGATGTTGCCGTACACCTTGTTGACGATGTCCGGGACGTTGACCGCGTGGGCGATCGCGAGCCGGAACTGCGGGTCGTCGAGCGGCGGCTTCTTGTCGTTGGTGACCAGCCACGCCGTGTTGCCCGACAGCATGTACGGCGCCTCGGGGAAGTAGGTGCTCACGTACCCGTTGTCCACCAGGGTGGCGATGCCGGGCAGGAAGTTGTTGGACAGGTCGATGCCGCCCTGCATCAGCAGGCCGAGCGCGACGTTGTTGGCGCCGTTGACGATGTCGACGATGTACTTGGGCTTGGCCTCGAGGCCGAGTGCCGTCTTCGCCCACCAGGTCTCGTTCCGCTCGTAGACCATGCGGTCCTCGGCGGCGGTCTTGTACTTGTAGGGGCCCGTGCCCACGCCGTTGGCGTTGGTGTCGGTCAGGATGTCCTCGTTGGCCTTGGACTCCCAGATGTGCTTGGGCAGGATCGGCTTGTCGTACGTCCACAGCGCCCACTCCTGGTAGGCGGGGTCACTGAACTTGACGACAACGGTGGACGGGTCGGTGGCCGTGGCGTCGGTGACGTAGTCCCAGATGTTCCAGCCGACCGCCTTGATCTTGCCCAGGCCGATGGTGAACGCCACGTCGTCGGCGGTGAACGGGGTCCCGTCAGACCAGGTCACGCCCGAGCGGACCTTGATGGTGTAGGTCGTGGGGTCGGTCCAGGTCGCGCTCTCGGCGAGCCAGGGATCGAACGTGTCGGCGAGCGGGTCGTACAGGAACAGGCTCTCGTACTGGAGCCCGACGGTGCCCATCGCCGCATTCGGGTCGAGCGGGTTCCACGTCGACGGCGGACCCCACTGCTTGCCCGTGGTGTACAGGGTCTCGTTGCGCGGGTAGGTCTCGGCGCCCGAGGACGGCGCCGGCGTCACCTCGGCCGATGCCCCGGGCGTCGCGGGGGCGACGGTCTCGCCTCCCGGGCTCGCGGTCTGGCCGCTCGTGCCGCACGCGCCGACCACGATGCTCGCGATCGCGAGCAGGGCGGCGAGCCGCTTCGTGTATGCCATTGGCCGTTCTCCTCCACTGGTTCCCGTGATGCTTCGCGCGCTCGCGGAGGTGGTCTGCGATCTCAAGCCCGTGTCCCACCTCCCACCGTCGATTGCCGGATGACGAGCTCGGTCGGCAGCAGCACCCGGCGCGGTGCGCCGTCGCGGTCGCCGATCAGCTGGAACAGGCAGTTCACGGCCTCGGCCCCCTGGTCCCGGACGCCCTGGCGGATCGTCGTGAGCGGGGGATCCATGTGGGAGGCGAACTCGAGGTCGTCGAAGCCGGCGAGGGCGACGTCCTCGGGGATCCGCAGCCCGCGGGAGCGGATCACCTCGAGGGCGCCCAGCGCCGTCGAGTCGTTGGCGCAGAAGATGGCGTCGGCCCCCCGGTCGAGCAGGGCCTCGGCGCCCGCCGCGCCGGACGGGGTGTTGAAGTCGCCGTCCACCAGGAGGCCGTCGATCGGGAGCCCGGCCCGGTTCATCGCCCGGGTGTAGCCCGCGATCCGGTCCTCGCCGGCGACGGTCCGCCGCATGCCCGAGATGTGGCCCACCCGGCGCCGCCCGATCCCGATCAGGTGGGTCGTCATCGCGTCGGCAGCGTGGACGTTGTCGACGTCCACGTAGCTGGCAGACCGGTCCGCCTTGCGGTGCCCGACCAGCACCGTCGGCAGCGACGACGCGAGCAGGCCGTCGACGAGCGGGTCGTCGAGGTTGTGGGCCGTGACGATGACACCGTCGAGGAGGCCCATCGACAGGATCGTGTCGAGCGTCTCCTGCTTGGTCCGGTTGCCCAGCCACAGCATCATGCCGGCGGCGACGTCCGCGAGGGCGCCGCTCATGCCCTGCATCAGCTGCCCGAAGTACGGGTCCTGGAACAGCAGGTGCGAGTCGATGTGCATCACCACGCCCACGACGCCGGACCGACCGGAGGCCAGGGAGCGGGCCGCGAGGTTGGGCCGGAAGTTCGTCTCGACGAGGACGCTCTGGACCCGCCGGCGCGTCCGCTCGGACACGCTGCCGCCGTTGATGACCCGCGAGACGGTGGCGCGCGAGACCCCGCTCAGGCGGGCGAGCTCGTCGATCGTCCTGGCCATCCGGATAGGGCTCCTCGGTGCACGGGGACGCCGGCTGGATTGGAAGCGCTTCCAAAGTAGACGTCGACAACGCGGTTGTCAAGCGTCAGAATGGACATCCGCGGTACGATGTGGACGCGCAATCCGATGAGACCGCTTTCATTCGAGAGGAGCTGAGGGTGCCGGAGGAGCCGTTCCCGCAGGGGTTCGCCTGGGGCGCCGCCACCGCCTCGTACCAGGTCGAGGGCGCCGTGACGGCGGACGGCCGCGGGGAGTCCATCTGGGACCGGTTCGCGCATACGCCCGGCCGGGTGGCCGGCGGCGACACGGGCGACGTCGCCTGCGACCACTACCACCGCTACCGCGAGGACGTGGCGCTGATGGCCGAGCTGGGCCTCGACGCCTACCGGTTCTCGGTGGCCTGGCCGCGGGTCGTGCCCACCGGCACGGGGGCCGTGAACGCCGCCGGGCTGGACTTCTACGACCGGCTGGTGGACGAGCTGTGCGCCCGGGGGATCGCCCCCCACGCGACGCTGTACCACTGGGACCTGCCCCAGGCGCTCGAGGACGCGGGCGGCTGGCCGGTGCGCGCCACCGCCGAGGCGTTCGCCGCCTATGCGGACGCCGTGGCCCGGCGGATCGGCGACCGGACGGCGGCGATCGCCACGATCAACGAGCCGTGGTGCCCGAGCTACCTCGGGTACCGGGTCGGCGTCCACGCGCCCGGCCGCGCCGAGCCCGACGCCGCCCTGGCGGCCGCCCACCACCTGCTGGTCGGGCACGGGCTGGCGATCCAGGCGATCCGCGCCGCCGCCCCCGGGACGCCGGCCGGGATCGTCCTCAACTTCGAGCCCAAGCGGCCGGCCACGGCGCACCCGCTGGACCTCGAGGCGGCCGCGGTCGAGCACGACCAGTACAACCGCTGGTTCCTCGACCCGCTCACCGGCGGCGACTATCCGGAGGCCGGCGCCCGCGCCTGGGGCTGGCGCCGGTCCGAGGTCCTGCCGGGCGACCTGGCGCTGGTCGCGGCGCCGATCGACTTCATGGGCATCAACTACTACACCTGCCGGACCGTCCGCTCCCCGCTGCTGCCGCCGCTCGACGCGCCGGACGTCCCGCCCGAGCAGACCTCGCAGGGCTGGGAGGTGCACCCCGAGGGGCTCACCGAGGTCCTCGAGCTGGTGCACTCGCGGACCGGCGACCTGCCCCTGTACGTGACCGAGAACGGTGCGGCCTACGACACCCCCGCCGGTGGCGACCGGACCCACGACCCCGACCGGGTCAGCTACCTGCGGCGGCACGTGGCGGCGGCGCGGGCGGCGATCGCGGCGGGCGTGCCCCTGAAGGGCTACTTCGTGTGGTCGCTGTTCGACAACTTCGAGTGGCACGAGGGGTACGCGCACCGGTTCGGGATCGTGGACGTGGACTTCGCGACGCAGGAGCGACGGGTGCGCGACAGCGGCCGCTACTGGGCGTCGCTGGCCGCGGCGCAGCACGCGGTGGCGGCGTGAGCGTCGCGGCGCCCATCCCGTGGGAGGAGCGCGCCGCGGGCTCCGCCGCGGTCGTCTGGCGGTCGAGCCGCAACCCGATCATCCCGCGCGACCTGCTGCCCCGCTCGAACAGCATCTTCAACTCGGCGGTGGTCCCGTTCCGCGACGGGTTCGCCGGCGTGTTCCGGGTGGACGACACCGTCCGGACCATGAACGTCCACGCCGGCCGCAGCCGCGACGGCGTCGCCTGGGACATCGACCCCGCGCCGATCCGGTTCCTGCCGGCGGACGACCGGGTCCGCGAGATCCAGGCGACGTTCACGCACGCCTACGACCCCCGGGTGACGTGGCTCGAGGACCGCTGGTACGTGACCTGGTGCAACGGGTATCACGGGCCGACGATCGGGATCGCGTGGACGCACGACTTCGAGACGTTCCACCAGCTGGACAACGCGTTCCTGCCGTTCAACCGCAACGGCGTGCTGTTCCCGCGCCGGATCGGCGACCGCTACCTGATGCTCAACCGGCCCAGCGACAACGGGCACACCGCGTTTGGCGACATCTACCTCTCGGAGAGCCCGGACCTCGTCCACTGGGGTCGCCACCGGCACGTGCTGGGTCCCGTGCCCTGGACCTGGGAGTCCACGAAGGTCGGCCCCGGCCCGACGCCCATCGAGACCGACGAAGGCTGGCTGCTGATCTACCACGGCGTCCTGACGTCGTGCAACGGGTTCGTCTACTCGATGGGGGCGGCGCTGCTGGACCTCGACCAGCCGTGGCGGGTCATCGGCCGCGGCCGCGACTACCTCCTCTCGCCGCAGGTGGCGTACGAGCAGGTGGGGGACGTGCCCAACGTGGTGTTCCCCTGCGCCGCGCTCGTCGACCGGGACGCGGACCGGGTGTCGATCTACTACGGGGCCGCGGACACCGTGACCTGCCTCGCCCACGCGCACCTGTCCGAGCTGGTGGCCTTCGCCCGCGGCCGGTGAGGTCGTCACGGCGCGGTTGCGGGTCCATCGAGACTCGCGTCCGGCGAGCGCACGCGCGCCGACCGCGGAGACGTGCTCGACGACGCCGTGATGCCCGCGGTCTACGCCGTCGCCGCCGCCGATGCGGCAGCCGAGTGTGACGGGCTGTCTCCGGCGGGACGTTCGCCGAACGGCTCGCCACCGAGGGGCGTTGATGGACGCCGGCGACCAATGAGGTTCGTCCGCGGGTAGCGTCAGGAACGCGGCTTGGCGGTCAGGGCTGCGGCGCTGTGCTTGGCACCGGCTCGGAGCGCAGGCAGAGCGTGCCATCCGGCCGCTGGAACGTCGCGTCGGTTCCTTCCGGGCAACTCCCACTCCCGCGAACCCAGGCGACAACGACGTGGGAGTGCGGGCCGGAGCACGGAACGCTCCTGGTCACCCAGTCGCCGTCCGGCGTCCGGTAGTTCACGCACGATCCGTCCGGGAAGGTCTCGGCGATCGCATCTCGGCAGGCCGCGACGGAGCCGGCCAGCAGCACGGCCGCGGGGCAGACACGCGAACGGCGCACCGGTCCCACCCGTCGTCGGCTGACCATTACGCCGCCCCTGGCGTGCGGTTCGGAGCGCGGCGGCGCAGCGAGATGAACACGGCGACGGACACGACGAGCGACACGAGGCCGCCGACGACCGGCACCCACAGGTCGTAGCCCGGGGCAGCGAGCGCCGTCAGCGTGACCAGCACGAGGTAGAGGACGAACGCGGTGACGAACGGACTCGAACCGACGCGCGGCCATCTCGGCGACAGGGCTACGACCAAGACGCCCACGAGGATCGGTAGGGCGATCTGCCCGAGGATGACCCACAAGAGGTCCATCGTCTCTCACGCCCCCACTTCGCGCTGCGCGCAACGGCGCTCGCCTGACCTGATCGTCCGCTGTCGCCCTGGGATGGTCAAGGCGCCGTTCTTCCTGTGCCGTGGTCCCGAACCTCAACCCCCTGGGGAACACGGCGGCTCCGGCAGGCCGGACCTAGCAACGGTCCTCACACTCGGCTGCCGCATCGGCGCCGCCGTCCTCGGATCAGCGCGTGCGCGGCAGCGACGGCGAACCCGACTGCCGCGCCCACGACCACTGCGGTCAGGAGCGCCCACCCATCCAGCGGTCGGGGCACCGAGAGCCATTGACCGAGTGAGTCCAACCCCTCGAGCGTGCGCGGCCACAGGGCCAGGAACAGGACACCGCCCGCCACGGCCCCAATGGCCGTTGAGGCGACGGAATCGAGCCGGTCACGAGGTCCAACGGGAACGAGCACGACGAGCGCGAGTGCGATGGTCAGTGCGAGCGCGGGTGTCCCGAGCCCGACGCTAGAGAACAGGCCCGTGTGCATCGCACACTCGACCTCGGTGACGTTGAGGGGGCCGAGGCACATCGCCACGCCGCCCCCGCCGACCGTGAGCGCGACGGGAGCGCCGAGCAGCACGGCGATTGCCGCGACGACGAGGCGGCTGTAATGGCGCATGCCTCCACCATCCTTGCGACCGGGCCTGTGGTCAATGCAGAGCATCCCGCAACGGCGACGCGGTGGTGCGTGGCATGAACCCCATCAGGATCTGGACCGCCCGCGCCACTCAGCTCCCGACGCCTCGGGGCGCGCCAGGCAGCACGTGCGTCCGGGCCCCCGCGACATCGACCCACAGGATGCTCGAGCCCGGCCACGGCATCGTCGAGGTGGTGAGCGCGGCGTAGGCGTCCCTCGTCCGGGCGGGGTAGGCCGCGCGGAACGTGTTCGGCAGCGCGCGCACGAGTGCCCGGGTCTCCGCCGTGGACCGGAGCAGCAGGAGCCGGGACGCGGGCGGCGGGGCGACGACGTCCGCCCACGGCCAACCGCGGGCCGACGGCAGTGCGTCCGCCTTCTCGCCGGCCCACCGCAGCTGCTGCTCGACGACCCGGAGCGAGCCGTGCCCCTCGCCGGCGACCAGCTGGTTCGTGCCGCGGTCCTGGAGGACGAGATCGACCACACCGCGAACCGGGCGATAGACAGCGACCTCGAGGCGTGCGATCCAGCGGACATCGAGGATCCCGAGCAGCGCCTCGATCATCCGGACCTGGACGTGATCGCGGACCCGTGGGCCGGTGGACTCGTAGAGGCGGAGCGACACGTCGCGACCGAGGGCGGTGGCGATGGCGACCATCGCGTCGAGGCTTGGGTCGCGCTCCGCGCGCTCGATGCGGCGGAGGTGGGCGGGATCGAGGCCGGTGGCCCGGCCGAGCGCCCGCAGTGACAGGCCCGCGTCGAGCCGCGCCGCCCGGTACTGGTCACCCACCGTGCGGGCCATCGCCACCTGGCGGTCTGCGATCGTCCGTTCCAGCTCCGAGTTGCCCATGGTCCTGCCTCCCTGCCGGCGGGCGTGGACCCACAGTCAATGACATCGCGCATGGCTGCGGCTTATCGGGCTTTGGGGGCGGGTTCTCGCGGTTTCGGGGACCCATGGTCCACGGGATCGGGAATCACGGCGCGGCCGGGGGCCGGTCTCGCGGTCTCATGGACTGACAGTCCACGGCGGCGCCAGAGGGGCGGTGGCGGAGGGGCGGCCGGGCCAGAGGGCTGAGTGCGGCCGGGCCGAAGGGGCGGTGGCGGAGAGCGGTGAGCGCGGCGAACGGCCCGGTCGAACGGCGGCCGGCCCGGTCGAACGGCCCCGTCGACGAGCCGAGGGGCGAGCACCCGCCCCGGCGGCTACCCCTCGGGCACCCCGGGCAGGGCGCCCGTCAACCCGAACGGTGCCCCCGCCTCGCGGACGCGGTCGGCCATCGCGGCCACCACGGCCGGGTCCAGCTCCGGCAGGCGGTGGGTCGCCTCGATCTCCGCCACGCGGGCCCGGGCACGCCCGAAGGCGTCGAGGCCGCCGGCGTCGAGCCAGGCCCGCCGCGAGCTGCGGTCGATGATCCCGGACGGCAGGAACTGCTCGCCCCGGAACAGGCGCCGCGTGTCCTCCAGCTCCAGGAACCGGCCCTCGGGACCGGCCGCCTCGAAGAACGCCGTCGCGAGCGTCTCGGTCGGGGTGCCCACGCCGCGCAGCAGCCGCTGGACCATGCCGATCGCATCCGCGTCGATGACCAGCTTCTCCGCGCTCTGGGCGAGCAGGAAGTCGAGCATCCCGGCCCCCGAGATCATGTCGATCCCGGCGAGGCCGCCGACGAGCGCCGTCATCCCGGTCTCGAGGCCGGCCTGCGCGTCGATCACCTTCGCGTCCGTCGCGCCCAGGTAGCCGTGGACCGGCAGGCCCAGCGACTTGCCCACGGCCGCGTACCCGGCGTCGATCAGCGCCGTCTCGATGGCGCCCATCGGCGTGGAGCCGGTCCGCATGTCCACGATCGTCGGGGCACCGCCCCACACGATCGGGCCGCCGGGCGCGGCGAGCTGGTGGAGGACGATGCCGGCCAGCGTCTCGGCGGCGTGCTGGACGATTGCCCCGACCAGGGTCACGGGCGCCGCCACGCCGGCCAGGGGCATGGAGATCAGCTCCGCCGGGACGTGCGCCCGACCGAGGTCGATGACGTTGCGGCAGGCGAACTCGGACCAGGTCAGCGGCGGCGACGGGCAGACGTCGAACACGGCCCGCGGGCGCTCGGCGAGCGCGTCCCGGCCGCCGGCGTCGATCGCGAGCAGCTCCAGCATCACGCCGGATCCCCGGGCGCTGAACGCCCCGGTCACGATCGGCTTGGACGAGTGGAGGAGCACCACGAACAGCCGGTACAGGTCGCCGATCTCGGTCGGCACGTCGTGGCACACGACCGCCGTCGACACCGCGTCGTACGCGGGGAGCGCGTCCGCGACTTGGATCAGCCGGGCGAGGTCGGCGGCCTGCGACGTCCGGGTGTCGAGCGTCGCGGGGTCCAGCACGGCCACCCCGGACGAGCCGGGGTCGAAGTGGACGGCGCCCGTGCCGTAGCGGACGGCCGCACGCCCGGCCCGGTCGAACAGGTCGAACGAGTGCGGGACGGTGTCCAGCGCCCGGCGGACCATCGCCTCGGGGATCGCGATCCGGTCCCCGGCCGCGGTGGCGCCGGCGCCGGTCAGCAGCGCGACCGCCTCCGGCTCCTCGACCCGGATCCCGGGCCTGCGGAGCAGCTGCAGGGCCTCGTCGAGGATGCGCTCGATGAGGGCCGGATCGAGGAGCTCGAAGCGGGGCCGCATCAGCCGGCCCCGGCTGGAGCGCCCGGGGCGCCGGCCCCCGTGCCCGAGGCGCCGGCCGCCGCGCCGTCCAGTGCCCGTGCCTCGTGCGCGTCCACGAGCGCCGCGAGCTCCGCGTCGAGCGCCGGGTCCAGCCGCGGCGGCTCGTGCTCGCGGAGCAGCGTCCGGGCCCGCTCCAGCGCCGCCCGGTGCGGCGCGTCGGGGTCCTCCTCCCACTGGCCGTACGGCCGGCGATCCATGAACCGGGTCTGCCACAGCGAGCGCATGTGGGTCCGCGTGTGCGGCGACGTCAGGTACTCGCCGCCCGGCCCGACCTCGCGGATGACGTCGAGCGCCAGGGCCTCGTCGTCGAGCGGGATGCCGCGCAGCATCGCCGCGACGATCCCGGCGATCTCCGTGTCCAGCAGCAACTGCTCGTAGGACCAGATCCGGGACCCGTGGAGCAGCCCGGCGCCCAGCAGCATGTCGGACCCGACCACGGAGGCCATGAACGCGGACAGGCCGTTCTCCACGCCGGCCTGCCAGTCGGGGCGCTTGGCGCCCGTGGCGTAGGCACCCATCGACAGGGGCACGTCGTAGAAGTCGGCCAGCTGGTTGGTCGCGGCGCCGAACAGGAAGTCCTCCGGGCCGCCGCCGGTGTAGGCGCCGGAGCGGAGGTCCATGGCGGTCTGGGCGGCCGCGTAGTACACGGGCGAGCCCGGGTAGGCGAGCTGCATCAGGGCCATCGCCGAGACGACCTCGGCGTTGCCGACGACCAGCGAGCCCGCGACGGTGGCCGGGCCGCTGAACGCGCACGAGGCCATGGTCATGAACCCGACCGGGACCCCGTGTTCCGCGGCGACCAGCGCCGCCTCGATCGCCCCGCCGTCCTGGGCGAGCGGGCTGATCGTGCACTGCATCATCGACAGCACCGGCCGCTCGCGCAGCGCGGCGTGGCCGCCCGCGATCGCCGCCGCCATCTCGATCGCCGTACGCGCGTCCTCGGGCGTCACGATGCTCTCGGTCTGGACGTGCTTGGACGAGTTGCGCCACACGGCGAGCACCTCGTCCAGCGAGCGGCGCTCCGGGGCCGCGTCCTGGGCCGACACCGCGACCCAGTGGAACGCGATCTCGGGCAGGGCATCGGCGACGCGCGCGATGTCGGCCACGTCCGCCAGGGCCGAGCGACGGCGCTCGCCCGTCCAGGCGTCGAGGACCTCGATCGCGCAGCCGTCGGTGCCCAGGTGGACATGCCGGCCGTCGAGCGGCAGGTCGCGCGCCGGGTCTCGCGCGGCGAGCGTGTACGCGGCCGGGGCGCTGCGCAGCGCGGCCTCGATGACGTCGGCCGGCACGCGCACCACGGACGTGGCGCGGTCCACCGTCGCGCCGTGGGCCTCCCAGAGGTCCAGGGCGCGCGCCGACGGGAAGCGCACCCCGGTGGTCTCGATGACCGCAAGGGTGGCCTCGTGGATCCGGCGCACGTCGGCCGGGGACAGGACCTCGAGGCGCGGCCGGGCGACGGGACCGGCCTCGGTCCGGACGGGGGTGATCGTCGCCATCGTCAGACCGCCGCCGCCTCGGCCGCGCCGAGCAGGCGCCGCACCAGCGCGACCGCCCCGATCGCGTCCTCGCTGTAGCCGTCGGCGCCGATCTCGGTCGCCCAGGTCGCGCTCGCCGGCGCGCCGCCGACGATGACCTTGACCTTGGGCCGCATCCCGGCGGCCGCCACGGCCTCGACGACGGTCCGCTGGCCGGCCATCGTGGTGGTCAGCAGCGCCGACACGCCGATCACGTCCGCGTCGTGCTCGCGGGCGGCCTCCACGAACCGCTCCGGCGCCACGTCGACGCCCAGGTCGTGGACCTCGAATCCGGACGTCGCGAGCATCATGCCCACCAGGTTCTTGCCGATCTCGTGGATGTCGCCCTTGACCGTGCCGATCACGACCCGGCCGAGGACGCGGCGGACGGTCGCCTGGCGCTGCATCTCGGGCTCCAGCACGGCCACGGCCTTCTGCATCGCGCGCGCCGCCAGCATCATGTCGGGCAGGAACAGCTCGCCCAGGCCGAACTGCTCGCCCACGTACGACAACCCGGGGACGAACCCCTTGTCGATCGCGTCCAGGGGTGGCACCCCGGCGGCCAGCGCCTTCTCCGCCGTGGCCGTGGCCGCGGCCGCGTCGCCGTCGATGATGGCCTGGCGCATCGCTGCGAACAGCTCGTCCGACATCGGTCTCTCCTCGTGGTCCGGGTCCCGGATGGTGGGTCGTAGTTGGGGATTGGCTGGGCGTCAGGGGATGGGCGTGGCGCGCATGGTGGCCTCGGCGCGCTCGAGGATGCCGGCGATGGCCGTCGCGGCCTCGCCGGGGAGTGGCGGCGGCTTGTGGGCCGCGAGCAGCTCGTCCACGCGGGCGGCCGCGCGCTCGCCCATCGTACGGGCACCCTTCGCGCGCCACGCGGAGTGGCTGAGCCGGTCGATCAGCGAGGGGTACCAGCGCTCCCGGTAGTGGGCGAGCGTGTGGTCCGCCTCGAGGAACGACCCGTCCGGGCCGAGCGCGTCGATGAGGTCCAGCGACAGCGTCTCGTCGTCGATCCGGACGGGCGCGATCGCCGCCCGGATCCAGGCCGCGATCTCGTCGCAGATCACGAGCTGGGCGAGCGAGCCGGTCAGGCCGGACTCGAGGTAGCCGGAGTCGTGGAGCAGGTGACCGCCGGCCAGCGCGTCCACGAGCATCGTGAGCGCGGCCTCCGCCGCCGCCTGCTGGTCGACGACCTTGCTGTCGGCGCCGCCGGCGAGGCTGAACATCGGCAGCCCGTAGTGGTGTGCCAGCGATGGCGCCACGCCCCGGTGATCGGGCTCGGCGTAGGGGTCCACCATCGTCCGCAGGTCCAGCGCGTCACCGCCGAACCCCGGCACGATGATCGGGGTGCCCTTCCGGACGAGCTGCGACAGGACGATCCCGACCAGCACGCCGGCCTGGTTGAGCGCCATGTTGCCCGCGGTCGTCACCGGGCCCGTCGTGCCGCCCGACGTCACCGGCACCCAGATCGCCGGCAGCCCGCGCGCCGCGAGGATCAGCAGCTTGCGCAGCGAGTCGCCGTTCTGGACGAGGCCCCGGGTCACGTTGACGTAGAGCGCGATCTGCGGCCGCTCGCGGAGCGCGTCCGGCCCGCCGGCCACCGCCTCCGCCATCGCGATCGCGTCCGCCATGGCGTCCACGTCGTAGGTCACGACCACCAGCGGCTTGCTCGTCCGCTCCAGCATCACCGCCATCTGGCGCCGGTCGGCCATCGCCGGGTCCACGTCGGACGGCAGGAACATCGACATCGCGAAGTCCATGTTGGGCAGCGCATCGACCAGCGCCATGCCATCGCGGACGTCGGACAGGACCGCGAGCCGGCGCTCCCCGGTGCGGTGGTCGAGCACGTTGAGGCAATCCGATCCCGGGCCGAAGAAGACGTTGTCGCCCTCCACGGCGAGCGCGGCGCGGCCCGCGCGGTCGTGGAGCGTGATCGAGCGGGGGGCGACCGAGAGCGCCCAGTCCACGAGCGACCCGGGCACGAACACGCGGCCGTCGTCGCCCACCCGGGCGCCCGCGCCGTGCAGCCGCTCGACGGCCTCGGCGTCGTGGAGCCGGGCCCCGGTCCGCTCCAGGATCGACACCGCGGCGTCGTGGAGGCGCGCGGAATCCGCCGGGGTCAACCGGTCGTAGCGCGGCGATCGGGACGCCGTCGGATCCGGGGCGTGCAGGAGCACGGACGCCTCCCGCGAAGGGGTCGATGGCGTGCAGCGTCCCGCGTCCGGGCCCGCCCGCGATAGGGCGGAAGGTCCCCCCCGAAGGGTCCGACGGACCATCCGGCGTCGGGGCCGGCAGGCGAGACTGTCCCCCGATGCCCGACCTGGTCCACGGGCGCGAGCGACGTCCGCTCGTGTCCGGCCATACGCTGTTCGAGGAGGCCGACGAGCTGTCGGTCGTCGTCCCCGCGTCCTGCCAACGCCTCGGACGCTGTCACGAGTGCGTCGTCGAGGTGCGGGCGGGCGGCGACCTCCTCTCGCCCCGGACCGATGCGGAGGCATTCCTGAGCGGTGCCTTCCGCCTGGCCTGCCAGGCGCGGATCGAGCACACGGACGGCGACCTGGAGTTCAACGTCCTTCGCCGCCGGCTGCGCATCCTGCTGGCGCCCGAGGGCGAGACGGCCGACGTGGACCCGCCGGTGCACCGCCGGGGGAATCGCGTCGTGCGCGACGGCGGCGTGGACCTGGGCACCTGGTTCGGGCGCCTGCTGGGCCTCGCCGTGGACGTGGGCACGACGACGATCGTGCTTGAGCTGGTGGACCTCGAGACGGGCGAGACCGCGGCCTCGGCGGCGCTCGAGAACCCGCAGCGCTACGGCGGCAGCGACGTCATGAGCCGCATCTCGTACGAGGCGACGTTCCCGGGCCAGCTGCGCCAGTCGCTCCGGCGCGCGCTCAACCACGAGATCCGGCGGCTGTGCTCGATGCTGGGTGTTGACCGCCGGGCGATCGTCGAGGCGGTGCTCGTGGGCAACACCACGATGCGCGACCTCGCGTTCGGGCTGGACGTCGCGCCCATCGGCCGGCTGCCGTACCGGAGCACCACGGAGGCGGCGGCGAGGGTCGTCGGCGCGCGCAGCACCCGCGTCGTCAAGCACGCCTACGAGCTGGGGCTGCTGATGCACCCACGGGGCCGGGTCATCGGGGCGCCGATCATCGCCAGCCACGTCGGGGCGGACGCGGCCGCGGACCTGGTGGCCGTGGGGGCGATCCACCACCGCGAGCCGTTCCTGCTGATCGACATCGGGACCAACACGGAGGTCATCGCGAGCGACGGCCGGCGGATGGTCGCCGCCTCCAGCCCCGCCGGGCCCGCGTTCGAGGGTGGCGGCGTGCGACACGGCATGGCCGGAGCGGACGGGGCGATCGAGGCCGTCCGGCTCGTGGACGGGCGGCTCGAGACGCGTACGATCGGCGGCGTGGAGCCCGAGGGGATCTGCGGGTCCGGCCTGGTCGACCTGCTGGCGGTGCTGCGCCGGTCGGGGAAGCTGACCGCGCGCGGCGGCTTCGCGGACGGCACCCGCGAGACCGAGGTCGTGCCAGCGCGCGGGATCGTGCTCACGACGGCGGACGTCGCGCACCTGGCGGTGGCCAAGGCGGCCACGGCCGTGGGGCAGCGGGTCCTGCTGCGGACCCTGGGCCTCGCCCCGTCGGACCTGCGCCACGTGTACCTCGCCGGCGGCTTCGCCAACGCGCTCGACGTCTCCGCCTCGATCGACATCGGGCTGCTGGTGCCGGTGGAGCCGTCCCGGGTCGTGCGGGCCGGCAACGCGTCGGTCGCCGGGGCCAAGGCCTTCCTGCTGTCGCGCCGCCGGCGCGCGGAGCTCGAGTCGGCGGTCCGCCGGATCGACCACGTGGAGCTCGAGTCCGAGCCGGACTTCTTCGACCTGTTCACCGACGGCTGCATGTTCGAGCCGATCACCGCCTGAGGGACCCCGATGTCGCTCCGCCAGACCCTCCTCGCCACTACCGACTTCGCCACCGTGGTGGAGCTCGTGCCCTGGGCGGGCGAGCTCGACGACGCGCGCGGCCAGCGCCCGCTCAAGATGGCCGTCGACCTCGCCGGCGACCCGCGGATCACCGCGCTCTCGATCACCGACAACGCCGGCGGCCACGCGCGCCTGTCGCCCGACGCCCCGGCGGAGCCGGTCGTGGAGCTGGGCCACGACGTGATCGTCCACGTCGCCTGCCGCGACCGGAACCGCAACGGGCTCCAGAGCCTGGGCTGGGACCTCCTGAGCCGGGGCCTGACCACGGTCCTCGCCGTGTCGGGCGACTACCCGGTCGAGGGGTTTGACGGGCTGTCGAAGCCGGTGTTCGACGTGGACTCGGTCGGCCTGCTGGCCCTGTACCGCGAGCTGGGCGAGGTCGCGATCGCCCGGGCGACGGCCGACGGCGTGCCGGAGCCGGCACAGCGCGCCTTCTTCCTCGGCTGTGCCGTGGACAACATCAAGCGCTTCGAGCGCGAGCTCATCCCGCAGTACCTGAAGCTGGCGCTCAAGGTCCGCAGCGGCGCCGACTTCGTCATCAGCCAGGTGGGCTACGACGCCCGCAAGCAGGACGAGCTGCTGCGCGCGATGCGCCGCGACGGCCTCGCGATCCCGGCCATCGCCAACGCGTACATCCTGGACCGCGGGGTCGCCCGCGCCTTCCACGCCGGCCGGGTGCCGGGCTGCGTCGTGAGCGACGAGCTGCTGGCGCTGGTCGAGCGACGGGCCGCGGGCCCGGACAAAGGCCGGGCGTTCTTCCTCGAGCTCGCGGCCAGGCAGCTCGTGGTCGCCCGGGGTCTCGGCTACCGCGGCATCTACCTGTCCGGCCACCGCGACGCGACCGAGATCGGCCGGGTGCTGGAGTACGCGGAGGCGTTCGCCGACGGCGACTGGCGAGACCTGGTGCCGGACGTGACGTTCCCCCTGCCGGGCTCGTTCCACCTGTTCGAACGCGACCCGGCGACGGGCCTCAACACGGACGAGGTCTCGCGGGCCTACCGGCGCTCGCTGGAGCCGGCGGCGCGGCGGCGGGCGCGGGCGGGCGTCGACCCGTTCTACAAGGTCAACCGGGTGGTCCACGATCGCGTGTTCTCGAGCGGGACGCCCGGGTTCCGGTTCTGGGGCTCGGTCTACGGGCGCGTCGAGCGCGCGCACCTGGCCAAGCCGCTGCACGTGTTCGAGCAGGCGGTCAAGGTGCCGCTCTACGACTGCCGGGACTGCGGCGACTGCTCGCTGCCGGACCTCGCCTACCTGTGCCCCGAGTCGCACTGTGCGAAGAACCAGCGCAACGGGCCCTGCGGCGGCTCGCACGACGGCCGGTGCGAGGTGGGCGACCGGCCCTGCGTGTGGGCAGAGGCCTACCGGCGGCTCAAGCCGTACGGCGAGGAGCTCGCGATGCTCGAACGCCCGCCGATCCTCCAGGACAACGCCCTCCGGCGGACCTCCGCCTGGGCGAACACGTTCCTGGGCCGCGACCACTTCGCCAAGCAGAAAGGACCCCGATCGTGAGGCCTGACCGTTCCGGCACCCCGTTCCTCGTGGTCGGGGAGAACATCCACGCCACGCGCGTGCTCAAGCGGGGCGGCCGCCATGCCGCGGAGCTCGAGGACGGGAGCGTGGGCATCGCGTTCGAGGCCGCCGACGGCTCGCGCGGCGTCCTGCCGGTCCACCCGGACGTCGCCGCGACCCGCGACTTCGGCGTGGGCAAGGTCAAGCACGTGGCGAGCGCCATCCGGTGGGGCCTCGACGGCGGCGCGCACGCGGACCAGGCGGCGGCCTACATCCGATCGATGGCGGCCCGGCAGGAGGCCGCGGGGGCGGACTGGCTGGACCTCAACGCGGACGAGGTGGCGTCCGATTCCGCCATCCGGGCGCGGGCGATGGCCTGGCTGGTCGGGGTGGTCGAGGCGACGGCGGCGGTGCCCGTCTCGATCGATTCATCGGACGTGGCCGTGCTCGCGGCCGGCGTCGCGGCGTCCACGCAGCCCGCGGGACGGCTGCTGCTCAACTCGGCGTCCGTGGAGCGCCCGGAGGTGCTGGAGCTGGCCGCGGCGACCGGCTGCGCGGTGATCCTCGCGGCCAGCGGCAGGGGCGGCATGCCGGCCAACGCCGAGGAGCGGGTCGCCAACGCGATCGCCCTGGTCGAGGAGGCCGTCGCGCGCCAGGTCCCCCCGGCGTTGCTGTACGTGGATCCGCTGGTGCTGCCGGTGGCCGTGGAGCCCGACGCCCCGTCGCACGTGCTCGAGGCGGCTCGCCAGCTGCGCGCCGAGTACGGCGACACGATCCACCTCACGGGCGGCCTGTCCAACGTGTCGTTCGGGCTGCCCGAGCGGCGCCTGCTCAACGACGTGTTCATCGACCTGGCCGCCGAGGCCGGGATCGACGGCGGGATCATCGACCCGGTCGCCTCGGACCTGGCCCGGGTCTTCGGGCAGGACCGCGCGAGCGAGCCTTACCGGCTGGCCGCGGACCTGCTGCTGGGCCGCGACCCGTTCGGCGGCGCGTACGTGGCCGCGTTCCGCGAGGGCCGGCTGGCAGCGGAGGGCGCGGCCGCAGGCTGAGGCCGCCATGCGTCGCCGGAGGCCAACGCCAGGGGCTGGCGCCGGGCTTGCCTACGTCGCGGGCACCGCCTTCACCACGCCGTCGTCGTGGCTCATCGCGAGCCGCTCGCCGGGCCGGAGCACCAGCACGTCGTCGTCCCACTCGCCGTCGAGCAGGCGGCGGAGCAGGACCAGGCTGCCCTCGACCCGCTCGAACGCCCAGCCCCGCCGCTCCGCCTGCTCGCGGGCCGTGGCCTCGGCGGTGGCTTCGTCGGTCACGCCCAACGAGATGAACGCGCCGCGCCGGTAGTGGCTGCGCCAGGCGCCCATGACCTCCATCAGGTAGTCCGCGTTGTCCTCGCCGTACCTGGCCACGTACTCGGCCCGGAGGGCGTCCATGTCGTCCTCCGTGTCACCCGCGCCCAGGCCGCCGTCGCGTCGACCGTCGGGCGCGCCGGACGGCCGCTGCAGCTGGTCGGCGACGTACCAGTAGGTGGGGTCGCGGCCCGCGGTCTCCGCCGCGTACCGCTCGCGCGCCCCGAGGAACAGCGTGATGCAGTCGTGGGCGCGCGGCAGGACCACGGGGACCTCGCGGGCCTCGATGCCGGCCGTGGCGCCACCGCACAGCCCATAGCCCAGGACGATCGCGTCGTAGCCCGGCGGTACGCCGTCGATCTCCGCCTGCAGCCGGGTCCGCAGGTCGCGCGGATCGACATGCAGGCCGCGTGGCAGCAGCGACAGGTCCACCACGTGGGGCGAGCGCGCCGCACACAGGTACACGGGTCGCGCGAGCACGTCGCAGGCGATCGCATGGAGCCGCATCGCGAGATCGTAGCGCCCGATCCGGTCGCTTTGCCCCTGCCATCCGGGCGCCGGGTGTGGCACGGTGGACGCACGCCCGAATCCGTCGGGCGGGGAGGACGGTCGATGGATGCACAGGACGCCGGTCCCGGGCCGGCCGGAGTCACGGAGCGCTGGGTGCGGATGGAGCGCCGCCTGGACGCCTCGGCGGAGCGCGCCTTCCGCGCCTGGACGGACCCGGAGGAGCTCGCGCGCTGGCTGCCGGAGCGCATCGAGGGCGGCCTCGCAGTCGGGGCGCGGAGCGTGCTCGTGTGGTCCGGGGCCCGCGTCTGGTGGGATGTCCTCGAGGTCCATCCCAGCGACACGTTCCTGTTCCGCCGGCCGTGGCTGCCCGACGAGTCGATCGTGACCACGGTCCGGGTCGCGGTGCACCCGGTGGGCTACGGCAGCCGGGTGGAGCTCGAGGACGGGCCGTTCCCGATCGACACGCCCGCGGGACTGGACGCCTGGGCGGCGGCGATCGCGGCCTGGGCCGAGGCGCTGACGATGCTCCGGGCGCACCTGGACTCCAGCGTCGACGTCCGCCAGCGGCGGTAGCGCGCGGCGATGGACGCCCGGCTGGTCGCCTTCGGCCTGGTCGAGGTCGAGGGCAGGCGCTATGCCCATGACGTGGTCATCGAACGGGGGATCGTGCGCAAGCGCCGGAAGGGGCCGTCGAAGCCGTACCGCGACCGGTACGGCCACACGCCGCTGTCGGCGAACGAGGCAATCCCCTGGCACGGGCGCGGCCTGGTGGTGGGGACGGGTGCCGAGGGCCTGCTGCCGGTCATGCGCGAGGTGCTCGACGAGGGGCGACGGCGCGGCATCGAGGTGATCGCCGTCCCGACCGAGGAGGCGTGCCGTCTGCTCCGCGACCTGCCGCCGGAGCGGGCGAATGCCGTGCTCCACGTCACCTGCTGATCGGGTCGCCTCCTGGGCCGGCGCGGGCGGCCCGGCACCTGCCGCACCCGCCCGCGACCCGCCGGCACCCTCAGCCGCGCCGGGGGTACGTCCCGTAGGCCACCGCCTCGTCCACCATCGCCAGCACGTTCTCCGGCGGCACGTCACCCATCACGGTGTGCACGGCGCCCAGCATCAGGCCGCCGCCCGGCCCCAGCGTGTCGATCACGCGCCGGACCTCCGCCCGCACCTCGTCCACGGTGCCGTGGGGGAGCACGCGGTGGGTGTCCATCCCGCCGCAGAACACGAGCCGATCGCCGAACCGCCGCTTGAGCCCCGCGAAGTCGGACATGCCGCCGGCCGAGGCCTGCACGGGGTTGAGCACGTCGACGCCGATCTCCACGAAATCGTCGAGCAGGTCGAACACGTCGCCGTCGGTGTGGAACACCACCTTCGCCGTCGTCCGCTCGCGGATGAACGCGATGTAGTCGGCGTGGACGGGCTTGAGCATCCGGCGGTACATCGCCGGCGACATCAGCAGCCCCACCTGCGAGCCCAGGTCGTCACCGATCTTGATCATGTCGATCAGATCGCCGCACTGGCGCAGGAACCCGTCCATGATCCCCTTGCACACGCCCTGGATCTTCCACAGCAGCGCCTCGGCGAACTCCGGCTCCGCCGCGAGGTTGAGCAGGAAGCCGTCGGTGCCCTGCATCGCGAACGCGCGCTCGAGGGGGAACAGGAGCCACGGGGTCGCGAGGCTCGCATGCCGGTTCTCGTCCCGGAGCCGCTGCGCCTCCGCCCGCACGCCCTCGAACCGCGTGGGATCGGCGACGTCCGGCCACGGGTAGGCCTCGATCTCCTCGAGCGTCGTCGCCTCCGCCATCGGGTGGACGCCCGGGAACCAGGTGCCGGGCGAGGCCTCCAGCTGGCCGCTGCCCCAGTCGTCGATGAACGGCGAGTGCGGCTCGCGGGCGGCGTTGCGGGCGCGGGTCGCCGCCGGGAAGCGGTCCAGCACCCCGCGGACGTCGGCGTGGAGCCGCTCGTACGTCGCCTCGTCGAGGGCCGCGGTGCCGAGCTCCGGCCAGTCGTAGATGTAGCGGTCCGGCGCCTCGATCCCGGCCAGCCGCTTGAGACCCCGGTAGGTGGACATCTTGATGCCGGTCGCGTTGCTCGGGCCGAGCACGATCGGCACGCGGTCGGGCGTCTCGTGGTCGAGGACGGCGAGCACGCGCTCGCGCGGGGTCAGCGGCATCGAAGGTCTCCGGCGATGGCGGGCGACCGGGCTGCGGTCTCGCCCAGAGCGTAGCCCCGGGTCCCTGGGTCGTGCATGCCGCCCGACGCGCCTCACGTGGGTGCCGCGCGCCGCGCCGTCCGCCGCGCCGCCCGCCGTGCGGCCGCGGCGCCCCGCCCACCCACCCCGCATGGGGGATGCCGCGGGCGTACCTTCGGGGAGGGGCCGGTCGCGCGACCCGGTCCTACGGTGCGTCCATGCATCGCATTCCGGGGGCGCTGCTGCTATTGCCGGCCGTATTGCTGGCCGCGGCATCGGCGATCACGAGCCGCCTGTCGTTCGAGCCGGTCGCGCCGATCGCGCTCGCCGGTGCGGGCGCGGCGTGGGCGCTGGGCGTCGCGGCCTGCGCGTTCATGGTGCGCCACGAGGTCCGGGCGCTGGCCGCCCACGCGGCGGCGATCGCCGACGGTGCGGGCACCACCATCGAGGACCCGCGCCCGTTCGGCCTCGTGGCGCCGGTGGCGACCGAGGTGGCCCGGATCGCGGCGACGCTCGAGGACGCGACCGAGGCGGCTACCACGGACCGGCTGACCCGGGTCGCGAACCGCCCCACGATGCTGGCCCGCCTGTTCCAGGAGGCGGAGCGGGCCGCGCGCTATGGCCGCCCCCTCGCCCTCGCCTTCCTGGACATCGACCACTTCAAGGCGGTCAACGACACCTGGGGCCACGAGGTCGGCGACGACGTCCTGCGGCGCGTCGCCGAGGTCCTGCGCGAGCACTGCCGCCAGTCCGACATGGTCGCCCGGTATGGCGGCGAGGAGTTCGTCATCGTCCTCCCGGACACGACGGTGGACGACGCCACGGAAGTGGCGGAGAAGCTGCGCCTGCTGGTGCTGAAGCAGCGCATCCCGACCGGGACCCCGGAGGAGATCGGCGTCACGATCTCGATCGGCGTCGCGGGCGGCCAGGGCGCCAGCCTGCGCGTCGACCAGCTGATCCGCGACGCGGATGCCGCGATGTACTCGGCGAAGTCGCTGGGCCGGAACCAGACGTTCGTGTTCGCCGAGGTGGACGACGACAGCGCCCGGATCCCCCGGGCGTCGGTCTCGGCGGACGGGCGGGCCCGGGCCGCGGAGGTGGGCGACCTGGCACGCCACGCCGCCGAGGAGGCGCTGGCCGCGATCGTCGCCCCGCTGCCGCACTACCGCGGCAAGCCCTCGTCGCTGATCGCGGCCATCGCGGTCGCGCTGGCCCGGCGGCTCGAGCTCCCGGATCGCGAGGTGGAGCGGATCCGCGTCGCATCGCTGCTCCACGACATCGGCAAGGTCGGCGTCCCGGGGCCGATCCTCGAGAAGCCGGGGCCGCTCTCGCCCGAGGAGTGGCAGTCCGTCGTCCAGCACCCCAAGATCGGGCAGGTGATCATCGACCAGGTGGCCGCGGTCCGCGACGCCGGGGCGATCATCCTCCACCACCACGAGCGCTACTCCGGGCACGGGTACCCGTACGGGCTGCGTGGCTCGGACATCCCGCTCGGCGCCCGGATCGTCGCCATCGCCGACGCCTACGACGCGATGATCCACGACCGGCCCTACCGGGCGGCGATCAGCCACGAGCAGGCCATCATCGAGCTCCGCGAGCACGCCGGGCTCCAGTTCGACCCCGAGCTGGTCGGCCTGTTCTGCGCCCTGTACGCCGACCGGGCGCCGGTCCCGGACCCGTCGCTGCTGATCGGGCAGCGCCGGACCGGCCGGGCGCGTGGGACGGCACGCGATCGGCGCGCGGCATCCGCGTGAGCGGCGACTGATGCTCGGGACGCTGCGCCGGCACCTCGGCGGCCCGGCGACGGCGCCGGCAGTCGACGCGGCCCGCGACGAGGCGCCGGAGCCGCTCGCGCCGGCCACCCGCGAGGTCGAGTTCGCGGGCTACGCCGAGGACTGCCGCCTGTTCGGCTTCGTGCGCCTCGCAGACGAGCGGATGACCGACCTGCTCAACGAGCGCGAGGAGCTCGAGGTGGACAGCGTCCTGCTCGTGTCGCTGGCGGACGGCCGGGCGACGGAGGCCGCGGGCATGGCCATCCGGCGCGACGACCTGCTCGCCGTGCGCGCGGCGGGGCCGCGCGGCAACCCCGAGCGCCGCCGCCGAACCCGGCCGTCGCCGGTCACGCTCCAGGCGGGTCCCTACGTGATCCGCGGCTACGTCCACGGTCCGCCGGGCGCCGACCCGATCACGCAGTTCCGGCGCCGCCCGCCGATGGTGCCGCTCACCGAGGCCTGGATCGAGTACGTCGCGGCCGGCGAGCAGCACCAGGCGCGGGTCGGGACGATCATCGTGAACCGCGACCAGGTGGACTGGATCCGGGTGTCGAAGGACGCTGAGGTCCGGCTGGCCGACCTGCCGGCCGAGACGACGATCGACCCCCGCGCCAAGGACCTGACCGGCCACATCCGGTTCGGCGAGGCCGCGACCGGCGGGACCGGCGCCGGCGGGGAGTGACCCCGGCGCGATCGACGCCGGCGGGTTTGAACCCGGCGCCCGCGCGGACTGGTACGGTCCGGGCGACGGGCCCGCACGGGGGCGGGCCGCGCGACGGAGGACACCGATGGCAGGCACCGGCACCCGCGAGGACCCGTGGCAGCTGACGACGGCCAACGGCGGCTCGCAGTACGAGATGTGGCGCGACGAGGCGGCCGACCCGCCGGCGCTCGTGTGCCAGGTGGGCGGCACGCAGCTGCGCTATCGCCTGCGGGCGATCGACGACCTGCACGCCTGGCTGCGGGCCCAGGGCGACTGGGTACCGCTGGGCGGCGCGGACGAGCAGAAGCCGGCGGCCGAGGGCACGGTCGAGGCGTGGGGACGCTCGGAGGCGAACCCGGTCGGCGGCTGGTACGGCACCAAGAAGGGGCTCCGGGGCCGGTTCGGCGTGTACCTGCCGCCGCTGCTCGAGGCGCTCGGCCTCGCGGAGCTGGAGCACAACCCGAAGAACAACCGGGTGCGGGCACGCTAGGCGGCTCTCAGGCAACCCTCAGGCAAAGGGGGCATCCTGTGCGCGATGCCCACCTCCCGAACCGCGCGCGGCGAGTCCGGCCGCCCGCCGGCCCACGAGCCACGCCACGAGCCGCGCCTCCGCCCGAGCGAGGAGCGTCTCGCGAGCGCGTCCCGCACCACGCGCTGGATCGCCTGGCTGGCCCTCGCCGTCGCCGGCATCGCGCTGGGGTTCGCGGCCTCGCGCGTGCTCCTGCCGTCTGACGCCGGCTGCCAGACCGCTGCCTGGGACGTCACGCCGGCGACGGGGGACCTCCCGGTCGGCTGGTCCGTCAGCTCCAGCCAGTACGACGTCAGCCGCAAGCAGATGACGCTCCTGGGACCGCTGCCCGAGGACGAGCTGACCAGCCAGGCGGTCCTGTACGCCACGATCACCTGCTTCCCGCAGGGGGCCACGGACTCCGTGACCCGGTCCGGCGAGGCCGCCAGCGCCGCCGGCCAGACGGTGACCGCGCGCGACGACCTCGGCGACCAGGCGTTCACGGCGGAGGACGCCTCGGGCTCGACGTTCATCCAGTTCCGCCGCGGCAGCATCGTCGTGTACCTGGCGGCGTCGAGCGACGCCACCGTCGGCGAGGCCGAGGGCGTGGCGTCGGCGTTCGACATCGCGATGGGCGGCGACGGGATCCAGACCGCGATCGGCACGCCGGACCCGGGCGCGGCGAGCCCCAGCGAGACGATCGCCAGCGCGGAGCCGTCCACCGAGCCGTCCGACAGCGCGACCCCGGCCGCGGCGGAGCTCGAGGCCGCCCTGCCGGCCACGGTCGGGGACATCGCGCTCACGATCGAGAGCGCGATCGGGACCGACATCCTGGGCGAGGACCAGGGCAGCCGGGCCATCACCGCGGCCCTCCGCCAGGCCGGCAAGACGCCAGGGGACCTGCGGGTCGCCCAGGCCTACGACGCCAACGGCGAGGCGGACCTGTCGTTCCTCGTCATCCGGGTGGAGGGCATGGAGCTCGAGGCCCTGACCACCCTGGTCAAGGGCTCCTGGCTGGCCGCCTCGGGTGCGGGCGTCACGCAGGCGCCGGTCACCCTCGCCGGCAGGACCTTCACGCTGATCGACTACGGCGACGAGGGGACGATGAGCTACCTGCTGGCCGAGGGCGACACCGTCCTGATCATCGAGACCGCGGACGCCGAGCTCGCCGCGCAGGCGGCCGCCGCGCTGCCCTGACCGAGGACGGGCCCGCCAGAGGTGCCCCGGGCACCGCCAGGGCACGCGCCCGCACATCCGCCCCACACCGCACCGTGCCGCTCCCGACCGCACTTCCGCGCACCCGGTCCACGGCGTATGCTCCGCGCTGAGGGACCCGCCGCCGGGCGGACCGCGTCGCTCGAGGAGGGAACGTGCGCGAACCTCTCGTGGCCTGGGCCGAGGATTGCGTCGTGCGGGGCGAGGTCGACCTCGCCGATGGTCGGTTGAGCGACGTCGTCAACGAGCTCGACTTCCTGACCTTCACCGCCGCCAGCCTCGAGGCGCTCGAGGACGGCCGGACGGTGGACGTGGGCGAGCTCGAGGTCGAGCGCCGGGACCTCCACCTGATCGAGGTCCACGGGCGGCGTGGCGACCCGGTCCGGCGCCTGCGGACGATCGAGGAACGGGTGGTCCTCGAGGTGGGCCCGTTCACCGTGACCGGCAACCTCCACCGGCCGCCCAACACCCAGCCGATGGCGGCGCTGGCCCGCTGGTCGCGGTTCGTGCCGGTCACGGACGCAGTGTTCCGCCTCGGTCCGGACACGCCCGAGCGGCACGAGGCGGTGCTGCTCGTCAACCGCGACCGGATCGCGAAGTCGCAGCCCCTCCACTACATGCCGTCGCGCAGCGATCCCTGGGACGGCGCCCAGCCGGCCTGAGCGCCGCCCGTCAGGGCCACCCACCGCGGAGCGCGCTGACCGCGTGTCACGGGCGCGTCACCGTTGCCCGCGAGGCTTGGGACCGCGATGATGCCGTTCATGCCCGCCCCCGGCCGCGACGCCGCCCCGATCCTCGTCGTGGACGACGACCCCAAGATCGTCGCCCTCGTGCGCACGTACCTCGAGCGCGAGCGCTACCGCGTCGTGACCGCGTCGACGGGCCGGGCGGCCCTGCGCGAGATCGCCGCGCACCCCCGGTTGGTGGTGCTGGACCTGATGATCCCGGAGCTGGACGGGATCGAGGTCATCCGACGGGCTCGCCAGTTCGACGACGTGCCGATCCTCGTGCTCTCGGCCCGAGGCGCCGTCGGCGACCGGATCGAGGCGCTCACCGAGGGCGCGGACGACTACCTGCCCAAGCCGTTCTCGCCGGCCGAGCTGGTGGTCAGGGTGCGGACGATCCTGCGCCGGGCGGAGCGCGGGGCCGGCACGCCGGACGACGTCGTGCTGGCCGGTGCCGGCCTGGAGCTGGACGTGGGCCGGCACGCCGCGACCGTGGACGGCCGGCCGGTCGCGCTGAGCGCACTCGAGCTCCGGCTGCTCGCCGCGCTGCTCGAGGCGGACGGCCGGGTCCTGACCCGCGACCAGCTGCTGGACGCGATCCACGGCGTGGGCGAGGGCGACGTCACGGACCGCGCCATCGACCAGTACGTCAAGCGGCTGCGCGAGAAGCTGGGCGACGACCCGGCGGAGCCCCGGTTCGTGGCCACGGTCCGCGGCGCCGGCTATCGGGCCGCCATGCCGGTGGAGCGCCGGGCGGCGGCTCGATGAGCGCGCCCCGGTTCGGGATCTCGGCCCGCATCCTGGTGGCGGCGCTGGCCGTCGCCGGGGTGGCCCTCGCGATCGTCGCCGTCGGCGTCCTGCGCATCGGCGCCGAGTCGTTCATGGCGCTGATGATGGCCGCCGGGGACAGCGCGGACCACGCCCACGCGATGTTCGACACCAGCGTCACGCTGGTGTTCGCGCTCGCGGCGGGCGTCGCGGCGGTCGTGGCCGTCCTCGTCGCTCTGGCGCTGGCGCGGCGCCTGGCGCGGCCGATCGAGCGGCTCGCCGCCGCCGCCGCGCGCATCGCGGAGGGCGACCTGGGCGCCCGCGTGCCCGAGGAGGGCCCGGCCGAGCTGCGCGCCCTGGCGGCCTCGTACAACACGATGGCCGCCCGGCTCGCGGAGCAGGAGGCGATCCGGCGCGAGTTCATCGTCAATGCCTCGCACGAGCTGCGGACGCCGCTGACGAACCTCCAGGGCTACCTCGAGGCGCTGCGCGACGGCGTCCTGCCCCCGGACCCCGCCACGTTCGACTCGCTGCGCGAGGAGGTGGACCGGCTCACCCGGCTGGCGGCGTCGCTGGACGTCCTGGCCGGGGCCGAGCGGCGCCCGGGCACGCCCCGCGAGGTGGACGTGGCGTCGCTCGTGCGCGGCGCCGCGGACCTCGTCGCCCCGGCGCTGGCCCGCCGCTCGATCGCGCTGTCGATGGACGTCGCGCCCGGCATCCTCGCCAGCGTCCGCGCCGACGAGCTCACCCAGGTCCTGGCCAACCTGCTCCAGAACGCCGTCCGCTACACGCCCGAGGGCGGCCAGGTCCGCGTCTCGGCCACGCGTACGGCGGAGGGCATCGACATCCGCGTCGCCAACACCGGCCCGGGCATCCCGGAGGCCGACCTGCCGCGCGTCTGGGAGCGCTTCTACCGGGTGGAGAAGTCGCGCGACCGGGAGCGGGGCGGGGCCGGCATCGGCCTCGCGATCGTGCGCCAGCTGGTGGAGGCGGCGGGCGGCGCCGTCGGCGTGACCAGCGAGGGCGGCTGGACGACGTTCCTCGTCACGCTCCCGTCGACGTCGCGGTGACGAACCGGTCGCGCGCCGGCAGCACGACCGTCGGCCCCACCAGGGTCACCTCGGCGACCAGCGGCAGGTCCGTCGACGAACGGCCGACGAACAGCCGCACGCGCCCGGGATCGACGACCCGGCGATAGTCGGCGCCGGTGTAGGCGAGCAGCTCGACGGGCATCCGGAAGGTGACCGTCCGGCGCTCGCCGGGTGCCAGCGACACGCGCCGGAACCCGCACAGCGCGAGCACCGGCCGGGCCACCGTCGCGTCCTCGTCGCGCGCGTACAGCTGGACGACCTCGTCACCCGGGCGATCGCCGGTGTTGGCCACCTCCACGGACACCGCCAGCTCGCCGTCCTCGGTCGGCACCTCGGTGGCCTCGAGCCGGAGCCCGGTCAGGGCGAACGTGGTGTACGACAGGCCGTGCCCGAACGGCCACAGCGGCGACACCGGGCCGTCGACATAGTCGCCCTTCCACTGCGAGCGACCCCCGGACGGGTGGTGGCGGTAGGTCAGCGGCACCCGGCCGGCATCGCGCGGCACGGTGACCGGGAGCTTGCCGCCCGGGCTCACGTCGCCGATCAGCACGTCCGCGATCGCCTCCGGTCCCTCGTCGCCCGGCACCCAGGCGAGCAGGATCGCGGCGCAGTGCTCGGCGGCCCACTCGAGGGCCAGCGGGCGACCGCTGACCACGACCAGCACGGTCGGCGTCCCGGTCGCCACCACCGCCTCCAGCAGCTCCTGCTGGCGGCCGAGGAGGCCCAGCCCGCGCCGGTCGCGGAACTCGCCGGTGGTCGCGTCATCGGTCAGGCCGGAGCGCTCGCCGAGCACGACGATCGCCACGTCCGACGCCCGGGCGAGCTCGACCGCCTCGGCGATGCCGGCGTCGTCCCCGTCGCGGATCCCGCTCCCCGCCGCGTGGCGGACCTCGGCGCCCGCCAGCCGGCCGCGGATCGCGTCCAGGAGCGTGCGTCGCCCGGTCAGCTCGTCGCCCGGCGCCATCGTGCGGCCGGGCCCCACGATCCCCAGCGCGTTCCCCTCGCCCTGCATCTCGCGCAGCGTCTGCATGTGGACGAGGTGGCTGTAGTCGCCCAGCAGGTCGCGGGCGCTGTCGGCGATCGGGCCCAGCACGGCGACCCGCGCCAGGCCGGGCGCCAGCGGCAGCACGCCGTCGTTGCGCACCAGGACCAGCGACCGCCGGGCCAGCTCGCGGCCGATCCGGCTCTCGTCCGCCGCCAGGGCCTCGAGCTCGGCCTCGGTGGGCACCTCGACATAGGGCCGCTCGAACAGCCCGAGCCGGAACTTGAGCCGCAGCACGCGCGCCACGGCGGTGTCGAGCGCCGCCACGTCCAGGCGCCCGTCGTCCAGCGCGGCCACCATGGGCGCCCCGTACGCCTCGGTCCGCGGCAGCTCGACGTCCACGCCCGCCTCGAGGGCCAGCCGCCCCGCCTCCGACAGGTCGGCCACCATCCGGTGGACCGTGTGCAGCATCGCCACCGCGGTGTAGTCCGCGACCACGATCCCGTCGAACCCCCACTCGCCGCGCAGGATCCCGCCCAGCAGCTCGGGCGAGGCATGGCACGGCAGCCCGTCGACGTCGCAGTAGGCGGGCATCACGCTCGCCATGCCGGCGGCGCGGATGGCCGCCTCGAACGGGAGCAGCTGCTCGTCGCGCAGCTCCCGCGGGCCCACGTGGGCGGGCGCCTGGTTGAGCCCGCCCTCGGCCAGGCCGTGGCCCACCATGTGCTTGCCGGTCGCCGCCACGCCGCGGGAGAGGTCGGGCCCCTGGAGGCCGCGCACGTACGCGATCCCGAGCACCGTGGCGAGATACGGGTCCTCGCCGTAGGTCTCCTCGATCCGGCCCCAGCGCGGGTCGCGGGCGATGTCCAGCACCGGCCCCAGCGCCTGGCGGGCCCCGATCGCCACCATCCGCCGGCGGAGCGTCGTGGCCATCGCCTCCACCAGCTCCGGGTCGAACGCCGCGGCGGCCCCGATCGACTGCTGGAAGCACGGCGCGGCCCAGGCCAGGAGCCCGTGGAGGCACTCCTCGTGGATGATCGCCGGGATGCCCAGCCGCGTCTCCTCGACCAGGAACCGCTGGATCTCGTTGGCCGCGGCGGCCACCTGCCGAGGGCGCAGGTTCGTGGACCCCGCGAGGCGGGTCAGCTGCCCCAGCCCCTCGCCCGCGATCGCCGCCAGCCGGACGGGGTCGACGGCGCCGTCGCCGACGACCTCGAACGCCCACACGGAGCCGAGCTGGACGAGCTTCTCGGCGAGCGTCATGCGCGCCTGCAGGTCGGCCACGCGCTCCTCGAGCGACAGGCGCGGGTCACGGTATGCGGCGAGTGCGGTGGTCATTCCTTCACGGCTCCAGCGGTCAGGCCGCCCACCAGCTGGCGCTCGGCGACGAGGTAGAACGCGAGGGCCGGCACGAGGGCGAGCGAGGTGTAGGCGAGGATTCGGGCGGTGTCGGTGGTGTACTGGGTGCTGAAGTTGGTGAGCCCCAGCGGCAGGGTCCAGTTGGACTCGGATGACAGCATCACGAGTGGCAGCAGGAACTGGTTCCAGCTGGACACGATGGCCAGCACCGCGACCGTGACCAGCGCCGGCCGCGACAGCGGCAGCAGGATGCGGACGAAGAAGCCCAGCGGGCCGCAGCCGTCGATCGCGGCGGCGTCCTCCAGCTCCATCGGGATGCTCCGGAAGAACGGCCGCAGGATGATGATCGTCAGGGGCAGGCCGAAGGCCGCCTCCGGCAGCGCCAGGCCGAGCGGGTTGTCCAGCAGCCCGAGGTCGCGGACCAGGATCAGCAGCGGCAGGACCGCCACGGTGGCCGGGAACAGCAGGCCCAGCGTGAACAGCGTGTAGGCGAGCTCGCGGCCCGGGAAGTCGCGTCGCGCGATCACGAAGGCGGCGAGCGCCGAGAACCCGACCACGACGAGGGTCGACAGCCCGGCGACGAGGGCGCTGTTGCGGAGCTGCACCCAGAACGCGGGCTGGGTGAGCGTGTCGGTGTAGTTGGTCCAGATCCACGGGTCCGGCAGGCCGACCGGGTTGGCCGCCAGCTGCGGGGCGTTGCGGAACCCGCCGAGCACCGCGTACACGATCGGCACGACGATGACCGCGGCCACCGTCAGGAGCGCGCTCCAGCGCACGACGGAGCCGGCCGTCCGGCGTGCGCGGACGCCCGCGCCGGCCCGCCGATCGGCGACCGGCAGCGCGTCGCGCGCGGTCGTGGGCTCAGCCATAGGTGGTCGCCCCGTCGGTGTCGCGGCGCAGGACCCAGCGCTGGTAGGCGAGGGCGAGCGCGAAGCAGAGCAGGAACAGGATCACGGCGACGGCGCTGCCGTAGCCGAACTGGAAGCGCACGAACCCCCGGTCGAACATGTACACCGCCATCGTGTTCGAGGCGTTGACCGGCCCGCCGCGGGTGGTGACCCAGACGAGGTCGAACAGCTGGAGCGACCCGATGACCGACAGGAACACCGACACGCGGATCGTCGGGCCGAGCAGCGGCAGGGTGACGTAGCGGATCGCCTGGCGTCGCGTCGCGCCGTCGATCGCGGCGGCCTCGTCGAGCACCCGGGGGATCCCCTGGAGGCCGGCCAGGAGCAGGATCATGTGGAAGCCGAAGTACTTCCACGTGATCACGAAGAACATGGCGATCAGGACGGTGTCGGGATCGGCCAGCCAGGGGTGGTAGAGATCGCCCAGGCCGATCGACTCCAGGAAGTGCTCGGCCATGCCGTTGGGCTGGAGGAGCAGGTTCCACACGATCGCGGTGATCACCTCCGCGATGACGTACGGCGCGAAGAACACCAGGCGCAGGATCGCGCGGCCGCGCATCCCCCGGTTGAGCATCAGCGCGAGGCCGAGCGCGAACGGGATCTGGACGACCAGCGACAGGATCACGATCAGCGCGTTGTGACCGACGGCGCCCAGGAACACGGGATCGGCCAGCGCCCGCTCGAAGTTCGCCGTCCCGACGACGTCGGTGAGCGGCTTGAGCCCGTTCCAGTCGTACAGGCTGTACCGGGCGGCCTGGATCATCGGGAAGATCACGAACAGCGCGTACAGCGCGAGCGCCGGCAGCAGGAACAGGGCGATGCCTGCCCACGAGCGCAGGCCGCGACGCGGCCGCATGCGGGTCCGGACGGCGATGCCGGTGGTCGTGGTGGTCACGCTGTACCCCATGAGACCGAATGGGCCGGCGCGGGCCGGCCCATTCGGGATTGTCGGATCAGCGTATCGACTACTGGTTCGCGGCGGCCTGGGAGATCGCGTCCACCACGGACTGCGGCGTGCCGGTCCCCGCGTACAGGGTCGCGACCGCCTCGTTGATCGCCCCGCCGAGCTCCGGCGTGGTCGCCTGGTCGAGGTACAGCTGGACGAACTTCGCCTTGGCCCGGCCCTCGAGGACGAGCGTCAGCATCGGGTCGGTCGTCGAGGCCTCGGAGCCGTTGGTGGTCGGCAGGATGCCCGTGCCGAGGGCGCCCCACCGATTGGCGGCGTCGAGGCTCACCAGGTAGTGGAGGAAGTCCACCGTCTCCGGCGGCGCGTCCTTGCCCACGGCGAAGCCGTTGCCACCGCCGAGGCCGTCGAACGGGTCGCCGGGGCTGCCGGCCACGCTCGGGAACGGGAACCAGCCCAGCCCCTCGCCGACCGGGCGGCTGCCGCCCGAGTTGGCGTTGACGGTGCCGGGGAGCCACTGGCCCATCAGCTGGATCGCGCCGTTGTAGGTCGCCATCGCGGCCGCGCCGCTGCCGGCGCCGTCCCACGGGGCGGCCAGGAAGCCTTCCTGGAAGGGCTCCATGTCGATCAGCTGCTTGAAGTCCTCACCGGCCTTGACGAAGCACGGATCGGACCAGTCGCCGCTGACGACGGCCTTGTCCATCCCGGCCTGCCCGCAGTTCCGGACCGCGAGGTACGCCCAGTAGAAGGCGCCGGTCCAGGTGTCCTTGCCGGCCAGGGCGATCGGGGTGATGCCCTTGGCCTTGAGGGTCTCGACGGCGGCCAGGAACTCCTCCCAGGTCGCCGGCAGCGTGGTGATGCCGGCCTCGTCGAACGACTTCGTGTTGTACCAGAAGCCGACCAGGCCGAGGTCGAACGGGACCCCGTAGTTCTTGCCGTCGACCTCGTACATGCTCAGGGCGCCCGCGTTGATCTCCGACGCCCAGGGCGCGATGTCCGCGCTGATGTCCTTGACGAAGCCGGCCTCGACCTGCTGGCGCAGGCCGCCGCCGCCCCAGGTCTGGAACAGGTCGGGCACGTTGCCCTGCTGGAGCAGGGTGGTCAGCTTGGTCTTGAACGCCTCGTTCTCGAGGACCGTGAGCTTGATCGTCACGTTGGGATGCGCGGCCGTGTACTCATCGGCCAGCGCCTGCCACAGGCTCTTGCCCGGGTCGTTGTTCTGGATGTGGTACCACTCGATCTCGACCGGGGCCGCCTCGGTCGGTGACGGGGCCTCGGTGGGCGCGACGGAGGGCGCGGCCACCGTCGGGCTCGGGGTGGCGGTGCCGCCGCCCGAGCAGGCACTGGCCAGCAGCGCCACGGTGCCAAGGACTCCGATCCATCGCCAGCGGGTTGACACGGCTCGACCTCCTCCGACCGGCGGTCCGGTCCGGCATGTGGGACCGCGGCTCATGGTCCCGAGCGCGGCGCGTCCCTGTTGCGTCGAAACTTTCGATGCCTGAGGCGGTGCTTTCGGACTCCGGCGATCCTCGCACATCGCCGACGGCGGGTCAAGATGCCGCGCCAGCACCACGCACGCTGCGATCGAAACTTTCGGACCGTGTCTCGTTCGGCTACACTGCGGGCCATGACCGTCGACGCGCTCCACACCCCCATCGTCGCGAAGCCCGGTCGCGGCGCCACCATCGCCGAGATCGCGACCCGGGCCGGCGTGTCGGCACCGACGGTGTCCAAGGTCATCAACGGCCGCGCGGACGTGGCACCGGAGACGCGCCGCCGGGTGGAGGCGGTGATCAGCGAGCTGGGATACGAGCGGACCGGTCGGCCGACGCGTCATGCGCCGCTGCTGGAGGTGATCTTCCACGAGCTCGAGAGCGAGTGGGCGCTCGAGATCGTGCGGGGCGTGGAGCGGGTGGCCGGCCATCGCCACCTGGCCGTGGTGCTGGCCGAGACGCGCGGGCGCCGCACGCCGGGGCGCAGCTGGATCGAGGGCGTCCTGGCCCGGCGGCCGATGGGGGTCATCGCCGTGTTCTCCGACCTCAGCCCCACCACCCGCGAGCAGCTGCGCAGCCGGGGCATCCCGTTCGTGGTCGTCGACCCGACCGGTGAGCCGCTCCACGACACGCCTTCGATCGGGGCCACCAACTGGAACGGGGGCCTGACGGCGACCCGGCACCTGCTCGGGCTGGGCCACCGGCGGATCGCGGTCATCGGCGGGCCGGCCGGGGTGCTGTGCAGCCGGGCCCGCCTCGACGGCTTCCGGGCCGCGATGGACGCGGCGGGCGTGGCGGTCGACCCCGAGCTCGTGAGCTGCGGCCGGTTCCAGGTGGAGGAGGGGATCGAGCGTGGGCGGGCGCTGCTGGCGCGGCCCGACCGACCGACGGCGATCATCACCGGCAACGACCTCCAGGCGCTGGGCGTCTACCAGGCCGCGCGCGATGCGCGCCTCCACATCCCCGACGACCTGAGCGTGATCGGCTTCGACGACCTGCCCGTCGCCCGCTGGGTCAGCCCGCCGCTCACGACGATCCGGCAGCCGCTGATCGAGATGGCCGAGACCGCGGCCGAGCTCGTCCTCGCCATCGGCCGCGGGGAGCCCGCGCAGGCCCGCCTCGAGCTGGCGACCGAGCTCGTCGTCCGGGAGAGCACGGCACCGCCGGCCGCCGCCCCAGCCTGACGCCGAGCCGCTCCCCGTCATCGACGCGTCACGCGGCGCGGGCACGCTCTGGCGACCACCGCACGGAGCCATCCATCACGTTCATCGGGGATCTCGGCAGCGCCATCCTGGGGACCGCGTACGCGCTTCGCGTCCCGCTCGCGATCGGCGCGATCGCCGTCGTCGTCGTCCTGGCCATCGTCGCCCGGCGGCGCGGCTGGGCGGCCGTCGCCGGCCGCCGCCCGCGCGCCTCG
>JBFMAT010000015.1:0-73612 GCA_040755495.1 Chloroflexota bacterium
ACCGGCCGCGTCGGCGTGCGCCGCGGCCGGCCTGGGAGCGTGGGGGAGGAGCGCCCGACGCTCCCGCGCGATGCGGGTTGCTGCAGCTAGGCGGCGAACTCGCGCAGCTTGCGGCTGCGGGACGGATGGCGCAGCTTGCGCAGCGCCTGGACCTCGATCTGGCGGATCCGCTCCCGGGTGAGGCCGAACTCGCGGCCCACCTCCTCGAGCGTCCGGGCATGCCCGTCGTCGAGGCCGAAGCGGAGGCGCAGGACGCGCTGCTCACGCCCGTCAAGGCTGTTGAGCACGTGCTCGATCTGCTCCCGGCGCATCCGGTCCGCGACCGCATCGAGCGGCGAGATCGCGTCCTCGTCCGGGATCAGCTCGCCCAGCTCCGCGTCGCCCTCGTCGCCGACCGGCGACTGGAGCGAGACGGGCTCGCGGCCGAGCTTGCGGATCTCCTCGACGCGCTGCGCGGTCATCGCCGGCGTCTCGTCGGGGAGGGCGGCGGCGATCTCGGCGTTGGTGGGCTCGCGCCCGAGCTGCGTGGACAGCTCGCGCACGACGCGCGCGACGCGACCCATCGTCTCGACCATGTGGACCGGGATCCGGATCGTCCGGCTCTGGTCCGCGAGGCCGCGCTGGATCGCCTGGCGGATCCACCAGGTGGCGTAGGTGCTGAACTTGAAGCCGCGCTCGTACTCGAACTTGTCGACGGCGCGGATCAGGCCCGCGTTGCCCTCCTGGACGAGGTCGAGGAGGCCCATGCCCGCCTGGTTGATGTACTTGCGCGCGATCGACACGACCAGCCGCAGGTTGGCCGAGGTCAGGTGGTCGCGGGAGTGCTTGGCCAGGTCCTTGAGGACGTGGTGCATCTCGGCGAGCAGCTCGTCCTCGCGCCCGGACTCCAGGTGACGGCGGATGGCCGGGTAGGCCACCTCGTCGCGGGCCCAGGTGCGGACGTCGCGCAGGGCCGCGCTCCCGCGCAGCTCGGCGTTCGGCCGCCCCAGCTCGTCCTCGATCCAGTCGAGGAGGTCGATGAAGGACTCGGCGTCCAGCCGCTCGTTGTAGACGGAGCGGACGTCCTTCGCGCGGGCGAGGTGCTCCTTGAGCGTGTCCGTCTCGGCCTTGCTGATGGCGTCCGTGAGCCCGAACGAGGGCGCGGTGACCAGCAGGTCCAGCGCGTCGTCCGAGGTCAGCGCCGCGCGCACGATGCGGTGCGACTCGGCCGCGAACGGGAGCACGTAGCGGCGGTCCTTGCGGCGCCCGGTGGCCTCGGTCTCGTGGAGCGTCCACTCGTGGATCGACAGGATCGCCTTCCAGGGCTCGGTGTGCATCTGGGCGCCCAGCTCCATGCCCTTCGCGAGGATGACCTCCTCCTCGGCGTTGAGCAGCGGGACGCGCCCGATCTCGCGCAGGTACAGGCGCACGGAATCGTCCGTGTCGAGGACCTCGGCGGCGACCGGCTCGGGCTCGGCGTCGTCCTCGGCCGGCTTGGGCGCCTCGACCTTGGCCGCGGGCTCCGCGACGGCGAGCACCTCGGCCTCGAGCGCGGCGATCTCGGGATCGAGCTCGACCGCGGCGGCCGCCAGGGCGGCCTCGGTATCGGAGACGGGAGAAGTGGGGGTTTCGATCGAGATCACAGTGCTCCAGATGCAGGGGGCCTCGCGCCACGCCGCGCGAGCCCGGACGAGATGACGGACCGACCACCCGGCCCGCGGGCCGGACGTGTGCCGGGCCACGCCACCCTGACACACATATGGGCGTGTCAAGTCTTGACACGCCGTTGGCCTACCATCCTAGGCCATTGGCGCCCTGTTGACAACCCCCCAACGTCAATACTGCCCGGGGGTATGCGGGAGTTCGCTCACGGCTCGTGCGGCCGGCCACTTCACGCCCACCCATGGCCGCCCCGACCCGCACACATGCCATGCCACGCGACTACGTCCCCGTCGAACGGATCCGAGGGTCGCCAGGTCCCGGAACCCACAGCCCCGCCCAACGTGCCCGAGCCCGAGGCAGCGGGATAGAGCCCTATCACGCCGCAGCATGTCCCGTTGTCTCGGCAGATCCACCGCACGTCGTGTTGATCATGGACAGCTGCTCGAGCGTGGTCGCCACGGCGCGCGCACGGATCAACGAGCGGGGCGAGCTGCCCTGCGCGGCGCGTGCCGAGTGCTCCCCATCGCTCGGTCCCTCTTGCCCAGGTCGGTCGTGGCCAGCCAGCCGTCGATGGTGGCCCGGAACGCCGCAGGCGCCTCGTACTGCGGGAGATGACCGACGCCTTCCATGACGACGAGCCGCGACCCTGCGATCGCCGCCGACAACGCCCGGTTCCACGTCGGCCCACAGATCCAGTCATGCTCGCCCGAGACCACCAGCGTCGGACACCGGATTCGGCCCAGCAGGGGGCGGTAGTCGGCATCCTCGCGGGCGCCGGTCCAGGCGTCCACGATCGGCGCGTGCCAGCGCAGCTCACGCCGGATCCGCTCGATGTGCCCAGCCGCGGCCGGCTCCTCGGGCTGCGCGAAGTAGAGCGGCAGGATCGCGCGGAAGATCTCGGCCAGCGCCTCCTCGGACAGGCCGACCGCGCCGAGGCTGCCCTCCCAGGCGGCCCACGCCGTCGCGAACCAGGGTCGGTCGCGGATCCGGTCGAGCGCACGCCGCTGTTCCGCAGCCACCTCGGCGGGATCGACGGATCCAGCGCCCGCGTAGCCGGAGATCACGACCAGCCGGCGAACCGCCTCCGGGTGCAGGGCCGCCCAGGCCGGCGCGACGAGGCCGCCCCAGGAGTGGCCCATGAGCGTGACGGGTCCCAGTCCGATCGCTCGCCGCCACGCCTCGAAGATCCCGACGATCGCTTCCAGGTCGTAGCCCTCCTCGGTCGAGGGCGGGGTCGATCGGCCGCTTCCGGGGGCGTTGACGAGGTGGCAGCGGAACCGGTCGAGCACGGGCACGACATCGGCCCGGGCCAGGTGCGCGGGGAGGCCCGGCCCGCCCTCGACCCACACGAGCGGTTCGGTGCCCTCGCCGAGCGCCTCCCATTCGACCGTCCGGCCGTCCGGCAACGTCGTGAGATGCTCGAGCTCGATCGTCAGCAGCGGCATCGTGGCGACGGTCATGTCCTCACTCGAGCAGCAGGCCGCAGATCCCGGCTCGTGTCATCCAACCTCCGCGTAGCACCGGGTGGCTCGAACGCTCCGTCGAGCTCACCATCCAGCGACGCGTAGTCCGGGAGGAGCTGGCCGCCGCCCCGGAGGATTGCGCGCTCGATGCCCGGGCGGGTCAGGTAGGCGTACTGGTCCACGGGCTCCGTCCCCGGGTAGCGGATGGTGTACCGCCCGAACCAGCGATCCTCGCCTCGGTACGCGGGGAACGGCCGCGCCGGGCCGATGGCGCGACGGTCGGGCAGGATCACGCGTCCAGCGACCCACGACAGCGTGCCGACGGCGTCGGGTGACAACCCGAGGTCGCGGGCCCGCTGGGCGACCGGGTGATCGCCGAGCTCGAGCTCGACGCCGCGGCCTCCGAGCCCCACGTGCTGGTACGCCAGGACCGGCGACTCGACCACGAACAGCGTGCCCTCTGACGCGGCGAAGGTGAGCATCGGCGCGTGCGCCAGGCGTACGCCGCCCCCGGTCGGCACGCGGAGCCGCAGGATCGACCGCCCGCCCTCGACGACCCGCACCTCGCGGGCGTCGGCGCGCTCCTCGAAGTCGAGGTCGGCGACGAACTTGGGCAGCCCCATCGCCCAGGCCGAGTCGCGCGTCCAGCGCTGGGTGACGGGAAGGGCGAGCTGGAACATCCCGGCCCGCCACGCGGCCGGCAGCGGGAGCATGCCCGCGACCAGGGGCAGCAGGGGCGGGGCGTCGCCGCGGCTGACCATCGCGGCGATCATCACCTCGCCGTAGGGCAGCGTCATCGCGCCGGAGAACGCGGCGCTCGTGATGTCCCGGTAGTGCAGCCCGCCGACGAACATGATCGCCCGGCCGTCGGGCAGGCGGACGGGACGCACGGCGTCCGAGGGCAGCGCGCCCTCGACCGCCGCTCGGTCGGCCGGGTGGAACGAGCCGAACAGCTCGACCCGGTTCACGTATGCAGGGCAGCGCGCGGGGATCCCGTCCACGCTGGGCCATGCCTCGGTGGAGCCGCTCCAGGCATTGAAGTCGCGCACGACCCGCGCCTTCGCTCGCCTCGCCCTGATCGCACCGGCCAGCGCCGCGCCGCCCGCCGCCATGGCCATGACCGAGCCCGTTCTCACGTCGGGTCCTCCTGCTCGTCCTGCCGGCGAAGGATGCCCGACTGACCATGCGCGGCACAGTGGAAATGGTCGCGAAACGGCGGACGGAATCGACGGCACCTTGATGGCGCCGCGGAGGCTATTCGGCGCTGCGGGCCAGCACGACCCGGTCGCGGCCGGTCGCCTTCGCCTCGTACAACGCGCCGTCGGCGCGCCGCAGCAGCGACTCCGGCGTGTCGCCCGGACGAGTCACGGCTCCGCCGATGCTCACCCTGGGCTTGACGACCTGCCCATCGGCCGTCCGGATCTCGCTGGCGGCGACCAGCGCCCGCAGCCGCTCGGCGGTCTCGGCGAGCCCGGTCTCGTCGACCCGGCCCACGACCACCGCGAACTCCTCGCCACCCCAGCGGGCGACCAGGTCCGCGGACCGGACCGCGCCCCGCACCGTGGAGGCGACCACCTGGAGGACAACATCGCCGACCGCGTGGCCGAAGGTGTCGTTGACCGCCTTGAACCGGTCGAGGTCGAGAATCAGCAGGCCGACGGCCGTCCCGTATCGCGCCGCGTCCTCGAGGCGCGCGGCGAGCACGGCGTCGAACAGGCGCCGGTTGGCCAGGCCGGTCACGGCATCGGTCAGCGCGTCGTGCTCGGCCCGCTGCGCGGCCTCGCGTGCGCTGACCAGGGTGGTCGCGTCGTCGAAGATCTCGACGGCTCCGACGATCGTGCCGTCCCGCCGGATCGGCGCCGTACGCACCCGCACCGGCCGGCGCGAGCCATCGCGGTGGCGGAGCCAGACCTGGCATTCCCGCCGGGCACCGTCGGCGATCGTCGCCGCCAGCGGGCAGCCGTCCTTGCACAGGCCGCGGCCCGTCTCGTCGACATGGCTCAGCAGGTCGTCGTAGCAGTGGGCGCCGATCACCTTGCCCGCGGGGTAGCCCGTGAGCGCCTCGGCCCCGTGGTTCCAGTACGTGATCCGGCGCTCTCGATCGACGTAGTACACGCCGTCGGCGAGGTTGTCCACGATGAGCTGGTGGAAGGCGTCGTCGAAGCCACCCATCGCAGGGGGCGCATGCGTCGCACGCGTCCGCCGGCGGCCGGTGACGGTCTGGCCGCGATCTGAGCTGGACATCGAATCACCCGGTGGCGGGACGCGGAGCGGAGCATGCGGGTGTGGTGCCTCGCCGCGCCATGGCCCATTCGTTCCCTCGCCACGGGGCGCCCGCGTGCCGGTCGGAGCCAGGGGGCCGCCGGACGCGCGCCTTGCGCGGCCCGCGGGTCCCGGCTCAGCGGGTGCGGGTCACCTTGGTCAGGTTGCGGGGCCGCTCCGGGTCCAGGCCGCGGGCGAGCGCGAGGTGGTGGGCGAGCAGCTGGCCGGGCACGATCGAAGCGATCGGGACCAGGTGCTCGGGCAGCCCGGGCGGGACCGCCAGCGAGCGCCGCCCATCGACGACACCGCCGCCCGCCCGGTCGGTGAGCACGACGACGTCCGCCTCGAGGTCGTCGCGCAGGCGCGACACCAGGGCGTCCATGTCGGCGGCGGCGCGGCCGGCCGTGGCGATGGCGAGGACCGGGAAGCCGGCACTCACCAGCGCCAGCGGCCCGTGGCGGAAGTCGGCGGCCGAGTAGGGGTCGGCGACCACCTGGGCGAGCTCCTTGAGCTTGAGCGCGAGCTCGCGGGCGGTGGCGTACTCGAAGCCGCGCCCGACGACGATGCACGCCTCGTGGACCGCCAGGCCCGCGGCGACGGTCCGGGCATCGTCCTCCGCGCCGAGCGCCCGCTCGAGCGCCGCCGGCACCTGCTCGAGCCCCGGGTCGGCGACCCGCGGGTCGTCGCCGGAGCCCAGCGCCGCGGCGAGGGTGGCGAGCGCGAGCAGCTCCGCGGTGTAGGTCTTGGTGGCCGCCACGGCGAGCTCCGGGCCCGCGCCGAGGTCGACCAGGTGATCGGCGGCCGCCGCCAGCGCCGAGCCGGGCTCGTTGGTCAGCGCGATCGTCGGGACCCCCTGGTCGCGCGCCGCCGCCACGACGCCGACGATGTCCGGCGACGCCCCGGACTGGCTGATGCCGATGACGAGCGCCCGCCCGAACCGCGGCGCGGCGCCGTACAGCGACAGGATCGACGGCGTGGCCAGCCCGACCGGCAGCCCGAGCCGGACGCCGAACAGGTACTGGGCGTAGATCGCGGCGTGGTCCGAGGTGCCGCGCGCGGCGATGACCACGTGCTCGATCTCGCGCTGGCGCAGCGCAGCGCCGACCCGGGCGATCGCGGGCGCACGGTCGAGGAGGGCGGCGGCGACCGCGGGCTGCTCGCGGATCTCGGACAGGAGCGTCATGGCGTGACGCCGGCCAGGCCGTGGCCACGCGCCGCGATGCCGGGCACGTCCACCGGCAGCCGGCCGCGGAACGGGATCGCGCCGAACAGCGCGGCCGCGGTCGCGTCCAGGGTGGGGGCGAGGATCCCGTAGCTGACGAGGTGGGCCGTGGCGGACGGATAGGTCGCGAGGTCCCAGGGCGTCCGCAGCGCGAGGGTGACGACCGGGATCCGCCGGGCGCCGGCGGCCGCGTCGCGGCCGGCGGCGAGGACCGCCGCCACCAGGCGCGCCTGGGCGGGATCCGCCGTGGCCGCGATGGAGCCGATCACGACCGCGTCCGCCGTGCGCGCCCGGGCGACCACCCCGGCGATCTCGTCGTCGGCCGGCGGGTGCGAGGTCACGATCTCGTCCACGGTTGGCCAGCGCGCACGCAGGGCGGCGGCAAGGCCGGGGGCGACCGAGGCGGAGGTGTCGGCGGGGGTCAGCTCGCGGGGCCGGGGCATGACCGCAAGGATGCGCGCCCCGGGCTCGAGGCGCAGCGGCAGGACGCCATCCGTGTCACGGACCAGGGTGATCGAGCGCTCGGCCACCTCGCGCGCGAGCGCGCCGTGGGCCGCCGACCCGACGACCGCGAGATCCGGCTCGGACGCGGCCGCGAGCCGGGACCGGAGCGCGGCCAGCCGACGCGCGGACGCCACGAGCTCGGGCTCGTCGAACAGCCGCCGGGCCGTCGCATGGATGAGCGTCGCCTCGAGGCGCGCGGTCGTCGCGGGGTCCGGGGCGCACAGCAGCAGGTCGACGCCCGCCCGGATGGCGGCCACCACGTCGACGACCTGGCCGTCGCCCTGTGGCAGCGCCGCCATGTCCAGGGCGTCGCTGATCGACAAGCCCCGGAACCCGAGCTCGCCGCGGAGCAGGTCGTGCATCACGGACCGCGAGAGCGTGGCCACCAGCGAGGCATCGCCCGTGACCGCCGGCAGCGAGACGTGGGCGGACATGACGAGGTCGGCACCGGCCTCGATCGCCGCCCGGAACGGCACGAGCTCCATCCGGTCGAGGCGGGCGCGGTCGTGGGCGAGCGTCGGCAGCGCGTGGTGCGAGTCCTGGTCCGCCTCGCCCAGCCCCGGGAAGTGCTTCGCGGCGACGGCGACGCCGGCCGCGCGCAGGCCCCGGACCGTCGCGCCGACGAAGGCCGCCACGGCCGCCGGGTCGTCGCCGAACGAGCGGATCCCGAGCCCGAGGTTGGCGGGGTTCGATGCGAGGTCGCAGACCGGCGCGTAGGCAACGTTGACGCCCATCGCCAGCAGCTCGGCGCCGGTCGCCCGCCCGACCCGCTCGGCGAGCTCGGGCTCGAACGTCGCGCCGAGCGCCATCGCGCCCGGGAACGGAGTGGTGCCGTCGCCTAGCCCCTGGAGCTGGCCGCCTTCCTGGTCGGCGGCGACGAGCAGGGGACCGCGGCCGTCACCACCGGGACCGTCCCCCCCGCCCGAGCCCACGGCGAAGGCCGCGGCGGCCCGCTGCCAGGCGGCCACGAGCTCGCGGACCTGGCCCGGGGTCTCCACGTTGTGGTAGCGGAACAGCGTCAGACCCGCGGCGGGGGCGGACCGGAGGCGCCGCTCGGCCTCGGCGGACGGCGTCGTGCCCGGGAACGCGAGCATCAGCCGCCCCCGGATGTCGGGCAGGGGATCCATCGTCAGCCCTTGACCGCGCCGGCCAGGCCGCGCACGAAGTAGCGCTGGGCGGCCACGAAGAACAGCAGGATCGGGAGCACGGTCAGCGTCACGCCGGCCGCGATCGAGCGGAAGTCGGCCGAGAAGAACCCCTGCAGCGCGGCCAGGCCGACCGGCAGCGTCATGCCCTCGCGCGTGTGGAGCATCAGCGACGGCCACAGGAAGTCGTTCCACGAGGTGACGAAGGTGAAGATCGCGACCGCCGCCAGCGACGGGCGCACGATCGGCAGCAGGACCTGCCACCAGATCCGCCACTCGTTCGCGCCGTCCACGCGGGCGGCGTCGATCAGGTCGTTGGGGACCGCGCGGAACGCCTGGCGGAGCAGGAAGATGTTGAACGCGCTCACGAGGGCCGGGAAGACCAGGGCCGCCAGCGTGTCGTAGTAGTGGAACACGTTGACCGCGAGCACGAAGCTCGGGATGTAGGTCAGCTGCGCGGGCACGATCAGCGTCGCCAGCAGCAGCCAGAACACCAGCTCCCGGCCCCGGAACCGCATCTTGGCCAGCGGGTACGCGGCGAGCGCCGACACGAGCACGTTGAGCACGCTGGTGGCGATCGCCACGATCGCGCTGTTGGCGAAGAAGCTGGGGATCGGCAGCGCGGCGAGCACCCGCTCGTAGTTGGCCAGGGTGGGGCTCGAGGGCAGGAACTGGGGCGGCACCGAGGTGACGGGGTCCAGCGGGCCCTTGAGCGACGTGAGCAGCATCCACGCGAACGGGAACACCGTGATCACGGCCAGCGCCGTGAGCACGACGTACCAGCCCGCGGTGCCGGCGGCCCGGCGCACCCGGACGCCGGTGCGCGACGGCCGCGCGGTCGCGCGCGCCCCGACCCGCCCGGACACGGACGTGCCGCTCACGCGTCGCTCACGCGTCGGCCTGCCCGCGCTCGAGGACGCGCACGTTGACGATCGAGAACACGAGCGTGATCGCCAGCAGCGCGATCGCGATCGCCGACGCGTAGCCCGCGTTGCCCAGCTCGAACGCCTGGCGCCACAGGTAGAACACGATGGTCACGCCGCTGTCGAGGATGCCGCCGGTGCGGCTGGTCAGGACGTAGATCTCGTCGAACACCTTGAGCGCCGCGAGGCTGGAGATGACCGCCACGAACACGATCTGCGGGCGGAGGCCCGGCAGGCTCACGTAGCGGTGCTTCTGGAGGTCGGAGCAGCCGTCGATCCGGGCGGCGTCGTACAGCTCCTCCGGGATGTTCTGGAGCCCGGCGAGGAAGATCACCGAGTAGTAGCCGACGCCGGCCCAGATCGTGAGCAGCATCGCGATCGGGAGGACCAGCGACGGGGTTGCCAGCCACTGCACGGGCGTCTCGATGACGCCCAGCGTGAGCAGCGCGCTGTTGACGAAGCCGTTGCGGTCGAACAGCCAGGTCCACGACAGGCCGATCGCGATGCTGCCGCTCACGGCCGGCACGAAGTACAGCGCGCGGTAGATGTGGATGCCCCGCAGCGCCCGGTTGACGACGATCGCGAGCATGATCGATAGCACGATCAGGATCGGCGTCACGATCAGGTACACGACCGAGTGGGTGAGGGCCAGCCAGAACGTCGGGTCGTTGACCAGGCGCTCGTAGTTGTCCAGGCCCACCGGGACCGGCGGCCGCACGATGTCGTACTCGGTGAAGCTGAAGCCCACGACCGCGACGATCGGGTACAGGACGAAGATGCCGAGCAGCACGAGGGCCGGGGCGAGGAACAGGTACGGCGTCGGGGCGAACCTTCGCTTCATCGGGTTGGCAACCTCAACGCCGTACCGTCGCTCGCTCTCCGAGGGCGGTGCCGGCGAGCCCGCCGGCCGTCCGCCCGGGACCTACTTGATCAGCGCGTTGGCCTTCTGGACGGCGTCCGAGAGGGCCTGCTGGGCGGGGACGTTGTTGAACAGGGCCGACTCCACGGCCTGGCGCACGATCTCGTTGACGTTGGTCTTGTCCGGGATCGTGGGCACGATGTCCGCGTAGGTGGCGATGATGCCCCCGGCGAGCGGACGCGCGCTGTCCTCGATCGCCTCCGGGGTCGAGGCGAAGAACGGGTCCTCGAATGCCGCGGGGCTCGAGGGGTAGATCGCGACCAGCTTGCTGAACTCGACCATGCTGCGCGGGTTGGTGAAGAACTGCGCGAGGGCCATCGACGCGTTGGGGAACTGGGTGTCCTTCTTGACCGACAGCGACATCAGGCCCTTGCCGGACACGCCGCTCTTGCCCAGCGGCGCCGGGACCATGCCCAGATTCTGGTAGAGGGTGGCGTTCTGGTCCCTGACGGTCCGGGCGAGGTTGGGCCCGGTGAGGTAGAAGGCGGCGTTGCCGGCCGCGAAGGCGTTGAGCCCGACGCGGTCGTCCTTGGTGGTCAGGATCGTGTTGTCCACGGTCCCGGCCTTCACCATGTCGACGTAGAACTGGAGCCACGCGACGCCCTCGGGCGAGTCGAACGTGAACGTCTTGCCATCATCGCTGATGACCTTGACGTCTCCCTCGTAGACCATCTGGGCGAGCAGGTCCGAGACCGTGAGCCGGAGCGCGCACAGCGTGCCCGTCTTCTCGACGATCGTCTGGCACACGGCGGGCAGGCCGTCGAGCGTCTTGGGGAAGTCGGCCAGCGACAGGCCGGCGCCCTCCTCGTAGATCTTCTTGTTGACCAGCTCGACGTTGAGCCCCTGGTACCACGGGAACTGGAAGTTGACGCCGTTGATCAGCTGCTCCTGCCACAGCCCCGGGAAGTAGATGTCCTTGACGGCCTGCGGGACCTTGTCGTCGAGCGACAGCAGGAGGTCCTTGCCGGCGTACTCGCTGACCCAGCCCTCGCTCACGGAGAGGTTGATGACGTCGGGCGCGTTGCCGGCCGCGAACGCGTTGTTGAGGTCGTCCTTGAACGTCGCCTGGTGGTCCTCCCAGTCGACGGTCACGCCCGGGTACGTCGCCTCGAAGCGCGCGATGGTGTCCTTGATGTACTGGTCGAACGTCGGCGACAGGTAGAACGTCCAGAACGAGATCCGGGCGCCGGCCTCGACGTTGGGGATGACGGCCTCGGCCGGGTCCGCGGGCAGCGGCGTCGGGCTGGCCGGCGCGACGCTCTCGGGCGCCGTTGTCTCGGGCGCCGTGGTCGCGGGTTCGGTGGACGGGGCCTGGGTTGCCGACGGCGACGGGCTGGGCGTCGACGAGCTGCACGCCGCGAACCCGAGCGCCGCTGCCAGCCCGAGGGCCAGCATGTTGCGCGATCTCACCTGTTGCTCCTCCTCACGGTTCCTGGTCCAGGGTTCTGGTCACCGTGACCGCGACGCGACCCGTCGTCGGCCCGGGACCCGGGGACAGCGGCGTCCTGCGTGCGATCACCTCCTCGGGACGTGTCTGGCGGCGTGCCGGCCGCTCATCGCGCCGGCACCAGGCCGAGCTCGCGCGAGATCAGCAGCGCGCTCGCACCGAGCAGCACGACGTCATCGGGCGCTCCACCGATGTCGATCTCCGTGTCCCGGGTCAGCAGCTCCAGCGCGCCCCGCAGCGCCTCCTCGCGGACGGCACCCAGCCACGGATCGCCGAGCATCGTCACCGTCCCCAGCAGGACCACGTGGTGCACGTCGAGGGCGCCGATCAGACCCGCGATGGCGCGACCCAGCCAGCGCCCGGCTGCCACGACCACGCGGCGGGCGGCCTCGTCGCCGGCGTCCACGGCGTCCCGGACGTCCGCGATCGTGAGCGTGCCCCGCTCGGCGATCCGGCGGCCGAGGAGGCCCCCGGGATCGCCCACGGCGGCACGCGCCGCCGCCGCCAGGATCGCCCGCGAGCCGGCCACCGTCTCGAGGCATCCCGACCGGCCGCACCGGCACGCGTCGCCACCGTCCACGGCCGCCGTGTGGCCGATCTCGCCGGCGCCGAAGCCGTCGCCCTGGTACAGCTCGCCGCCGAGGACGATCCCGGCCCCGATGCCGTGCCCGATCTTGATCGCGACGAGGTTTGGGGACCGCCGCTCCGTGTCGAACAGGTGCTCGCCCATGGCGGCCGCCCGCGAGTCGTTCGCGACGTACGCCGGCAGCCCGGTCCGCTCGCGCAGGAGGTCGCCCAGCGGCAGGTCCTGCCACTCGAGGTTGACCGCCCAGCGGATCGTGCCCGACTCGGTGTCCACGATGCCCGGCGTCCCGACGCCGATGCCCAGCAGCGGCCGGCGGCCCGCCGCGGCGCGGAGCTCGTCGACCAGCCGCTCCACGGCGTCGATTGCCGCGCGGCCGTCGCGGCCCTCCACGGGAATCGAGATCCGCCGGCGGATCTCGCCGCGCAGGTCGACGAGGGCGCCCGCGAAGGCCTGCTCGCCGAGGTCCAGGGCCAGCACCAGCCGGGCGTCGGCGACGACCTGGAGCAGGATCGGCGCCTTGCCCCCGATCGAGGGGCCCCGGCCCACCTCCTCGACGAGCCCGGCGGCGATCTCCTCCGCGACGATCTCGCTCACGGTGGTCCGCGTGAGCCCGGTGAGCCGGGCGACCTCGGCCCGGCTGATGGGGCCCAGGTCGTACAGCCGGCGCAGGACGAGGCCCTCGTTGAAGGCCCGCGTCTGCTGGTGGGTCGCCTTGGTCTCGAGTCGCATGCCGTCCCGTCGCCACTATGCCAAGTCACTGGACAAAGTCACGATACCGGCTTTGTCAAGTCCACGGACAAAGTTCGATGCGTTGCTGCGACGCGGTTCGGGAGGCGCGCGGGTTGCGTTGCGCCGCTGTGCGCTTGGCGTCGGCTGCGCGCCTGGCGTCGGCGCGGGCCGGGGTCCGTTCGCCCAGCGGCTGTACGAGCCCACGGCGTGCGATCTCAGCCGCCCGGCGAACGGTCTGGCCCATGCGCACCCTGTTCATGGGCGGGATCTGCCGCCCAGCGACCGGGATCGCCTGCGAGCGCACCGTTCAACCGGAGGGCGGCGTGAGCGAGGCTCGCGGGGTCGCCCGCGCGAGTCGCCCGCGCGAGTCGCCCGCGGTTGCGCGCCGGCTTGGCGGGGGTCGGCCGGGCCCGCGGCGACGCGCCGGCGCCCGCGGCGACGCGCCGGCGCCCGCGGCGACGCGATCGTGACTACGCGGTCGCCAGCTCCGCGAACGTCGCCATGTCCGGCACGGTCAGGGCCGGCGCGGCCGCCGCGGGCGGGGTCGCGCCGCTGCCGGGACGATCGTGCCGCCGGTCGATCCACACCGACGACAGCCCCAGCTCCCGGGCCGGGACGTGGTCGTGGAACAGGCTCTGCGCGACGTGCAGGATGCGGTCGCGCGGCCGGTCGATCCGCTCGAACGCCACCTCGAAGTTGCGATGGCTGGGCTTGTAGGCGCCGACCTGCTGGGCCGTGATCACGAAGTCGAAGGCGACGCCCAGGCGCCGCGCGGAGGCCGCGAACAGGTCGTCGTCGCAGTTCGTGATCACCGCCAGCCCGAACCGTTCGTGGAGCCGCGACAGCGCGGCCGCCGAGTCCGGGAACGCCGGCCAGCTGCCGACCGACCCGCCGAACGCCGCGAGCTCCTCGTCGCGCGGCTCGACGCCGACCTCCGCGCACACGCCCGCGAGCGCCCGCGCGAGCACCTCGCGATAGCGCAGGTACGGCCCGGCCTCGATCGCCGCCTCGTGCCGGGCGTAGTGCTCGAGGAGGTCCTCGTCGTCGGCCGTGACGCCGCGCGGATCGAGCACGGCGTGGAGCCCGGCGAGGATGCCGGCCTCCCAGTCGATCAGGGTGCCGTAGCAGTCGAAGGTGAGGACGTCGAAGCGGCCGAAATCGAGGCCCGTCATCCGGCGCCGCCCTCGGTCAGGATCGCGTTCATCGCCACCACCGCGTCCACCCGGTAGCTGACGGCGAGCGGCACCATCGAGCGTGCGATCACCTGGAGCTGCACCCAGCACACGGCCGGGTTACGCGGATCCGGCACGAGGCCCGCCCGGTAGTCGAGGATCTGGTGCGCCCGGTCCTCGGCACCCTGGATGGCGACCGACACGACGATCTGCGCGTCCTCGAGCGGGTCCGGGCGGTAGGGCAGGCTGTCGGGCAGGAAGAACGGGCTCTCGATGCTCGCGAAGGCCGTGCGGGTGATCGTGCCGTAGCTCGTGACCTGCGGCCGCCCGCCGAACCAGACCGTGCCCGTGTACTCGGTCCGTCGCCGCTGCAGCCCCGTGGCGGCATCGGTCACCAGGGTGTCGATCCGTGGCTGCGGCACGACGTCGATCAGGCTGCCCGTCATGCGTCCTCCTCGACCTGCGCTTGGTGGCACGAGTGTGGGCGGCGCCCGCCGGTCCCGCAAGCTGCCCTGAGCGTGGGGTCAGGCACGGGCCCGGGCGCAGGGCGTGGGGTCAGGCACGGGCCGAGCTCCGGGGGCGGGGTCAGGCCAGGGCCGGGCGCCGCGCGCCGAGCATCCTGCTCACGGCCGCGATGATGGCGCACAGCGCGATCCCGAAGGCGAGGATCGCGACCACGTACAGCGCGACCGTCGGGTAGCCGCCGTTGGCCGGGTCGAGGAACGGGTACGGGTACCAGCCGGCGAGCGGCCCGCGGACCAGCGTGTACGCCACCCAGGCCAGCGGATAGGCGAGCCACCACAGGCTGCGGCGAAAGGTGATCGGCTCACCCGGCGGGTCGACCAGCCAGTCCACGATCAGGGCCAGCGGGAACACCTGGTGCACGACGGTGTTGACCCACGGGATCGCCGTGTCCACGTCCGTGTCGGCGAGCAGCAGCGCGAACACGACCAGCGTGACCGTCAGGTACAGCACGGCCCCGCCGCGCACGAGGTCGAAGGTGCCCGACCGCGCCCGACGCCAGCCGGCGGCCCCGGCGGCGAACACCGCGACGCCGATGAGGTTGCTCTGGATCGTGAAGTAGCTGAAGAAGTTGACCGGGTCGAGGACCCCGCGGCTCGCGAGCTCGGCGAGCTGGGCTCCGATGGCGGCCAGGGTCAGGGCGGCGAAGGCGGCACGCGCGGCCGCGAGCACGAGGCGACGGTCCATGGCCCGGCAGGGTACGACATCGCACGGCCGCCCGGATCGCACGGCCGCCTGGGCGCCCGCTCAGCGCCGAGTCGCCCGCCGCCCGCCGGATACCCCATCCGGGGGGACCCGATCGGGGGGTGGCGGACCCGACGGGGCGGCGACATGCTCGGTGGTGATGCGACGCACCATGCACCTGCGGCAGCCCGTTGCCGATCCCGATCACGACGCCCTTGACCGGCAGCTTGCGCGGGCGCTGAGCCCGATCGCATTCGTCCTCAGCGCGATGTACGCGAGCTCGGTCATCCACCGGCTGGCCGACCCGGCGCTGGCGGCCGCCACGTCGCCCACCGCCATCGTGCCCACGGTCGCCTTCCTGGTGATGGGGCTGCTGTTGCGGTTCCGGCCGCTGCCGTCCGCGCTGGCGAACCCGGTGCTGCTGATCTCGCTCGGGCTCCTCACCGTCGAGACGCTGGGCCGGGGAGAGGTCGCGGCCGGCGTCAACCTCCACTGGGCGCTCATCGGGTTGGGCGCGGTCGTGCTGCGGCCCCGCTGGGCCGTCGGCTCGGTCCTCGCGATCTGGGCGCCATGGTTCGTGGCCGCGGTGGGGGAGATGAACACCTGGAGCCTCGGCCACGGGGCGTTCGTCCTGGACATGGTGACGGCCACCGCGCTCGGTGTCGTCGTGTTCAACGCGCGGCGCCGGGCCGTGGTGGGCCTCGTTGCCGCCCGCCGCGACCTCCAGGAGCTCGTGCTGGCCGACCCGCTCACCCGGCTGCACAACCGGCGCGGAATCGAGCACGCGGCCATCGACCTCATGCGGCGCCACCCCGGCAGGCCGCTGGCGCTCCTGTTCGTGGACCTCGACGGGTTCAAGTCGATCAACGACCGGCTGGGCCACGCCGAGGGTGACCGGGCGCTGGTGGCGATGGCCGACGTCCTGCGCGACACGTTTCGCGCCGACGACATCGTCGGGCGCGTCGGCGGCGACGAGTTCGTGGTGCTCCTCTCGCCGGCCTCGGACGTGGCGACCGCCGCACGACGCCTGGAACAGCAACTCGCCGCGTGGAACGATGCCGCGGACCGTTCGGATCTCGGCGCATCGGTGGGCTCCGGGTCGTTCACCGGGCCTACCCTCGAGTCGTTCTGGGCAGCCGTGGACGCGGCGGACCGGCGCATGTACGCGGCCAAGCACGCGCGGCGCGCGCGCCGCGGCCAGGTCGGGCAGGGGGCATCCGCCGACGATCCCGCCACGATCGACCCCGCCGCGATCGAGCCGACTGCGATCGAGCCAACCGCGATCGTGGCCTGAGCCGCGGTCAGCGGGTCGGCTTGGCCCCGGCCCCCGTCGTCGCGCCACCCAGCATCTCGAGGATCTCCGCGATCGGTCGGTGGACCGCGGCCAGGATCGGCGTGTCGCGCACTGTCGACCGCCGCCCGTCGGTCGCCCGCAGGTCGCGGACGAGGGCCGAGAACGCGGCCAGGTCATCGGTCTCGTAGGCGACCAGGAAGTCCATGTCGTCCAGGCCGAACGCGTAGGCGAGCAGCTGGCGGACCTGGGGATAGGCCCGGCCCACCTTCATGTGCTCGTTCATCGACCCCTGGCGGACCTCCTTCGAGGCCAGGTACCACTCGGTCGCCTTCGTGAACGGGTAGACGATCAGGTACCGCGAGCGCTCGCCCTCGAACAGCGATTGCTCCTGGCTGGTGGGCCTCGCGACGTACTGCGACTCGCGGATCAGCCCGAGGAAGCTCTGGCGGACCGTCAGCCAGCGCCCGAGCCCGCTCCGCAGCGCCCGCGCGGCGGCCACGTCGAGATCGTCGAGCGAGGGCGCCAGCCGCCACACCAGGAGGTCGATTCCGGCCTTGAGGCCGATCAGCGAGTAGGTCTCGGTGCGGACCGGGTCGTCGGTCGCGACCGCGGCGGCGAACTGGGCCGCGGTCTCGCGGCGCGCCTCGTCGGGCAGGCGGCGCCAGGCGGGATCGAGCCCCAGCGCGAGGGCATGGACGTAGGCGTCGGGCATCGGCGATCTCCAGGCTCCGGGAGGGCCGTGGGGCCCTGACGGACAAGAGACGCCTGACCCGGGGGGAAGGTCAGGCGTCTCTGGGTCTCGGGGGAGACATCCTCAATGTAGCCCCCGAGGTCTACCCAGCTTTGCCCAGATGCGGCCGATCGCCGTTCCGCGGGACGGGATCGACCGATCCGGAGCCGGGTTCGTCTAGCGGAGCTGGATCCAGATCGTCTTGGTCTCGGTGTACTGGTCGTGGGCGTGGACGGACTTGTCGTGGCCGCCGAAGCCGGACAGCTTGTAGCCGCCGAACGGGGTGGTCATGTCGCCCTCGGAGTAGGCGTTGACGCCGACCACGCCGGCCCGCAGGTCGCGCGCCACCCGGTGGGCGACGTTGAGGTTCTCGGTGTACAGGCTGGCGGCCAGGCCGTACGGGGTGTCGTTGGCGATCGCGACCGCCTCGGCCTCGGTGTCGAACTCGATCACCGACAGCACGGGCCCGAAGATCTCCTCGCGCGCGATCGTCATGTCGTTGCGCACGCCGTCGAAGATCGTGGGCGGGACGAACCAGCCGCCCGTCTCCTCGAGGATGCGCCCGCCGCCGGTGACGACCCGCGCGCCCTCGTCGCGTCCGACCTGCACGTAGCGCAGGACCGTCTCCATCTGCCCGCGAGAGATCAGCGCGCCGATCCGGGTGGCCGGGTCCAGCGGGTCGCCCACCGGCCAGTTGGCGAGCTCCGCCTGGATCGCCTCGAGCAGGCGGTCCTTGACCGAGCGGTGGACGATCAGGCGCGAGCCCGCGCTGCAATTCTCGCCCATGTTCCAGAAGATCGCGAACACGGCGTTGGCGGCCACGCTCTCGAAATCGGTCACGTCCTCGAACACGACCTGCGGGCTCTTGCCGCCCAGCTCGAGCAGCACCCGCTTGAGGTTGGTCTCCGCGGCGTAGTGCAGGAACCGGCGGCCCACCTCCGTCGAGCCCGTGAACGCGAGGCAGTCCACGTCCGGGTGGCGTCCCAGCGCCTCGCCCACCACGTCACCGGGGCCGGTGACAACGTTGAGCACGCCGTCCGGCAGGCCGGCCTCGGAGCCCAGCTCGGCGATCCGGAGCAGGCTGAGCGAGGTGGTGGACGCCGGCTTGATGACGACCGTGTTGCCGGTCGCCAGCGAGGGCCCGAGCTTCCAGGCCGCCATCTGGGCCGGGTAGTTCCACGGGATCACCGCGCCGACGACGCCGCACGGCTCGCGCGTGATGGTGGCCACGGTGCCCTCGGGCGAGGGCGCCACCTGGCCGTACAGCTTGTCCGCGGCCTCGGCATGCCAGCGGATGCAGGTGGCGCTCTCGGGCATGTCCAGCCCGACGGTGTCGGTGATCGGCTTGCCGGCGTCGATGGTCTCGATCAGCCCGAGCTCGCGCGCGTTGTCCTCGATGAGGTCCGCCCAGCGCACGAGGATCGCCTTGCGGTCGCCGGGCGAGCGGTGTGACCAGCGCCCGTCGTCCGCCGCCTGGCGGGCCGCCGCCACGGCCGCGTCCACGTCCGCCGCGCCGCCCTGGGCGACCTCCGCGATCGGCTGTCCCGTGGCCGGGTTCTCGGTCACGAACCGCCGGCCGCTGATCGCGTCCCGGAAGCCGCCGTCGATGAACGACTGGGTGCGCAGGCGCAGCCGCTCCAGGGCCGCCTTCGACTCGTCGATCTGGGGGATCAGGGTCTCGGTCATCGCAGGCCTCCGGGCGTTGATCGCGGGTGTTGCCGCAAGGGTAGGGGAGGGACGATCAGGCGAGCGTGCCGTCCGGCAGGACGCGACGGCCGGACGCGCGGTCGAAGAACAGCAGGCCGGCGGGGTCGAGGCTGACGGTCACCGCCTCGCCCGGCGGCAGGTGGGCCATGCCCAGCAGCCGCGAGGTGAGGAGCTCCTCGTCCCAGCCGACCGTGACGTAGGTCATCGAGCCCAGCGGCTGGACGACCCGCACGGGCATCGGGATGCCGCCCGCGTTGAGCCGCACGTGCTCGGCGCGGACGCCCAGGTCGAGGTCGCCGTCGTATGCCGGGGCGGCCCCGGCGGGGATCTCGAACGCCGCACTGCCCACGACGTAGGCCGCGACGCCGTCGCGCCGCTCGAGCCGGCCGCTGAAGATGTCCATCTGCGGGCTGCCGATGAACCGGGCGACGTAGCGGGTCCGCGGCTGGGCGTACACGTCGTCGGGGGTGCCCACCTGCTCCACGTGGCCGTCGCGCATGATGGCGATCCGGTCGGACAGCGACAGCGCCTCCTCCTGGTCGTGGGTCACGAACAGCGACGTGATGCCCAGGCGCTGGTGGAGCTCCTTGACCTCGACCCGCATCTTCACCCGCAGGGCGGCGTCGAGGTTGCTGAACGGCTCGTCGAACAGGAACACGGCGGGCTCGCGGATCACGGCCCGGCCCAGCGCCACCCGTTGCTGCTGGCCCCCGGACAGCTCGCGCGGCAGCCGGTCCAGGACGTGGGCCAGCTCCAGCATCTCGGCGACGGTCTGGACGCGCCGCCGGATCTCGTCCCGGGGCCGCTTGCGCAGGCGGAGCGTGAACCCGATGTTGTCGGCGACCGACATGTGCGGGTACAGGGCGTAGTTCTGGAACACCATCGCGACGTCGCGCTCGTAGGGCGTCAGGTCGTTGACGACCCTGCCGCCCATCAGCACCTCGCCCGAGGTGGGCTCGTCCAGCCCCGCGATGATGTTCAGGGTCGTCGTCTTGCCGCAGCCCGACGGCCCGAGCAGGGTGACGAACTCGCCGTCCGCGACGTGCAGGTTGACGTCGGCGCAGGCCGCGACGGCGCCGTACCGCTTGGTGATCGCGCGCAGCTCGACGTCCGCCATCAGCCTTTCACCGCTCCTTCGACAAAGCCCTCGAGGATGTAGCGCCGGAACACGATCGCCAGCACGATGACGGGGATGCTCGCGATCACGGCCGCCGCGACCATCTGGCCGTACAGCGACACGTACTGGCCCGAGAACTCGGCCACCACGACGGGCGCCGTCTTGGCGTTGCTCTGGGTCAGGATCACGGCGAAGAAGAACTCGTTCCAGGCCTCGATGAACGCGAACACCCCGGTCGCGAACAGCGGTGGCAGGGAGATCGGCAGGACCACCAGCCGGAACGTCTGCATCGTCGACGCGCCGTCGACGGCCGCCGCCCGCTCCAGCTCCCGGGGCACGGCCTCGAAGAAGCCCTTGAGGACCCAGATCACGATCGGCAGCACGAACGACAGGTACACGATCATCAGGCCGACCTGCGAGTCCGTGAGCCCGGTCCGGCTGAGGACGATGAACAGCGGGATGATGATCACCATGGCGGGGAACATCTGGGTGACCAGGATCAGCATCAGGATCTTGCTGGAGCCCGGGACGCGGAGGCGGGCGAGCGCGTAGGCCGCGGAGCTCCCGATCAGGAGGGCGAGCGCGGCGGTGAAGCTGGCCACGATCGCGGAGTTGCGCAGGCCGCCGATGAGGTCGCGGTCCGCGGACAGCACGCCCAGGTAGTTGTCGAGCGTGAAGTTGCCGGGCGCGAGGTCGGGCGGCGTGGCGGTCAGCGCCCGCAGGGGCAGGAAGCTGGAGATCAGCGCCCACACGATCGGCGCCAGCGTCCACACGACGAACAGGACCAGCCCCATCAGGATCCCGGTCCGGCGCAGGCGCGCGCGCCACCGCCGGCTCACGCCGCGCCCCGCTCGGCCGCCCGGGCCGGCCGGAACACCCGCACGTAGGCGAGTGCCAGCAGGAACATCACGAAGAACAGGATGTCGGCCACGGCGGCCCCGAGGCCGAGGTTGCCGAACTGGAAGCTCACCCGGTAGGCGAGGAAGTTGAGCATCGTCGTCGCGTTGGCGGGGCCGCCCCGGGTCAGGACGTAGACCAGGTCGAACGACTTGAGGGCCCAGATGGACTGCAGAACGATGCAGATCAGGATCGTGGTCCGCAGCTGGGGCAGGGTGATGAAGCGGAACGTCTGCCACGGACCGGCGCCGTCCAGGCGCCCGGCCCGGTACAGGATGCGGGGCACGTTCTGGAGGCCCGCCAGCAGGAGCAGCGTGATGAACGGGATCTCCTTCCAGATCTCCGCCACCAGCAGCGCGTTGAGGGCCAGCGCCGGGTCACCCAGCCAGACCACCGGTCCCGGCAGCACCCCCGTCGCGGTGCCCAGGAAGTTGAGGATCCCGTAGTTCGAGTTGTAGATCCACTTCCAGAGCACCGCGTTCGCGACCGGGGCCAGGGCCCACGGCACGAGCAGGACGATCCGGAACACGGACCAGCGGCCCATCGGGTGGTTCAGGAGGAGGGCGAACCACAGCGCGACCACGACCACGACCGCGACCTCGACCACCATCCAGTAGATCGAGTTGCGCAGCGCGAGCGCGAACACCGGATCGGCCAGCAGCGTCGCGTAGTTCTCGAGCCCCACGAACACGCCGAACCGGAAGTCGGCGGTGTCCGCCTTCATCAGCGACAGGGCGAGCGATGCCGCGATCGGCAGCGCGAGGATCAGGGCCAGGACCGCGAGCGCCGGCAGCACGAGGAGGGTCCCCGTGCGCCGGCGCCGCGCGAGGTAGCTGCGGCCGGTGGGGCGGGCGGCAGCTCCTCCGTCGAAGGTCACGTCCTGGACTCGGTGCCCGGGGCGGCGTGCGCTCGCCCGGGCGTCAGCGTGCCTTGATGATCGCCGCGACCTGGTCGGACGCGTCCGTGATCGCCTGCTGGGCCGTCTTCTCCTTGCGGATGCACCGCTGGAGCTCGGTCCCGATCGCCTGGGTGACCTCGATGTAGTCGGGGGTCACGAAGCTGTCGTAGGGAGCCTTGGCCTGTTCCAGCACGATCGGCGCATTGGTCGCCGCCGCCTGCACGTCGGCGTCCTCGAGCGTTGACAGCCGGATGGGCAGCCAGCCCGTGTCCAGGACCTGGCGCTTCTGCACCTCGGGGGCGAGGTAGAACTCGATCAGCTTGGTCGCCAGCTCCGGGTTCTTGGACGCGAGGGTCACCGTGAACGCGTCCGTGCCATCGATCGACGCGGTCCCGGCGGCGCCCGCCGGCAGCACCGCGGCGCCGATCTTGCCGGCGATCGCGGACGAGGCGGGGTCGTTGGCGGGCTTCCACATGAACGGCCAGTTCATCATCATCGATGCCTTGCCGGCCGTGAACACGTTGGTCGTGTCCGCGATCCCGACGTAGGAGATGGATCCTGGCTCGGTGCCGGCGTCCCACAGGTCGACCATGAACTGGGCGGCATCCACGCCCGCCGCGTCGTTGAAGATCGGCAGCCCGCCTTCGTCGTACATGGTGCCACCGGCCTGCTGGAGGTACGACATCCACAGGTTGGCGGTGCCGCCGATGCCCTCGGGGGCGCCGTAGTTGTTCACCCAGCCGTACCGGCCGTCGCGGGTCAGCTCCTTCGTGTAGCGGAGCAGGTCGTCCCAGGTCCTGGGCGGCTCGCTGAGCCCCGCCTGCTCGAAGTGCTCGGTGTTGTAGAACAGCGTCATCAGGGACAGCGTGAACACGACGCCCTGGATCTTGCCGTCCCAGGTCACGGTCTTGAAGCTCGACGGCGGCAGGTCGCTCTTGAGCTCGGCCGAGATCATGTCGCCGATCGTGGCCAGGTTCTTGCTGAACTCGGGGACCCAGCCGGACATGTAGACGATGTCCCAGGGCGGGTTGCCCGAGGCGAAGGCGGTCGCCAGCTTGTCGTGGATCTGGGTGTACGGGATCGACTCGTAGCTCACCGTGGCGGCGTTGTCGGACTGCCACTTGGCGAACGCCTCCTCGGAGTACTCGGCGACGCCGGGCGGCGCAGGATCCGGGGGCTGGTTGGTGAGGACCTTGAGCTCCTTGGGCCCGCTGGGGGTGCTCGACCCGCAGGCCGCGAGGAACGAGGGCATCGCGCCCAGGGCGAGCGCGCCCGCGCCGAGGCCGGCGCCGCGCTTGAGCAGGGAGCGCCGGGTCAGCCCCCGCGGGGTGACAAGTCGACGGTCGTCCATGGTCCTCCAGCTCCTCACCGGCCGGCGTCGTGGGTCCGGGTGGGCCCGTGCCCGCCTGCGTGACCTGCCGCTCGGCCCCTGATTCGGACGCGATGCCAGGGCGCGTGTGCATGGCGTTTGTACCGTTACGGACCGCGAATGTCAATCGATTGATGCGCGTTATGCCCTCTGCAATGCGCGTTTCATGTTCGAAACACGTGCGCAGCGAACGAGACTCGGCGGGTCGGCACGGGCCGGCGGGCCGGCGCGAGGCTCGAACGCGCTCAGCCGCGGGCGTCGAACGCCGCGAACACGTGGCTCGCGGCGCGCGCCCAGCCGGCCTGGAGCCCGGCGTAGCGCGCCACGGCGGGCGGGTCGGGCGTGAACACCGGGCCCGGGGTCACGAGCGCCCGGGCGCCCGCGTCGGTGCTCGCGAACACGCCGGCCGCCGTCCCGGCCAGGATCGCCGCGCCCAGGGCCGACGCCTCCGGCACCGCCGTCGTCCACAGCTCGCGGCCGGACACGTCCGCCTTGATCTGGTTCCAGGCGGCGCTCCGCGACTCGCCATCGATGACCGTCAGCCGCTCCACGTGGACGCCCTGGTCGCGCAGGACCTCGAGCAGCGGGGGATACAGGTACGCGACGCCCTCGAGGATCGCCCGCACGAAGTGCCCGCGCCGGTGGTGGGCGGTGACGCCCAGGAACGCACCGCGGGCGGACGGATGATCCTCGGGCAGCGTGGCGCCGTCCGGGTAGGGGTAGAACAGCAGGCCGTCGGCGCCCGGCGGCACCGCGGCCGCCTCGGCGATCAGCGACTCGTAGGACGGCGCCCGGCCGCCGGGGACGGTCGCGATGGCCTCGCGGAACCAGCGGAGCATCGTGCCGCTGCCCACGGCGACCATCTCGTAGATGTGGCGGTCGGGGACCACGTGCCGGGCGACGCACAGGCGGCCCCGGGGGTCGACGCGCGGCTCGTGGGTCACCGCGCGCCAGGCGAGCGAGGACCCGGTCCCCAGGCTCAGCTCGCCGGGCGCCAGCACGCCGCTGCCCAGCGTGGCGGCCTGGTCGTCGCCGCCGCCGGCCGCGACCACCGTCGTGGCGGGCAGGCCCAGCCGCCCGGCGGCGTCGCCGGTGAGCGTCCCGACCGGCTCCCAGGAGCCGAACCGCACCGGCGGCAGGATCGAGACCGGGATGCCCGCCGCCTCGCACAGCTCGGCGGACCAGTCGTCGCGCCGCCAGTCGTTGATCAGGCTGCGTGACAGGCTGCTGGTGTCGGTCGCCAGCACGCCGGTCAGCCGCTGGAGCACGTAGTCCTTGGGCTGGACCGCGTGCCGCGCCGCGCGCCAGGCGTCCGGCCGGTGGCGACGGGTCCAGTCCAGGTTGGCGAGCACGAGGCCGGGGGTGGGCACGACGCCGCTGACGTCCAGGATCCGGTCCCGCCCGACCGCGTCGAAGATCGCCGCCGTCCCCGCCGGGTCGCGGCGGTCGGTCCAGTGGATCGCGGGGGTCAGGACGCCGAGCCGCCCGTCGAGCAGGACCACCGGGTCGCGCTGGCCGACGACGCACAGCCCGGCCACGTCCGACCCGCCGACGCCGGCCGCCGCCAGCAGCTCGTGGACCGCGGCGACGACGGCATCGAACCAGTCGGCCGGGTCGTTCTCCGCCCAGCCGGGATGCGGGCGGTGCATCCGGTATGGCCGCTCGGCGACGGCCAGGACGCCCGCCGCGGGCTCGACGAGGACGGCCTTGAGCGCGGACGAGCCGATGTCGGCGCCGATCAGGAGCGATCCCACGAGCCGGCCTCCGGTGCGACGAGCCTGGCCTGCCATGCGGCGGCCCCGGACCCCCGAGGCGGCCACCGGGGAGTCAGGACTGCGTGGCCTCGGTGGCGATCTTCCACTGGGCTCGCCAGTCGTCGGCGATCCAGCGGACCTCCTCCTCGGGGAGCTCGGGGACGGGGCCGAAGGCCCGGGCCTGAAGGTACACCTGCGCCGCGCCCTCGGTGACCGACGCGGCCTGGTAGGCGTGGTGGAGGTCGGCCCCAATGGCGAGCAGGCCGTGGTGGCGCAGGAAGCAGGCGCCGCGGTCGGCCAGCGCCTCGGCGGTGAAGTCGGCCATCTCCTCGGTGCCCGGGCGGGAGTAGCGGGCCGTGACGACCGCGCCGCCGGTGGCCTCCACCCAGCCGGTGAGGATCGGCGGCAGCGTCCAGCCGAGCACCGCCATCGTCATCGCGCCCACGCTGTGCGTGTGCACGATGCCCCCGACCTCCGGCCGCCGGCGGTACATCAGCGTGTGCAGCGGGAACTCCGAGGTCGGCGCCTTGCGCCCGTCCACGACCTCGCCCTCGATCGTGGCGATGCAGACGTCGTCGGGCTCCATCGTGTCGTAGGGCGTGTTGGTGGGCGTCACGGCGAACAGGTGCGGCTCACCCTCGACGCGCCGCGAGATGTTGCCGCCCGTCCAGTAGGTCAGGTGCTCCTGCTGCATCCGCCGGGAGAACAGGACCACGTCCTCCCGCGCTCGCTGCCGCGCCTCGCTGTTGCTCATCGATCTCCTCTCGCTCGTCGGTCGTCGTCTCGTCGTCGGTCAGGTCGCGGATCGCGGGCAGCCCGGCCCGCCGAGGGTCATCGCCCCAGCAGCCACCTCGCCAGGAGCAGCGCCCCGAGCGCGCCCAGGGCGGCGAGCAGGGGACGTGGAACGAGGCGCAGGATGACCGGGATGTCCGCCGGCTCGACCCGGATGGTCGCCGGCCAGGCGCCCATCGCGCCCTCGACGACCAGCCCGCGGTCCTCGTAGCGCAGGGAGCGCGGCTGGAACGGGAAGTCGCCCACGGGCGAGCTGACCTTCATGCGACGCGCCTCCCTGGTTCGAGCGTGATGCCTCGAGCCGCCGCCTGCGCCCGGTCGACGATCTGGGCCGCGGTCGCGGCGAGATCCGTCTCGCCGATGAACGTGACCCGCTCGCCACCGAACACCGCGCCCTCCACGTTCCGGATCGGCCGCGCAGGGGCGGCGATGACCAGCGCGTCGCAGGCGATGCGCTCGCGACCGCCGCCGGGCTCCCGCTCGACCTCGAGCTCCGCGATCCGGCGGCGGCCGTGGACGACGCGGGGCGTGGCGGTGCCCAGCCACTCGTCGGCCCACGCGGGGCGCGCGTCGCCCGGCAGGCCGAGCAGGCGGACGCGCGCGCCGCGCAGGTGCATCCGGTGGGCGACCAGCGCCGCCCAGTGGCTGACGCCGAGCACGATCGGGTCCCGCCCCAGCGTCACCCGGGCGCCCAGCAGATGCTCCGCGACCGTGGCCGGGACGACGCCTGCGGGCCGGTCGCCCGCGAGACGGAGCTCGGCAGGCGTGGCCGGGCGCGTGCCGCCCGCGAACACGAGGTGGTCGGCCTCCAGCCAGCGGATGTCGCCGGGGGCCGCCAGGAGCAGCCGGCCCGGTTGCCAGCGGAGCGCGGTGGTGCCCAGGAGCTGGCCAACGCCGGCCGCGCGCCCGGCCTCGTCGAGCCGTCGCGCCACCGGGTCCTCCCAGCCCGCCATCCCGCCGATGGCCGGCAGCCGGTCGACGAGCAGGGTCGCGGCACGCGCGGCCAGGACGCCCGCCGCCGCGAGGCCCGTCAGTCCCGCCCCCACGACCACGACCCGGGTCATGGCTCCACGCCCAGGAACCCGTGGTCGATCGCCTCGACGCGCTCCGGCGGCAGCCCGTAGCGCAGCGAGCACATGAACGCGACGCCGGCGGCGCAGACGGCGCCCTGGCAGCGTCCGCCGGTCGCCCGGGTGCGCTTGCGGATGCCGTCCAGCGTGCGGGCGGGCACGCGCGCCTCGAGCGCGGCCGCGATCTCGGCCGCGCTGACCTGCTCGCACACGCACACGACCTGCCCGTAGCGCGGGTCGATCGAGGTCAGCGTCTCGGGCGCCGGGTGGTCGTGCAGCCGGGGCACGGCGGGCAGGGACGCCGCGGCCGAGGGCCGCTCGCCGACGTCGAGGCCGGCCTCGCGCAGGAGGCCCAGCGCGTAGTCCGCGGTCCCCAGCGACGACCCGACGCCGCTGCTCCGGTTGGCGACGTGGAGCAGGTTGGGGACCCCGGCGTCGAACCGGACCCGCGTCCGCTCCTCGCTCGCCGGCCGGTTGGCCGCGAACGTCTTGATCGCGAGGTCCAGCGAGACGGACGGGACGAGGCGGCGCGCCCGCTCGAACACGTACCCCAGCCGCTCCTCGCTGGTCGACGTGTCGTCGGGCGCGTCGAGGTCGTCGCTGGACGGGCCCAGCAGCGCGTTGCCGTGGGTCGTCGGCACGACGTGGATCCCCTTCGACTCCCGGGAAGGGGCCGCGAACACGATCCGCTGCAGGCGCGAGCCGAACTCGCGGTCCAGGAGCCAGTACTCGCCCTTGCGCGGCCACATCGCGATCGCCTCGCCGCCCGCGAGCGCGCTGAGCTCGCCCAGCCGCACCCCAGAGGCGTTGACCACGAACCTCGCCTCGAACCGCCCGGCCGGCGTCACGACCGCGCCGACCCGCTCGCCGTCGCGCTCCATGCCGGTGACCGGGCTGTCGAACCGGAACGCGACGCCGTTGCGGGCGGCCAGCTCGGCGTAGGCGGCCGTCAGGCGCAGGGGATCGATGACCCCTTCCTCGGCCATCCACAGGCCGGCCACGGCCGCCTCGCTGACCATGGGCTCGAGGCGCCGGACGCCGTCGCCGTCGAGGATCTCGGCCTCGGCGCCGCAGCCGCGGGCCTCCTCGCACAGCTCGGGCAGCGCGGCCGCCTGCTCCTCGTCGAGGGCGACGATGATCCCGCCCAGCCGCCGGTACGGGACGTCGAGGGCCCGGCATACCTCCGGCCAGCGCGGATAGGTCGCGGACACCAGCCGCGCCTCGAGCGTGCCGGGCGACGCGTAGTAGCTGGGCGCCACGCCCGCGTTGCCCTTGCTGGCGCCCTCCGCCACGTCGCCGGCCGCCTCGAGCACGAGGACCCGCGCCGTCGTGTGGGACAGGCGGGCCGCGATGGCGGTGCCGAGGACGCCCGCGCCGATGACGACGACGTCCCAGGTGCGCGTCCCACCCGCCTGGATCACCCGGTCCATCAACGCGCCTGCCTGCACCTGCTCTCACGAACCCTGCGGTTCTCGCGTCTTTCGTGTTCGATACTTGCGCGTTTCATGCGCGTTGTCAATCTTCAGTATCATCGGCGTGCGTGCGCCGCATCGAGGACACGCAATCGTGCAAGGCAGGAGAGCGAGCCATGGCCGACGCAGGACCCGCGCCCAGGCACCCCGAGCTGCGGGCGGCGTCCGCGGGCGCGTACCTCCGTCTCCGGCGGCTGTTCGACCCCTCCGGGCAGACCGCCGTGGTGCTGCCCCTGGACCAGGGCATCGAGGGCGACTTTCCGGAGCTGGAGCGCGCGCCGGCCCTGGTCGCGGAGCTCGTGGACGCCGGCGCCACCGCGTTCATCATGCGCCGCGGCATGGCCCGCCAGGCGGCCGCCTCGTTCGCGGGCCGGGCGGGCCTGATCGAGCGGGTCACGACCCGCAGCCGGCTGGCCGGCCGGGACGGTGAGCCGTTCCTCGCGTCGACGCCGGCCGGCGTGCTGCTCGACGGCGCGGACGCCGCGGTGTTCACCCTGTTCGTCGGCCCGCCCGAGGACGGCATGCTGCGCGACTTCGGGATGTTCGCCGACGGGTGCCGGGCCGCCGGGCTGCCGCTGGTCGGCGAGCCGTTCCCGGGCGGGCTGCCCGGCGTGGTCCCGTACGACGGCCCGTTCGAGGTGGAGGACCTCCGGACGGCCGTGCGGGTCGCCTGCGAGGAGGGCGCGGACATCGTCAAGACCGCGTGGAGCGGGAGCGAGGCGTCGTTCCGCCGGGTCGTGGCGTACTCCACGGTGCCCGTGCTGATCGCCGGCGGCCCCCGCACCGACGACCCGGCGGCGATCCTGGGCATGATCAAGGGCGCCATGGACGCCGGCGCCCGCGGGACCGCCGTCGGGCGCAAGATCTGGCAGTGGCCCGATCCGCCCGCGATGCTCCACGCGGTGGCGCGCATCGTGCGCGAGGGCGCGGACGTCGACGCGGCGCTGGCGGCGCTCCACCCCTAGACGACGATCACCTCCACGCCGCGGGCGCGGATGGCCTCCAGCTCGGCGGCGTCGGCGTCGCGGTCCGTGATCAGGGTCTGGACGGCCGAGATCGGCAGGAACGGCGCGAACCCCAGCCGCCCGATCTTCCGCGAGTCGGTGACGGCGATGATCCGCCGGGCGTGCTCGGCCATCGTGGTCCCCACCTCGGCGATCAGCTGGTGGGCGATGGTCATGCCGCCCTCCGCGGTGAGGCCGTCGCAGCCGAGGACCGCCACGTCGCCGCGCAGGTGCTGGAGCGCCCCCACGGTCTGGGGCCCCACGAACGCGGCGTACTCCGGGAGGTACAGCCCGCCGAGCGAGACCACGTGGGGGTTGTCCCACTCGCTGGTCTCCTCGACGACCGCCAGCGAGTTGGTCACGATCGTCATCCCCGAGCGCTCGCCGCGCGGGATCGCGCCGATCGTGCGGGCGACGGTGGTGCCGGTGTCGCAGAACACGATCGAGCGCGGCTCGATGAGCGCGGCGGCCGCCTCGCCGATCCGGCGCTTCTCCGCGACCCGCTCGTGGAGCGCCTGGGCGTAGAAGCCGCTCGTCCGGGCGCCGCGCCGGGCGACGGCCCCACCCCGGACCCGGGTGATCGAGCCCTCCGACTCGAGCAGCGCGAGGTCGCGCCGGACCGACGCCTCGGTCATCGCGAACCGGCGGGACAGCTCGCCGACATCGACGTACTCCTGGTCGTCGAGGAGCCGGACGATCTCGGTCCGGCGCGCCCGTGCCGTGAGGCCGTCGCTGCCCGCGTCGGCGGCCCGCTCGCCTCGCGTCCCTCGTGCTCGTGCCACCGGATGCTCCTGTCGATCGCTGCGTGACTGGCCGGTGTCCCACGCGCGATGCTACCGCGTCCGCGTGCCTTCCGTGCACTCCATGTTCGGAACGTGCGCGTTTTCGGACCGCAGGGGCGATCGTCCGGCCGGCCGCCGAGTGGCGGGTGCGACCGGGTGCGGCGGCGCACCGTGAACCGGGAGCCCGCGATACCCGTATGGCAGTGGGAGGCCTACGATGGGCCCGTCCCGTCCGTGCCACATCCCGTCGAGCGTGCCCGAGGAGGATCAATGAGAGGCAAGACAGGCCGCGCCGCGGCGCTGGTCGCGATCGTCGGTGCCCTGGCCATGGCCGCGCCGGTGGGCGCGATCACCAACGGGCTGCCGGACGACGGCGAGCACCCGTTCGTGGGCCAGCTGTTCTTCTACGACCCGGACTACGAGGACACCCGCTTCGACGATCCGGGCGGCTGGTTCAACTGCTCCGGCACGCTCATCAGCCCCACCGTCGTGCTGACCGCGGGTCACTGCACCTTCGCGATCGGCGACGACGGCGACTCGACCCGCCCGAGCGGGATCGGCGGCAACGACGTGTGGGTCAGCTTCGAGGAGGAGCCGGACTACACGGGGATCAGCAGCGCGCCGTTCATCCCCGATGACAACGCGGGCCGCTACGCCGCCTGGACGGCGATCCTCGAGGCGAGCGGCACCTGGCACCGTGGGACGGCGTACCCGCACCCGCAGTACGACGACAGCGCGTTCTACCTCCACGACGCGGGCGTGGTCATCCTCGACCAGCCGATGAACGGCCTCGGGGTGGCCGAGCTTCCGTCGCTCAACTACCTCGACCGGTACACCGGCAAGGCCAAGGCCCAGACGGTGTTCGAGGCGGTGGGCTACGGGCTCGAGTACTCGCGACCCAAGATCGCGCTCGGCGGTGACACCCGGATGAAGAGCCAGCAGGTGATCATCAACGCCAACGGCGTGTACGGGGTCCACGACAAGTCGTCGATCGTGTTCTCGAACAACAACGGCAAGCCGCACCAGGGAGGGACGTGCTCCGGCGATTCGGGCGGCCCGTTCTTCCTCAACAACACCAACCTGCAGGTGGCGGTCAACTCCTATGGCGTCCCGCCCAACTGCACCGGCGGTGACGGCGCCTACCGGATCGACCAGGCCGACGATCTCGAGTGGCTCGCGGACGTCCTCGCGGACAACGACTGAGCCTCGTCAGCCACACGCTCGAAGGCCGCCCGCCGGTCCGGCGGGCGGCCTCGTCGCGAGCGCGGCAGGACCCCCCCGGCCGAGCGAAAAGTGCGGGCACGCACCGTAAGTCGCCGCGGGGGGTGCCAAAGGTACTCCCCAGTTCCGGCCAGGACGCATAGAATCCGACCCGTCGCGTCGCCGGCCCGCACGCCGGCGGCAGGCCGGTCGCATCATCGGATCGTTTCATCTGCAGTCATCGGCGGCCGGCTGCACAACCGCGACGGTGGGAGAACGCCATGAACGCCCTGACTCGGGCAAGGATCGCCGGGCTGACGGCCGTCGCGCTGCTGCTGACGGCCGTGGGGAGCGTCGCCGGCTACACGGGCGAGGTGGCGGCCACGGCGACCGTCGCGGTTCGCGGCACCGTCACCTGCGATGCCCCGTTCACGCTGACGGCCACGTTCATCGACGCGGCCGGGGCCCCGGTGGCCGGGCTGTCGGTGGACTGGTCGTTCGTGTCCAGCCCGTCGTCGGCCGACAAGATCAACAAGACGCCGACGATCACTAACAACAATGGTGTGGCCACCACGACGGTGTCGCTGGCGGCCGTCAACGGCACGCGCAAGATCCGGGCGACCTCGGGCGAGGTGAGCGCCTCGGTCGTGGTGACCCAGGCCTGTGGCGGCCTGCCGCGGACGTCGACGCTGCCGGCGGGTGCCCCGCCCGTTCCCGCCGTCCTGCTGCTGGTGCTGGCGGGCATGATGGGCGGCGCGCTGGCCCTGCGCCGGCAGGCCTGACGTCCGGCCGACGGCTCGGCCGGCCCCGCACCTCGACGAGCTCCCGGCATGACCGCGCGTCCCGACCTGCCGCGTCCCGTGCCTGACGGCCGGCGCCGGGGCGCCATCGTCGCGGCGGGCGTCGCCCTGGTCGCGATCGCGGCCGTGGCCGCGTTCGCGCTCGGCGGTGTCGGCGGGTCCGGCGGCGGAACGCCGTCCGCGCCGGGCGGCGAGCCGGGGGTGACATCCGCCTACGCGGACCTGTCGCTGGTGCCGGTCATCCCGTCGGGAACCCCGGCCGGCACGCTCCAGCCGTCCGGGTCACCGGTCGCCGCGGGGACGGCCACCCCGTCCGCGAGCCCGACCGCGTCGGCCGCAGGGGAGGTCAAGGCGACCCGGATCCGGATCGAGCGGCTCGACATCAACCTCCGGATCATCGAGGGCGACGGGATCGACGCGCCCATCGGCAAGGTCGCCCACTACCCGGGGACCGCCTGGCCGGGCGGCGGGTCCAACATCTACATCTACGGTCACGCGCGCGAGGGCATGTTCCTCAGCCTCTGGGAGGCGCGCGTGGGCGACGTCGTGGAGCTGGACCTCGTGGACGGGACGAAGCGCGCCTACCTGGTGGACCGGGTCCTGCCCAAGGTCCCCTGGGACGCGGTCAAGTACCTGCGGCCGACCGAGACCGAGCAGCTGACGCTGCAGACGTCGACCTCGTACCACCCGACCTCGCCGCGGTTCATCGTCATCGCCCATCCGGCGCCGTGAGCGCCGATCGCGCCGCCGCGGCCACCCCGGTCCGGCGGCCGTGGAGCCGGCGCCGCCGGGCGCTGGGCGGCATCGCCATCGCGGTCCTGCTCCTGCTCGTCGCGCTGGCCGCCCTCGCCGTGGTCCGGTACCTGCCGGCGGTGGACGAGGCGCGGGCGCTCCGCGATGACCTCGAGGCGATGGTCGACCGGGTCCAGGAGGCGGGCTTCGACATCGACCGGGCGACGGTGGACGCCCTGGACGCCGACCTGCGGGCCGCGCGGACGCGCTTCGACCACCTGGAGGACCTGGTGGCGCACGACCCGCTCGTCGCCCTCGCCCGGGTGCTCCCGCCCACCGCCGCCAACGTCGAGGGCGCGGACCGGCTCGTCGAGGCCGGCGGCCACCTCCTCGATGCGGTCGGCGAGGGGCTGGCGATCGGTCGCGACTTCGTCGAGGTCCGCGAGACCGCGGGACCCGACGCCGGCGCAGACTCTGCGCTGGCGCGGCTGGTGGGCCTGATGGTCCGGTCCCGCGACGGAGCCGCCTCGGCGGCCGGATCCATCGCCGAGGCCCGTCGTGCGCTGGCCGCCACGCCCGGCGGGCTGATCGGGCCGCTGGCGTCGATGCGGGACGCGATGACCACCCGGGTCGAGCGCTATGCCCCGCTGCTCGACACGTACCTCGCCGCCTCCGAGCGCGTGCCGTCGATCCTCGGCTGGGACGGCCCGCGGCGCTACCTGATCCTCACCCAGGACCCGGCCGAGCTGCGTCCGACGGGGGGGTTCATCGGCAGCTACGGGACGATCTCGTTCGATCACGGCGCGATCACCGACCACCGGTTCCAGGACGTCACCGTGCTCGATGTGCCGTGGGACTACCCGCGCATCGAGCCGCCCCAGGAGCTGTCGGACTACCTGCTCGGGCCGCGCCAGCCGTGGCAGTTCGCCGACGCCAACTGGTCCCCGGACTTCCCCACCAGCGCCCGCGACGCACTCCGGCTGTACACCAACGAGTCGGGCGACGACGCGATCGACGGCGTGTTCGCGATCACCACCTACACGATCGACGAGCTGCTCAAGGCGACCGGGCCCGTGGACGTCCCCGACTACGACGCGACGATCTCGTCCGGCGATACCACGCTCAAGGTGCTCCAGCTGACGCGGTCCGCCCCCCCGGGCGAGGATCGGAAGGCCTTCCTGTCGGCGTTCGCGGACCGTCTGTTCACCGCCCTGTTCACCCTGCCGCCGGACTCCTGGGGCGAGCTGCTCGCGTCGGCGGACCGGATGCGCGACTCGCGCCTGCTGCTGGCCTGGTTCGCTGACCCGGCCGACCAGGCGTTCGCCGTCGAGGCGGGCGTGGACGGGGCGGTGCGCCAGGATCCCGGCGACTACCTGTTCCCGGTCGAGGCCAACGTCACCCCGGCCACCAAGCTCAGCGCCTGGACCTCGCGGTCGCTCGATCTCGAGGTCCGGCTCGACGACGTGGGCAACGCGCGGAGCACGCTCGACGTGACCTGGACGAACGAGGTCGAGACCCCGGCCGGGGCGACGTTCCGCGCGATGGACAACGTCGGCGGCCGCATCCTGGGCATGTACTTCCGGCTGCTCGTCCCGGACCGGAGTCGCGTCGAGGAGGTCACCGGGGGGACGCTGGCCCCCGTCACCGGGCCCGCGGTGGTCGCCGAGGAGGCCGGCCGGCTGGTCATCGGGACGTACCTCAAGATCCCGGCCGGCAGCACCGCCCTCCGGTGCGTGTGGACGAGCCCGTACGCGGCCGACGTCGAGGCGGGCGTGGGCGTCTACCGGCTCACGATCCAGCGGCAGCCGGGCACGCTGGCCGGGCCCATCCGGGTGACGATCCGGGTCCCGGACGGGGCGCGGATCACGGCCGCCAGCGCGGAGCTCAGGGTGGACGGCGCGACCGCGACCCTCGAGACGGAGCTCGACAGCGACATCGTCGTCGGCCTCCAGTACGGTCCGTAGCGGGTCGCGCTCCGTCCGGCTACCGTGTCGCCCATGACTGCCGAACCCGATCGCAAGGCGCTCGAGGCCGCCCTCGCCGGTCGCGGCGAGCACGAGCTGTTCCCGTGCGATCCGGCGCTCGCCGACACCGCGGCGTTCTGCGCCGCCTACGGCTTCGCCCCCGAGGACTCGGCCAACACGATCATCGTCGTGGGCAAGGGCGCGCCGCCCGTGTTCGCCGCCTGCGTGGTCCTGGCCACCCATCGCCTGGACGTGAACCGGACGGTGAAGGGGCGCTTCGGGCGCAAGTCGTCGTTCGCGTCGCCGGACGAGACACGGGCGCTCACCGGGCACGAGATCGGCGGCGTGACGGTGTTCGGGCTGCCGGCCGAGCTGCCCATCTGGGTCGACGCGGCCGTGATGACCCGGCACCGGATCGTGGTCGGCGGCGGGAGCCGGAGCTGGAAGGTCATCGCGCCCCCGTCGATCCTGCTCACGCTGCCCAACGTCGAGGTGGTGGAGGGCCTGGCGAACCCGGCGCCGCCCAGGGAGCCCGCCGCGGCCTGACGGGGCCGGGTCGAGGTCGCCGGCCCGAGCCATCGCCCCCGGACCATCGTCAAGGCGGCCCCGGGACCGCCGGACCATGGCCCGATCGGGCGGCGCAGGCGAGCCTTGGGGCATCCCTCGCGGTCCACCCTGTCCCGGCCTGTCGCCGTCGACTCCAGGAGCCGCCCAAGCGACCCAGCCGGAATGCCCCTGACCACCCGACTCGCCCGCCTCGTCGCCGCCGCCTGCCTTGCCGCCGCGACGTGGCTGTCGGCCGCGCCCGCCCCGGCCAGCGCCCTCGAGCCGCCCCGGCCGCTGCCCGGCTACCACCCGGCGTTCGTGACCGAGACGGACGAGCGGCCATGGAAGGACTGCCTGTGGGCGTCCGGCGCGATGCTCCTCGACAAGTGGACGAACGGCACCACCACGCGCACCCACCAGCAGCTCCGGCGGCTGTCCGGCGACCTCCGCGGCGGATCCGACCTCGCGAACCTGCGCGACGCGTACGCCCGCCTGGGCATCGCCCTGACGTTCTCCCCCGACGGCGGCGAGCGGATCACCTGGAGCGGGCTGCTCAAGCGCCTGTCGCAGGGCGCCGGGGCCGTGCTGCTCGGCGACTACGCCGACCTGCCGCGCTATTACGGGCGATGGGAAGCCTCGTTCTGGAAGCTGACCAAGGACGAGGAGGCCTCCAAGGACAATCACGCGGTGTACATCGAGCGCTACGACCGGCGGCGCGACCGCGTGTGGCTCATGGATCCCCTGGCACGCGGCGACTGGGCGGGGGAGTGGGTGAGCGTGTGGGCGCTGCGGCGCTACGCGTGGACCTCCGGCGGGGCGCTCCACGTCGCCGTCACGCCCACGGCCAAGACCGCGCCGTTCGAGGGCGTCACCACCACGGCCGAACCCAGGGTGTCGATGACCGCGACGACGCTGGACGCGGCGTGGGGCCTCAAGGCGCCCCGCCGGTGGACGTTCCCTGGCGCGGACGCGCGGGTGACGTTCAAGGCGGCCGACGACCCGATCCGGCTCGCCGCGGGGTCGTTGCCGGTGACCGTGGCCACGAAGGCCGATCCCGCCGCGGTGCCGCCGCCCGCCGACCCCACGGCCGTGGTCGCGGGCCGGACGCTGCGAGCCACGGCCGCCGTGCCCACCAAGCCCGGCGCCTACCGGACGACGATCGCGCTCACGGACCGACGCTTCGGGCAGGCCGTGGTGGACGCCGCGGACGTCGCCCTGTTCATCCCCGGCCCGCGACGCGCGTCGGTCCGCCTCCACGTGCGCGACTCGGCCATCGAGGCCGGTGACACCGTGTCCGTCGAGGTCTCGGTCGGCAACACGGGCACGGCGTCCTGGGCGGGGTATGACGGGCCAGAGGGCGCGCCGGTCGCGGCCGTCCCGATCCGCAACGCCCGGGCCATCGCCTACTGGATCCCCCTCGCGGTGCCGGACGGCGCCGACGGCGAACCCGCGGGCGTGCCGGCCGCCGTGGAGCTCCGCGCGGTGCCCCTCGCCCCGGGCGAGCTCGCGACGATCCGGGCCGTCCTGACGGCACCGGAGGCGCTGGGCGCGTGGGCCCTGGTCGTGGACATCGTGGACGACGTGGACGGCTCGTACGCCGCCCTCGGCAGCGCGCCGGCCGTGCAGCTGTTCGAGGTCGTGACCCCTCGCGGAATCGCCCCGGTCGAGTAGCCGGTCCCAGCCGGCGTCACCGGTCCGGCATTCATGACACGTCCCGGCGTGGGCGTGCGGCACCATCCCCTCATGGACCCGATCCCGCCCGAGGCCTTCCTCGCCCCGTACCCTGACCCGATCCGCAGCCTGGCCGAGGCGCTTCGCGCCCTGGTCCGCGATGCCGTGCCGGACGCGACCGAGCGGGTCCGTCCCGGCTGGCGGCTCATCGGCTTCGACGCGCCCGCGGGCCGCCGTCAGGCGTACTTCGCCTACGTCGCCCCGGAGCCGGCGCACGTGCACCTCGGCTTCGAGCACGGGGTGCTGATGCGGGACCCCGGCGGGCACCTCGAGGGTGCCGGCATCACCCGGCAGGTCCGATGGCTCACCTGGCGGCCCGGCGACGCGATCGATGCCGCGGTGGTCCGACCGCTGGTGCGCGAGGGGCTGCGCGTGGCGCGGATGTCACGCTCGGAGCGCTTTGCTGCGGCGATGGAGCGCGAGGCGGCGGGGTAGCGGCGAACCGCCGGGTCCGCGCCGGCGGCACCGTTCGGTCCCGGTGGCCGACGGGCGGTCAGGCCTTCGCGGCCTTCGCCCCCTTTGCGGCCTTCACCCCCTTCGCGGGCTTCGCGGCCGCGACGAACCGGGCGCTGCCGGCGCTCGGGCGGATCTCGCTCTCGTGTCCGTCGTCCCACCGGACGCGGTAGTTCGCGCCGAGCGGCGACTCGAACACCTCGAGGATCTCGCCCTCTCGGACGTGCTGGCCCACCCGCTCGGACTCGATGACGATCCGATCTCCGGCCTTCCCGATCATGCCCGTACCTCCGTGCGTGGCGTTTCCCGAGCATCCCGCGGCCGGGCCGCGCGGCATAGGTCCGTTGGACGTGACCGGACGGGCAAGGGGTCGACATCGGGAGGGTTGCCGGCCGTCGCCGTCCGCCCCCAGCCGTCAGCCCTCGTCGTCCTCCACGAACCGCCGGGCCTCGAACCCGCCGCCGTCGGCCGGCCGCACCTCGTACCGGGGCTGGTCGTAGACGGCCGGTCCCTGGACGACTCGCCCGTCCGAGAGCCGGAACCGCGACTGGTGCCACGGGCATTCGACGCAGCCGTCGACCAGGGTCCCCTTGTCCAGCGGGCCGCCGGCGTGCGCGCAGGTGGCATGGATCGCCCGGATCGTGTCGCCCTCCCGGTGGAGGACCAGCGGCTCCGTGCCCAGCATCGCGCGCACCAGTCGACCCTCGGGCACGTCGGTCACGTCGAGCGCCTTCCACTTCCGGCCGGCGGCGCGCCACGCGTGGCGGTCGACCTGGTTGCCGGACCGGTAGGTGAGGTCGCCGCCGACGTAGGCCCCGGCGCTCATCGCCCCGTACCCGAGCCACGAGACCACCACCGCCACCGGCCGCAGCCACCTCGGCCCGAGCAGGCGCAACAGCAGCGACGCAAGGTACGCGCCGAAGCTGCCGATCATCAGCGTCGCGTGGACGGTGGCCTGGACCCGGGGATGGCCGTAGGTGTCCACGGCGTCGGCCGCACCGGTCGCCGCCGACGCGGTCATCGCCGCCAGCCCGGTGGCCACGGCGATGTCGGCGGCACGCTCCTGCCCGGTGACGTCGAGGATCGCCGCGATCGTCATGGCGCCCACCGGCACGTCGGTGACCATGGGGTGGACAGGGTGTCCCAGCCACGTCCCGTTGAGCAGGTTCTTCTCGCGGCGGTAGCGGCCGAACAGCTCGCCGAGCCATCCCTGTACGCGCTCGCCCGCCGGCGTCGCCCACGGGGCCTGCTGGCGCACGAGCCGCTCGATCTCCCGGTGCATGGATCCTCCATCGCGTGGGTGCCGGACACCAGTCTGTACGACGGGCGTCAGGGGCCGGTTCCGGGCGCCGGCTCGCGCGTTGCATCCCGCCGACAACCTGTCGCGATGGCCAGTTTGACGCGACGGCGACAATCGGACACACAAGCCGGGGGTCGGCCCCGGCAGGCGGACAGCAAGGACCGAACATGCAGGCGTCCCCGTTCCCGTCCAGCATCCTGCGCATGCCGTCGCCGACGGCGACCTGTACCTGCGAGCACTGGATCCACTGCGACTGCGTGTGCCACGGCCGCGCGTGTGACCCGCTCGAGCACGAATGCGACGTCGCGTGGCTCGCCGACGAGGGTGGCCTCACGTACTGGGGCTGCCCCGGCTGCACCCCCGGCCAGGGCGCGCCGCACTACCTGGGCTGCGAGCTCATCGGCTGGAACGTGCCGCTGCCGAGGATCGAGACGCTGTCCTGACCGGTCGCCGGCCCCGACCGGCCGGCCCTCGCCCCGAACGGCCGGCCCTCGCCCCGAACGGCCGGCCCTCGCCGCCCCGAGGGCCCGCGTCGCCGGCACTCCTCCCGCCCCTGAACGCCCAGCGTTCACCGGAACCGCCAGCGAGCGGTATGCGGGATCGCGACGGCGCTGATACCCGATGAGCCGCCCCGCTGAACGCCCAGCGAGCGAACCAGCGCAGTTCGGGCCTCCCAGCCCCGATCTCGCACGCCTGCCGCTCAGTCTCGATCGCGGAGCCGCCACCTCGCTCGCCTGGCGTTCGATGAGGCGCCCGGAGCCGCCATACCGCTCGCCTGCCGTCCAGCGTCGATCGCGCGTCCAGCGGAGCGCACCCGGGCGTACGGGCGCATGATGTCCGGGCCATGCGCAGGCTGGTCAGGTTCCCGGTCATCGTCGTCGCCGTCGTCGGCGCGGTCGCGGCAATCGCTGCGCGGCCGGCGATCGAGCGCGTCGTGCGCTCCTTCCGCACCTCGTCCTCGCCGGGAGCCGGCTTCTACGACGCGGCGGCGAGCCTGTTCCTCGGCGGCTACTACGACGACATCGCGGCCGACTGCGCGGCGACGCTCGCGGGGACGGGTTCGCCGGCCGTGCTGGAGATCGGTCCCGGGCCCGGCCACCTCGCGGAGCGGCTGCTGGCGCTGGTCCCCGACCTGCGCTGGACCGGGCTCGACATCGACCCCGCGATGCTGGCGGCCGCTCGCCAGCGCCTGACGGGCAGCGGCCTCGACGACCGGGCGAGCCTCATCGAGGGCGACGTCGCCGCCCTCCCGTTCGCCGACGCCGCCTTCGACCTCGTCGTCAGCTCGTTCTCCGCCCATCACTGGCCGGACGCGGAGGCGGGCTTCGGCGAGATCCGGCGCGTGCTGCGCCCCGGGGCGACGGCCCTCGTCTTCGACCTGCCGCCCGGGTGGGGCCACCTGGAGACCGGCTCGTCGGGGATCCGCGGCGCATCGGCGGCGTTCGCCGAGACCCGCGCGTCCCGCATGCGCGGCTTGGGCCCGTTCACGATCGTGACCCGCGTGGAGCTCCGCCGCCCCGCCTGATGCGCCCGCCCCGCCCGACGCGCCCGCCCGCCCGGTGCGCCCGCCCTGCCTGACGCGCCCGCCCGCCCGACGCGCCAGCCCCGCTAGCCCTTCACGACGCCCAGGGGCTTCAGCCGCCGGACGGGCCGCACGAGCGATGCAGACGCCGCCATCACGGCCTCGATGTCCTTGTAGGCGAACGCGGCCTCCTCCGCCACGGCCCGCGGGTCCCCGGAGTGCAGCGCAACGCCCAGGCGCGACATCTCCGCGTACACCGCCTCGGATGTCTTCGCGCGCCGGGCGGCGTGCCGGCTCATCGCCCGCCCGGCCCCGTGCTGGCAGGTCTCGAAGGCATCCGCGTTGCCCAGGCCCACCGCCACGTACGACGCCGTGCCCATCGAGCCTGGGATGAGGACGGTCTCGCCCGCGGACGCCCGGACGGCACCCTTGCGGATCACGATGCCGGTCACGCCGAGGTGCGACTCGATCGCCGCGAAGTTGTGGTGGACGTCCACCACGCGCTCGAGCCGCCCGGCCCGGGTGTGCGTCGCGAACGCGCGCTCCACCACCTCCAGCATCCGCGACCGGTTGACCTCGGCGAACCGGAGCGCGAACGTCATCGCGGCCCAGTAGCCGTGGTGGTCGTCGGTGTCGTCGGGGAGGTAGGCCAGCTCCGGGTGGGGGAGCGGCAGCCGCTCGCGGGTGCAGTGGGCGAGTGCCCGGCGCTGGTACGCGTCGCAGATCTGCTTGCCCAGGCTGCGCGAGCCCGAGTGGAGCATCACGACCACCCGGCCCGCCGCGTCCCGCTGCAGCTCCAGGAAGTGGTTGCCCGAGCCCAGCGTTCCCAGCGAGTCCACCGCGCGGGCAAACCACGCCTCCTCGATCGACGTCGGCAGCGGCAGCCCGATCTCCTCCTCGGCCCGCGCCCGGTTCACCGGCCGCGGCTGGTGGCGCGTCCCGACCGGTACCCCCGCCGCGATGGCCTCCAGCACCCGCGCGAGCTCCGCCGGCCGCAGCGTCTCGACGGTGAGGTCCGTCTCCACCAGGGCCACGCCGCAGCCGATGTCCACGCCGATCGCGTACGGCACCACCGCCCGGTCCGCGAACAGTACCCCGCCGATCGGCATCCCGTACCCGGCGTGCGCGTCCGGCATGAGCGCCACGTGGTCGATCGCGAACGGGAGGTTGGACAGGTTCGTCGCCTGCTCCAGCGCGGTCGCCTCCAGCCCCGGGGCCCAGGACAGGATCGGCACGCGGCCGGGCTCGAGGACGTGGGGGAGTGCGGGGCGCCCCTGCGACCGCACCGCCCTGGGGACGGGTCGCGGCTTCGGTGCCTTCGCGGCCTTCACGCGTCGATTCTCCGCCCGGCGCGCGAATCCGCGCCGCCGCCGGCCCGCGTCAGCCGGCCAGCTTGACGTCCACCACTCCGCCCGTCTCCGCATCCACGAGCACGACCGTCGCGCTGTCGTCCATCAGGCGGATCATGAACCGCCACCGGCCGTCGACGAGCCGGATCTCGGCGCCCGCGAGGGTCTGCTGGGTCAGCCGGGCCGTAGCCCAGGCGGCGACGCGCGCGTCGGCGAACGCCGCGTCGATCGCCTGCGTCGACGCGACCCCAGCGAACGGCGTGCCCGTCACCGTGACCGGGACCTCGAGGACGATCGGACGCGTGCCGAACGGGTCCCTCACCTGGTCGGCGGGGACCCGCCCGATCAGCGGGAACGAGTAGCCGATCCGGTACACGCCGGGCGGGCCCGGGACGCCGTCGGACCGGAGCACCGGCCACTCGGCCTCCGCCGTCTCGGTCCCGCCGGGCTGGATCTCGCCGATGCGCAGGTCGCTGGGGCACCCGAAGTTCGCCCCGGCGGGCAGGCCCGCGGCCCGGACCGGCTCGATGCCCACGCCGCCGGTCGTCGCGGACCACTTGGCCAGGCCCATCGCACCGGGCCACTCCCGTCCGGCCGGCGGCTGGTCGAAGGCGGGCGCCTCGATCGAGAATCCGTTGAGCAGCTCGCATCCGCCGGATTGCCACGACACCACGCCCATGCCGGCGTTGCGGACCCGGACCTCGACGTCCACCGTCTCGCCCGCGGCGACGCGCCCGGCGGAGAGGACGACCGTCACGAGCACGCCGTCCGCCTGGGCCGACGCGGTCACGGGCTCCGCGACCGGCGTGGCCTCACCGCCGGGCGGCGCGGGCGGTTCCCCGCCGCAGGCCGCGACGACGCACGCCAGCACCAGCAGGACGACTTCGGACCGTCGCGAGACCAGCCAGCGTTCCACGTCCGCGTCAGCGTAGCGCCAGGACGACGCCGCCGGCCGCCGCGGACCTGCGCCGTGGACCTGCGCCGCGGTCCTGCCGCCCCGCGGTCGGGGATCGGCGAGACGCCGGCACGGTCCTCGTTGGCCCCGCTCGCCGGCGTGGGCGACAATGCACCCGACAGCCACCTGGAGGCGCGCCATGGCGACCAACCTGACCATCCGACTGGTCAATCGGCCTGGGACGCTCGCGGAGGCGAGCGATGCGCTCGGACGCGCCGGGGCGAACATCGAGGGTGCCTGCGGTTACGTGTGTGAGACCGGCCAGGGCGTGTTCCACGTCCTCGTCAGCGACCCGGAGCGGGCGCGCCGGGCGCTGATCGACGCCGGGTTCGAGATCCAGGCCGAGCGACCGGTGGTCGTCGTGCCGGTCGCGAACACGCCGGGCGCGGGCGCGACGGTGCTCCGCCGGGTCGCGGACGCGGGCCTCAACATCGACCTGCTGTACACGACCGCCGACGGCCAGCTCGTGCTCGGCGGGGACGACGTGCACGCCATCGGTAGCGCGCTCGCCTGATCACGGCGCTCGCAGCCACGCCATCGGCGCCGCGCTCGCCTCCTGCGTGCTCGCGGCGCCGATGAGCGGCGCTACCGATCCGGCGCGGGCCGGCCGCCGGTCGATGCCCGGCGCTCCGGCCTGCGGCCCGCCTCGGCCAGGGCGCGGCGGAGGAGGAACTCCACCTGGCCGTTGACGGACCGCAGGTCGTCCGCGGCCCAGCGCTGGAGGGCCGCGAACGTCTCGGGGTCGAGGCGGAGGAGGAACGACTTCCGCTCGGCCATGGTTCCGGTCAGGCCCGCGCCCGCGCGGTGATCCGCACCACCCGGCCTACTGGTACAGCGACCCGGTGTTGACCACCGGCTGCGTCTCGTGCTCGGAGCACAGGACGACCAGCAGGTTGCTGACCATCTGGGCCTTGCGCTCCTCGTCGAGGTTCACGATCTGCTTGGCGGACAGTTGCTCGAGCGCCATCTCGACCATGCTCACCGCGCCCTCGACGATCCGGGTGCGGGCCGCGATGACCGCGTTCGCCTGCTGGCGGCGGAGCATCGCGTTGGCGATCTCGGGTGCGTAGGCGAGGTGGCTGATCCGCGCTTCGATGACCGTCACGCCGGCCTTCTGGAGGCGGTCCTGGATCTCGCCCCGCAGCTGGTCGGCGATCTCCACCTGGTTCGCGCGCAGGGCGACGTCGCCCTCGTTGTGCGAGTCGTACGGGTGGGTGGTGGCGAGGTTCCGCAGCGCGGACTCGGCCTGAACGTGCACGAAGTTCTCGTAGTCGTCCACCTCGAACAGGGCCTCGGCCGTGTCGGTCACCTTCCACACCACGACCGCCGCGATCTCGATCGGGTTGCCGTCGTGGTCGTTGACCTTGAGCTTGGAGGTCTCGAAGTTGCGCACCCGGACCGAGATCCTCGGCCGGAGCGTGAACGGGTTGACCCAGTGGAGGCCCTGCTGGCGCACGGAGCCGGCGTAGTGGCCGAACAGCACGAGCGCCCGCGCCTCGTTGGGGTTGACCGGGGTGAGGCCCGCGAGGCCGACGCCGACCAGGATGCTGGCCAGGATCATCAGCCCCATCGGCGCCAGCGTCAGGCCGTCGACGGTGTCACCGGCCGGGATGAGGACCGCCGCGAGGTACCAGATGAAGGCCACGATCAGGCCGATCCCGGCCGCGATCAGGATCACCAGGGCAGGAATGCCCGGCAGTGACCGGGCGATGCGCTCGTTGTTCATCGACGTCCCGAAGCTCCATCCCGCGCCGTCCGGCGCGACCTCACGCGCTCATCCGGCGCGACATCAGGATGATATCACATTGATACAAGCGCGACGGACCTCGCGAGGGCGACCGCGGCGTCGAGATCCGCGACCGAGCTCTCGGCCGTCAGCCGGGCGAGCGTCGCGGGCGCCACGAGCCGGCGGGTCGCCTCCACGACGGGCTCGCGCCGGCGCCGGTCCACGGCCCGGACTCGCACGCCCGCGTGGTCGCGCAGGGCGCCGGCGGTCAGGAACAGGCGCATCGCCGTCTCGGGCGCACCCGTGCCGGCGGCGATCTCCGCCAGCTCGTCGATCGCGTCCGCGACACCCTCGGCGTCGCGGAGCTCGGCGAACGTCTCGAGCGATGACCCGATCGCTGCGGCCGCTTCTTCGGCCCGGCCGACGCCGTGGAGCGCCGATCCGTAGGCGAGCAGCGAGTACGCGGCGCCCGTCCGCGAGCCCGCGGCCCGGTCGAGCGCCACCGCCTCGGACAGGATCTCCAGCGCGGCGTCGAAGCGACCGCGATCGATCTCCACGATCCCGAGGTTGTTGAGGGTGGTGGCGAGCCCGCGCTGGTCGCTAACCTCGCGGCGGATCGCCAGGGATCGCGCGAGGAGGGACTCCGCCGTGTCGAGGGCGTCGCTCGACCGCGCGACGATCGCGAGGCTGTTGAGCACGCGTGCCTGCTGCAGCCGGTCGCCGGCCGCCTCGTACCGCTCGAGCGCCTGCTCGAGGCGCCGGCGGGCGCGCTCGTCGTCGCCCGCACCCTCATGGAGGACGCCGGCCCAGTACATCGCCGCCGCCAGCTCCGGGCCTTCGCTGCCCGACGTCGCGGCGAGCGCGCGCTCCAGCCAGGCCGCCCCGTCACGAACGTGCCCGTGCAGCCACCAGTGCCGCCCGAGGGCGGCGGCCAGCGCGAGGCCGAGGCGTGCCCGCGGCGCGATCGCCGGCTCGCCGGGAACCGGGAGCGCGCGCTCGAGCGCGGCCGCGTAGTCCGCCTCGTGCCGCTCGATGCGGGCCTCGATCGCGATGTCGTCGAGGTCGGAGCGGTCATGCTCGGTGCGCACGAAGTCCAGCCAGTGGCGGAGGTGCCGGTCGCGGGCGTCCTCGGCGGCGCCACCCGCCTCCAGCATCTCGAGGGCGAACTCGCGGATCGTGCCCAGGAGCCGGAACCGCGGCTCGGCGCCGTCGGCGTCATCGTGGACGCGGGCGACCAGGCTGCGCTCGACGAGCGACTGGAGCACGGCGAGCGTGTCGTCGTCGGCCGTCCCCATCGCCTCGGCGGCGGCGAGCTCGAACGGCCCCTCGAAGACGGCGAGGCGGTCGAGGAGGGCTCGCTCCCGTTCGTCGAGCAGGTCGTAGCTCCAGGCGATCGTCGCGCGCATCGTCTGCTGGCGGTCCGGGGCGTCACGGGCGCCGCCGGCCAGCAGCGGCAGGCGCCGGGCGAGCCGGTCGCGCAGCGCGGCGACCGGGAGGACGCGCGTGCGGGCGGCAGCCAGCTCGATCGCCAGTGGCAGGCCGTCGAGGCGGGCGCAGATGTCGGCGACGATCGCGGCGTCCGCGTCCGACAGGTCGAATGCCGGCAGGATCTCCCGCGCTCGCGCCAGGAACAGCGACATCGCCGGCGCGGGCTCCAGCGGTCCGATCAGCAGCTCGCGCTCGGCACCGATCCGCAGCGGCGAGCGGCTGGTGGCGAGGACGCGCACGCCGGCACAGGCACGGACGATGTCGCCGACCAGGCGGGCGAGGCCCGCCACTCGGTCCGCGTTGTCCAGCAGGAGCAGCACCGACCGCCCGCCCAGCAGGCGGACCAGCGCGTCGCGGGGCGCCAGCCCGGGGTCCGGGTCCAGCTCCATGACCTCGAGCAGGCGGTCGGCGACCCGGTCTGCGGCATCGAGCGAGGCCGCGTCGACGTAGGACACCCCGTCCGCGAACGCCGTGACCGCGTCCGCGGCGACGCGGATGGCGATCCGGCTCTTGCCGATCCCGCCGGGGCCGGTCAGCGTCACGACCGGCTGGACGCGGACGAGGGCCGTGGCCTCGGCCACCTCGGTGGCCCGGCCGAGCAGCTCCGGGAGACCGGCCGGCACGTTCGACGGATGCTCGTCCAGGGCGCGGAGGCGCGCGAAGGTCGCCGGCAGCCCGGGCACGTCGAGCTGCCACAGGCGCATCACGCCGACGTCCTTCAGGCGATGGCGGCCGAGATCCCGCAGCGCGAGGTCGGGTGGGAGCGCGCCGGCCGCGGCGTCGTGCGCTGCCTCGGAGACCAGCGTCTGGCCGCCGTGACCCGCGGCGCAGACCCGGGCAGCGCGGTTGACGTCGAGCCCGAGGTAGTCGCCGCCGACGAGGATCGCCTGGCCCGTGTGGACACCGATCCGGACCCGGACCTCGGCACCCGGTGGCCACGCGTGCGACGCGAGCGCGCGATGGGCCGCGGCAGCCGCCCGGAGGGCCAGCGGGGCACTCGCGAACACGACGAAGAACGAGTCACCCTCGGTCCCCACCTCCTGCCCGCCGAACGTGGTCCAGGCGGCGCGCAGCAGCCGGCCATGGTCCGCGTGGAGCGCCTGGTAGGCGTCACCCAGCTCGGTGACGAGGCGGGTGCTCCCCTCGATGTCGCTGAACAGGAAGGTGAGCGAGTCGGTGGGCAGGTCGGGCATGGTGTGGGACGTCTCGAGGCGGTCGGGACCGGAGCGGGGAGCCTATGGTGCGCCGCGCCGGCGGCTGCTGTCGACGGGCGAGACCGTCGCCGGGTCTCCGGGGAGTGGCCACCGTGCGTGGGAGGCACGCTCGCGACGGGCGAGATCGGAATCCGTGCGTGCCACGCACGGCGCCTGCGCCCAGCCTGTCCTACGCTCTGGGCCGATGCACTTCGACCTGTACGTCTGGCCGGCCGATCGCGCGCTGGGCGGGGAGGCGGCGGCACGCGCGCTCGCGCGGCTGGCCGAGGAGGACCGCCACGGGTCGCCGCTGGACCCCCGCCTCGCCGCGTTCGCCGACGAGCTCCGGACAGCGGACCAGCCGCCGTTCGAGCTCCACGCCCGCCCACGCCACATCCTCGTCCGCCTCGTCCTGGGCGACGTCGAACTGATCGGCTCCGGGATCGCGGACGCGGCCTGGCGCCACGGCCTGGCCGTGTTCGACCCCCAGCGCGGGCTCGTCGCGCTGCCGGGCGACCTCGGCGGCCGCCCGATGACCTGGGACGGTCTCGAACCGTACCGCCCTGAGTTCGACGGCCGGGTCAAGCCCGTCGGCGAGGTCGAAGACCACCGGGCCGTCAGGCCCCCCGCGACGCTCCATGCCGTACCTTCAGCCACGACCGATCCAGCCCGAGGAGGAACCCCCATGATCAGCGAACAGGCGACGAAGCTCCTGGTGGCCCAGGTCGCGCACGAGCTCGGCGCCCACCAGACGTACATGGGCATCGCGCTCCACTTCGAGCGCCAGAGCCTCAAGGGTTGGGCGAAGCTGTTCCACGAGCAGGCCGTGGAGGAGGCGGGTCACGCGGCCAAGATCATGGAGTTCCTGATCGACAACGAGGTCGCGTTCAACCTGCCCCAGGTCGGCGGCGCCACGACGAGCTACGCGTCCGCGCGCGAGGCCGTGGAGACCGCCCTCGCGAGCGAGCTCCGGGTGACCGGCCAGTTCGATGCCCTGGCCGGCGCGGCGCGCGACGCCGGTGATCACCGCACGCTGCAGTTCCTCCAGTGGTTCATCGAGGAGCAGGTCGAGGAGGAGCGCACGATGCGCGCGCTGCTCGACCTCATCGACAGCGGCATCAACCTGTTCCAGGCCGAGGCGCACCTCGACGTCACTGGCTAGCGACGGGCGGACCCTCGGGCGCACCCCGGCGGCGTCAGTAGACGCACTGCCAGCACACGTTCTCGCTGTGGACGATCGTGAAGATGCTGTCGCCGAGGTCGTTCGTGGCCCGGATCAGGATCGCCGAGTACGGCGGCACGTCGATCTCGCCGACCTCCCAGCTGACCGTCGCCTCGCGGACGTCGCCGGGCACCTGGGTCAGCAGCACCAGCTGGCTGCGGTCGATCTTCATGCCCTTCACCACGCACGGCTTGCCGTCGTACTTCTTCGCGTAGCGCGGGCATTCGGTCAGCCCGTACACGAGGAACGCCGTGGCCTGCCCCGCCGGAGCGGTCCACGTGATCCGGTACTCCTCGATCGTCAGGCCGTCACCCTTGGGGGTCTGCTTCGCGAGCTCGAAGGTCGGGTTCGCGGGCTTGGGCGGCGGGCCGGTGGGTGCGGGCGCGGGCGGGGTCTGGGCCGCGGTCGGCGGGGCGGACGGCGACGCGGCCGGCCCACTCGGCGGCGGCTCGGATGACGCGTCCGCCGTGGCCGCCGGCGTCGACGACGCGAGGCCCGCCTCGGACACGGGCCCGCCCGAGGAGCACCCGGTGACGAGCATCGCAGCGACGAGCGCGACGAGCGCGAGCGCGCGGGGCCAGGCGGACCCGGCGGGCCCGGCGAGCCCGGCGGACCCGGCCCGGCGCAGCGGCGGCGTCACGTCCCGATCGGCTGCACGGACACCCACTTGCCCTCCCAGGCCATCCGGATGGGGGCGTAGTGCCAGGGCCTGAAGAACGTCTTGAACTGGGCCCTCGTCAGCTTCCGGTCGGGGCGCATGTCGTAGCCCCAGCTGGTGCTCTGCAGGCCCCACAGCGGCCCCACCACTCGGACGCTCGTGACGCTGAAGTCGTTCGTGCGCGCCGGGTCCGCCGTGGCCGTGAACCCGGTCAGGATCCACGCGTGCCCGCCGCGCGCCACGGTGATCCCCACGGGCAGGTTCGTCCGGCGCAGGCTCCGCACGGCCGAGCGCAGCGCCGCCGCGAAGCTCGTGCTGTCCACCCGGCGGTAGCGGTCGTCCACGAAGCGCCGGAGCCCCGCGGTCCAGCCGGCGGGATCCACCCCGTCGGCGGCCCGGACCGGGTACCGGTTGTGGGCGCGCATGTAGTCGTAATAGCGCTCCTGGCCGGCGCGCGAGTGGTCCCGCTGGTGGTACTTGATGTTGCGCATGATCTGGACGTTCGCGGCGGTACACCAGCGCCACGTCTTCTGGGTGGTGAACACGCCGTCCCGGTAGAGGTCGATGCCACCGGTCCACGGGGGGAGGGCGGCCGCCACCGGGTCCGCCGGCGCGACGCCCAGCGCCAGGGTCGAGAGGGCGACCGCGACCAGCACCACGCGTGCGGTCCGGGCGAGGCTGGCGAGTCCGGCCATGTCCCCATGCTAGAGCGGGCGGCAACCCCGGCGCGGCCGGCCACCGGCCGGCACGGTGATCCGGGACCTGTGGCACCCGCGATTCGGGGGAGGTCGCCCTGTCGCGAGTGCGTTGTGGCGGGGGATCGTGGTCGAACGTGGAGCCCACCACGCGAGGCGTCCCGGGGAGAGAGAACCGATGGCGACCAGCGCGGCGTCGCGCGACCGGACGAGCATCCTGCCCGGCACCCTGGCCGGCACCGCGGCCCTGCGCATCGGCGGATCGCTGATGGTCCTCGCCGGGACGATCATCCTGCTCGGGATCATCAGCGCGGAGTCGCTGTATCCGGTGCCCTACTCGACCGGTGGCAACACGATCAGCGACCTCGGCGGCACCCTCCCGGCCGACGGCGGCATCGTGTACCAGCCCTCGGCGACGATCTTCGACGTCTCGATGATCGTGATCGGCCTGCTGGTCATCGTCGCGGGCGCCCTGGTCCAGCGCGGGTTCGGCCGCCGCTCGGTCACGATCCCGATCATCGTCCTGGGCATCGGGGCACTGGGCGTCGGCGTGTTCCCGGGCAACACCGAGCCGCACCCGCTATTCGCGATGACCACGTTCGTGTCCGGCGGCATTGCCGCGGTCACGGGCTCGCGAGTCACGGGCGGCCCGTTTCGGTGGCTATCGATTGCGCTCGGCGGCGTGTCGCTGCTGACCCTGTTGAGCTACGTGCTGCTGGGCGACGGGTCGCCGTTCGCGGTGCTGGGGCTGGGCGGGCTCGAGCGATGGATCGTGTACCCGGTCGCGATCTGGGTCATCGCCTTCGGCGGCTACGTCGCCGGCCGGGCAACGGAGGCCTGACGTCCGGCGTCAGCTCCCGCGTGCCGATCGGGCGGCATCACTGCCTCGATGATGACGAGGACGAGCAGCCCCACCGCGACGACGAGCATCGGGATCACGGGGTGCGGCGAGCCCCCGGCGACGATCGCCAGGCCCGCGCCCAACAGGACCAGCACGCCGAGCCGCGGCACGAGCACCGGCCCGCCGAGGCGCCACAGCGATGCTGCCGATGACGCGACGAACAGCGCCACCCCCAGGCCCAGGGCCGCCAGCACGGGCACGGGCATCGGGTCCGCCGGGTGGGCGACCGTCTCCTCGACCGCCACCGCGAACCCGACGATGCCGCCGATCAGCGGGAAGTGGCCCAGGCTGAACGCGTCGCGAGCGAGGGGCCCCAGCCGATCCGATCCCACGGCCGCGAACCGGTGCTCCAGCGCGTCCTTGAGCCAGCCGAAGTAGGTCCACCACAGCAGGCAGGCGACGACGAGCGATGCGGCGACGACCGCCACCAGGTCCGCGGTCCGCTCCTCGCCCGCGACCGCGGTGCCGGCCACGATCAGCGACTCGCCAAGGGCGATGATCACGAACAGCCCGTGGCGCTCCGTCAGGTGGCCCGGGTTGAGGTCCCAGCTCGCGCGCTGCCCGGCGACGGCGGCCGCCAGCAGGTCGGCCACGATCGCAAGCACCCACAGGGGGCTGCGCAGGCCGGGCTCGGCGATCGCGCCCGCCAGCACCAGCACGAGGCCGATGACCGACAGCCCGGCCCAGCGGTTGACGGCCGTGTGGCTCGCCCCGTCGCGCTCCAGCTCCACGGCCACCTGGAGCCCCAGGCCCAGCGCGCGAACGACGAGGTAGGGGAGCGCGAACCAGAGCGCGTCGTCCCCGAACGCCCGCGGCACCGAGGCGGCCATCACGAACGCGGCGCCCGTCGCGGCCAGGGTGAGCACGCGGACCGTCGCGTGCGTGGTGTCGGCCGGGTTGAGCGTCCACGTGAACTGCGTCCAGGCCCACCAGATCAGCCAGCCCAGCAGGAGCGAGTGGAGCACGCCGTCCGGCGTGAGGTCATGCGCGGTGAGCGCGGTCAGCTGGGTGACGGCGAACACGAACACGAGGTCGAAGAACAGCTCGACGAACGTGACGGGCTGCGGCTGTGCCGTCCGGATGCCGCGCCCGATCGCCGCCGTCACGGGCCACTCCGGGGGGACGCGCCGGTGATCCATCCGCAGAGGGTACCGGCTGACCGACGGCCCGCAATCCACGATCAACCCGGCCCTTGGCCGCGCACCCGTCCAGCGGCGACGCTCGCGCACGGCGCCGGGACCGCCGGCGGTTCCGGGCGAGGGCGAGATGGACGTGTCGAGGCTGATCAAGGACCTGCTGCCGCTGGCGATCGTGGTGCTGGTGGTGGGCGCCGTCACGCTGTGGCTGCTGGGGAACAACCCATCGATCGGCCAGTGGGTCCTGGCCGCGCTCCTGTTCGCCCACGGCTGGGTGCACCTGATGTTCGTGTTCCCCAAGCCTGACCCGTCGCAGGCGAAGCCGGACGCGACCCCGTGGCCGTTCGACCTCTCGACCTCCTGGCTGATCACCCGCGGCGGCCTGCCCGCGGCGGCCGTGGTCGGCCTGGGCCGGGCGCTGATCGTGGTCACGTTCGTCGTATCGCTGCTGGCGGCGCTCGCGACGCTCGGCTGGCTGGTGCCCGCCGGCTGGTGGGTGGGACTGGTCGTCGCCGCGGCGGGCGGCTCGGCGCTGCTGCTCCTGCTGTGCTTCTCGCCCACGCTGATCATCGGGCTCGCGATCGACGTGGCCCTCGCGTGGCTGGCGCTCGCGGGACCCTGGAGCCCAGCGAACCCATAGTCTCGCGCGCGCCCCCATCTGACCCATGATCCGTGGCGTTCGCGATTGACCCGACGGCATCGCGCCGTATAGTGACAATTGACCGCTACGACCGTCCCGTCTGGCATCCCTCGGCCAGCCTTGGCGGCCGGCTGGTCGATGGGGACGAGTCCAGTTGGCGACCGAGTCGGGCGACGAGCAGCCGTTCACCCTCCGCCTCCTCGATGCGTTCGACCTCGCCGTCGATGGAGGGACGGCTCCGCTGTCGAGGGCCGGACGGCGACTGGTGGCGTTCGTCGCGCTGTCGGAGAAGCCAGTCGATCGACACCGGCTCGCGGGGACGCTGTGGCCCGAGAGTCCGGAGCAGGCGGCGCTCGCGTTGCTGCGGACGACGCTGTGGCGCCTCGATCGGCAAGCCCCCGGGGTCGTCGTGTCGACCCCGACAACGGTCCGAATGAACGAGCTGGTCGAGGTCGACCTCCGGCTGATGCGCAGCGTGGCCTCGCAGCTGATCCGCGGGAGCGCGAGCGTGGATCAGGCGGCGGCCGACATGCTGGTCTCGTCGCGGGAGCTGTTGCCGGACTGGTCGGAGGACTGGGTGCTGCCGGAGCGCGAGCGATTCCGACAGCTGCGGCTGCATGCCCTCGAGCAGCTGTGCCGGCAGCTGGTCGCCGAGGGGAAGCACGGTCTTGCGATCGAGGCCGGCATGGCCGCCGTCGCGGAGGAGCCCCTGCGTGAGAGCGCCCGCAAAGTGCTCATCGCCGCGTTCCTGGCGGAAGGCAACCCGTCGGAAGCGATCCGCGAGCTGGCGCGCTACCGACGCACCGTGGTCGATGAGCTCGGCGTGGAGCCGGCCCTGACGCTTGAGTCCCGCGGGACCGGCTTCGTCCTCCTGCCGGACTCGATGTAGGGAAGGTGATTCCGAGACGCGGCTGCAACGCGGCAGCAGACGCCCAAGCTGCGGTCGCGACGCGACGCCGACGCTCCCGCGTCACGATCCGGGAGACGGTTGCGACACGCCTTCGTGGCCATGATCTCCGCTGCCCGTCGGAGGCGCGTTCGCGTCCCCAATGACGACCGAGGTGGCTCGGCGAGCTGGCAACACGGAGTCGCAGGAGGATCCGCATCGTGAGTCGTCGCGAGGCACTGTCGCACCGTAGCGTCCAACGAATCCTCATGAACCTCAGCGAGGCGAAGATCGTCAACCTCGACGCGTCCATTCGGAGCCTGGTCGAGCCCGTCGCGGCAGGGCTCCCTGACGAACCGGGAAGCCTGGTCGGGCTGCACGTCCTGTGCTGCAACGAGTACGTGCTCGTGACGGGGCTCACCGACGTGCCGTTCAGGGACCTGACCGAGGAGGCGAGTCGCATTCGGGCCGACCTCGCCTGAGCGCAATGCGCCGGGTGTCGCCCCCGATCATCCGGCACGACGAGCTCGTCACCCAAGTTCGCGAGGCGCTCCGGTTTGCACACCGGGGGCTGGAGCGCCTCGACGACAACGCCGCCTACTGGGTCGACGATGCCGACCCCTTCGTCAGCCTCAAGGACAAGGTCGTCATCGAGGCGGCACTCCTCGTGACCGTGGCGGCTCGGCTTCCCGCCGCCGATGATCTGGGAGCCGACCTGCGCACCGTCGCCGCCGATGTTCGGCGCCTGCTGCTGACCCCGGCCCACCGGGCATTGCTCATGCGCTATCCGCACACTGCGGTGGCCATCGGCATCGGCTACCTCGCCCAGGCTGCGACGGACGCGCACGATCCGGCGTGGGAGGAGCCGATCCGGGCGGCCTTCGCGACGGGCCTGGTGGACGGAATCGAGCGGCTGCCCTACCGGGCACTCGAGGTCCGCTGGCTCGAGCGCGCGTTGTCCGGGTCGTCAACGGACGACGCGGGCCTGGTGGACGGCGTGCTCGCGGCACGACCGGTGCATCCGATCTACATGTCCCCGGCCGAGACGTATGCGTTGACGCATGCGGTCATGTACCTCACCGACTTCGGCACCCGGGACCTGCCACCGGGCATGGCGGTCGCGCCGCTCCTCGACGCGACCGGCGCGTCGCTGGTCTGGCACCTGTTCACGGCCAACTTCGATCTCCTCGGTGAGCTGGTACTCCTCGAGGCATCGACGGGCCGCGGCCTGTCAGTGCCCGGCCGGATGGCCCTGGGGCTCCTGCTCGAGCGCAAGGAGGAGTGGGGGTTCCTGCCCAGTCCGGGCTTCGATCCGCTGGAGTACCAGGGATTGGAGGCGACGGCCGCGCGATCCTACGCATTCCGTCACACGTACCACACCAACTTCGTATGGGGCATCCTGTGCGCCGTGCTCGCCGTGGCCGGCGCGCTCGTGCAGCCCACGCGCCGCCCTCAGGTCGCCAGCCCCGAGGAACACCGCGACGTTGCGGCCACGTGCGCGGACGCCGTCGAGCGCGCGGCACGATCCGGATGGTGGACGCCGCCATCGATCGCGGCGTCCGACGGATCGCCGACAACCAGCCTGGCGCGCCTTCGTGTGCTCGCCGGCGAACGCGTTGGGGGCGTGGTCGTCGACCGCGTCGAACGTGCCGCCAGGGGCGCCGGTCTCGGCATGCCTGCCTGGCGATCGATCCTGCTCGACGCCCTGCTCACGCTCGCCGCACGGCGCTATGACCTGTCCCTCCTGGCCTGGCTGATCGAGGGCCAGTCCGCGCGTCCCGGACCGATGACGTCGACCGAGATCGAGGCCGTGCGGTTCCTGGCCCGGCAGCAGCTGCCATCGGGGGCGATCGGGGCCTGGTTTGCCGACCCCCGCAATGAGCACGCCGACGCGGCACGCGACATCAACGCGGCGATGGTCGAGGCGCTGGTCCGCGCCGAGCGGCGGGCGACACGTGGCGCGGGAGGTGCGCCACGGGCCGCCTGACGACAGGAAGACTCGACCCCTCGAGAAACCCTGCAGCGCGAGTCAGGCGGTCGTGTCGCGGATCTTGAACACCGTCGAGAGCGCGGCGAGCAGCGGTGCGACGATCACGACCACGATGCCACCGACTGTCCCCGCGGTGGTCGCATCGCCGAAGAACTGGACAAACGGCGTGGCGGGCAGCGCCAGCGTCCAGACGACATAGCCGACCAGCGCGAACCCGATGATCACCGCCAGCTTCCGGCGATCCGCCGGGGCTGCCTTGACTGCCGGACGCTGGAGGTACGCGTACGCCGTGTAGAACGGCGTCAGGATGATGAACACCCACCAGAGGGCCCACGGGTTGAGCTTGAGGCTCGCGGCGAGGGCCGTCACCGCGACGTATCCGGCCACAACCTCGGTCGGGATGTAGGCCGCGATTGCCGCGATCGCACTCGACACGGCGCTCCCGCTCGCCGCGTTGTCCGGCGCGGGTGTCTTCGCACGATTCGGGTGGGCGGTCTTGGCAGCAAGTGCCGTCATGGCCTGGATGCTCATGGTTCCCTCTCCTCCTTCGGCGCAGCAGGCGCAGGCCTGTCAGTCTGCAACGCACGACGCTGAAGTCAATCCCCGTTAATCGATGGTGCAGTGCATCAGGCCAGGAGCCGAGCCTTCGCGCGCTTGAACTTGTCGGCCGTCAGCGCCGCCCGTATGCGTACCAGGCGTAACGCACCGCATCCGAGGCGGTCGGAGCGGATCCCGGGCGCATCCAGCGGCGGACCCATGCGTGGCAGGCATGGCGCGATCGCCAAGTGCTGCCATGCGACGCCCAGGGCGACCTGCACGACCGGAACTGCGTGCCGCTATGCCTGGTGCGCATGTCGGAGGTCGTCCTGGGCCGGCGAACCGCCCGAGGGGCCTCTGGACAGCCGCTGGACAATCGGCCCACGCCGGCCACGGTGCCGGGCGAGCGGAGGGGCTTCGGTGGGCGCCGTCACCTGGGTCAAGGACCTCATCGCGCGGATCCTCAAGCCGATCATCGACTGGTACTGGCGACGGCGGGTCAGACAGCCGCTCAAGGGCTGCGTCCACCTGCTCGCCGATGCCCCAACCTCCGTGCAGCCCGTCTCCGCCTCGGCCGGCAACGCGCACTACGAGGATCCGAACGTCGCCTACCTTGCCGTGCAGGTCCCCGTCCTCAAGATGGTCAGCTGCGCCGCACCGGCGAACGCCCGGCAGTTCAACCTCTACCTGGCCTATCCCGCCCTGGGCGCGAACGGCGGTGCGAAGGCATCGAGGTCCGGGATCAAGGTGAGCCCGAGCGCGCTCGGCGGCATCGACTGGTTCGTCGTGACCGCCGGAGGACATCGGTGGGTCAACGGCTCGCTGACCGCCGGCGAGTGGACGGAGACCTCCCTGTGGGGGAGCCCGTGCGGCGGCTCGCTCGGGCAGGGTGACGACTGGTGAGCGCCTCCTCGTGACCTGGCGGCCGTCGCCGCCCACCTGGGCCGCGCATGGCCGCTACCTTGCGGAGCTTCGCCGGGCGGTGACCCTGGCCTGAGCGCGGGCGAGGAGCGCTACCGGCTTCGGCCAGTCGCGACCAGCCAGTCCATCGCGACCGGCACCGCGTCCAGGACCGACACGTGGCCGTCGCGCGGACGGAGCCACCGCTCGGCGGCCGGGATCTGCGCGAGCAGCCACTGCGCATGCGACGCCGGCACCACCCGGTCCTCGCCGCCCTGCACCAGGAGGACGGGGACCGCGATGCGACCGAATTCGAAGCCCCACGGCCGCACGAAGGCGACGTCGTCGTCGATGAGACCGTCGGGGCTGGCGTTGCCGGCGGCCTCCGCGTCCCGGCCGAGCGACGCCCACGCGCCGCGCAGCGCGGCCCAGTCTGCGGCGACGAACTGGGCGGGGTCGAACTCGTCGGTCTCCGCGAAGCGCTCGCGCGCCGCCCGGCCGTCCCGCGCGGAACGGAGGCCGCCGGGCGCGGCCATGCCGGCGAACCAGTCGAATTCGTCCGTGAACGGCGCGATGCAGGCCAGCGTCACCGCCCCCACGACCCGTTCCGGCCGCCCCGCCGCGCACGCCAGCGCGTGCGGCCCGCCCCCGGAGGCGCCCATGACCGCGAACCGCTCGATGCCCAGGGCATCGACGATGTGCTCGACGTCCGCCGCCGCCGACGCGACCGTCCGCCCGGGGTTGGGCGTGGACCCGCCGTAGCTCGGCCGCCCGTACGACACGAGCCGGATGCCCCTCGCCTCCGCCGCGTCGACCAGCGGCTCGAGCAGCGCCCCGGTCTGCGGCGACCCGTGGTGCCACAGCAGCGTGAGCGGCGCCGCTGCGCTCCCGTCGCCGGCGTCGTGGACCCGCAGCAGACGACCGTCGGGAAGGTGGATGTCTCGTTCGGTGGGCATCGCCAGAGTCTAGGTGCGATCGCCCGGGCGCTCCGCCGCCGGACCGACCGGCTGCCGCGATCGGCAGCGATCAGGCCGGGGCGGCGAGGGTCCTCGCGCCGGTGGCGAGGTCGGCGAGGACCGCGACGTGCACGTCGAGCGCGTCGACCACGGGGTAGCCGGGATCGCCCGTGAAGGCGAGGTTCAGGTCCGTGCCGGCGAGGATCACCGCCTCGGCGCCCTGGTCCTCGACCATCCGCCGGCCAGCCTCCACCAGGGTCGCGCGCTGGTTGGCCGTGCACGCCCCGCTCGTCGCGACGTCCTGGTAGACCTTGCCCAGCGCCGCGAGGTCCACGGCCGGCGCGACCGCCTCGGTGCGGACCATTTGGCCGAACAGCCGGGTGCGCATCACGACCTCGGTGCCCAGCAGCCCGACCCGCCCCAGGCCGAGCGCCGCGAAGTGCGCGTCGAGCGGCGCGACGCCGCTCACCAGCGGCAGCGACGCGATCCGCTCCGTCTCGGGGAAGCAGAAGTGCCCGCCCAGCGAGGTGATCGCGGCGCACTCGGCACCGGCCGCCCGGAGCCGCTCGATGAGCCCGGCGTACACGGCCGCCTGCGCCTCGCGCCGGTCGGCGTTGACGTTGGCGATGAGGTCGAACACGTCGGCGTGGACGATCGTCAGCTCCAGCCGCCCGCCCGCCTCGCGGACCCGCCGGGTCAGCCGATCGTAGTAGACGATGGTCGCGGCGGGGCCGATGCCCCCGATCAGTCCGATGTGCATGGCTAGATGGTGCCAGCCTTCTACGCGCCCGTGGGCCGCGCTCGTTACGCTCAGTCGTCCGCCTACACGGACGAGGGCGCCGCCCTCCGGTCGCGCGAGACGGCGATCGTGGTCCTGGGCTGCGGGCTCACTTGATCACCAGGATCGCATCCAGATCCACGCGGGGATGCCCAGCCGTTCCTGCCGGCCTCAGCACGATCGTATGCGGCGCGCTCGTGATCCAGGAAATCGAGTACGCCACGACGCGGTACGTCGTCGACGAGCGGTTGAGCTTGACTGCCGGCACTTCGACGCCGTCGACGAAGACCCGGATGTAGCCGCGGGAGCTCGCGTACGTCGAGACGAGGCTGAAGCCACGGCCCGTGAACTTGATGGTCGCCGAGGCCGCCTTGGATGCGGCGTATCGCACGGCGCCGCCAGAGAACGCGGTCTTCGCGCTCCGCGCCCAGGTGCCGGAGTAGGTGATCGCAGAGCTCGATTCCTGCAGGTGGCGCATCGTGATCGTTGGGCCGGTCACGAAGGCGGACACATTCCCTGCCGCATCCCAGCCCCGAACGCGAAATCGGTAGGTCGTCGATCCGGGTCGGAGGCTCCGATCGGCATACGCGGAGGTGAGCGTGGAGCTCACGGTGGACCACGTGCCGCCGTTGACCGACTGCTGCAACTGGTACCGGGCGAGCCCCGAGAGGGCGTCGCTGGCACTCCAGGAGATCCGCGTCGAGGCCGTCGATCCGACAACCTTGCCCGCGCGGGCCGTGGCTCGGGGCTCGCCGATGAGCGGAGCCTTCGCATCCGGCGCGACCAGGTAGACGTCGCCGACATATCCCTCGTCATGCCAACTGACTCGCGAGAACGCGATATGCGAGCCTCCGCCAGTGTCGACGTCGCCCGCCGAGTGCTGGTCCGACGCCAGGGTCGTCACGGGGGATACCGTCCAGCCGCCCGGGCCGCGGTCGGCGCGCCGGAGGCCGGAGCTGTCGAAGAACACGACCGGCCCAAGCGGCCCGGCGCTGACGGTGGCCGACGACGTGTTGACGCTGACGACGGGCTCGGTGGCCCAGGTCCCGCCGGCATTGGATGCGAAGGCGAGATCGATGTCGCTCCGCACGACGACGACGGCGTTGCCCTGGGCATCAAGATCCGAGTCCACGAGGCCCGCCAAGTGGCCGATCCCTGTCGTGGCCGGCGTCGCCGTCATCGCGATGTCGACTGTGCAGGCGCCGGGACCGGAATCACAGGCCTCTGGGCGCGCGGCGCCGGCGTCGAAGGCGCCGCTGACGATGACGTGGGGAACGTCCGCCTGGTCCACCAGCAGGTCGACGCCGCGGACGCGGGGTGCCAGGTTCTCGGCCCCGAGCGATACCAGGTCACCCCAGCCTCCCGCTCCCTTGGCGCGATAGAACGTCACCGCCGCGTCCGACGCGCTCCAGGCGACGCTGACTGTTCCATCGCCAGCGACAGCAAGCGCGCCCCGATCTGAGCGGTGGCTGCCCGGCGCCCCGGGCGCAGTCACGTCCTCGCCGACCATCGTGCCGGCCTGGTCGTGGTAGATCCTGACGCCAGCATCACCAGCCCACTGGAACACGTTGACAAGCACCCACGCGCGGCCCTCGGTGTCAAGGGTCAGGTCAAGGGCGTCACCGAAGATGGGCTGCGTCGTCCATCGTCCGCCGCGATCCGTCGCGTAGTAGCTCGAGTAGGTCGTGGTCTCGGATCTATACAGGATGTGGTGGCTGCCATCCGCCGCCAGCTCCATCGCCTGGACGTGTCCGAGTGGCGCCACGAGCTTCGTCCACAGGGTGGCACCGGCGATCGCGATCTGGGCTGTCGGCACCTGCAGCGCGACGATTGCCGCGATGACGGCGACGGCGGCTCTCGTGTGCATCGGCCATGGTCCCCAGTGCTGCGGATCGTTTCGCGGCGCAGCGTAACGCGGGGTTCGTGGTGCCTGCTGGCACTCTCGAGGTTCCTGAGCCATGGGGCAGATCAGCGTCGGTCGACTCGGGTCGTCTAGACTCGCCTTCGAAGGGGGGAACCGGATGTATGCGTCGATCCCAAAGGACTGGCACGCCGCGCTCGCGAGTCGTCCATCCGATGCTGAGCTTGCGGCGATCATGGCACGGGTCGAGGCGGACCGATCGGCCGGCATCACCGTCTATCCGCCGCGCGACCAGGTCTTCGCCGCGCTGCACTTGACGCCGCTGGACTCTGTCCGCGCGGTCATCGTCGGCCAAGATCCATACCACGGTCCCGGTCAGGCGCATGGCCTTGCGTTCTCGGTCGTGCCGCCGTGCACGCGCCCACCGTCGCTGCGCAACATCCTGGCCGAGCTCGCCTCGGACACCGGCACCGGCGTCCCCGACGACGTCTCGCTCGTGCCCTGGGCGAGGCACGGCGTCCTGCTCCTGAACACCTCTCTCACCGTTCGGGCCGGCACGGCCGGAAGCCATGTGCCCATCGGCTGGCGGAACCTGACCACGCGCATCATCGAGGTCGTCGCAGCCCAGCCTCGACCGATCGCGTTCCTGCTGTGGGGACGCCACGCGCAGGCGTTCGCCGCGTCGATCGACGACCGGCGTCACGCCGTCCTGTGCACCACCCATCCGTCACCGCTCTCGGCCAGGAAGGGCTTCCTCAGGTCGCGACCATTCACGGGCGCAAACGCGCGGCTCCGAGACCTGGGAGCGGATCCGATCGACTGGAGCCTCGCGGCCGGGGGTCGCCCGCAGTGACGCAGCATCCCGTGCGAGCCAACGATCTCGACCTTTCCCAACCTGCGAGCCGCGCCCGGCGTATACCGGCTCCATTCGACGGGCGAGTCGGTCGTCAACCCGGGACTTCCTCGCCACATGGACCGTCGAGAGGCGGACCGACGACGACCCCGCGGAAGAAGGCACGGCGAGGCTAACTGCGGATCCACCGATCGTTACGCATTTGGCCTTCTAGCACCCTCAGTGAGCATTGTGTCACCAGGCCGTACGGGCCCGCTCTGCGACCGCCTCCAGAACGCCGAGGATCCGCTCTGTCGCGACGTCCTTGTACTTCAGTTGCCGCGCAGCGTATGCGTAAGCTGCTGCTAACACGGGGCGCTCACCCTCCGCAATCTCCAAGGCCCAGGCACGACAGCGTCGGATGTAGTCGGGGGCCGGCGAGTCCCGCGCCCATGCGTCAACGTCGGCCCACGTCCTGAGTTGCGCCGGAGTAGGCCACGGGCCGAGGCGCTTCGTCACGCCCGGATGAAACAGGAGTGAGAGTTCAAGCGCGATCGCGTCGATCGGCGCCGAGTACACGCCAGCATCGGCGAAGTCAATCAACATCGGTTGGGCGTTGGCATCTACGAGTACGTTGAAGACATGTAGGTCACCGTGCTGTCTCAGCGCCGGACTCACCAACTCGAGAGCTTCGATCGCCCCGAAGTCGAAGCTCGGTGCTCGAGAGCGATTTGAAGTCAACTCCTCATCGGTCATCAGTTGCCGACGTACATCACCAATCGTTCGCCTGACCCAACTCCGGGCCGCCGTCCACACGATCGTCCCGGACTCGATCTGGCTTACTGTGCCGGCGGCGGCCAGCGGGTCAATGATGACTATGTCAGCAAGGGCTCGGTCGAATCCCTCTGCTAGTCGATACAGTAGCCCCGCCGTGCGACCGGCGCCGGGCTCCACAGTGTCTATCAGATGCGCGAAGAAGCCAGGCCTGAGCGGGGCAATGCATGTTCGATATCGTTCGGATTCGTCGCGGACCGCCGCGGGCGTCGTTAGCCTCGCAATCGAATCGAGCAAGTGACCACCATTGCTGTCCACGATGGCCACGCGAAGTTTGGACGCACTCGATAACCCGCCGCCGACCGGCAACAAGATCCCTTTTGCTGCATGTTGCCGACGTACGAACAACCGAAGCACGCGCTCCTGGTGGTAGCTCAATGACACGGGCGGTGTACCCCGGTAGATCTCAATACGTCGGAGCTCGGTCCATTGTTCGCTACGTGCCCTGATCGCCGTCAAGACTGGGGAGAAGTCGTCCTTTGTGAACGCCGTGACCTTCAGCGCGTGGGTCTCGCCTTCGAGATCGTTGGCGTTCTGATACGGCCGGAGATTATCGATTGTTGCGTACGCCGATAACACGAACGTCGATGTACCCGGGCATGCGCTCGACGCCGCGTCGAGCAACGACAATCCAGCCTCATCACGAGGCGTATCACCGCGTCGATCAGGCAGGCGTAGGTCGAAGATGAGAAGATCGAACTCTGTATCTTGGAGTGCTCGCTCGCCCTCTTCTCTGGTGCCGGCTACGGTCCATTCGATGGGCTCAGATGCGGTTGCCTCCGTGAGCAGCCGAACGACGCCCTCGTCATCCTCGACCAGCAGAGTCCTCATCATGCTTGTGGCACGCCGGGCCAGCGAAGCTCGAACCGCGTGCCGGAAGGTGAACGCGACGCAAGTTCGATCTCGCCACCGAGATTCCGGGCGGCACGCGTGGCAACCATCAGTCCAACGCCCTGATGCCCGTCCTTCGTAGATTGCGGACGCGTTCCGATCAGCGTGAGCGACGGACTCAAGCCGGGCCCTCGGTCGAGTATCGTCACCCATGCATCGCGGTCTGTAGTGCCCCAAGTGATCAGGACCCGCGAGGCGCCTTCCCCCGCGGATGCCTCAAGCGCATTGCGAAGGCCGTTCGTCACGACCAGTGAGACCTGATTAGGATCGCCGATCGCGATCACGCCTTGGGGTCCCGCGAGATCGATCGACATGCCGTCCCGCGACTCATCGTTGGCGATGTGGGCGATGAGCGACGATAGATCGAATTCCCGTCCGCTCAACTCGGAGCCGCCAACCCGTCCAAGGGCAGTCAGCGATTCGAGCAGCGCGGCCAGACGGTCGATCTGGCTTCGTATCAGACTGTCCTCGTATTCAGGAACCTCCGCGCTTGCGTAGTGCCTGAGCTTGCCAACAATCGGGGAGATCTCGTGGATGACGAATCGGAGTGTCTGAGAGGACTCGTCAATCGGTGCCGACTCATCCGGGGCGGCCTGCTCCGGATCTCGTGGGCGAGCGGATGGCTCGCCAAGCGTGGCGAGCCCCAATTCGATAGCCTTGCGCACCCATGGATCTTGCTCGGAAGCAAGGAGCGAGATGAGAGTCGGGCGATCGCTTGATTCAGCCAAGCGTAGAAGTCGCCGGGCCGCTGCGAGGCGCTTGCTCGGCAGGGCCGCGGATCGTAGCTCCGCGAGCGCAGCCTCTCGCTCGTTCGCCCGCGACAACACCGCTAGCGACCGTAGAAGGCTGCCCGGCTGCGGAAGGCGTCCTCGCCACCTTCCATCACCGTGACAATGGCCTCAACGCTTCTTGGGTCCTCAAGTTCGGAAGCCAGCCGAACGAAACCTCTCTTGCCGTCAGACCCAAGTAGGACAACCCGGTCCGCACCGCCCAACACCGGAATATTGGCGTTGTGCGTCGAGAAGAGCAGTTGGGAGTCGATCTTACGCCGGATCAGGCTTGGCACGATCGTCGTGGCGATGAATGCGTTGTCGAGATTGTCCTCTGGCTGATCAACTATCAACAAGTCGCTCGCCATAGTCAGCAGTATCGGCAATACGATCGTGCAACGCTGCCCTGTCGACAGCTCAGGCGTCTCCTTGTATTCGCGTCCATCGAGCAGCTTCAGTACAACCCCATCTTCGATCCGCGCACTTGCGACTTCGGCAATGCCATTATCGCGGCCCTGTTCGATGATCCGAGCCGCGCGTGTCGGCTGGATCCCGGCAGCTGTGGCAATCGCATCGACGTCCCCGTGCTCGATCGCTTCCACAAGCTCCCTCGGAGTCATCTGCTCAGCGAGACGAGGACTCAGAGTGCCGTGGTGCAAGCCGCTACCCCGGAGCACATTGGCGACCGCGTTCATGTACTCGGTTGTGATTTCTGATTGGCGGATGTCGACTTGTATCGCAGGGCCTAACTCGCCATTGAGATGCTCGGCGATTCCCCGACGCTGTTCCAAGCGCTGCTGGCGCAGGTGATCCCACTCGTCGAAGAGCTCTCCTCGCTGCCGAACGATACGAGAGAATTCAGCCGCCCGCTTCTGTCGGCGAGACGCGATGTCGGCCAGGCGGTCGACGTCTTGTTGCAGTTTGGCAATCCGCTGTGCACTTGAACCCGCCCCTTCCTCGAGTGCATCGAGGCGCCGCCGGAGATCGCGAGCGCTCTGCTCTGCCTCCAAGCGGACCGAGCTGTGCTGTTGTCCAGCTGTCCGAAGGTCAGCATCAAGTGCGGCGACCTCGCTACGCAATCGACCTAGCAGCTGCGACACTCTCACGGCGCGCTGCGTTGCAGGTCCGAGCCGGACGAAGCCGCTCGTCTCAGTCAGCTCGTCAGGAATGCTGGGCAGGTCAGCAAGTCCCTCCGCAAGCCTAGTGATCGCAGCCGCGGCTCGCGAGATTGCATCACCTTCGGCGGCGAGAGCTGACGATTGGGCGACCAAGCGCGTCAGTGCCTCGCGATCACTGGCGGTTGCTGCTATCCGGCCGAGTAGCTCCTCCTGGGCCGTGCGTTCTGCAGCAAGCGAAGCCAGCGCACCGTCCCGGATGAGGAGTTCCGCGTCGAGAGCGGCGATCTCCGACGCCAAGCTGCCTATTCGTTCCGTGTGGCCCCGGATTGCCGCGCGAATTTGGGCCTCACGCCGCCGATAACCGTCGCGATCCGACCAGAGCGTGTCAAGAAGACGGAGGCGACCGACAGGGCTGAGGCTGATCGTCTCGATCTCATTGGGGCCGAGGACGGTCACAGAGGGAATCGGCCCGTCGCTACGTGGCAGATCTTCCTCGGCCGTGCGAGAGACAACCATGTCGCTCGTGCCATCGGAGAGCGTGACGGTGATCTCGCCCTCGCCGAGGATCGCGAGGGCGTGGGCGCGGGCAGCGGCAGCCACGTCCTCGGAGTGCGCCGACGCACCCAGACAGAATCGAAGCAATTGGATCAGGCTGGTCTTGCCGACGCCACGGGGGCCGAAGAGCACATTCAGGCCGGGCTGCAGCGCAAGATCGAGGCCGTCAAGAAAACCCTCGTCGATCTGCACCCGCTTGACGTACATCGCCATCCCGTCTTCGAGCGAGGACTGGGACGCCGAGCGACCCGCCCGAGAATTCCTCTGGAGCCCATGTCCCGGATCGGGGGCCCCATGGATGCCGCAAGAACTGCCCTTCAGCTGCAGCCGCTCGTGCTACCGCAGTTTAGGCACTTGTAGCAGCTGCCGTTGCGGACCATGATCGAGCCGCACTCGGCGCAGCTGGGGGCGTCCGCCTGGGCGGCGAACGCGACGCGGGTGCCGCCACCGAGCGAGCCGCCGAGCGACGCGGCGATCGCCGCGAGGCCGTTGCCCTTCCCGTTGCCACCGCCGTTCGCGTGGCCGTTCGCCGGGTTCGTGGCAATCACCGTGAGCTCGTCCCGGGACGCCTCCCTTTCCCCTGAGGTGGCGACGGTCGCCGGTGCCGCCGTGGCCGACGGAGCGTCCGTTTCGGGCCCGGCGACCGGCGCCGGATCGCTGATCCCGGGCTCGCTCGACGTCTCGGTGGGCGTAGCCGAGCCGGGAGCCGGGCTCGCTAGCCCCGAGGCGCGCGCAGCCGCCGATGGTGCGCCGAGCCCGGCGGACAGGCTCGGCGAGAGCCCACCGAGCGGCGACGGGACCTCGTCCACGACCTGGCTGCGGTCGATCAGCCCGAGCGTGCCCTTCTCCTCGGACGCGAGGAACCGGGACCCCAGCCACCGGAAGATGTAGTCCACGATCGACTTCGCGATCGGGATCTCCTGGTTGCCGGTGAAGCCGCTGGGCTCGAACCGGACGTGGGCGAACTTGTTCACCAGGTCCTTGAGCGGCACGCCGTACTGGAGCGCCAGGCTCACGGACGTCGCGAACGTGTCCATGAGCCCGCTGACCGTGGAGCCCTCCTTGGCCATCTTGAGGAAGATCTCGCCCGGCTGGCCGTCCGGGTACAGGCCGACGGTGATGTAGCCCTCGTGGCCCGCGATGTCGAACTTGTGGGTGACCGCGGTCCGCTCCGACGGCAGCCGGTGGCGGTGCGGCTTGGTGGCCTCCACCTGGGCGGCGGCCAGCTGGCGGCGCAGGGCCTCGATCGTCTCGCGGTCCTCGGCCGTGCCCTCGTCCTTCTTCTTGCCCGTGCTCAGGGGCTGCGACCGCTTGGACCCGTCGCGGTAGATCGCGATCGCCTTGAGGCCCTGCTTCCAGCCCTCGAGGTAGACCGTCTCGATCTCCTCGGCCGTGGCGGCCTCGGGCATGTTGACGGTCTTGCTGATCGCGCCCGACAGGAACGGCTGGACCGCGCCCATCATCCGGACGTGGCCCATGTAGTGGATGGACCGCTCGCCGTTGACCGGCTTGAACGCGCAGTCGAAGACCGTCAGGTGCTCAGCCTTCAGACCCGGGGCGCCCTCGATCGTCTCCCGCTCGTTGACGTAGGCGACGATCTCCTCCACCTCGGCGGCCGTGTAGCCCAGCTTGCGCAGGGCCGCGGGCACCGTCTGGTTGACGATCTTGAGGTAGCCCTCACCGACCAGCTTCTTGTACTTGATGAGCGCGATGTCGGGCTCGATGCCGGTCGTGTCGCAGTCCATCATGAACGCGATCGTGCCGGTGGGCGCGAGCACGGTGACCTGCGCGTTGCGGTAGCCGTGCTGCTCGCCCAGCGCCAGGACCTCGTCGTACAGCGCGTGGACGTTGTCCAGCATCGCCGCCGGCACGCCGTCCGCGGGGATCTGGTACGAGGCGTCCCGGTGCTTGCGGATGACCCGCAGGAAGCTGTCGCGGTTGACGTCGTACTCCACGAACGGGCCGCCGTGGTCCCGCGCGATGATCGAGCTCTGGCGGTACGCCTCGCCGTGCATCAGCGCGGTGATCGCCGCCGCGTAGTGGCGCCCCTCGTCGGAGTCGTAGGCGAGACCGCGGTTCATGAGCAGCGCGCCCAGGTTCGCGTAGCCGAGGCCGAGCGGCCGGAAGCGGTGGCTGTTCTCCTCGATCTTGGGGGTGGGGTAGGACGCGTTGTCGACCAGGATCTCCTGGGCCGTGATCGTCACCTTGGCCGCGAAGCGGAAGGCGTCCACGTCGAACTCGCCGTCGTCCTGGACGAACTTCATCAGGTTGAGGCTGGCCAGGTTGCAGGCCGTGTCGTTGAGGAACATGTACTCGGAGCACGGGTTGGACGCGTAGATCCGGTCTGAGCCCGCGCTCGTGTGCCAGTCGTTGATCGTGGTGTCGTACTGGATGCCCGGGTCGCCGCACAGGTGGGCCGCCTCGGCCATCTTGCGGAAGATGTCCCGCGCCTTGTACGTGCCGGCCGGCTGGCCGTCCGTGACCTCGTAGGTCTGCCACTCGGCGTCGCGCTCGACCGCCTTCATGAACGCGTCGGTCACGCGCACGCTGTGGTTGGCGTTCTGGAAGAACACGCTGCCATAGGCCTCGCCCGTGAAGCTGGGGTCGTAGCCCTGCTCGATGAGGGCCCAGGCCTTGCGCTCCTCGCCCGCCTTGGACTCGATGAAGTCGATGACGTCCGGGTGGTCCACGTCCAGGATCACCATCTTGGCCGCGCGACGGGTCTTGCCGCCGGACTTGATGACGCCCGCGAACGCGTCGTAGCCGCGCATGAAGCTGACCGGGCCCGAGGCGATGCCGCCGCCCGACATCTTGGCCTTGCTGGACCGGATCGTGCTCAGGTTGACGCCCGCGCCGGAGCCGTACTTGAACAGCATGGCCTCGGTCTTGGCGAGGTCCATGATCGAGCTCATGTTGTCCTGGACCGAGTTGATGAAGCACGCGGAGCACTGCGGCTTGGGCTCGATCCCGACGTTGAACCAGACCGGCGAGTTGAACGCCATCTTCTGGTGGACGAGCAGGTGGGTCAGCTCCGCCTTGAACGCGGCGAGGTCCTCGTCGGTGGCGAAGTAGCGCTGGGTCTCGGCCCAAGCGGTGATCGAGTTGACCACCCGGTCGATGAGCTGGCGGACGCTGTGCTCGCGCTCCGGCGTGCCGATGTGGCCGCGGAAGTACTTGCTGACCACGACGTTGGTGGCGAGCTGGCTCCAGGACGCCGGGACCTCGACGTCCTTCTGCTCGAACACGGTCTTGCCGCTCTCGGACGAGATGCCGGCCGTGCGGTACTCCCAGGTGATCTCGTCGTAGGGATGGACACCCGGGCGGGTCCAGCGGCGCTCGAAGGTGAGGCCACGGGTCCCCTCGCCGGTGAAGCTGGCGCCGTACTGGCCGCCCAGGCCCTTGCGCGTGGGCTTCGCGGCCGCCGCCGCCTTCGCTCGCGCCTTGGGCGCCGTCTTCGCATCCATCACCGGGACGACCTCTCGAGCCTGGGCCATGTCCATCTCCTCCGTTCCCGCTCCCCGCGGGTCCGTTGCCCGCTCGCCGCGGGTCCGTTGCCCGCGCCTCGCGGGACCTGGCTGCCGCCGACGGCCGGGATGGGGTCCTCGCTGTCGTGGGTCGGGCGTTCCGGTGCCAGTCGGGACGCTCGATGCGACGGCCTGGGCTCCGTCCTGTGGCGGTTCCGCGGTCACGGGATGGGGTGACGCGTAGCTGCGGACCGTCCGTCGGATCGACCTGGTGCCGGCTCCCTCTCCGGTCCCTCGAGGCGGGTTCTCCGCCGTGCTCCGGGGGTGGTTGGAGGGCCACCCGGCGTCAGGGCGACCCGCTCACAATACGTCGCGGGTGGTCGCCGGTCAAGGCCCAAACCACAAGATGTAGTGGTCCGGTACACGATCGCATCGCAACATGTTGTAATCCGGCGTTTCCACGCACGGCCCGCCGCCGTCCACGTCCGAGGCTCGTCCGTCCACGCGCGCCGGTCGCTCGTCCACCGCCGGCACGGCGCCTGTCCACCGTCCCGTGGCGGGTTGTCCACAGAACGTCCGTTCTATTCTACACTCCATGGCCCGGCCCGCGCCGCCGGCCCGCTGCCCCGAGCGACCCGCTGCCCCGCCCTCCTGGCCATCCACCGATGGGGTGCGTGGTATCCCCGCCGCGGCGACCCCCACGTGGCCACGCAACGATGAGCCGCGTGGTACCGCCCGGGAGCGGCCCTGATCCTGGCCAGTCACCGATGGCATGCGTGCAAGGCACACCGCTGTTGGCCGAAGACGCGCCCCATCGGTATCTGGCCACCAGGGGCCGACCGGCGGCGTCCCGGTGTGCGTCGGAGCCCGCTCTAGGCGGCTGGTTTCGGCGCCCGGACCCGCCGAACGGGGGCAAGTCCCGCGCTACCACGCACCCCATCGGTGCGTGGCCAGAAGGACAGCGCCGCGATCGGCCCCCGGGGCGCCACGAGCCAGGCGGCCATCGCCCGGCCGTCGGCGGGCAGCGCGTTGCGCAGCATCGTGCGGTGCGCCTCGACGTGCCGGCGGTTCGTGCGGCCCGCCGCCACGATCAGCCACGTCGCCACGATCGCGGGATCCCAGCCGCGGGCGCGTCCGATCTTCGCCGCCAGCCGTCGCTTGCGATCCAGCGTGCCGAGCATCTCCTGGACGTCCGTGATCTCGGTCTTGAGCTCGATCACCAGTACCGTCCGCGTCTTCGCATGCCAGGCGAGGATGTCGATCGCGCCCCGCTCGGCGTACTCCGCGAACGTCACCTCCGGGGCGAGCGTCCAGTCCGCGAGCGTCGCCAGCCGCGCCGCGACCGCCTCGTGGAGCGCCGAGTGCCGCGCCCCCAGCAGCCGGTCCACCTCGCCGCCGTGCCAGCGAGGCTGGAGGTCGATGAGCACGCCGACCGCCGCCCCGATCGCCCGGATCCGGGCCACCGTCATCCCGCCGAGCTCGCCCCGCTCGAGGCGCGACACCGCGTCCTGGGACACGCCGGCCTCGGCCGCGACGTCGTCCTGGCGCAGGCCCTTCCGGATCCGGACGCCGCGCACCACCCGGCCCACCCGCGCATCGTCCATGCGGGTGATGATCGCGCCCGCCGCTCACCGCGGCCTTATGCGGTGCGTACCTCGACGCCGCGGGGGCGGACCGGATCAGGCCGCGGGCACCTTGGGTGCGGCCTCGAACTCGATCGTCGCGTCGAACGGGGCCTCGCCATCCACGTAGCCACCTTCGAACACGTCGCCGCGGAGCATGTCGGCCCACCGCATGCCCGTGCAGGTGGCCGTGCCCTTGACGCCCTTCGCGTTCGCCTGGTCGAGCTGGACCCTGCACCGCCCGCCGATGTCCGAGGCAGACCAGTACCTCGTGCGCACCCAGTCGATCGAGAGCATCGCCGGCAGCACCGACCCCATCGTGCCGCCGGTCAGCCGGAGGCCCCACCCGTCCTCGTTGAACCAGTAGATCTCGGCGCCGAAGTCGGCGATCAGTTGCGACGACGGCGACACGTGGTCGAGGACGTGGCGCTCCTCGCCGATGGTGATGGTCGCCCTCCCGGTCGCGTACCGGGTCATGCCGCCGCCGAAGTCCTCCTCCGGGTAGTCGAACAAGGCGCACCCCGCGGCGAGAAGCGAGGCCGCCATGGCGGCGATCAGCGGAACGACTCGAAGGCGCATCCGGGTCCCCCAGCCTGCGGTATCCGATGACGCGAAGATGAGGCCGCGATCATGCGGCCGCAAGGCCGAACGGACTGAAGTCGGACGGGGCCGTCGTGGCGGGGGGAACCACGGCGGCCCCGTCTGCGCCGCTCCGTCCTGGAGGGCGCCCGGTGTGCTCAGGGCAGGTTGCGCTCGCCCTCGCGGAACTCGATCGCCCGCTCGGACTCGGTGAGGACCGGAGCGGCGAACTCCGCGCGCTCCCCGGCCCGGAACTCGATCATCCGCTCCGATTCGGTCAGCTGCGTCGCCGACGGCGTCGCCGCGGGCCACAGCAGCACGGCGGCGAACACGAGGACGATGGCCAGCGCGATGGCGCCGATGACGATCAGCGCGTTTCGAAGGATGTGGTGCTCGGCGTAGCCAGCCGGATGGGTGGGCAGATGAAGCGTCATCGTCGAATCTCGCAGCATCCGCGCGGACCCGTCTCGCCAGTGGCTCGGGGCCGTCCCGGCGGCTGCGTTTGGGCGACCCGTCACTGCCTCCCGCGTTCCGGGGCCGAGCATGCGTGGCGGCGGCGTCGATGCACAGGGCCGATGGACCCAACCGGGATCGGCCCAGCCCGGTCGCCGGCCGGCTCGGCCCAGCCCGGCTCGGCCCAGCCCGGCCCAGCCCGGTCGGGCTACAGCCCCGAGTACGCGTGGAGGCCGGAGAACCAGAGGCTGCCGGAGTAGGTCACGAGGACCATCCCGAAGCCGATCACCAGCAGCAGCGCCGCCGGTCGCCCGGCCCATCGCCGCTGGTTGCGGGCGTGGAGGTACACGGCGTACGTGAGCCAGGTCACGAGCGCCGCGGTCTCCTTCGGATCCCAGCCCCAGTAGCGGGACCAGGCGATCGAGGCCCACCACGAGCCCAGGATGATCATGGTCGCGAAGATCGGGAAGGCCACGATCACGGCCCGGTAGGCGACCTCATCGAGCGTGCGGTGCGACGGCAGCCACGCGAACCGGTCGGCGGTGCCCTGGACCAGGTACCCGACGCCCGCGGCGAAGGCGGTCGCGAAGATCCCGTACGAGATCACCGCCATGCCGACGTGGATCGTGAGCAGCGGCGCGTTCTGGAGCGCCGGCACGAGCGGCTCGATCTCCGACGGCAGCGACGAGGCGTAGAGCAGCAGCGCGAGCGCCACCCCGGTCGGCAGGAACCCGATCTGGCGAATCGCGTAGCGGCGGGCGAGGAGCAGGTAGCCGCCCAGGATCGACGTCCCGAACGCCACGCTGAACTCGTACAGGTTGCCGTACGGCCCGCGCCCGACCTCGATCCCACGCGCGGTCAGCGACGCGACCAGCAGCCCGAAGGCGACCGCGCTGAGCAGGGTGGCGGCGCGCGACAGCGGGGTGGGCGAGGCCGCGAGGCCCAGCTCAGTGCCGGCGCCGCGGGCCTGCGCGGCCACGAACGATCCGGTCACCCCGCCGGTCGCGAAGGCCGGCCGGCCCGCGGGCGCGAACGCCACGACGCGCCGCCCGTTCGCCAGCAGCACGGCATGCCCGACATGGGCGGCGAAGCCGAGGGCGACGGCGATCACGCCGAGGATGAACAGCAGGGAGGAGGCCTGTGCCATGTCGTGTCCCGGGACGCTTGGGGCCGGTCCGGGAGTTCCCGGCGGCCGGGGAGGGTTGCCGGCGTGGCGGCCGGCATCAGCAGGAGCTCAGGCGGCGGCTGCCCCGCCGGGCGGCGGACCGGCCGGCCGGATCGATCGCGTGATCGGCTTGATGGTGAACGCGAGGCCGCAGTTGCCGCACGTGTCCAGCGCGGCACCGCGCACCAGCCCGCACTTGGGGCAGGCGACCAGGAGGTCCTCGCCGCCCTGGGATCGCGTGGCGCCCGGCTCGTAGATCATCCGCTCCGTGGGGCTGTACGGCTCACCGGCCGGGTAGACCGGCCGTCCCTCCGCGTCCAGCGGCGCGGGCCGCCTGGCCGCGGCGAACCTGGCCTTCGATCGCGGCCGGCGCACCAGGTACCCGAACCAGGCGAGGACCAGCAGGGTGACGATGGGCCCGACCACGCCGATGACCAGGAAGATCGGCAGCAGGTTGACGAGGTCGCCCCACTCCGGCGTGATGAACGTGGCGGAGAACTCGAGCAGCGAGGTCCAGAGCCGCTCGAGCTGGTCGATGATCACGCGCGCATGCTAGCAGGGGGAGCGTTTCGCCCGGCCGTGCCCTTGCCCGCGCTCGCCACTTCGCCCGGCCGCAGCCCCGCCCCGCCCGCGCCCGCCGTGCCCCTGCCGCCTTCGCGCGCGAACTCACCTTCGTTCGTGATTACCACCCGCGCATCAGCCGCGACGGGTGGGCGCGCGCCGCGACAAAACGCAGGCAAGCCGACCGCCGCACGAATCCGGGGCAGCGCGCCTTGACCGCATCGGGGCCTGGCGCGGCCTTCGACCGCCTCGGGCCTCGCGAGCCCACGACCGCGCACCGCTCGCCGTCGCACTCGGCCACGGCCGCCGTCGCCCCCACCCTCCCGTCGTCGCACGATGCGCGGGGCGTAATCAGCAACAGAAGTGATGTTTCGGCCGCGAGGCTGGGCGAGGCCGCGAGGACCGGGCGAGGCCGCGCGGGTCGGGCGAGGCCGTAGCGGCCGAGCGGGACTCAGGCGCCGTGCTTCGGGTGCCGGCGGTGGCGGGCCACCCTGTGCGCGGGGCCGGTCTTGGCGGTGGCGCCGCGGCCGGGCTTCCAGCCGGG
>JBFMAT010000016.1:0-66103 GCA_040755495.1 Chloroflexota bacterium
GCAGACGGCCAACCCGTTCAGCCCGTCCAGCCCGCCGCTCCCACGCCGGCCGAGCCGCCGGCACCGCCCCCCGGACCGCCCGCCGCCCCGCCGCCCGCGCCCGGCTACGGCGCCCAGCCACTCGGCTACGGCGCCCAGCCACCGGGCTCCGGCGCCGCCCAGCCCGGCTACGGTGCGCCGCAGGGTGCTCCGGTCACCTGGGCACCGCCCAGTTCCACCTACGCGCCCACCGGCCTCGAGGTCCCGGGCGTCCCCGGCCTGCGCTTCGGCGGCACCCTCCACCGCGTCATCGCGTACTGGATCGACGGGATCCTGATCGGGATCGCGGCCTCCATCCTCGCCGGCATCGCCGCCTCCGCGGCGAGCGGCAGCACGGCCATCGCCACGCTGATCACCGCCGTCGTGTACGTCGGCATGGAGTTCCTGTACTTCGTCGGGATGTGGACGAGCGGCAGCCGGGCCACGCTCGGCATGCGGGTCATGAAGCTCCAGATCGGCAATGCCTTCGACGGCAAGACGCTGACGATGACCCAGGCGGTCACCCGCTGGGTGGCCCTGGGTCTGCCGTTCCAGGCCGCGGGCTTCGTGCCCCAGCTGGCGGCAATCGCCGGCCTCGCTGCCCTGTGGTCGCTGGTGCTGCTGATCAGCACGGCGGTGAGCCCCACCCGCCAGGGTGTCCACGACCGGATCGCGAACACGGCCATCGTGCAGCCGATCGGCGCCTCCACGCCGGCCGTCGCGTGCCTCGTGCTGCTCCTGCTGCTGCTGCTCGTGCCGCTGATCTCGATCGTCGCGCTGATCCTTCTGGGCGGGCAGGTGTCGGCGATCCTGTCGGCGGTGGGGGAGTCCGTCTACCCGTGACCTGAGCCACCCGGCCCTACACTGACCGGGTGGACGACCGCGCGAACGAGGGGCTCGACGCCGCGCAGGTGACCGGGCTCAACGACATGGACCCGGAGGCGTTCCGGGCCGCCGCGCACGCCGTCGTGGACCGCATCGCCGACTACCTCGCGAGCGTGGAGTCCTACCCCGTCCTGCCGGGCATCGAGCCGGGCTCGATCGGTCCCCGGTTCCCCGAGCACGCCCCGGAGCACCCCGAGCCCCTGGCCGCGATCCTGGCCGACGTGGATCGCCTCGTCCTCCCCAACGCGACCCACTGGCAGCACCCCGGCTTCTTCGCCTACTTCGCGACCACGGCCTCCGGGCCCGGCATCCTGGGCGAGTTCATCACGGCCGCCCTGGGCCAGAACCCGATGCTGTGGCGGACGTCGCCGATCGGCACCGAGCTCGAGACCGTCGTCGTCCGCTGGCTGCGCGAGGCGCTGGGGTTGCCCGACGCCTTCGGTGGGCTGCTGACCGACACGGCCTCGACGTCGACGCTGGTCGCGCTCGCCGCCGCGCGCGAGGCCGCGGGGCTCGACGCCGCGGCGAGGGGCCTGGCGGGCGGCGCCACGGCGGGCGGCACGACCGCGGAGCCGCGCGTCTACGCGTCGGCGGAGGCCCACAGCTCGGTCGACAAGGCGTGCATGACGCTGGGCCTCGGCCGCGCGGCGCTGGTCAAGGTCGCCACCAACGAGCGGTACGAGATGGACCCGGCCGCCCTGCAGCGAGCGATCGCGCAGGACCGGGCGGCCGGCCGCCGCCCGATCGCCATCGTGGCCACCATCGGCACGACCTCGTCGACCTCCGTCGACCCGGTCGCCGCCATCGCGGACATCGCGGCCCGCGAGGGGCTGTGGCTCCACGTGGACGCCGCGTACGCGGGCGTGGTGGCGCTGCTGCCGGACCGTCGGGGGCCGTTCGCGGGCTGGGAGCGCGCGGATTCGATCGTGGTCAACCCCCACAAGTGGCTGTTCACGCCCCTCGACGCGTCGCTGCTGGTGTCGCGGCGGATGGACCAGGTCCGGGCGGCGTTCAGCCTCGTGCCCGAGTACCTGCGCACGCTCGACCGGGCGAGCCCCGTCCTCGACTACAACGAGTACCAGCCGCAGCTGGGCCGCCGGATGCGGGCGCTCAAGCTGTGGATGCAGCTCCGCTGGTTCGGGCTGGACGGCCTCCGCCGGCGGATCGCCTTCCACCTCGACCAGGCGGTGGACTTCGCCCGATGGGTGGACGAGGACTCGGACTGGGAGCGGCTCGCGCCCGCCCCGTTCTCCACCGTCTGCTTCCGGTACCGGCCGGCCGCCCTGGCCGGCCGCGAGGACGAGCCCGAGGTCCGGGCCCGCCTCGACGACCTGAACACCCGGCTGATGGACGCCGTCAACCGCAGCGGCGAGGTGTTCCTGTCGCACACCCGGCTGCGCGACCGGTTCACGATCCGGATGGCCATCGGCAACCTGCGCACGGAGGCCCGCCACGTGGAACGCGCGTGGGCGCTGCTCCGGCGCGAGGCCGCCCGCCTGGACGCCTGACCCGCCCCCGCCGGGCCCGCACGAGGAGATCGAGATGTCCGAACCGATCGAGGTCCTGTACTTCTATCGCACGAAGTGGGGTGCCCACGACGAGTTCGTGGAGCTGTTCCGCCGCAACCACTGGCCGATCCTGCGCGAGCAGCTGGCGGCCGGGCGATACGCGAACGTCGAGATGTGGACGCCCCGGTTCCACGGCGAGGGCCGCGGGGACTGGGACGTGCTGGTGTCGATCACGTACCGCGACTGGGCGGCGATCCAGGAGCACAGCGACGCCGAGATCGCGCGCCGGCTGTACCCGGACCAGGAGGCGTTCAAGGCCGAGGAGCGACACCGCTTCTCGCTCCTCGACGCGCACTGGGACGTGGTCCTCGAAGCGAGGCCCCTCGAGCGGTAGCGGCGGCCGGTCAGATCGTCGGCTTGAGGATCATCAGCGCGACGATCACCAGCACGAGCCCGGTCACGAGGAGCCCGATCGCCTGCGCCCGCCGGGCCGCCGCGGCGTAGCCGGAGGTGCCCGGGTCCACGGTCGCCAGGGCGAGCTGCCGGCGCAGCGCCGGCGCGTAGAGGGTGATGCCGAGGACCGCGACCAGCACGTACAGCGCGATCGCCGCGCTGATCCACAGGGCCTCGAAGCGGAACGGGCCGGTCAGGACCATCCCCACCCCCGCGAGCAGGGTGACGATGTAGGCGGGGTTCGCGACACGCCGGTCGAGGCGCCGGATGCCGTCGATGACGAACACCAGCCGCTCCCGGTCGAGGCCGGCGCGCGACAGCCAGAAGGCGTAGGTCAGGTTCGCCCCCAGCGCGATGACGACCGACACGACGTGGACGAGCTTGAGGATCTGCCAGGCTTCCATCGCCCGATGCTAGCCAACCGGGCGGGCTCCGCCAAGACGTCCCGGCTGCGCCTGCGCGGAACGTCCCGCGGGGCGCCTACCAGACGTTGCCGGCGCCGGGCGTGTAGTTCGAGGCGATCACCGAGTCCGCGATGATCGTGTCGGCGCGCAGGACCCCGTCGGCGGTCGTGAGCGGGGCGGCGAGCGTGATCGTGCCGCCGCTGACGGTGGTGTTCGAGCCGTCCGAGGTCACCGGCCCGCCCGGGCCGGAGGTCCCGCCCGTGGGGCCGGGGGCGGGGGCGTCGACCTCGGTAGCGATCTCGTCGATCGTCACCTCCCGCTGGACGGCCGATCGCGTGCCCACGAGCGCGGCCACGGCCGCGTTGCCGGCCGACCGCTGGAGCGCCAGCAGCCCGGGCGCCGCCGAGCCCGCATGCCCGAGCCGCGGGTCCGCGCCATGCACGAGCGGCGGGGCGGTCTCGCGGGCCGTGCCGCCGGCAGTCTCCAGGTGGTGGACGCGGGCCGCCGCCGCGGCCTGCTCGTCGAGCGGGCCGGCGGGGTCGTGACGGACGGTCATCTGCCCCCTTTCGTGCGGGTCCTGTTGCCCCGATCCTAGACGGCGACCGCCGCGCCGTGGGTGCCCCGTCGTGCGGACGTGTTGCCCGATCGGGCGACGGCCCCGGGTGCGCGCGACGCCACGCGTCCCGCGCGCAGCCGCCCGACCCGCGATAATGCGGCCCTGACCCCGCCCGACACCCGGAGGCCCGTGCCGCCCGTGCCGCCCATCAGCGAGCTGTCCCGCATCGAGCCCGTGTACCTGGCCCGCCTGGAGAAGCAGGGCGTGTTCACCACGGGGATCCTGCTCGAGGTCTCGGAGACGCCGACCCGCCTCCAGTACCTGGCCGACCACGTCAAGGCCACGATCAACGACGTGTCCACGTGGCGCGACGAGGCGCTGATGCTCAACCTCGCCGGCTTCGGGCCACGCGAGCACCAGCTGTTCGTCCAGGCCGGCATCGAGGGGCTGCGCGACCTGCTCGCGGTGGACCTGGACACGTTCCGGGAGCGCCTCGGGCGTGCGGCCACGGAGCTCAACTGGGAGGCGCCGCCGGCGCTCATGGTCGAGACCTGGTGGGAGCAGGCACGGACGCTGGCCGAGGCCTGACCGCCGCGCCGGGTACCATCGGCGCCTGATGCAGTCGCTCCGTGGCGGCCTCGCCGCCTTCGCCGTCGGCGCGGCCACCGTCCTGGTCGTGCTGGCTTTGGCGATCCTCCCGTTCCTCAACCCGCTGTGGGTCGGCTTCGCCCAGGAGCGTGCGGAGGTCGCCGCCCGGACCGGCCTCCCGGGCGCCGACGTGCGGGCCGTGACCGACGCGATCCTGGCCGATCTCGTCCTCGGTCCGCCCGACTTCGACGTCGCGCTGGCCGGGCAGCCCGTCCTCGACGAGGCCGAGCGGGGGCACATGCGCGACGTGCGGACCGTGTTCCTGGGCCTGTACCTCGCGGCGGCGGTGGGGGCGCTCGTGGTGGTCGCGGCGTTCCTGGTCGCCCGGGGCCGATCGCGCGCCCGGCTGTGGCGGCGGCTGTCGCGGACCGGCCTCGCGATCGCGGGCGTGACCGTGGCCGGCGGGCTCCTCGCGCTGGTGTTCTTCGACGCGGCCTTCGAGCTGTTCCACCGGGTGTTGTTCCCGCAGGGCAACTGGCAGTTCGACCCGGCCACGGACCGACTCGTCCAGCTGTTCCCGCAGTCGTTCTGGGTGGAGACCTCGGTCGCGGTGGGGATCGCGGCGATCGTCCTCGGGCTCGCGCTGGCGTGGCTCGGCGGGCGGCGGGCGGCGGCGATCGAGCGGCAGACGGCGGGCACCCCGGCGACGCTCAACGCGGTCCCGGTCCGATGATCGGCGAGGGGCTGCCGATCGGGCGGCTGTTCGGCATCGAGATCCGGGTGTCGATCATCTGGGCGGTGCTGCTGGCGATGATCGCGCTCATCGGCGCCGAGCAGGCGTCCGTCACGGCGCCCGGGATCCCGTTCGCGCTCCAGTGGGTCGTCGGAGGGGCCGTGGCGGCCGGGTTCCTCGTCTCGGTGCTGGCCCACGAGCTCGTCCACGCGATCGTCGCGCGGCGCCGCGGCGTGCCCACCACGTCGATCGTGCTGGGGTTCATCGGCGGGCTGGCGCCGCTCGCGATCCAGGGTCGGCGACCCGCGGACGAGCTGGCCATCGCCGTGTCCGGGCCACTGTTGTCGCTGGCGCTCGGCGGGGTGGTCCTGGCCGCCGGTGCGGGGGTGGGCATGGCGGACCCAGGGCTCGGCGCCGTCGCCGGGGCGCTGATCGTGGTGGGCGGCCTCAACGTCGTGCTCGCCCTGCTCAGCCTGCTGCCCGGCTTCCCGCTGGACGGCGGCCGGATCGTGCGGGCGATCGCGTGGGCGCGCAGCGGCGACGCGGACCGCTCGACCCGGTTCGCGGCGCGCATCGGCCGGGTCGTCGGCTGGACGACGATCGGCGTCGGCATCGCGATGGCGTTCCTGGATCGCACGACCGAAGGGCTGCTGATCCTCGCGCTGGGCTGGTTCCTGTCCACCGGCGCGCGGACGCTGGACCGGCGGCTGGGCCTCGAGGTGCTGCTGCGGGGCATGCCCGTCCGCGACGCGATGGAGCGCGACGTCGCCTGGGTGGGCCCCAACCTCACGATCGATACGTTCGCGGACCGCTTCGAGGGCGAGAACGGCGTGTCCGCGATGGCCGTCGTGGACGACGAGCGGGTGGTGGGCGTCCTGGGCGTCCACCGGCTGCAGCGGCTGGGCCGCCGGAAGTTCGCCAGCACCCGCGTCGCGGACGTCATGGCGACGCCGCCGCAGGTCCCGGTGCTGGCCCCGGACGACGAGCTGTGGGGCGCGCTGGACCTGGTCAACCAGTCGGGTCTCGACGGGGTGGTCGTGGCCGAGGACGGGCGCCTGGCGGGCATGCTCACCCGGCGCAGCCTGTCGGCGGCGGTCCGCGACCGGATGGCGGCCCAGCAGGGCGGCACCGCGTGACCCGAGCCGGCGTCGCGCGCCTGCGGCGGGCCACCCGGTGAGCGGCGAGCTGCTGAGCGTCGAGGCGGCCCAGCAGACGGTCCTCGCCGGGGTGGAGCCCCCGCCGGAGTTCGAGCTGCTCGCGCCCGAGCTGGCCCTGGGCCGGGTGCTCGCGGAGCCGGTGGCCGCCGCGACCTCACTGCCGCCGTGGGACAACTCCGCGATGGACGGCTACGCGATCCGCCACGCGGACGTCGCCGCCGCGACCGAGGACCGGCCGGTCCGGCTCACGGTCGTTGGCGAGGCGCGGGCCGGCCGCGCACCGGACGTCCGGGTGCTCGCGGAGACGGCCGTGCGGATCGCGACCGGGGCGTCGCTGCCGCCGGGCGCCGACGCCGTGGTGCCCGTGGAGCTCACGACGCCGCTCGATGCCGGCGGCAGCCCGGGGCCGCGGGGCCGCGACGCGGCGGGGCCGCTGCCGTCCGCGTGCCTGGTGCACGTCGCGGTGGGGCCGGGCAACGCGGTGCGGCCGGCGGGCGATGACGTCGTCGGCGGCACGGTCGTCGCGGCGGCCGGGGACCTCGTCACGCCCGCGGTCGTGGCGCTGGCGGCCGGCGCCGGCGTGGCCGTGGTGGCGGTGTGGCGCCGGCCGGTGGTCGCCGTCCTCGCGACGGGCGACGAGGTGCGCCGGGCGGGCGAACCGCTGGGCGACGCGGGCATCCCGGATGCGAACGGGCCGGGACTGCGGGCGCTGGTCCGCGACGCGGGCGCGGAGGCGGTCGACCTGGGCGTCGCCGCGGACCGCCTGGAGGACGTGGAGGCACGGCTCCGTCGCGGCCTCGCCGAGGCGGACCTGGTCGTCGTCTCGGGCGGGGTCTCGGTCGGGCCGTACGACGTCGTGCGCACCGCGTTCGACCGCGTGGGCCACATGAACCTGTGGCGGGTCGCCGTCCAGCCCGGCAAGCCGTTCGCGTTCGGCCGCGCCGACGTGCCCGGCCGGGCATCACCCGTGCTGCTGTTCGGCCTGCCCGGCAACCCGGTGTCGGGGTTCGTCACGTTCGAGCTGTTCGTGCGCCCCGTGATCCGGCGCCTGGCCGGGCATCTCCGGCTCCATCGCCCGGTGGAGCGTGCCGTCCTCGAGGAGGGCGTGTCCAAGAGCGTGGGCCGGCGCGGGTACCAGCGGGTGACCGCGCTGCGCGACGCGGACGGGTCGCCGCTCCGCGACGCCGCCGGGCGGGTCCGCGTGCGGCTCGCGGGGGGGCAGGGGAGCCACGTGCTGTCCGCGCTCGCCGCCGCCGACGCGCTGGCCGTGATCCCGGAGCCGCTGGAACGGGCCGAGGCCGGCAGCGAGGTGGCGCTGTGCTGGCTCGATCGAGGGTAGCGCCGCCCGCGGGCCGGGTCCCGGGGGTCCACGCGGGACGCGCCACCCGCTAGCATCGGGGCGAGCAGGAGGATCCATGGACCGCAGCGACGCCCCGCGTGCCGAACGCCGCCGCCTCACCCACGTCGATCGCCGGGGTCGGCCGCGGATGGTGGACGTGTCGGCCAAGCCACCCACCGCGCGCCGGGCCGTCGCCGAGGCCGAGGTCGCCGTGTCCGCCGAGACGCTCAGCCTGGTCATCGACGGCGGCGGCGAGAAAGGTGATGTCCTGACCGTGGCCGAGCTGGCCGGGGTGATGGGCGGCAAGCGGACCGCGGAGCTCATCCCCCTGTGCCACCCGCTGTCGCTGACCGACCTGTTCGTCCAGATCACCCCGGACCGTGTCGCGGGCGTGCTCCGGATCCGCGCCGAGGCCGCCACCACGGGGCCTACGGGCGTCGAGATGGAGGCGATGACCGCCGCCTCGGTCGCGGCGCTCACGGTGTACGACATGGTCAAGGGCGTGGAGCGCGGGGTCGAGATCCGGAGTCTCCGCCTGGTGTCCAAGAGCGGCGGCAAGAGCGGCGAGTGGCACCGCCCGGCCGGCGACGATGGGCCCCGGCCCCGGCGCAAGCCCGGCGAGCGGATGGCCGGCCGGCTCGGCAAGCGCAAGGGCGCCGGTTGAGCGGCGGCGCCCAGGCCCCCGCGGCCCGGACCGCGCTCGTCCTCACCGCGAGCGACCGGAGCGCCGAGGGCACGCGCCCCGACGCCTCGGGCGACCTGATCGAGGCGCGGCTGGCCGGCCTCGGGTTCCTCGTGGAGCGGCAGGTGGTCCCCGATGATCGGTGGGCGATCGAGGAGGCGCTGCTCGCCGGGGCCGCGGCCCACCCCCTGATCGTGACGACCGGCGGCACCGGCCTCACCCCCCGCGACGTCACGCCCCAGGCGACGGCGGCGGTCCTCGACTACGAGGTGCCCGGGATCGCGGAGGCAATCCGCGCCGACGGCCGGCGGTCCACGCCGTTCGCGGTCCTGTCGCGCGGGCTGGTGGGCGTCCGCGGCCGGACGCTGATCGTCAACGTGCCGGGCTCGCCCAACGGGGCGATCGAGAGCCTCGAGACGGTGATCCCGCTGCTGGACCATGCGCTCGAGACCATCGCCGGCCCGTTCGACCACGCCGCCGCCCGTGCCGCCGGCCGCGGCGATCTCCCGCCCGGGACACCCGAGGAGGCCTGACCGGTGTTCGAGCCCTTCGCCGACGTCCCGGCGTACCCGCTGGTGCTGCCGCTGTTCTGGGGCGCCGCGGCGTTCTTCGCGCTCGCGATGGCCCGCCACCTGCGGGTGTTCGCGGCCGCGCGCCCTGCCGCGCCGACGGACCGCATCGGTGCACGGCTGTGGGGCGCCGTCCGCTACGGCCTCGTCCAGACGCGGATGTTCCGCGACCCGCGCGCGGGCCTGCTCCACGCCGGCATCTTCTGGGGCTTCGTCCTGCTCACCGTGGGCACCGCCAACATCGCCACCGGTGGCCTCATCCAGGCCGTGGTGTCCATCCCGTTCGACGGCGCGCTGTGGGCCGCCGTCAACGCGATGCAGAACATCGTGGCGCTCGTCGTGCTCGCCTCGATCGGGTACGCCTTCTGGCGCCGCCTGGTCACGAAGCCGGCGCGCCTGACCTTCAACCGGGACGCGCTGCTGATCCTCGCCATGATCGGTGGCGTGGTGGCCACCGAGCTCGGCGCGCAGGTGTTCCAGGTCGCGGCCCACGGCGACGAGCCAGGCGCGTTCGGCGCCAACGTGCTGGGCGGCGCCCTGCGGGGGCTGGACGCGGGGCTGCTGGGGGCCGCCTTCGCGGTCCTGTGGTGGGCGCACATGCTGCTGGTGGCGGCGTTCTTCGCCTACCTGCCGTTCTCCAAGCACCTCCACATCGCGACCGCGATCCCGAACATCCTGCTCCGCAAGCTCCGGCCGCGGGGCGAGCTGCCGGCGATGGACCTCGAGGCCGAGGACGCGGTGTTCGGCCTGCGCACGGTCGCCGACCTGTCGTGGAAGGACCTGCTCGACGGCTTCACCTGCACCGAGTGCGGCCGGTGCCAGGAGGCCTGCCCGGCGCACGTCACGGGCAAGCCGCTCAACCCCAAGGAGCTGATCATGGGCATCCGCCACGAGGCCGTCGCGGCCGAGGCGGGCCTGCCACTGATCCCCAACTCGCCGTCGGTGCGCGCCGCGTTCGGCCTCGACGACTCGCTCAAGCCCGACGCGCTGGCGCGGCCGCTCGTGGACACGGCCATCAGCTACGACGCCGTGTGGGACTGCCTGACCTGCGGGGCCTGCGTCGAGGCGTGCCCGGTGACGATCGAGCACGTGGACAAGATCGTGGGCATCCGCCGCAACCTCGTGCTCGAGGACAGCCGCTTCCCGGCCGAGCTCGCGGGCGCGTTCCGGGGCATGGAGAGCGTCGCCAACCCGTGGGGCCAGCCGCCGTCGGCGCGCCTGGACTGGGCGAAGGGGCTCCCGTTCGAGGTGCGGACCGTCGCCGCCGTCCAGGCGGCGGGCGAGCTGGACGGGCTCGAGGTCCTGTACTGGGTCGGTTGTGCCGCCGCCTTCGACGACCGCAACCGGCGGGTCGCGCGCGCGGTCGCGACCTGCCTCGACGCCGCCGGCGTGTCGTTCGCCGTGCTCGGCCAGGAGGAGAGCTGCACCGGCGACCCGGCCCGGCGGATGGGCAACGACTACGTGTTCCAGATCCTCGCGGCGCAGAACGTGGACACGCTCAACCGCTATCGGATGGGGGAGCGGACGATCGTCACGGCCTGCCCCCACTGCTTCAACACGATCGGCAACGAGTACGGCCAGCTGGGTGGCACGTTCCGGGTGCGGCACCACTCGGAGTACCTCGCCGCGCTCGTCGCGGACGGGCGGCTCCGGCTGGGCGCCGACGGGCTGCCGGGCCGGAGCGTGACCTACCACGACTCGTGCTACCTGGCCCGGTACAACGGCGTGATCGCCGCCCCGCGCGACGTGCTGGGCGCGATCCCGGGCGTCGAGCTGCGCGAGATGGACGCCAACGGCCGCCAGACCTTCTGCTGCGGCGCCGGCGGTGGCCGGATGTGGATGGAGGAGACGCGCGGCACCCGGGTCAACGCCGAGCGCACGCGCCAGGCCCTCGCCACGGGCGCCGACACGGTCGCCACCGCCTGCCCGTTCTGCATGGTCATGCTGCGCGACGGGCTCACCGACGCCGGCCGGGGCTCGGACGCGGCCGACCCGGTGACGGCGCAGGACATCAGCGAACTGCTGGCGGCCGCGATCGTGCCGTTCGCCGGCCGCGAAGTGCCCGAGGGACGCCGGCTGCCGGTGGTCTGACCGGCGACGCGCGTCCGGACCGGGGGCGCGGCCACCGGGCGGCGCGGCCACCGGGCGGCACGCCCGAACCGGGCGGCGCACGGACTGCGCCTCGCGCCTTGCGCCGTGGGCCTGGCGCTCGACGGCGCCTTCCTGACATGTGCTCGTGTCGTGGGCGCTCGCCGACGGATCCGTGCCGCCGGCCACCGATCCACCGGGATCGGCCATCCAGGAGCCCGATATCGCCCAGTGCGGCGGGCGTTGGTCAGGGAGCGCCGGTGACCACCTGGCGAGTGCCCGCCACGCGGGCGTCCGTCATGAAGCGGGCGTGGACCGGCGGTGGTGGTGCTCCCATCGACCGTCGACGGTGGCGCCACTCAGCCTGCGAATGAGGCCGCCGCCCAGCGGCCAGGAATCCTGCGTCGAACGGTCCTCCCGGACGGGTTCGCCCCCGGTTGGCCCCTCCGGTGACCCGCCACGTGAGTTCAGAGGCTCGGGCCTCGCGACCCGGCGCCGCGGCGCGGCGGTGGACGACCAGCGGCCGTCAGCCCTTGAGCGCCGCCCCGCAGGAGATGCACTGGCGGTCCGTCCACAGGTTGCCCATCCCGCACTTGGGGCACCGCTTCTCGCCCTCGGTGGAGGTGGCGAACGGCGACTCGGCGGGCGTGGCCTCGTCCTGCTCCTGCTGCATCCGCATCCGGATCACGACGACGGCGACGACGGCCACGAGCGCGGCGAGACCGAGCAGGAGGATGTACGTCTGGTCCATGGCGCATCCCTTCGATGCGGTCGGGTCGGACCCCCGGTGGCCGACTCCGGTCCCGCGACGACGCACCGCCAGCGTATCGCCACGCACGGTCGATGTCATCCCTGACGATCAGGCCCGGACGGGACGCTGCTAGGATGGCCCCGGTGACGCCGAGCAGCCCGGTCCACGGATCCGTCCGCCTCAGCGAGGAGCAGATCCTCCTGCGTGACGCCGTGCGCGTCCTGGCCGACGAGCAGATCGCGCCACGGGCGGCGGAGATCGACAAGGCGGCCGAATGGCCCGAGGACGTGCGCCGGCTGCTGGCCGACCACGACATCCTGGCCATCCCGTTCGCCGAGCAGCACGGCGGCCTGGGCGGCGACCTCCTGACGCTGTGCCTGGCGATCGAGCAGATCAGCCGCCACTGCGCGACGTCGGGGCTGATCCTCGCGGTCCAGTCGCTGGGCGCGATCCCGATCCAGGTGGCCGGCACGCCCGAGCAACAGGACCGCTGGCTGCCGGGGCTCGCGTCGGGCGACAAGCTGATCGCCTTCGGCCTGACCGAGGCGGACGCCGGCTCTGACCCCTCCGGCATCCGGACCCGGGCCATCCGCGACGGCGACGACTACGTGGTCGACGGTTCGAAACGGTTCATCAGCCACGGCAGCGTCGCCGACGTCGTCGTCGTGTTCGCCGTCACCAACCCGGACGCCGAGAAGCCCAGCCGCCGGTTGTCGGCGCTGCTCGTGGAGACGGACCGCCCGGGGTTCAAGGTCACTCGCCTCGAGCACAAGATGGGCATCCGCGGCTCGCCAACGGCGGAGCTCGCGTTCGACGGCGTCCGCGTCCCGGCCGGCAACCGGCTGGGCGAGGAGGGCGAGGGCTTCGCCATCGCGATGCGGACGTTCGAGCGCTCCCGGCCGGGGATCGCGGCCCAGGCGGTGGGGATCGCGCAGGGGGCGCTCGAGGTGGCCGCGCGGTATGCCACCGAGCGCCGCCAGTTCGGCCGGCCGATCGGTGAGCTGCAGATGGTCCAGGCGATGCTGGCGGACATGGACGCCGCGACGGAGGCGGCGCGGCAGCTGCTGTACACCGCCTGCGTGGAGATCGAGGCGGGCGCGCCCGACGCCGCGCGCTGGGCGGCCATCGCCAAGCTCGTGGCGGGGGACGCCGCGATGCGCGTGACCACGGACGCCGTGCAGGTCCTCGGCGGATACGGTTACATCGACGAATACCCCGTCGAGCGGATGATGCGGGACGCCAAGATCACCCAGCTCTACGAGGGGACCCAGCAGATCCAGCGCCTGATCGTCGCCCGGGCCTTGCTTGCCAAGGACTCGTGACCGGCCGGCGCCCAACCGAGCCAGGAGCAGTGACCGCGTGCGTATCCTCGTCCTGACCAAGCCGGTGCCGGACCCGGCGGCCGGCGCCGAGCGCCTGGGGCCGGACTTCCGGCTCGACCGCGCCGCCTCGCCGACCGTCGTCAACGGCAACGACGAGTACGCGCTCGAGGCGGCGCTCCAGCTGGTCGAGGCGCAGGGCGGCGAGGTGGCGATCCTCTCGATGGCCCCCGCCAACGCCGTGGAGACGATGCGCAAGGCGCTCGCGATGGGGGCGCTCCGGGGGGTCCTGGTCACGGACCCGGCGCTCGAGGGCGCCGACCTGCCGACCACGATCCGGGTCCTCGCCGCCGCGGCGGCCGCGGAATCGTTCGACCTGCTGCTGGCGGGCCTCGACACCTCCGACGGGCAGGGCGGGGCGGTGGCCGCGGGCGTCGCCGCGCGGCTGGGGCTGCCCCTGCTGTCCAACGCCGCCTCGATCGAGCCGGATGTGGCCACGGGGCGCGTGCGCGTGCGGCGGATCAGCGCCAAGGGTTACGACGTGATCGAGGCCCCGATGCCGGCCGTTGTGTCCTGCACCCAGGCGCTGGGCGCGCCGCGCTACCCGTCGCTCAAGGGGATCATGGCCGCCCGGTCGCGCGAGATCGCCACTCGCTCGCTGGCGGACCTGGGCGACGGCCTCGCGCCCGGCGGCGGCGCGTGGGCGACCCGGGTGGTGGGGGCGGAGAAGCCGCCGGCGCGGGCCGCCGGACGCGTCGTCAAGGCGCCGCCGGCCGATGCCGCGCGCGAGCTCGCCGACTTCCTCGCCGACCGGAGGCTGATCTGATGCCGCCCCTGATCCTCGCCGTCGGGGAGGTCGCCGACGGCACGTTGACCCGGCTGTCCACCGAGGTCGCCACGCTGGCGCGGTCGCTCGCGGAGGCGGCCGGCGGCAGCGCCGTGGGGCTGGTGGTGGACGCCGCCCCCGACGCCGCCGCCGCGGAGCTCGCCATGTACCTGCCGCGGGTCGTCGCGGTGGCCTCGCCCGACACGGCCGGCGAGGTCTGGGCGCCGCGCGCGGTTGCCGAGGTCCGGCGGCTCGTCGACGAGGGCGTCAGCCACGTCGTCCTGGGCGCCACCGCCGACGGCCGGGACGCCGCCGGGGCGCTGGTGGGTCTCACCGGCTGGGGGTTGCTGGCCAACGCCGACGGAGCCGGCTGGGATGGCGAGGGGCCGGTGACGGTCTCGTCCGTCCTGGGCGGCAAGGCGATCGTCCGCAGCACCCTCACCGCGCCCGCCGGCATCGTCACCGTCCGCCCGGGCGCGGTGGCCGCGGAGCCGGCGGCCGGCGCCGGGGCCGTCGAGTCGCGCCAGCCCGCCGCCGAGCCCGCGACGCCCGCCGTGCCGGTCCTGGACCGGGTCAGCGAGGCGGGCGCCGAGGCGTCGCTGGAGGAGGCGCGCATCGTCGTCGTGGGTGGCCGCGGCGTCGGCAGCCCGGACGGCTTCGGCATCGTGGAGGACCTGGCCGGGCTGCTGGGCGGCGTCGTGGGCGCCACGCGCGCGTCCGTGGACGCCGGCTGGATCGCCTATGCGCGCCAGATCGGGCAGACCGGCAAGGTCGTCAAGCCCGCCCTGTACCTCGGCCTCGGCGTGTCGGGCGCGATGCAGCACCGGGTGGGGATGCAGAGCGCCGGCACGATCGTCGCCGTCAACCGGGACCCGGACGCACCCATCGCGGAGGTCGCCGACCTGTTCGTGGTCGGCGACCTGTTCGAGGTGGGACCGGCGCTCGCCGCCGAGCTCCGCGCCCGCCGCGGCGCCTGACGCGGCCGGACCGCGACGGGGAGCGGGGCCATGTCGGACGGGACGACCCTGTGGCTGATCATCCTGGGGGTGCTGGCCGCGGCGGCCGCCATCGTGCTGCGCCGGATGTCGCAGCTCGTCGCCCGGACGCGGGAGCTGGAGCGCTTCCAGCGGGGCGCCGCCACGCTTGACCGGCAGTTCGCCGAGGCCACCACGCCGCTGGTGACGGCGCTGGACGACATCCGGCGCCACGCCGGCGACCCGCAGGCGCTGGCGAAGCTGCTGCCGGGCGCCTCGGACGCGCTGCGGACCGCCGCCCACGATGCCCGTGCCCTGCGCCCGCCGACCGCGCTCACGGATCGGGCCGCCGGGCTCGTCCGGGAGCTGGACCGGGCGGTCCGCGCCACCGAGCTCGTGGAGCACGGCCTCGACGCGCTGCTCGCCGCCCGCGGCAACCGCGAGCTCGAGGCGCAGGTCTCGCTCAAGCGCGGGGCCCTCAACCTCCGGCACTCGCGGGAGGCCTTCTCCCTGATCGTCGCGGAGGTCGCGGGCCTGGACCCCGCGGCCCTCACCGCCATCGCCGCCAACCGCTCGTCGGCGCCGCTGCCGGCCGTGCCGACCTACCTCGTCGACGGCCCAGACGCCAACGGCGAGTCCGCCTTCGACCCCCGCATATAGTGGTATCCTGACCGCACACCACTAGGGCTAGTGGTCGCTGAGGACGGAGGGTCCAGTGCGCTGCCCCCAGTGCGGCACCCGTGATACGCGCGTCGTGGACTCGCGCGACCTGGACGAGTCCGCCACCATCCGCCGCCGCCGGGAGTGCCCGGCCTGCAGCGCCCGGTTCACCACCTACGAGCGCGTGGAGGCCGCGCGCCTGGTGGTCCTCAAGCGCGACGGCGTGCGCCAGGAGTTCGACCGCGACAAGCTGGCGACCGGCCTGGCCAAGGCGCTGACCCGCCGCCCGGTCGCGGACGACGCGGCGGAGCGGGCCGCCGACGCGATCGAGGCCGAGCTTCGTTCGTCCGGCAGCTCCGAGATCCCGAGCTCGCGGATCGGGGCGATGGCGATGGACAAGCTGCGCGCGATCGACCACATCGCGTACATCCGGTTCGCGTCCGTGTACCAGAGCTTCGAGGACCTCGAGGACCTCAAGCGCGAGGTGGACTCGCTGTTCGCGGAGGGCGGCACGCCGAAGAAGGCGAAGAAGGCCAAGTGAGCGTCCTCGCCGATCGGGACATCCGCGCCGAGCTCGAGGCGGGCCGCGTCCGCATCGACCCGTACGACCCGCAGGACCTCCAGCCCTCGTCCGTGGACCTGCACCTGGACCGCAGCTTCCGGGTGTTCCGCAACAACCGCTACGCGTTCATCGACCCCCGGACCCCCCAGCCGGACCTGACGGAGCTGCTGACGGTGGGGGACGACGAGCCGTTCATCCTCCACCCGGGCGAGTTCGTGCTGGGCCAGACCCTCGAGTGGGTCGAGCTCCCCGATGACCTCGTCGCCAGGCTCGAAGGGAAGTCGAGCTTGGGCCGCCTTGGGCTCCTCATCCACTCGACGGCGGGCTACGTGGACCCGGGCTGGAAGGGCACCCTGACCCTCGAGCTGTCCAACGTCGCCAACCTGCCGATCGCGCTGTACTGCGGCATGCGGATCGGCCAGATCAGCTTCTTCCGGATGAGCGCGCCGGTTGAGCGGCCGTACGGGAGCAAGGAGCTGGGATCGAAGTACCAGGGCCAGTCCGAGCCCACGGCCTCGGCCTTCCACGCGGACTTCGAGCGCGGCCGCAAGCTCCGCCGACCCGAGGAGTCCGAGCCACGGCCCTGAACGACGCCGTCGACTGGCGCACCGACCTCGGCGGGGGCACGACCGTCGCGCTCATCCAGGCCGGCACGTTCCGGACGGACTCGGGCGCGATCTTCGGACCCGTGCCCTGGGTCCTGTGGCGCGAGTGGGCCGAGGGCGAGCTGGACGAGAACCGCCGCCTGCTCCAGGCGCTCAACTGCCTGCTGGTGGAGACGCCGGCCGGGCGGGTGCTGATCGAGACCGGGATCGGCGAGCGGATCCCTGACAAGGGCCGGGCGATGCGCGGCTACCTCGGCGATCCGATCGTGCCCGCCCTGCGCACGGCCGGCTTCGACCCCGCGACGGTGGACCTCGTCGCCATGAGCCACCTCCACTTCGACCACGCCGGGGGCCTGCTGCTCGCCGACGGCTCGCGCGCGTTCCCGCGGGCGAGGATCGTCGCCCAGCGGGCGGAGTGGGAGATCGCGCTGGGCGGCAACAGCCGGCTCGTCGCCTCGTACGACCAGCCGGAGCTGCGCCTGGTCGCGGACTGGGGCGCGGAGAGCTGGGCCGAGGGCGACCGCGAGCTGCTGCCGGGCGTGTCCGTGGTCCGGACCGGCGGGCACTCCGCGGGCCACCAGGCGATCGTCGTGCGGGGCACAGGGCCGGGCGCCCGGACGCTGGCGTTCTTCGGCGACCTGTGCATGCGGCCGTGGGCCGCCAACCCGCGCTGGGTGACGGCGTTCGACGACTTCCCGCTCGACAGCGTGGAGGTCAAGGGCGAGCTGTTCCGGCGGGCCGTCGAGGACGACTGGCTGGTCGCACTGTCGCACGAGGCACGCTCCCCGGTGGGGACGCTCGTCCCGGACCGCGACCGGTTCCGCTTCGAGGGGCTGTAGCTTCGATTGGAGGCAGGTCACGATGGACGCGTCCGAGGCGCTCCGCGAGCAACTGGTCATCGGCCTCAGCGGCACGGACGCCCACATGAACCTCGAGGAGGCCGTGGCCGACTTCCCGGACGAGGCCATCAACGAGCGCCCGCCGAACGTGGGGTACACGTCCTGGCACCTCGTGGAGCACCTCCGGATCACCCAGTGGGACATCCTCGAGTACATCCGGAACCCCGCCCACGTCTCGCCGCCGTGGCCCGTGGGCTACTGGCCGGATCCCTCGGCCGTGGCGACGCCCGCGGAGTTCCGCGCCTCGGTCGAGGGCTTCCTGGCGGACCGGCGTGCGCTCGAGGCCATCGCCCGCGACCCGGCGGTGGACCTGCTGGCGCCGATCCCGCATGCGCCGGTCCACACGATCGCGCGCGAGCTGATCGTGCTCGCCAACCACAACTCGTACCACGTGGGCGAGCTCGCGAGCCTGCGCCAGGTCATGGGGACCTGGGGGCCGGGCCACTGACCGCGGCGGCGAGCCCCGGGATCGTCAGCCTCGGGGCAGCCAGGCCTCGATCCGGGTCCGCGCCGTCGCCTCGGTCAGGGGGCCGTTGAGGACCTCGAGGATCCGGCCGTCGGGCGCGATGAAGAACTGGGTGGGCAGGGCGAACACCCGGTAGCGGTGGAAGATGTCCGCCGACGCGTCGAAGGCGATCGTGTAGCCGAGGTCGTAGCGCTCGGCGTAGGCGCGAACGTCGTCGGGGGTCGTCTCCTGGACCGCGATCCCCACGATCTCGAGCCCCGCCCCGCCGTACTCCGCCGCGAGGTCGCGCAGGACCGGGGTCTCCGACTGGCAGGGCGGGCACCAGGAGGCCCAGAAGTTGAGCCACACGAGCTTCCCGCGCAGGTCGGCGAGCCTCACGGGATTGCCGTCCAGGTCGGCCAGGACCACGGTCGAGCCGTCGTCGCGGGTCGCCTCCAGCTCCGGCGCCGCCGCGCCCGGGCGGAGGCCCTCGGTCACCGGCCCCACGATGTACGGCGTGACCGTCGGCAGCGCGCTCGCCGAACCCGGACCCGGGGCGATCGGCCGGGTGGCCAACGAGAGCGCGACGGCCGCGACCACGACGACGGCCACCACGGTGGCCAGCTGCCGGCCGGTGAACGGGCCGATGAGCCCGCGCCGCGGCGCGGGCGGGTCCGGACGAGCGTCCGGCGACGACGCCCCCGGGAGGTCGCCGCCGCTCACACGAACGACGTGAACTGGAAGAACCGCGGCAGCAGCACCAGCAGGTCGAACATCATCGCCAGGCCGATCGCGACCACCAGCAGCCCGCCGATCAGCGACACCAGGCGCCCGTGCCGGACCAGCGGCCGCATCAGCCCGGGGGCCCGGTCGTAGAACAGCGCGATCAGGAGGAACGGCACGCCCAGGCCCGCGGTGTAGGCGACCAGCAGCACGGCGCCCTGGAGCGTGGTCCCGGACGAGGCCGCCATGGTCAGGATCCCGCCCAGGATCACGCCGATGCACGGCGTCCAGCCGACCGCGAAGATGGCGCCCAGCGCGAACGCCGCGCCCAGCCCGGCCTTCGAGCCCACCAGCCGGCTCCCCACGCGCCCGCCCACGCCGCCGCCGGCCGGCGCCAGCGTCATGCCCCCGGTCATCGAGGTCAGGCCCGCGGCCGCCCCGGCGTCGAGCGGTCGCCAGGTGCGCTCCAGGATCGGGATCCGGATGATGCCGGCGAGGCTGAGGCCCATGAACACGAGGATCGCGCCGCCCCAGAACCGCAGCGCGCCGATGTAGTCCGCGATCGCGCCGCCGGCGAACGCCGCCGTGACGCCCAGCAGCGTGAACACCGTCCCGAACCCGGCCACGTACGCGGCCGCGTGGCGCATCGCCGCCCAGCGCGAGGGCGACCCGCCCTGCTGCGCCGCCACCGCGACCGCCGTGAGCTGGCCCAGGTACGCCGGGACGAGCGGCAGCACGCACGGCGACAGGAACGAGATCACGCCCGCCGCGAGGGCGACCAGGATCGTGTAGTCGCCGGTCACGAGACGGCCTCCGCCGCACCGTCCAGCGCCTCGGCGAGGAACCGGCGCAACGTCGCGGCGCTGGTCACCAGCTCCAGCTCGCGGCCGTCGATGGCGATCACCGGGATCGTGAACGCGTAGCGCCTGTGGAGCGCCTCGTCGGCGTCGATGTCGCGCTCCTCCACGGCCGGGACCGGCAGCCCGCGGGCGGCGCGGTCGGCGAGCAGGGCGTCGAGCATCGTGCGCGCCTCGTCGCACAGGTGGCACGCGCGGCGGCCGAACAGCAGCAGCGGGGGCAGGGGAGCGGTCACGGTCGGCATTGTAGGTGGGGAACGGCGATGGGCCCCGGGACGGCGCGCCGGGGGCCCGGGTTCCGGCGCGGCTCCCAGGCTCCGGCCCGGCTCTCCGGTTTCCGGCCCGGATCCCAGGCTCCGGCGCGGCTCCCTAGAATCCGGCCATGCCCGAGGCCACGCTCTACGACCGCGTCGGCGGCCTGCCCTTCTTCGAACGGCTGGTCGACCGGTTCTACGAGGGCGTCGAGTCCGACCCCGTCCTGCTCGGCCTGTACCCGGACCCCGCGGCCCTCGCCGGCGCCCGCCGCCGGCTCACGCTGTTCCTCGTCCAGTACTGGGGTGGCCCGAGGACGTATCTCGAGGAGCGCGGCCACCCGCGGCTGCGGGCGCGCCACTTCCCGTTCGCCATCGGCGCGCTGGCGCGGGACCGCTGGCTGCTCCACATGCGGGCGGCGATCGACGAGTCGGATGCGCCGCAGGACGCCAGGATGCAGCTCCACGAGTACATGACGCTGGCCGCGGAGGCGATGCGCAACCGCGAGGACGACGGTCCGGCCGCCTGACGCGCCCGTTGCGCCGCCGCGGCGGCCGTGTGACGGGGGTACGATGCGGTTCCGCGCCCCCGTAGCTCAGTGGATAGAGCGCAGCCGTCCTAAGGCTGGCGTCGGCGGTTCGAATCCGTCCGGGGGCGCCAGAAGCAACCCGCCACGTATCGGATGGCCTGGCTCGCCCAGGAGCGGGAGTCGTGGCGGCCCGCCCTCCATGTCTCGCGACGACCGCTGAGCGTCGGCTCGGCCGCCCGCTGCCTGCCCTGACGTCCGTCCCGGCACTCGGGCGAGTCCGGCGCTCGATCGAGGGGCACGTGGCGTAGCATTGCTGGGCCGATGCCGACCGCGCCCCGTTCGCACCTGGTCAAACGTCCGCCCGACGAGCTCGTCGCCCTCGTCGGGGGCCTCTCGTCCGTGCACATGGACGACTACGCGGTCGTCGGCTCGTACATGCGCTTCGGCGAGACCGTGCGCGAGCAGCTCAAGGACGCCCGGCTGCGGATCGCGGAGGCGTGCGCCCAGCCCGCCAAGCGCCGCGACAACCACCTGCTGTGGGCGGCGCCTGGGTCGGGCAAGACGTACTTCGTCGAACAGGTCGCGGCCTCGCTCCCCGATGTCGCCTACGCCGAGCTCAACCTCGCGAGGCTGCCCGAGGCGGGCTTCCGCGACGGCCTCGCCGGAGCGACGGCCGGCGGACCGACGATCTGCCTGATCGACGAGGTCGACGCCAAGCCCGACGAGCCCTGGCCGTACGAGGCGCTCATGCCATTCCTCGACGTCAATCTCGAGCGCGCAGGCGGGATCGTGTTCGTCCTCGCCGGCAGCTCCGGCACCACGATCGGGGAGTTCAAGGACCGGATCCGTGCCCGCCCGAAGGGAACAGACGTCCTGAGCCGCGTCCCCGAGGCGAACGGCTGGGAGATCGCCCCCATGGACGCCGGCGACCGGATCCTTGTCGCGCTCAGCCAGATGCTGAACGCGGCCTCGGAGCTCGACCGGTCCGTCGCGGGTGTCGAGAAGCTCGCCCTCCACTACCTCGCCGCCGCGCCCCACCTCGCGAACGCGCGCCAACTCCGCGAGTTCGCCGTCCGGGCGGTCGAGCGCGCATCGGCGAAGAGCGACCGGATCCGCTACGACGACCTGTTCGACTCGGGCGACCCGGAGAACAAGCGCTACTGGGCGAGCGTGATGCCCCATGCCGATGCGCTCGTCGGGAGCTTCGTCCACATCCCCGACGCGGTCGCGCGACCCCCACGTCCTCCGCGCAGCTCAGCGGAGGAATCCAGGAAGCGGCCGGAGCTCCCGACCGGCACGGTTACGTTCCTGTTCACCGATGTCGAGGGCTCCTCCTCGCTCCTCGACGAGCTCGGCGCAGAGGCCTACGCCACGGCGCTCGCCCATCACCGCCGGGTGATCCGCGAGGCCTCCGTCGCCAACGGAGGCGTCGAGGTCGGCACCCAGGGTGACGCGTTCTTCTTCGCGTTCCCCACCGCGCCCGGTGCGCTCGCCGCAGCGTCCGACTTCACGGCCCGCCTGGCGACGAGCGGCCGGATCCGGGTGCGGGTCGGCGTCCACACGGGAGCGCCGCTCATCGGCGAGGAGGGCTACGTCGGCCACGACGTGCATCGGGCAGCTCGTATCGCGGCGGCGGGACACGGTGGCCAGGTGCTCGTCTCGGCGGCAACCGCGACGCTCGTGGACGCGGTGCTCACCGATCTCGGCGAGCACCGGTTCAAGGATCTCGCAGCCCCCGAGCGCGTGTACCAGCTTGGCCACGCGGCGTTTCCGCCGCTGAGAAGCCTCTACCGCGCGAACCTCCCGGTCCCCGCCACGCCGTTCATCGGGCGCGAGCGCGAGCTGCGAGTGATCACCGAGCTCGTCACCCGCGCCGGCACGCGCCTCGTCACCCTCACGGGTGCCGGCGGCACCGGCAAGACGCGCCTCGCGGTCGAGGCGGCGGCCGAACTCTCGCATCGGTTCGCGGACGGCGTCTTCTTCATCGCGCTCGCGCCGCTTCGCGAGCTGACCGCCGTGAAGCCCGCGGTCGCCGAGGCCGTCGGGCTTGCGGCGGATGCCGATCTCGCGCCGTGGCTCGCCGGGCGGCACACGCTGCTCGTGCTCGACAACCTCGAGCACCTGCGCGGCGTGGAGGCCGTGGTCGCCGAGCTGCTGGCGGGCAAGACGGTCGTCCTCGCGACGTCGCGCGGGCCACTTCGCCTCTCGGTGGAGCACGAGCTGCCGGTCGAGCCGCTCGAGCGAGTCGCGGCGGTGGAGCTGTTCGTGAGCCGGGCGGCCGCGGCCGGCCGGCACATCGCTCCTGACGCGACCGTGGGCGAGATCTGCCGCCGCCTCGACGACCTGCCGCTCGCCCTCGAGCTCGCCGCGGCGCGGGTGCGGCTGCTCTCCCCGTCGGCGCTCTTGCAGCGCCTCGACGAGTCCCTGTCGCTGCTCACCGGTGGCGCCCACGACCTGCCCGAGCGGCAACGGACGCTGCGGGCGACGATCGAGTGGAGCCACGACCTTCTCGCTCCCGGCGAGCAGGCGGCGTTCCGGCGGCTGTCCGTCTTTCGCGGCTCGTTCACGCTCGACGCCGCCGAGGCGATCGCCGGTGCCGGTCTCGACCTAGTCGGGACGCTCGTCGACCAGAGCCTCGTCAAGCCGCTCGGGGACGATCGGTTCTTCCTGCTCGAGACCCTGCGCGAGTACGCGCGGGAGCGACTGGACGTCTCCGGCGAGCGGGACGAGTACGTGCTCCGCCATGCCCACTGGTATCTCGAGCGACTGGAGCGGAACTTCCTTGATTGGGACCAGTACAGCGGCGAACGGCTGGCCTGGTTCGTCACCGAGGAGGACAACCTTCGCGCCATGCTCGCGGTCCTCACCGCCGCGAGCGCCGTGGACGCGGCGCGAGCAGCACGGCTGCTGTTCCTGTACTGGAAGTCGCGCGGAGCCTACGGCGAGATCCGACAGCGGTTCACAACGTACCTCGAGCACCCCGACGTGCCGGATCGCGCTCGGGCGGAGCTGTTCGGCCTGCTCGCCGATGCTGAACTGCTGGTCGGGGATCTCGATGCGTCGGAGGCTGCCGCCCGTCAGTCGCTCCGCCTCGCCGAGCCCGCTAGCGGCGTCCGCGCGTACGCGCTCCTCGGCCTCGCCATGGTCGCAGGAGCGCGGAACGACCCCGAGGCGGTTCGACTGGGTCGCGAAGTGCTAGCAGAGCTCAAGGCCCTCGACGACCGGCGGCGCGTGACGACCCGTATGGACATCGCGGTCGTCTTCACGGACGCAGGCGTCAGAGAAGAGGCGCGGACGATGTTCAAGGAGGCTGCGGACGAGGCGCGTCGGCTCGGTCAGACTCTCCTGGTCAACCTGGTGGAGCACAATGTCTCCTGGCTGGACCTTCTCGAGGAGCGATACGGCGCTGCGGAGAACAGGCTGCGATCCGTGCTCGAGGTCGTTCGGCGTCAAGGCCAGGTCGCCTGGGAAGTCGGTACGCTCCTCGGCCTTGGTATCGCACTCCTCGGGCTCGGCAGGCGCGGCGAGGCCCGTGCTGCCCTGATGTCATCACTTCAGATCCTCGCTGCGGATCCGAGCCCCAACGTCAACCTGACCGCGACCCTTCAGGGAATCGCTCTGGCGACCGAGCCCGCTGACGCGCGCTCGGCAGCACGCCTGGTAGGCGCCCTCGACGCTGTTGAGCAGAACGCGAGGCTCACGCAGTCGCCGACCGGTCGCGAGCTTCGCCGCCGCTTCGAGCAGCCCCTGATCGACGCGCTCGGCGAAGACGCCTGGGCGCAGGAGCGCGCGGCGGGCGCCAACCTCACGCTCGCAGAGGCGATCGAGCTCGCGCGCACGCTCGCCGCCGTGTCACCGGAAACGACGCCTGAGTTCGCCTGACTCGCTGCCTTCGCGACCTGCCACGAGACCAACCCAGCCGTACCACACGTCGAGGCCTGAAGGCGGCGGTACCACCCGAGGAGGTCGTACGCTTCGTATCGTGCGCCCGGGCGTCCGTCTGGGGGCGCCAGTTCCTGCCCAACTTTGGATCATTGGCGGGACTCCTCGGTTGTCAAGCCAGGCGGCTCCACGCCGGGCGTCCGGCCTGGCTCGGCCAGGACACAACCTCGCCGCCAGCGGCCCACCGACGGGGCCACCACGGAGGCCGCGCTCCGAACGGCGGCCGACTCCGCCTTGCACCGAGGTGACCTGGGATCAGGCCGTCCAGCACTACAGGGGCGCCGGCTCGATCCCGACGATCAACGCGGGAGGCTGCGTACACCGGCCTCCGCCCCGAGCAGTTCACGCAGCCGGGCCGTGTCGTGTGGCGGCTCGCTCACATGGAGAATCGATGGATGCGACAGGCCAGCGCGCGCAGTTGTCGCGCCTGCAGCCGCGCTGGTTCATCCGCTCGTTCGGGCGGTCCAGCGAGCCCTTTGCCGCATCACCCGTGGGCGTCTCGGTCTGCGTCGGGCGACGGCAACGCAGTGGGGGATGATGCGCCTGCGGATTTGAGACAGGCCCTCACGTTCCGCAACGTGGCGCTTGCCGTCCTCGGAGCCGGCGTGCTGGTGCTCAAGTCCGGCTACGACGGCCCGTTCGCTGAAGTCGTCAACGCATACTCGGGCAACGTCGCCGTCTCGTTCGCCCTGTACTTCGCCGCCATCAATGCAACCGCAAGGTACGGGTGGTCGCGGCTGTTCGCCGCCGGCCTCACGCTCATCGCCGTGCAGTTGTTCGAAGTCACCAACGGGTTCGGCGTCATGGAGAACGTCAGCGACCCCGCCGACTTGATTGCCAATACCGCCGGGGTCGGCCTTGCCTTCTTCACCGATGCCGCGACAGGTCCGGCGTTCCAGCGGCGCTACGAGCGGCGCAAGCCCGACATGGGCAGGGGATAGGCGGCTGCCGGCATCATCGACATGCTCCCGGCAGGGAGGCCGCGGCTGACGTCCAGACGCTGATCGAGCAGTTGGTGCCGTCGCCGAGATTGGCGAAGGTGTGGGCGACGAAACCAGGCGACGCAGACTCAGGCGGACGGCTCGACGTCGAGGTGAGCTCCCGCGTCGAGCGGGGTCCGCACCACGATCGCTGGCAGGTGATCCTGGAAGAACACGAGCGCCCGCAGCCCGGGCATGAACCTCCCGGAGATCCTCGACTACCGCGCCTGAGATCGTGCGGCCAGGGCGCGGAGGGCGCCACTCATGCGCACGCGCTGTCTCGACTCCGCGCCCGGGACTGGGTGCAGCCGCCGGCGCGCGCCCGTCAGAGCCCCCAGAACGACCCGGACAGCCCGACCCCGCGCAGGTAGTCGTGGGCGGCGGACGGCTCGCGTCGGGCGTAGCCGCGATCGAGTCGTCCCGCGTACCAGCCGCTCGCCAGGCGCCACACCGTCGCGAGGTCCGTCGCGTAGCCACGCTGCCGGCCCTCCCGCGCCAGCCAGGTGACGAGGCAGGTGTCGTTGCAGAACACCCGCTGGTTGCCACACGTGAACAGGACGTCGTCCCACATGTGCGCAGCCGGGACGAGGAAGTGCGCGAGCTGGTCGCCGTCGGGCGGCTCCGCGCGGCCGACCACCCAGGCATGCGCTCGTCCGCAACCCTGGCACGTGGTCGCGACCAGGACCTCGGGCTCGTCAGGAACGAGGTGGGGGATCGCGAACGAGTCCCAGACGCAGCCGCCCCACCACAGGGTTCGCGCGCCCTTCACCGAGAAGCCGAGGTCAACCGTCGAGAAGGGGTGGGCGAGCGCGATGCGCCCGTCGGCATCGAGCGCGAGGTGGCGGCCGGCGGCGAGCTGCCGGAGCCCGCTCTCGATCTCCGCTGCGCTCGCACCGCTGGCCGCGGCGAGTGCCGCGGTGTCGGGGGCTCGACCCGTCGAGGCAAGCGACGTGTAGATGGACAGCCGGAGATTCTCGAGGTCGAGTGTCATGGCGCCATGCTATGCGGCGCCTCGGGTTGCTGAACGGGCCCGCCGACTGACGAAGTGCATTCGCGAACACCTCGGTCTGCAGGCCGGCCGGAACGGCTGCCGGTTCCTCCGATGCCTGGACCGCTCCAGGCCAGCCCGCGCATGCGGCGACGACGCAGACGAGCAACAGCGCGACGATCCTTCGCATCAACGGTGCCCGCGACCATCAGTGCGGGGACGCCTTCGGTTGTGGGGACCCACTCCGACTCTGCCGTCGCATGGCTGCGCTTGGTCACGCCTCCTTCGACATCCTGGGCGGAGGGCTCGGACGACTGCGACAGTCGGGCCGGTTGGCGCTGGCGACGGGGACTATGCTGGAAGCCGAGCGCGCCAGCGTCCCGTCCACGCCGCTTTCCGGGAGTCGCCCATGAAGGTCGGATACGTCGTGTTGTACGTGAACGACGCGGAAGCCTGCCGCAGGTTCTGGGTCGAGCAGATCGGGATGGTCGAGAAGCGTCGCACGGAGGCGGGCACCTTCACGATCGTGCAGGTCGGGTTCGCCGACCAGCCGTTCGCGTTCGAGCTCGTGCCGCTCGAGTTGATGAAGGACAACCCGGACGGTCTCGACCTCGCGACGCCGTCGATCTGCTTCCACGTCGACGACCTCGAGGCCACCCGCGCCAGCCTGGTCGGTCGTGGGGTGCAGGCGACCGAGGTGGGCGAGCACCAGGGCATTCGGAGCTTCGCGTTCGCGGACCCCGAGGGTCGCTGGTTCGCGGTCACGCCGTGATGCGCCCGGATGCTGGCGCGCCGGTTGCGATCCTTCCGCGGCGAGCGAGCGGAGGCTCGGGATGAGCGGATCGGCCGGACACCGGATCGTCACGATGACCCTGGCCTCGGTCTATCCGCTGTACCTTGCGAAGGTCGAGAAGAAGGGCCGCACCCAGGTCGAGCTCGACGCGGTGATCCGTTGGCTGACGGGCTACGACGAGTCAGAGCTCGGCCGGCACCTCGCCGGCGGCACGACCCTCGCCGACTTCTTCGCAGGGGCGCGGTTGCACGACAACGCACGGCTCATCACGGGCGTGGTCTGCGGGGTGCGCGTCGAGACCATCGAGGACCCGCTCATGCAGCAGATCCGGTACCTCGACAAGCTCGTGGACGAGCTTGCGAAGGGCCGGGCACTGGAGAAGGTGCTGCGCAGCTGATGGCGTTCGCGCGCACCTCGAAGGGCCGGTGTCGAGCCGCACGCCGCTCGTAACGACCGCGATGCTGGCGACCCGGCGCCAGTAGCTGGTGGAGTTGTCAGCCGGGCCCGCGCCGTCCCGTGAGGAGGTATGCCGCCCGGCGGCCCTTGCCCTTGATCTCGATCTCGCCGCGGGACTCGAACGTGTAGCCGTGGCGAAGCCGGCGATGGGCAGCCTCGCCGACCTGGATCTCACCGGGAATGCCATGGGACTCCATGCGGCTTGCGGTGTTCACCGTGTCGCCCCACAGGTCGTAGATGAACTTGCGTCGACCGATGACGCCGGCGACGACCGGGCCGCTCTCCATCCCGATGCGGATGGCGAGGCTCGCATCCAGCGGCCGACAGGTCACGGCAAAGGCACGTCGCATCTCGAGCGCCATGTCGGCCATGGTCTCGGCGTGGTCGGGCCGTGGCTCCGGGAGGCCCGCGGCGACCATGTACGCGTCTCCGATCGTCTTGATCTTCTCCACGCCGTGGCGCGCCGCCAGGTCGTCGAAGGCGCTGAACACCTCGTTGAGCATCTCGACCACGCGAGTGGCCTCGGTCCGCTCGGCAAACGGCGTGAAGTCGGCGATGTCCGCGAACAGGACGGTCACCTCGTCATAGGCGTCGGCGATGACGGCGGGCGAGTGCTTCAGGCGTTCGGCAATCGACCTCGGCAGCACGTTGAGGAGCAGCCCCTCCGAGCGGGCGAACGCCGCATCTCGTGCTCGCACCGCGTACTGGAGCATCGCGTACACGACCAGCGAGACGCCGACGATGTTCAGGACGAAGAAGGCGGTGCGGACATGGTCGGGGATGGGCGCTGGCTGCTGCGCGAGGAGGGGGTCGATCAGTCCTGACGCGACCGCCAGTCCCACGAACGCCCCGAACCACGGAAAGGACTCACTGGCGGTGTAGAAGAACAGGGTGCCGACTGCGGCGATCAGCGCCCACAGACAGACCGCGGACGACGCAACGAACCCGCCGAGCGACCACTGGAGCAGGAATGGGAGGGCCGTCATCATCGCAGCCTGGCTCCCGCGCAGGAACCGGTAGCTCTTCGTGCGCGCGAAGACGACGAGGCTGACGACCGTGGCGACCTGGTACGCGAACGGGATCGCGGCCGAGCGGGGGAGGCCGAGCGCCCAATAGGTGCCCACCCAGATGACCGCGAGCGAGGCGATGCACCCGGCGGCGAGCGTGAGCGTGACCTTCTGTGCCTGCGTCTCGTCGGTGTCGCTCTCGGTGACGCCGAGGAGTGCGAAGCGACGCAGGAGGGCGGCAGTGCCGGCTCGGAAGCTCACGGCCGCAGTATGACGGCGCCAGGGAGCAGCGCCCGAGGACGATGCGACCGGCGGCCGCGGAGACCTGCCATCAACGCCTGCGGCGTCGGCTCGCGCACCGCCGCCTCGACATCGCCATCGATCACGTGCGGCCGAAGTACGATGCTCGCACCCGAACACGAGGTGCGTCCCATGAACGTCGAGGGCATCCGCCGCGCGGAGGGCGCGGACGATCGTGCGAACCGGCCGGGCGCGGCATGAGCTTCGACCACCACGACCCGCGGTTCGTCCGGGATCCCGAGAGCGTTTTCGGGCCGATCCGGGAGCAGCAGCCGCTCCTGCACTCGGACCTGTACGGCGGCTTCTGGCTGATCACGCGCTATGACGACGTGGTCGCCGCGGCGCTCGATCACGAGTCGTTCACCTCGGCCGTCGTGGGCACCACCGTGATCCCTCCCTCACAGCCGCGGGACCACCCACTGCTGCCGATCGAGCTCGACCCACCGGAGCACACCCGGTATCGCGCGCTCGTCAACCCGCTGTTCGCCAAGCCTCGCATCGACGCCATGCGCGCCGACCTCGAGGCGCTCGCGACGCGGCTGCTCGAGCCGATCGCGCGCAACGGCGGCGGCGACGTGATGGCCGAGTTCGCCCACCCCATGTCGCTCGGCTCGCTCGCGCGGCTCATGAACCTGCCGGAGGAGGACGAGGAGCTCTGGTTCGACTGGGTGGAGCGGATGTTCTCGAGCGCCCTGCGCGACAAGGACGACCAGGCCAGGGCGGTGCGCGACGCGGAGGCCTACATCGACGGGCTGATCGCCGACCGCAGGCGGGAGCCCCGCGACGACTTCCTCGGGACGCTGCTCGAGGCCGAGGTGGAGGGCCACCGGCTGTCCGACCTCGAGCTGCGCCAGTTCGGCGTCCTGATGCTGCTCGCGGGCTACGAGACGACCTCGGGCGCGATGGGCATGAGCCTGCTCCACCTCGCGCAGCACCCGGAGCAGCGCGCGCAGCTGTTCGGCGACCCGGACGGGCTCGCGCACACCGCGGTGAACGAGCTCCTCCGCTTCGTGTCGCCGGTGCAGGTCTTCGCCCGCAACGCGGCGCGCGACGTCGACCTCCATGGCCAGACGATCCCCGCCGGCGATGTCGTGCTCCTCGCCTACGGCGCGGCGAACCACGACCCGCGCGCCTTCGAGCACCCCGAGCGCTGCGTCCTCGACCGCCACCCGAACCGCCACGTCGCGTTCGGCCACGGCCGCCACCTGTGCCTGGGCTCGAACCTCGCCCGGCTGGAGCTCACGATCATGATCGAGCGCTTCGCCGCCCTGTTCCCCGAGTTCCGGGTCGATCCCGAGCGCCCGCCGGCGTGGAAGCCGCGCGGCGACGTTCGCGCCCTGGCCTCGCTTCACCTCGTCGCCGCGGCCTCGTAGCGGCCGCCGGCGCGCGGGATCAGCTCACCGCCGCCTCTGCGGGAGCAACTGACTCCGCGGGAGCCGCCGTCTCGCGCGCTCGCTCGATGCCGGCCGGCACGGGCTTCACGCCCCGGACGAGCTGGGGCTTCCCTGCTCCTGCTCCGACGGACACGGCGACGTCGGCGAAGCCGGCCTCCGCCATCAGCCGCTGCGCGTCGGCGTCGCTCCAGAACCACTGCCCCCAGCCGTCGGCCGTTCCCGACCGATCGGTCGCACCCCAGCCACGCTGGTCCGTATCGCTCAGGGTGACCACGGCGCGTCCGCCCGGGCGGAGGACCCGGCACATTTCCCGGAGCGCAGCCTCGGGGTGGGGGAGGAACTTGAGGAAGTACTGCGAGGTGACCACGCTGAACCGGCCGTCCGCCCACGGGAGTGCCGCGGCGTCGCCCTTGACGACCTCGGCGGTCCCGGCCGCGATCCGGTCGGCCAGCCGTCGCCGAGCGAGGCTGAGCGGGATCTCCGACGCGTCCAGCCCGGCGACGTGGCCGACGTGCGAGGCCTGGTCGGCGAGGAAGTCGCCGGCCCCGCAGCCGACATCCAGCAGGACATCGTCGGGCTGCAGCTCCAGCTCCGCGGCCATGGCCCGGAAGAACCCGGGCTTCTTCGCGATCACGCGGGCCCCGACCCAGCCCAGCGGACCGCGCGGTACCCCGGCGAACGCATACCAGAACCGCCTGCGCAGACCCATCGCGGCGCCTCCTCTCTTTGGCGCACAGCATCGTCGGCCCCGTGCAGCCCGACCAGTGGCAGAGGTCCCGAACGGCGCGGGTTCAGCTCACGTACGCGGCCAGGTGCTCGCCGGTGAGCGTGCTGCGGGCAGCGACCAGGTCCGCGGGCAGGCCGGCGAAGACGACCCGCCCGCCGTCGTGCCCGGCGCCGGGACCGAGGTCGATGATCCAGTCGGCGTGCGCCATAACCGCGAGGTGGTGCTCGATGACGATCACCGACTTGCCCGCGTCCACCAGCCGGTCGAGCAGGTGGAGCAGCTGCTCGACGTCCGCGAGGTGCAGCCCCGAGGTCGGCTCGTCGAGCACGTAGATGCCCCCGTCGGTGGCCATCTGGATGGCCAGCTTGAGCCGCTGCCGCTCGCCGCCGGAGAGCGTGCTGAGCGGCTGGCCGAGGGTCAGGTACCCGAGTCCCACGTCGGCCATCCGGCCCAGCACCGCGCGGGCGGCCGGGACCCTGGACTCGCCGCCGCCGAAGAACGCCAGCGCCTGGGTGACCGACATCGCGAGCACCTCGGTGATGTCGCGCCCGGCGAGCTTGTACTCGAGCACGGTCGCCTGGAACCGCTTGCCCTCGCACTCCTCGCACACCGACGCGACCTCGGCCATGATCCCGAGCGACGTGTAGATGACGCCGAGGCCGTTGCACACCGGGCAGGCGCCCTCGGAGTTGGCGCTGAACAGCGCGGGCTTGACGCCGTTCGCCTTGGCGAAGGCCGTCCGGATCGGGTCCAGGAGCCCGGTGTACGTGGCCGGGTTGCTGCGGCGTGAGCCCCGGATCGCCGCCTGGTCGATCGAGACGACCCCCGCGTCCCGCGGCAGCGAGCCGTGGATCAGCGAGCTCTTGCCGGAGCCGGCCACGCCGGTCACGACGCACAGGACGCCGAGCGGGACGTCCACGCTCACGTCCCGCAGGTTGTTGCGGGTCGCGTTGCGGATCGCCAGGGCGCCGGCCGGCGTGCGCGTCTCCGGCTTGAGCCGGGCCCGATACCCGAAGTGGCGCCCGGTGAGCGTGTCGCTGGCTCGCAGGCCGTCGACCGTCCCCTCGAAGCACACCGTCCCCCCGTCGGGACCGGCGCCGGGGCCGAGGTCGACGACGTGGTCGGCGATGGCGATCACGTCCGGCTTGTGCTCGACCACGAGCACGGTGTTGCCCTTGTCGCGCAGCCGCAGCAGCAGCCGGTTCATGCGCTCGATGTCGTGCGGGTGGAGGCCCACGGTCGGCTCGTCGAACACGTAGGTCACGTCGGTGAGCGACGACCCGAGGTGCCGGATCATCTTGGTGCGCTGCGCCTCGCCGCCCGACAGCGTGCCCGACGCCCGGTCGAGCGAGAGGTAGCCGAGGCCGACCTCCACCATCGAGTCGAGGATGTGGCGCAGCCCGGCGAGCAGCGGCCCCACGGACGGCTCGTCCAGGTCCCGGAGCCAGTCCGCGAGGTCGCTGACCTGCATCGCGCACGCGTCGGCGATGCTGAGGCCCCGGATCTTCGACGATCGGGCGGGCTCGGCCAGCCGGGTGCCGCCGCAGTCGGGGCAGGCGGTGAAGGTCGCGGCCCGCTCGACGAACGCGCGGATGTGGGGCTGGAGCGTGTCCACGTCCTTGGACAGCATCGACTTCTGGATCTTCGGGATCAGCCCCTCGTAGGTGAGGTTGACCCCCTTGACCCTGACCTTGGTCGGTTCCTTGTACAGGAAGTCCTCGCGCTCCTGGGGGGTGTAGTCGCGGATCGGCTTGTGGGGGTCGATGAACCCCGATTCGGCGAAGATGCCCACCGTCCACCAGGAGTCGACCTTGTAGCCGGGGATCGTGATCGCGCCCTCGGCGATCGACTTGGTGTCGTCGAATAGCTCCGCGAGGTCGACGTCCGAGACCGTCCCCATGCCCTCGCAGCGCGGGCACATGCCGCCGAGGACCGAGAACGACCGCTCCGCGGTGCGGCCCGGCCCGGCGCGCTCGACGCTCACGGTGCCCCCGTAGTGGCGGAGCTCGCCCTCGTCCGGAGCCGGCCGGGCTCGGCCGCCGCGCTCGATCGTGATCGTCCCCGACGCGCGCACGGACGGGACGTTGAACGAGAACGCGTTGGGCGAGCCGATGTGCGGCTGGCCGAGCCGGCTGAACAGGATGCGCAGCAGCGAGTTGGCGTCGGTGGCGGTGCCGACCGTGGAGCGGGGATTGCCGCCCATGCGCTCCTGGTCGACGATGATCGCGGTGGTGAGGCCGTCGAGGAGGTCGACCTCGGGCCGCGCCAGCGTGGGCATGAAGCCCTGCACGAAGGCGCTGTAGGTCTCGTTGATCAGCCGCTGCGACTCGGCGGCGATGGTCGAGAACACCAGCGAGCTCTTGCCGGAGCCCGAGATGCCGGTGAACACGGTCAGCCGGCGCTTGGGGATCTCGAGGCTGATGTTCTTGAGGTTGTTCTCGCGGGCGCCGTGGACCCGGATCAGGTCGTGGCTGTCGGCTGGGCGCATCGGGCCACGGTAGCAGGCGCCGAGCCGCGACCGCCGGTTCGGGGTTACGGGCTCAGTCTCGGTGCATCGTCGTCGCGATGTCGGCCTCGTTGCCCGCGGCGTCCGCCAGCGTCCACCACGCGGGCGCGTGCTCGTCGCGCACGAGACGGCCGCCCGCCGCGAGTGCCGCCGCCACGCGTGTCTCGGCCTGCTCGTACGGCACCCAGACCGCGACGTGGATGGCGCCACCGCCGTCGGCACGCGGCTCGCGCATCGACTCGAACCAGAACGACGGCCCGAGGCGGTGCGGATCGACCAGGTCCTCATCGGGGCTGTCGGCCCGAGGCTCGTACCCGAGCACGGCGCGCCAGAAGGGCATGACCTCGGCGGTGACCGGTGCCCCCGGGACGATGAGCAGGGTCTGGACCGCGGACGGATCGGCGGCGACGCCCAGGTCGCGCGCGACCGCCGAGATCTGGCGGGCGACCTCGACGTCCCTCCGGGTCGGGCCGAACCAGTCGTCCGCGATGGTGATCAGTCGCACCGTCACGCCGTCGTGCCGGATGTCCACGTCCGGCGGATGGCCGCCGAGACCGGGCAGCCCGCTGATCGCGCCAACGAACCGAGCGGCGGCCGCGAACGAGCCGGTCCGGAAGAACGCGCTGGCGCCCTCGCTCAGCAGACGCCAATCCTCGACGCCCGCGGAGTCGATGAACTCCTGGACGGTGATCCCGTCGGTCATGGTTGCGAATCCCTCCCGCGCTCGCTGCGATCCTGATGCCCGTCACCCGAGTGTGGCGGCCGGACGTTGTCGAACCTACCATCGGCGCGACCTGAATCCGGCAACATCCGGCGCTGACCCGAGGGTCTCGGTGGGGGCCGGTTGTCGGTACCCTGTGGCCATGCCGCCGGAGTTCATCTACACCGCGTACCGGCTCGCCCGGCACTACCCGCCGGACCGGACGGTGCTCGAGGACATCTCGATCTCGTTCTACCCGGGCGCCAAGATCGGCGTGATCGGGCCCAACGGGGCGGGCAAGTCCAGCCTGCTGCGGATCATGGCCGGACTGGACGACGGGTTCACCGGCGAGGCCCGACTCACACCCGGCTTCAGCGTCGGCTTCCTCAGCCAGGAGCCGCAGCTGGACCCGGGCAAGGACGTCAAGGGCAACGTGCTCGACGGTGTCCGCCCGGTCCAGGACCTCATCGACCACTACAACGCCGTGATGGCGAAGTGGTCCGAGCCGGACGCCGACTACGAGGCCATCGGCGCCGAGCAGGCCGCCCTCGAGGACCGGATCGCCGCCGCCGACGCGTGGAACCTGGAGCGCAACGTGGACATCGCCATGGACGCGCTGCGCTGCCCGCCGGACGACGCCGACGTGGGCACGCTGTCCGGGGGCGAGAAGCGCCGCGTCGCGCTGTGCCGGCTGCTGCTCCAGCACCCGGACCTGCTGCTGCTCGACGAGCCGACCAACCACCTCGATGCCGAGTCCGTCGAGTGGCTGGAGCGGTTCCTGGGCGAGTACGCGGGCACGGTGGTGGCGATCACCCACGACCGGTACTTCCTCGACAACGTCGCGAAGTGGATCCTGGAGCTGGACCGCGGGCGCGGGATCCCGTTCGCGGGCAACTACTCGAGCTGGCTGGAACAGAAGCTGGAGCGGCTGTCGCGCGAGCAGAAGCAGGCGGATGCGCGCCAGCGCACGCTGGCCCGCGAGCTCGAATGGGTGCGCATGTCCCCGCGGGCGCGGCAGACCAAGGGCAAGGCGCGCCTGTCCGCGTACGAGCAGCTGCTCGCCGATGCGCAGGGCGACAAGGGCACCGCGCGGGAGCTCGAGATCGCGATCCCGCCCGGGCCCCGGCTGGGCGACCAGGTCATCGAGGTCGCCAACCTGCGCAAGGGCTACGGCGACCGGCTGCTGATCGAGGACCTCACGTTCTCGCTGCCGCGGGCCGGCCTCGTGGGCATCATCGGCGCCAACGGCGCGGGCAAGACGACGCTGTTCCGGATGCTCGTGGGCGAGGAGCCGCCGGACGCCGGGACGATCCGGATCGGCGACACCGTGCGGCTGAGCTACGTGGACCAGTCGCGCGACGCGCTGCGGGCGGACCGGACCGTGTTCCAGGAGATCACCGACGGCGTCGAGGTCGTCAGGGTCGGCAGCCGCGAGGTCCCGGCCCGGGCCTACGTGTCGTCGTTCAACTTCCGGGGGCCGGACCACCAGAAGCTCGTGGGCACGCTGTCGGGCGGCGAGCGGAACCGGGTCCACCTCGCGAAGCTGCTCCAGTCGGGCGGCAACGTGCTGCTGCTCGACGAGCCGACCAACGACCTCGACGTGGACACGCTCCGGGCGCTCGAGGCGGGCCTCGAGTCCTTCCCCGGCTGCGTCGTCGTGATCAGCCACGACCGCTGGTTCCTGGACCGGATCGCGACCCATATCCTGGCCTTCGAGGGCGACAGCCAGGTGCGCTGGTTCGAGGGCAACGTCAGCGACTACGAGGCGTTCCGCCACCGCGAGCTGGGCGCCGCCGCCGACCAGCCGCACCGCATCCGGTACAAGCGGCTGACGGGCTGAGGAGCGAATGGGCCATGTTCGAGCTGCCTGAGCTCCTCACGCTGGCGTCCCAGGCCAACGAGACGCTGCGGGGCCGGACGATCGCCCGCGGCTCGCTGGGCAACCGGCCGCACAAGTTCGTCTGGTACAACCGCAGCCACGAGGAGTTCGCGAAGCTGACGGCCGGCCGGCGCGTCGGCACGGCATACGCCCGGGGCCGGTGGCTGTTCGTCCCGCTCGAACCGTGGTACGTGCTGCTGCTGGGCGAGTTCGGCGGCAAGATGCTGTTCCATCCGGCCGGGACCCCGCTGCCGGACGCGTACCACCTGTGCCTCGTGTTCGACGACCGCTCGGGCCTGACGGTCACGACATCGATGTGGGGGGCGATGGAGCTCTGGGAGGGCGGGGCCGAGCAGGAGCGCCAGTACGTCCGCGGGATGCGGCCGACGCCGGTCGACCCGGCGTTCACGTTCGACCACTTCGACACCCTGGTCGACGAGGCCCTCGCGGGGCCCAGGCGCAGCGTCAAGGGCCTGCTCACGCATGACCAGCTCATCCCGGGCCTCGGCAACGCCATCGCGCAGGACATCCTCCATCGGGCCCGGCTGCATCCCCGTCACGACCTCGCGGACCTCGACGCCACGTGGCGCCGGGCCCTGTACGACGCGATCACCGCGACGGTGCGCGAGGCGATCGAGCTCGGCGGGCGCGCCGACGAGACGGACCTCCACGGCAACCCCGGCGGGTACGCCCGCCGCATGGACAAGGCGGCGGCGGGCCGCCCGTGTCCCGACTGCGGCACGACCGTGCTCAAGATCCAGTACCTGGGTGGCGCCTGCTACCTCTGCCCCAGCTGCCAGCGCTGACCGTCGCGCCGGCCCCGCCCACCGGCGGGGCGTGAGCTCCGCTCCGCTGGGTGCCGATCGGCCCGGACCGGGCGGGCCATTGGCACCCCAACGCGGCCGCGATGGCCCCCCGACTCGGTCCGCGTGGCCCGGTTCGGCCGGGTGGCCGGTGGGACACCATGAACGCAGGAACGCAACCGAGGTCCGCGGCCCCGGAAGCCGTCCGGCCACACCACGTCGTCCCGCCGTCCGCGTCCCAATTGCGGATGGGTGTGATCAGGAAGGGAACTCGCAATGTACGCACGGTTCAAGGTCGTCGGCCTCGCCCTCGTCATCGCCGGCCTCGTGTTCGTCGGAGTGGGCGGCTACACGTACGTCCGCACCCAGGAAGGCGCCACCTCGCTCCAGGCCTTCAGCGCCGCGCAGAACGTCAAGCTCGCCTACAACGACGCGGGCCAGCTCACGGATCGCGGCGAGACCGAGGGTGCCGTGGCGATCATGGGCCTGCTCACCGACGACTGGGGCTACACCGTCAACGCCGCCGAGCTCGACCCCAACGACCCGGTCGTGAACACGGCCTCCGAGTACATGTACCAGATGGCCACCATCGCGTACCACACGCTCAACGGCACGCAGACCGTGGTCCTCGACGAGCCCGCCGAGTTCGATGGCAAGGTGTTCGAGGCCGGAACGTACGAGGTCCCGGTCGACGGCCGCTACTGGAGCCAGTTCAACCGCCAGAACCCCCTCGACGCCAAGGTCCGCGAGCAGGCCTGGACCGGCACGGCCCACGCGCTGATCGCCGAGCTCGGTGTCGGCAGCGTCACCGCCTCGGCCCTCCAGATGGGCCTCGGGATCGCCGCCATCGCGGCCGCCCTGGGCGCCACGCTGATCCTGGCCGGCGTGGGCATCGTCTGGGCCGCCCGCCCGGCCGAAGCCACCGCCCGGGTCAAGGTCCGGGCCACCGCTCCCGTCACCGCCTGATCTTCCCCGGGGCGCACCCCCGCAGCGCCCCGCCAGCTCGACACGCCGGGCCACCTTCATGGCCCGGCGTGTCGTTTCGCGTCCCGGCCGCGTCGCCGGGGCGGCGCGCCGCGCGATCCGCGTTGACCCGGCCCGTCGCCGGGGTGTAGGTTGCGACCACGCGCCCACCCTGACCACCGTCGCCGAAGCTTGACGTCCGACCGACCGTGCCGATCACGTCCGACGCGACGACGAGGCCACGGTCCGGGATGGGGTGCACAGCGGAGGGAACGCATGTCACGGAAGCTGCCCGGCATCCTCGTCGCCGGCGCGCTCCTCCTCACCCTGCTCCCCGGCAGTGCAGCTGCGGCAGACCCGCAACGGCGGCCTGCCGCTCCTGTGCCGGAGAGCGTCGAACAGCTGCGGCTCGACCAGCCCGTGTCGATCACGGGTGACGCGGCCACCTCGAAGATCGCCCGGACCCTGCGCGACGCCCAGGGGCGGCAGCGCGTCATCGTGCGGCTGTCCGCGCGACCCTCGGTCGAGCTGATCGCCGGCACGGCGGCCGCCCAGCGCGGCGCCCTGGCGACGGCCAAGGCCCAGCAGGACGCCATCATCGCCAAGGCCAAGAGCCTCGATCCCAAGGTTTCGGTGCTCGGACGCACCGGCAAGGCCTCGAACGTGGTCATGCTCAAGGTGGACGCCAAGAGTCTGGCCGCGCTGGCCAAGGACCGGTCGGTCGTCGCGATCGTGCCCGTCAAGGACTACTCGTTCGACCTGTCGGAGACCGTCGCCTACGTGGGCGCCAAGGTGGTCCACAACCAGGGCTTCAAGGGCCAGGGCGTGGACGTCGCCATCCTCGACAGCGGCGTCGACTACACGCATGCCGCGCTCGGTGGCGCCGGCACGCTCGATGCGTTCAAGGCCGCCTATGGCCTGTCTTCGGACGACCCGAAGAACACCACCCTCGACGGCCTGTTCCCGACCGCCCGCGTGAAGGGCGGCTACGACTTCACCGGCGAGGCCTGGCCGAACGAAGACGAGGCGCCGGATCCCGACCCGATCGACTCACCCGACTCCGGGACCGCTCTCGGGATCGACATGGGCACCGACGGCGGGCACGGCACGCACGTCGCCGACATCATCGGCGGCACCAAGGGCGTCGCCCCGCGGGCCAACCTGTACGCGGTCAAGGTCTGCTCGTCCATCTCCACGGCCTGCAGCGGCGTCGCGCTGATGCACGCGATGGACTGGGCGATGGACCCCAACGGCGACGGGTTCCTCAACGACCACGTCGACATCATCAACATGTCGCTGGGCAGCGACTACGGCACGTCCTACGACGACGACCTCTCGCTGGCCGTCGAGCGCGCCACCCACTACGCGGGCATCCTGACCGTCGCCGCCTCCGGCAACGGCGCCAACAAGCCGTACGTCTCCGGCACGCCGGCCGCCGCGCCCAGCGCGCTGTCGGTCGCCCAGACGCAGGTCCCGAGCGCCAAGACGTTCCCGCTCGTGATCTCCGCCCCGCCCGCGATCGCCGGCACGTATCCCAACACGGAGACCGTGGACTGGGCGCCCGTCGGCGCCGGCTTCAGCGGCGACGTGGCCTACGTCGGGCGGGGCTGTCCCGCCGACTCGATCTCGACCGGGTCGCCCGAGGATCCGTACCTGTCCAACCCGTCCGGCAAGATCGCCCTGATCGATCGCGGCGCCTGCTCGATCAGCCTCAAGGTCGATCGCGCCACGAAGGCGGGAGCGGTGGCCGTCCTGCTCAAGCTCGTCGCCCCCGGCGACGCGGTCAGCTTCTCGTTCGGCGGCGGCGACCTGCCCATGGTGCCGACCGTGGTCATCCAGCAGTCGCTCGGCGATGCCATCAAGGCGCAGCTCGCCATCCCGGTCACCGTGACCGCGAGCGTGTCGAGCGCGACCTTCGTCTCGCTCGTCGGCAGCATGGCCGGCACGTCGTCCCGCGGCCCGGACTCCCGGAACCGCATCAAGCCCGAGATCGGCGCGCCCGGTGCCTCCGTGTCCGCCGTCAGCGGCAGCGGTACCGCGACGCAGGGGTTCGGCGGCACCTCCGGTGCCACGCCGATGGTCTCGGGCGCCGCCGCGCTGCTCAAGAGCGCCTTCCCGGGGCGCACGCCGCTCGAGATCAAGGCCGTGCTGATGAACACGGCCGAGACGACGGTGTTCACCAACCCGGCGCTCAAGCCGGGCGTGGTCGCCCCGATCACCCGGATCGGCGGCGGCGAGCTCCGCGTGCAGCGCGCGCTCAAGTCCCCGATCGCCGTCTGGGACAAGGCGGGCCAGAGCGGCTCGCTCTCGTTCGGGTTCGTGGACGGGTCCAAGGACCAGACGCTGACCCGCTGGCTCACGATCAAGAACTACACCGGCAAGACCCTGCGCTACGCCATCACGCCCAAGTTCCGCTATGGGAACGACCGGCTGAACGGCGCCGTGCGGATCACGACCAAGACCGACATCACGCTCAAGCCGCACCAGACGCGGGTCATCGCGGTCCAGCTCAAGCTGGACGCCAGCAAGCTCCGCGACTGGACCATGAACGGCGGCGAGTTCGGCGTCGATCCCGTCCCGCTCGACCTGCTCGAGTACGACGGCTACATCAACTTCAACCGGCTCGGCACCACGGCCGACAACGCGGACCCGCTCCACGTTGCCTGGCAGGTCCTGCCGCGCAAGTCGGGCGACGTCCGGCTGCCGGGCGGGTCCAGCGTGCCGCTCGACACCGCGACCGCCATCCAGAACGTCGGCCATGGTGCCGCCGCGATCGACATGTACTCCCTGGTCGGGACGAGCCCGGACAAGCCGGCCTCGCGGACCGGTATGAACTCGCCGGTCATCGACCTGCGGGCCGTCGGCGTCCAGACGTTCATGGTGCCGGCGAACACCGCCTGCGACACCGTCGACACCTTCCTCTACCGCATCGCCATCTCCACGTACGACCGCCAGACGACCGCGATCGTCCCGGGCGAGCTGGACGTGGACATCGACATCGACGGTGACGACACCGCCGACTTCAACGTCTTCTCCGGTCCCCTCAGCCTCGGCGCCCTGAGCGACGCTCGCGCCGTGACGTGGGTCTTCGACTACGACGCGGAGACGCTCAGTGCCTGGTGGTTCACCGACCACGGCACCAACGACTCCAACACCATCCTCACGTTCTGCGCCGACCAGCTCGGCCTGGACGCGACCGACATCGGCACCCCGTGGACGATGGACGTGACCGCGTACGACTGGTACTACCGCGACTACGCGGTCACGGACCAGATCACCGGCATCGAGGTCGCCCCGTTCGCCGAGCACTACTGGGCCGAGATCGGGGGCGAAGGCGGCTTCGTCGACATGCCGGCACTGTCCACGGACGAGCTGGGCATCTTCGACCTCACCGCCGACTACCCGTATCCGGTCAACGTGTCCGAGACGGGCATCATGCTCGTCACGAACGCCGACCGCGGCGACTACCGCGGCGGCGCCCCCAAGGGGCGGGAGGCGATCCTGCTCACCGTCCCGGTGCCCTGAGCTCAGCACCCACCACGCACGGCACGAAGGCCGGGGCGCAAGCCCCGGCCTTCGCGTTTCCCGGTGGCGTCAGGACGCGCGCGGCCCGCCCAGCTCGCAGCGGCGCAGCTCGCCGCCCTCGCTCGCGCGGAAGTCGTAGGACGTCCCGTCGACCTCGAGCACCAGGCGGTAGCCGGGCACGAGCTGCTGGGTGTACATCATCCCGGGCTCCGGGCAACCCATCGAGCCGTCCGGCCAGGTGACGGCCTCCGCCACCACGATGGTGGCCGCGGCGGCCGCGTCGGCGCCAACGGTCTCGGCCAGCTGGTCCCGGGCCGCGTCCACGATCGCGGCCGGGACCTCGCCCGTGACCGGGGCGCTGGAGGGCCCGGGGGAGCTCAGGGCGGGCAGGCTCGCCGACGGGCGGCCCGACGGTGACGCGGTGCCGGGTTCCTGCGAGGCGGCGCCCGCGGAGCAGGCCGCGACGACCAGCAGGGCGGCGAGCGCGGTCACGGCGAGCGGGACCGAGGGGCGGGCGCGGTGTGTTCGAGTCAAGGAGGACCTCCTGTCGGGGCTCAGACGCCGCTCGCGGGGCCCGGGTTGCGCGCCGGGCGGGGTGCCGAGAAGTACCACTGCACCTGCGGCTGCGGATGGGGCATCATGCGTTCCGCCATGACCGTAGCCGACGACGTCCTCACCCCCGGGTTCGAGACGCCCGACGCCGACGCCCGCGACGCCCTCGATGCCAGTGAGCCCGGCGGGGAGGAGGCGGCGGCGGCACGCCGGCGCGTCCGGCTGTGGCCGCGGCTGCTGGCGGGGTTCCTGCTGGGCCTGGTCGCGACCGTCGGGATCGCGGCCGCGGCGCTCGTCGCCTGGGACTCGGGCTACGAGGGACGCGTGCTGCCCGGCGTCCGTGTCGGCGCGGTGGACCTGTCGGGGCTCGACCGCGCCCAGGCCGAGGGCGCCCTCGCCGCGGCGTACCGCGACCTTGGCACGGGCCGGGTCGTGATCCGGACCGAGGCTGGTGACGTCTCGGTGCCCTTCGCCCAGTTCGGGCGGCGCGCCGATGTCGCCGCGATGGCCGCGGAGGCGCTGGCCGTGGGCCGCGACGGGACCGTCCCCGAGCGGGCGCTGGCCGAGGTCCGGCTGGCCCTCGAGGGCCGGTCGCTCGAGCCGCGGCTCACGCTCGACGAGGCGGCACTGTCCGCGGGCGTGGCGGAGGCGCTCTCGTGGCTCGAGCGCGAGCCCGTCGACGCGACCGTCGCCAAAGGCGCCAGGCGCGTGTACACCGTTCCCGCCCGCGACGGCCGAACCTTCGACGCGGCGACGGCCGCCGCCGCGGCCCTCGACGCCGTGCGACGGCTGGACGCCCCGCGCGAGACCGTCGTCGAGGCGGCGACCGTCGCCGTGCCGCCGGCCCGCAGCGACGCGGAGGTCGCGGCCGTGCGTGACGCCGCGCGGCGCATGGCCGCCGACGTCGTGGTGACCTACGGTGACAAGCACTGGACGATCAAGGCGTCGGTGGTCGCGACCTGGATCGACTTCGTCTACCAGGCCGACGGCTCGATCGCGGCCGTCGCGGACGGGGCGAAGATCGAGAAGGCCCTGGCCAAGGTCGCCAAGGCCGTCAAGCGCGCCCCCGTGTCGGCGACGTTCCTGGGCGGCAAGGGTTCCCGGGCGATCGGCGTTGCCCCGTCGCGCGACGGCCGGCGGCTGGATCCCGGCGCGACCGCGGCGTCGATCGCGCGACTGCTGGCCGCCCGGGGACACTGGATCGAGCCCGCGCCGGTGCGGGCCGTGGTCGCGAAGGTCGAGCCCGAGCTCACGACGGAGGAGGCGGCCAGGACGGCGCCGGTGATGACTCGGCTCGGCACCTGGAAGACCTGGTTCCCGGTCAGCGAGCGCAACTACTTCGGCGCCAACATCTGGCTGCCGGCGAAGATCATCGACGGCACCGTGCTGCGACCGGGCCAGACGTTCGAGTGGTGGCGGGCGCTCGGCCCCGTGACCTCGTCGCGTGGCTTCGGGCCGGGCGGGTTCATCGCCGGCAACCACACGGAGCCCACGGGCGCCCTGGGTGGCGGCATGTGCTCCAGCTCCACGACGCTGTTCAACGCCGCGCTGCGGGCCGGGCTCAAGATGGGCGCGCGGTCGAATCACAAGTACTACATCGACCGCTATCCGCTGGGCCTCGATGCCACCGTGTCCAAGATGCCGGGCGGCGGCGGCCAGACCGTCACGTTCACCAACGACATGAAGCACCCGATCGTGATCCGGACCTACCGCTATCGGGCCAACGGCCGCGGCTGGGTCCGCTACGAGATCTGGGGGATCCCCGACGGCCGCACGGTGAGCATCGGCAAGCCGGTCGTGAGCAACGTCCGCAGGGCCACCACGTACACCGTCTACGTGTCCACGCTGCCGCACGGCGTCAAGGAGCAGACCGAGTACCCGGCCAACGGCATGGACGTCTCGGTCACCCGCGTGGTCCGCGACCGCAACGGCCGCGTGATCCACAGCAACACCTACCGCACCCATTACCAGCTCTGGAACGGGCGGATCGAGGTCGGGCTCTAGGGCGCCGGCGCGGCAAGCGCGGCCGCGATCCCCTGGGCCCAGGCGCGGATCGCGGCCCAGTCGCGGAAGTCGCCGACCGGGTGGGTGGCCAGCACCTGCGGGTCGAGGCCGGGCGTGTCCGCGAGCAGCCGCCCCCCGAATACGCGGTGGGCGCGCGCCCCGATCGGGCCCGTGGTGAGCGCCACGGACGGAGGTGCCGGGAGCAGGCCGGCGTCGGCCGAGCGGTCCAGCGGGCCGGTGCTGAACAGCCACACCGGGCGCGCCTGCAGCGCCGCGAGGTGGCGGGCGACGAACCGGTTCGCGTCGCGCTGCCAGTGCGCGGCATACAGGGCGCTGCCCAGGACGACGGCGTCGTACGGGGCGAGGTCGCGGACCAGCCGCGCCTCGGCGACGTCGGTGTCGAGGCCCTGCTGGCGCAACTCGCGGCCGATCTCCTCGGCCACCTCGCGAGTGGAGCCATGCTTGGTGGCGTAGGCGACGAGGACGCGCTCGGTCATGGGGCGGATGCTAGATCGGGACGGCGAACGCGACCACCACGACAGCGATCGAGGCCACGATCTCGACGATCCCCACCTGGACCGGGCGGAGCGGCCGGCCTCCCGAGGCCCACCGGCGCTCGAGCACCGGCAGCGCGGCGGCCCGCGCCGCCAGGCCGGCGGCCAGCGCGGCGTACGCCCACGGGACCGTGACGGCGGCGATCGCGACCAGCGCCAAGTGGAAGCCCACGGACAGCGCCGCGAACCGCTCGTTGCCGCGCTCGCGGAGCACCGAGCGCACGACGAGCACCGACCCGAACAGGTAGCCGGCCGCGACCAGCGTGCAGGCGAGCGCGCGCTCCGGCTCGAAGGCGCCCGAGACGTACGCGGACGCCGGCACGAGCACGAGCGCCTGGACGACCTGGACGAGGCTGTTGGCGAGGTCGCGGCGGGTGCCCGGCCTCGCACCGCCGAACACGATGACGGCCGTGGGGACGATGACGGCGAGCGCGAGCAGGAGGACGGGGAAGGCGGCCGCGAGCAGGACGCCGAGACCGGCGAACAGGGCGCCGTAGACGAGGATCGGGGCGCGGTATGCCGGCGGCCGCCGGGCCCGGGACCAGGCCTGGAGGCTCGCCGACGAGAGGTAGGCGGCCAGCGCCGCCGCGGCGAGGGCGACGTGCCACGGGCTGGGCCGGCCGGCCGCGATGCCGAGCAGGACGGGCAGGAGGAGCATCGCCCAGGCACCGTGCTGCCGGGGGATCCACAGCTGGCGCGCGGGGATCCGGCGCGCCTCGGGCCTGGGGATAGTGGTCACGCCAGCAACGTACCGCACGCCTGCCGCCGGCGCCCGGCACCCCGCGTCGGCTGCAGGGTAGCCGGCATCGGGCTCAGGCGACGGAGGCGTCGGCCGGCAGGCGGTCCGACCAGCGCGACAGGACGAGGAATCCGGCGGCGGCGCCGAGGAGGATCAGCGCGGCGGCCAGCCACAGCACCGCGCCGGGCATCACGTCGAGCACGAGGCCCGCGATCGGGGGCCCGAGGCCGGAGCCGACGGCCGTCGCGGCCATCGCGATCCCCTGGTAGGTGCCCCGACGATCGATCGGGGACAGCTCGGCGATGAACGACGGGACCACGGGCATGAGCAGCATCTCGCCGGCGGTGACCAGGCAGATCGTGACCGCCAGCCCGGGGACCGCCGTGGCCGGCGACAGGAGGGCGACGAGCCCCAGCCCGATGGCGTACAGCCCGGCCGCGACCGCGATCAGCCGCGGCTTGGAGCGTCGTTCGCAGGCCGTCGAGACGCGGAGCTGGAGCAGCACGATCAGGAGGCCGTTGAGGCCGAACAGGAGGCCCCAAGTGGGCGTGGGCAGGGCGAGCGTCCCGGCGGCATGGATCGGCAGCGTCGTCACCCACAGGAACGTGATCGCGTGGGTGACGCCGATCAGCGGCAGGAACGCGACGAACACCCGGCGACGAGGGCCGTCCGCGGCCCGGGCGGTGCCGGGGGCGGTCGCGTCCACGGGGCGGTGCGCGACTCCGGTCGGGCGGGTCTCGGGCAGCCAGCGCAGCGCGATGACCGTATAGCACCCCACCAGGAGCCCGCTCACGCCGAACAGCAGCGGATAGCCCAGCGTGGACAGGCCGGCGCCGATCACCGGGCCGGCGATCCAGCCCAGTGCGTTCGCGACGCCGAGCAGGCCGAACGCCCGCGGGCGTCGCGCCTCGTCCACGGAGTCCGCCACCGCGGCCCGGGCCGCCGGCAGGAACGCCGGGTCCACGCAGCCCAGGACGACCATCACGAGTCCCACGTGCCAGGTCTCGGACACGAGCGCCATCGAGGCGACGAGCAGCGCCGTCAGCGAGATCGAGCCGATGAGCACGGGGCGTCGGCCGACGCGGTCCGCCAGCCACCCGCCGGCGATCCCGGAGACCGTGGAGAACAGCGAGTAGGCGGCGATGACGAGCCCCGCCTGGGCTGCCGACGCTCCCAGCTCCTGGACCAGGTAGATCGTCAGGAACGGGAAGAACAGGCTGAACCCGAAGCTCGCCACGAGGTCGCCCGTCGCCAGCACGAGCACGACACGCGGGAACTCGGACAGCAGCGCGCGACCCGCCGCCAGGGGCGAGGCCGCGCCGGCCCCGACCCCGCCATCGAGAGGCACGCCGGCGCCCCTCAGCCCTGGAGCAGGGAGCCAGCGGCCATCGCCACGAGGTAGCCCAGCGTGGGCATGATGAACGTGATCAGCATCGCAAGCCCCTCTGGTCGCCCCCTGGCGCGACGATCGCGCCGCATGTCGGGGGTGGCAAGGGCCGGTGGTCGCTCGTCAGGTGGTCGGGATCGCCGCCAGCACCGGGAATCACCGGACCGGCGGGCAGGCCCGCCGGTCCGGTGCTGCGTTCGACCGCGCGTTCCGCGGCGGGGATGGCTTCAGGCGGTGACGGTCGCCGGCTCGCCCGACATGACGTACCGGCGGATTCCGCCGCCGACCCGGTCGGCGAGCACGGCATCGAGTCCGTAGTAGCGGCCCGCACCGAGGCCGACGAGCGTGGTGCAGATGAGCGCGTAGGTCAGGTGCTGGTTCACGATCCCGAACTCGAAGTCCCAGGCCGCGAAGAAGAAGAACAGCATCATCAGCGCGCCCATCGAGCCGCCGAAGCGGGTGAGCAGGCCCAGGATCAGGCTGATCCCGATGCCGATCTGGCCCAGTGGCACGAGCACGTTGATGATGCTCATCGCGGTCGCGTTGCCGGCCAGGCCCACCCAGAAGTCGTGGGTCGGGTTGAACACCGTGCCCTCGGCGACCTCGCCGGTGACGAACGGCCAGCCCAGGCTGCCGGCCGTCCCGAACTGCAGGAAGCCGGCCGCCGAGAAGCCCTCCGGCCCGGAGCCGAGGACCTTCTCCAGCCCCGCCCACAGGAAGATCACTCCCACCAGCACGCGCAGGAGCGCGACACCCAGCTGATGGACCTTGCCCGTGATCTGCATCGCCTACCTCCGACCCCTCCGTCCGGCGATGGTCACCGGCGGGCCCTCAGATGCGGGGTCTGTTGCCTGCACAACAGATTGCAGGGCCGTGGCAAGCCCCCTGCGGGCCGAACGGCCTGTCCCGGGTGGGCCATTGGGAGGACAACGAAGGCCGCCAGGATCGTGGCGGGAGCGGTAGGCTGCGCCGATGGAGGCACTCGAGGAGCCGACGGCCGGCGCGCTGGAGCGGTCGGAGGCGCGGGTCGCGGCGCGGGCGTGGCGGTGGCTGACGACCGCGCCGGCCTACCCGGCGGACGCCGGCGACCTGCGGTCCGTCGGTGTCCTCGGGCTCCGGCTGCCGGTCCGCGCGACGGTGGCGATCGTCGCGGTGTCGCTGATCCTGCTGCTGGACTACCACAACCGGCTGAACGGGCTGGTCGAGGGCCTGACCGGCCTCACCGCGGCCACGCCCGCGGACGCGAGGCGGATCGCGGCCATCGCCCGCCTCGTCCTGCTGGGGGCGCTCCCGCTGGCCGCCGTCGTGCTCGTGATGCGCGACCGGCCGGCGCGCTACGGGCTGCGGCTGGGCGACGCGCGCGCCGGCCTCGCGCTGGCCCTGGGTGGCTGCCTCGTGATGACGCCGATCGTGCTCGCCGTCGCCGGGCTGCCGGCATTCTCCGGCTACTACGGCCCGCAGGCGACGACCGTCCCCGACGTGCTGCTCACGACGGCGCTGGAGGTCATCCCCGCCGAGTTCTTCTACCGCGGGTTCCTGCTGTTCGCGCTGCTGCGCGTGGTGGGCCCGATCGCGGTCGTGGTCGCCACCCTGCCGTTCGCCTTCGCGCACCTGGGCAAGCCGGAGATCGAGACGCTGAGCACGCTGGGCGGCGGGCTGCTCTACGGCTGGCTCGACTGGCGCACCGGGTCCGTGCTGTGGAGCGGGCTCGCCCACACCTGGATCCTGGCGCTCGTGGTCGTCGCGGCAGGCGCGGCCCCCTGACCGTATCCTCGGTCCATGCCCACCGAGCAGGCTCCCCAGGCCGTCGTGGACCTCGCCGAGGCGCGCGCCGTCGCGCGCCGGGCCCGTGACTGGCCGACGGCGGACCGGCTGCGCGGCGAGATCGAGGCGGCGGGCTGGAGGGTGATCGACGCCGGGACGCTGTACTCGCTGGAGCGTGCCGCGGCGCCGGACGTCGCCGATGGCGGGGTCGTGCGCTACGGCGCCAGCCTGTCCGTCCCGTCACGGCTCGAGGCGGCGCCGGTGGGCGTGGCGACGGTGGTCATGGTGGCGACCGACTGGCCCGGCGACCTCGCGCGGACCCTCCGGGCGCTCGTCGACCACTCGCCCGACGGCACCCAGCTGATGGTCGTCGCCAACGGCCCGTCCGAGGCGCAGGCGGCCGGCCTCGGGGCGCTGGACGCGCTGGATCCCGGGGCGCCGGGCATCACGACGGAGGTGGTGTGGACCAGCGACCGGCTGGGACACGCGACCGCGCTCAACGCGGGGATCCGGCGCGCGGCGGCCCCGGTGGTGATCCTGCTCGACACGAGCGTCGAGCCCCAGGGCGACCTGGTGTCGCCGCTGGCCGCCGCCCTCGACGACCCCACGGTGGCCGTGGCCGGGCCGTTCGGGATCGTGTCCGCCGACCTGCGGCGGTTCGAGGACGCGCCGGCCGATGCCGTGGACGTGGACGCGATCGAGGCCTACGCGCTCGCGTTCCGGCGCGCGGACTACGCGACGCGCGGGCCGCTGGACGAGCACTTCGCCTTCTACCGCAACCTCGACATCTGGTGGAGCCTCGTGCTCCGGGACCAGGACGAGGCCGCCGCAGAGGATGCCCCGCCGCGACGGGCCGTCCGTGTCTCCGGTGTCCCCGTCGTGCGCCACGAGCACCGGGGCTGGACCGCCCTCCCGGAGGCCGAGCGAGACCGCCTCTCGAAGCGCAACTTCTACCGGGTCCTCAAGCGGTTCGCGACGCGGCGCGACCTGCTCGTCGGGGGCTGAGCCGGGCGCTTGCGCGCGGTCGCCGGGCGGTCGAACGGTCGCGTCGCCGATCCTGGGGCGTTCCGGTCGCCGGGAGGTCGAACGGTCGCGTTGCCGATCCTGGGGCGTTCCGGTCGCCGGGAGGTCGAACGGTCGCACCCTGAGACGAGGCGGTCGCCGGGCGCGGCGTTCGTCGCACGGCGAGCCCTCCGCGCGCAACGAACCCGTCGGCCGGCGACCGAAACGTCGCGTCGTGCGCTGGTTGGGTCGCCCGGCGACCGGCCGGCACACGCCCCGCGAACGGCCGGCACACGCCGACCGGCGGCGGGCACACGCCCGACCGTCGCGTCAGGCGCCGGTGCGGCTCCAGGTGGTCCCGGCCGGCCCGTCGTGGAGCTCGATGCCCATCGCCGCGAGCTCGTCACGCAGCGCGTCGGCGCGAGCCCAGTCGCGCGCGGCACGGGCCGCGTCGCGCTCGGCCAGCAGGCGGGCCGCGCCGGGCTCGAGGGCCCCGGGTGAACCCCCCGCGCTGAGCTCCCCCCGCGCGCCCTGGCCGCCCGACGGCCCGTCCCAGGCCCGGTCGAGGTCCAGACCCAGGACGAGGTCCGCGTCGAGGACCAGCCATCGGCGCTCATCCGCGGGCAGGTCGGTGCGCAGCGTCTCCCGCACCACGGCGAGCGCCGTCGGCAGGTCCAGGTCGTCGTCGATCGCCGCGACGAAGCGGTCGTGGAGCGCCCGTCCGGTGGGGGACAGGGGAGCGGCCGGCGCGTCCGCCCGGTCATGGACCGCGAACCGGCTGGCCGCCGCGGCGAGATCGCGCGTCGCCTGGTGGCCGGCCACGCCGTCCGCGACCCCGGCCGGCCGGGCGCCCGCGTGCCCCGCGCGAAGCACCCGGGGCGCCGCCCACGGGCCGTCCGCCGGTGCGGGCCCCAGCGTCGAGAGCCGTCCGCGCAGGGACGCCAGGGCCGTGGCTGCCGCCGACACGGAGGCGGCCGAGTAGTTGAGCTTCCGGGCGTAGCGGACGGTCAGCGCGAGATACCGGAGGGCGAGCGGGTCGACGCCCCGGTCGCGGAGCTCGGTGACCCGCTCGAAGTTGCCCGCCGACTTGGCCATCTTGGCCCCCTCGGCCAGGAGGTGCTCGCCATGGACCCAGTGGCGGGCCGGGACGTCCCCCGTCACGGGCGCCGACTGCGCGATCTCGTCCTCGTGGTGGGGGAACACGTTGTCGATCCCGCCGGTGTGGATCTCGAACCGGTCGCCGAGGTAGCGGAGCGCCATCGCGGAGCACTCGAGGTGCCAGCCCGGGAACCCCTCGCCCCAGGGGCTGTCCCAGCGGAGCAGCCGGCCCTCGCCGGCCGCCTTCCACAGCGCGAAGTCGGCAGGATCGCGCTTGTCGGGCTCCACCTCGCCGCGGTGGCCGGCCCGGAGCGCGTCCAGCGTGTTCCCGGACAGCTGACCGTAGCCAGGCCAGGACGCCACCTCGTAGTACAGGTTGCCGGCCGGGGAGACGTAGGCGTGGCCCAGCGCCAGGAGCCGGGCGGCGAGGGCGAGCATCTCCGGGACGTGCTCGGTCGCCCGGGGGAAGACGTGCGCCGGCAGGATGTTGACCAGCGCCTCGTCGTCGTGGAACCCGGCCTCGTAGGCGTCGGCGATCTCTGCCGGCGTCTTCGACTCGAGCCCGGCGGCGACCAGCATCCGGTCCTCGCCGCGGTCGAACCGCTCGTCGCGGAGGTGGCCCACGTCGGTGATGTTCTTGACGTGGAGGACGGCGATGCCGTGGTACAGGAGCGTCCGGCGCACCAGGTCCGCGAGCAGGTAGCTCCGCAGGTTGCCGACGTGCGCCCAGCGGTAGACGGTGGGACCGCAGGTGTACATCCGCACCGGGCCGGCCTCCGGGATCGCGACCGGCTCGACGCGCCGGGTCAGCGTGTTGCGGAGGGATGGCGTGCTCACGGCGCGAATCGTAGCCCGGGTCGCGCCCGCACGAATTCCGGTGTGGCGCCCATAACGAAACGCCCGACGGATCGTTCCCATGGCAGAGGCCTCGCGGACAACATCGTTCCCCCGGCGGTGTGGCACGGCGAGGCCTCATTTCCTGCCCGCCGCACCCCGCCCGGGCCCGATTCGGGCAGGAACGGGACCCCCGCCTATACTCCGGCCGTGCGTCGCTGGGTCTGCATCGTGGCCATGCTCGTCGGGTTCTCCGGCGATGCCTACGCGTGGACCGCCCGGCCGCGGATCCCGATCCCCGTCGAGCGGGTCCTCGATCGCGAGCCGCGCGACGCCGGCCTGCCGTGGGGGGCGTGGTGGAGCCTGACCTGACCGACCCGGTGGCCGGGACGCCAGCCGCACCCGAGGCGCCGCCCTCACGTGGTCGCCGCGTGGTCCTGGCCGCCGTCACCGCGCTGGTCGCGCTGGCGATGGTGGCGCAGCTGTGGCCCGCGCCGACCGCCCCGGACGGCGGGGTCGTCGCCGCCGCGGGCGCGGACACCGTCACGATCCTCGCCGGGGCGCCGTTCTCGATCGACCCGGCGCGTCACGGCGACCTGGGCAGCGCCTCGTACGTCAGCCAGCTGTTCGAGACGCTGACCGCCGTCGACCCCTCGCTCACCGTCCGCCCGGCGCTGGCGGCCTCGTGGTCGGTGGAGGACGAGGGGCGCCGCGTCGTGTTCACGCTGCGCGACGGGCTGGCGTTCAGCGACGGCACGCCGCTCACCGCGGACGACGTGGTCCGCAGCTGGCGGCGCCTGTTCGACCCGGCGGACCCGTCGCCGCTCGCGTCGCTGATCGCGGACGTGGTGGGCGTGCGCGACCTGCTGAGCGGACGCTCGTCGGACCTCACGACGCTCGGCGTTCGCGCCGATGGCGAAGCGCGGGTCGTCGTGGACCTCGAGCGGGGCGGGGGTGACCTGCCGGCCATCGTGTCCGGTGCCCCGTTCGCGATCGTGCCGCCGTCGGCGGGGAGCGGCGAGATCGCGCCGCTCGCGGACGGCTTCGTCGGCAGCGGGGGGTATGTGCTGTCGGCCATCGAGCCCGACGCCTTCGTCCTGACGGCGAACCCGCGCTACTGGGCCGGCGAGCCGGCGATCCGGACCGTGCGCATGCTCACGACCCTGGGCGGGCAGAGCGCGGTCGACGTGTTCGTCGCCGGCGGGGTCGACGTGGCGCAGATCGGGTTCCTGGACGCGGGCTGGATCGCCTACGACCGGACCCTCGGGCCATCGCTGCGCAGCGACACGTCGCTCTCGGTCACGTACTACGGCTTCGACACCACGCGCCCGCCGTTCGACGACGTCCGCGTCCGGCAGGCCTTCGCGCAGGCCGTGGACTGGCGGCGGCTGGCCGCGCTGGACGAGGTGGGCTCGTCCGTCCCGGCGACCGGCATGGTCCCGGCGGGGATGCCCGGCGCGCCCGAGGGCGACTTCATGCCCCCGTTCGACCCCGAGGCCGCCCGCGGGCTGCTCGCGGACGCCGGCTACCCCGGGGGCGCCGGCCTGCCCGCGATCTCGTTCATCGCCAACGGCGGTGGCTATGACGGGGCGATCGTGGCGATGCTCGAGGGCAACCTCGGCGTCACGGTGGACTACGCCACGATGGACTTCGACGCCTACCAGCAGCGGCTGGCAACGGATCCGCCCGAGCTGTGGAGCCTGTCGTGGGTCGCGGACTACCCGGGTCCAAACGACTTCCTGGGCGTGCTGCTCGGGTCGGGCTCGACCGCCAACCAGGGCGGCTGGTCGAACGCCGGCTTCGACGCGGCGATCGCCGATGCGGGCGCCGCGTCCAGCCCCGAGGACGCCACGGCGGCGTACGCGCGGGCCATGGCGATCGTGCGAGACGAGGCGCCGGTCGTCCCGGTGTCATACGGGACGTCGTTCTCGCTGGTCCGCGAGGGCCTGCTGGGGGCGAGCCAGAACGGCACCGGGGTCCTGCGCCTGGCAGGCCTGGCCTGGGAGGCGACGCCGTGATCCGGGCGGTTCGCGGCGCGCTCGTCGTGGTCGCCGTCACGCTCCTGCTCGGGCTGCCGGCGGCCGGCAGCGCGCGGGCGGCGGACGTGACCTTCGGGGCGCCGGAGGCCCGCGCCACGTACGGCGAGTCGATCGAGTTCAGCGTGCCGCTCACGGCCGCCGTGCCGCTCGTCCGGGTCGAGCTCCGGCTGCGGTTCCCGGACGCCGTGGGGCCGTACGTGGTCGACGTGCCGGTCGCGGCCGGGGACGCCACGCCGGCGCTCAGTTACACGCTGGACCTGTCGGGCGGCGGCCACCTCGTCCCGAACACGCCGATCGAGGCCACCTGGGCCGCCGTCACGGCGGACGGCCTGACCGTCACCAGCCGGACGGCCACGGTCCGCTACTCGGACACGTCGCGGGACTGGAAGACGCTCGCGGGCGACGTGGTCCGCGTCCACTGGTACGAGGGCGGCCAGGCGTTCGGGCGGCGCGCCCTGGACATCGCGGAGGAGGCGATTGCCAACACGGGCGAGCTGCTGGGCGTGACCGAGACCGAGCCGGTGGACTTCTTTATCTACGGCGACGAGACGACGTTCCGCACGGCCCTGGGCCCCGGCACGCGCGAGAACGTCGGCGGGCAGGCCCACTCCGACATCCGGACGCTGTTCGCGCTCATCACGCCGGACGCGATCGACGACCCGTGGGTGGGCATCGTCGTCCCGCACGAGCTCGTCCACCTCGTGCTCGACACGGCGGTCGAGAACCCGTACCGGTTCCCGCCCCGCTGGCTCAACGAAGGCCTCGCGGTCTACCTGTCCGAGAGCTTCACCAACGCCGACCGGCGGCGCGTCGAGCGCGCCGTCGCGTCCGGGGACCTGCTGCCGCTCGACGCGCTGGGCGGCCAGTTCCCGACGGACGCCGACCTGACCTTCCTCGCCTACGCGGAGAGCGTGTCGGCGGTCGACCACCTCGTCCGCACGGACGGCCGCGACGCCCTGTTCGGGCTGATCGGGGCGTACAAGGACGGGCTGACCGACGACGAGGCGTTCGAGCGCGTCCTGGGGCGGGACTTCGCGGCCTTCCAGGACGGCTGGCTCGCCGAGCTGGGCGCCGATCCGCCGGTCCGCTACGGGCCCCAGCCCGCGCCGGCCGGCCCGCTGCCCGACGGTTGGGCCGGGCCGGGCCAGACACCCGATCCGGGCGCCACGCCGGGTGCCGCCACGGCGGCGCCCGGGGCCACGCCGGCTGCGACCCCAGCCGCGCGCCCGCCCGACGACGGCGCCGGCCCTGGCGGCACCGGGATGGTCGTGCTCGCCGTCGTCGTGGTCGTGCTCGCCGTCGCCATCGGGCTCCTCGTGGCCAGCCGGAGGAGCCGGGCGACGTGAGCGCGCTCGCCACGCGGATCCGCTCGATCCCCAGCTGGCAGATCACGTTCGGCCTGGCGCTCCTCGCGCTCGGCTTCCTGATCGCCGCCCAGCTCGCCTCCGAGGGCCCGCGGATCCGCTACACGAGCCAGGAGCGGACGCCGCTGGTGGAGACCGTGCTCGACCTCCAGGCCCAGCAGGAGAACCTCAAGCAGCAGATCCTCGACCTGCGGGCGTCGATCCAGGAGCTCGAGGCCACCGGGCAGGGCAGCGAGGTGGTCACCCGCGAGCTCAATGCCCAGCTGGAGCAGGCGCGGATCGCGTCCGGCCTGGTGCCCCTGACCGGCCCCGGCCTCGTGATCCAGCTGTCCGACTCCACGGTGGCGGTGCCGCCCGACGGCAGCGAGCGCGACTACCTCGTGTCGGGCACCGACGTCCTGACCGTGGTCGAGGAGCTGTGGCTCGCCGGCGCCGAGGGGATCGCGGTCGGCGGCGAGCGGGTCACCGTGGCGACGGCCATCGTGGACATCGGCGGCTCGATCCTCGTCAACTCGGCGTACATCGCCGGCCCGTACCAGGTCTCCGCGATCGGGCCCCCCGACATGTTCGACCGCCTCACCCGGTCGGCCGGGTTCGTGGACTTCATCCGGGCCCGCGCCGAGACGTTCGGCATCGGGGTGTCCTACGCGGTCCCCGAATCGGTGGACCTCCCCGCCTACGCGGGCCTGGTGAGCCTGCGCGCCGGCCGGGTGGCCCCGAGCCCGTCACCCGAGGCGATCCCCTGATGCGCCGTACCTCGGGCCGGGTGGCCGTGAGCGTCGTCCTGCTGCTGCTGGGGTTCCTGGTCGTCGTCCAGCTCCGCTCGCAGGCGGCCGACCCGGGCCTGGCCGCGATGTCGGCGCAGGACCTGACCGTGCTGGTCGCGAACCTCACGACCCGCAACAACCAGCTGCGCGAGGAGATCGCCACGCTCCAGGGCCAGCGTGCCGCGACGGCGGCCGCGGTCCAGCGCGGCGACACCTCGGTGGGGCAGATCCGATCGGACCTCGACCGGATCCGGGGGTGGTCGGGCGCGCTGCCGATCACCGGGCCCGGCGTGCGGGTGCTGATCGAGGGGCCCATCCCCGGCGACGCGGTCTCGCAGCTGATCAACGAGCTCCGCAACGCGGGCGCGGACGGCATCGCGATCGGCGGGATCCGCGACGTGCCGGGCGTCGTGGTCACGGGTCCGGCCGGCGACCTGACCGTGGGCGGGATCCCGTTGCGCGGCGACATCGAGCTCCTCGCCGTGGGCCAGCCGGAGGCGCTCAGCGGGTCGCTGACCCGCGCCGGCGGGCCGATCGCGCAGCTCGGCGCCCGGTTCCCTGACGTGCCGATCAGCGTCCTGCCGGACGGCAAGGTGGTGCTGCCGGCGACGGACCGCGACCTCGCGCCGGTGCTCGGGCGGCCGCACCTCTGAGCGCGCCCGGCCCGTCCGACCGGATGCCCTCTGCTACCCTCGGCCCGATGTCCGGGCACCCCGTCCTCGAGCTGCTGCTGGGCGACGTCGTTCGCCTCCGCCGACGCCATCCGTGTGGCGGGGAGACCTGGCTCGTCGACCGCCTGGGCGCCGACATCGGGCTCCGCTGCGAGACGTGCGGCCGCCACGTCATGATCGAGCGGCCCGCGCTCGAGCGCCGGGTGACGGGGTTCGAGCGGCGCGGCGACCCCGCGATCAGCGCCGCCGTGGCGCCCCGGCGCCCGTGAGCGCCAGGCCGGCGGACGCGCTCGCGGCCCCCGGCGGCGGGCTCGACGACGGCGAGCCGCCGAGCGCGATCGAGGTCTTCCGGAACCGGCCGTTCCTGCTGCTCTGGCTGAGCCAGGCGTTCACGCAGATCGGCGGCAACATGGTCATCTTCGGGCTGACCGTGATCATCCTTGAGGCCACGTCTTCGAACACCGCGGTCGGCCTCCTGATCCTCACCTTCCTCGTGCCCGCCGTGCTATTCTCGGCGCTGGCGGGCGTGTACGTCGACCGGGTCGACCGGCGGACGATCCTGATCGTCACCAACCTGCTGCGGGCCGCCGCGTTCGTGCTCACGTTCCTTGCCGGCAACTTCCTGCCGGCGATCCTGGTCCTCAACGTGATCGTGTCCACGATCACCGTGTTCTTCGGCCCCGCCGAGGCCGCGATGATCCCGCAGCTGGTGCCGCGCAAGCAGCTGCTGGCGGCCAACGGCGTGTTCACGCTGACCCTCAACGCCGCGTTCGCCCTGGGCTTCGCGCTGCTCGGCCCGATCCTGGTGACGATCGCGGGCGCGCCGGCGCTGATCCTGATCGTCGCCGCCTGCTACCTGGTCGCCGCCGGGTTCTGCTGGACGCTGCCGGCATCGCCGCCCAACGGCGCACAGCTCGACGCCACCGGCCGGAGCGTGGTCGGCGACGCGGAGCACGCGATGGGCTCCACGTTCGCGCAGCTGCGCGAGGGAATCGAGTTCATCCGCACCAACCCGCGGATCGGCTGGTCGCTGGTGTACCTCGGGATCGCGGCCTCGCTGGTCGGCGTCCTGGGCGTCCTGGGGCCGGACTTCGCGACCGACTCGCTCGGTCTCGCGCCCAAGGACTTCGCGGTGGTCGTCCTGCCGCTGGGCTTCGGCATCGTGACCGGGATCCTCATCCTCAACTCGTTCGGCCATCTCCTGCCGCGCCGGCGGATCATCGAGGGCGGCCTCGTCTCGCTCGGCGTCCTGCTCGCCCTGCTGTCCGCCGCCGGGCCGCTGTCGCGGTTCCTGCAGGGCGCCGAGAGCGCCACCGGCCTGGTGTCGCTGGCCGGCATCACGTCGCTGCTCGCGGTCGTGGTGGCGATCGCCCTGCTGGCCGGCGTCGCCTACGCGTTCGTCGCCATCCCGTCGCAGACCCAGCTCCAGGAGGACATCCCGCAGGACGTGCGGGGGCGCGTATTCGGCGTCCTCAACATGCTGGTGTCCGTCGCGAGCTTCGCGCCGATCATCGTGGTGGCGCCGGTGTCCGACCTCGTGGGCACGACCAACGTGCTGATCGTCGTGGCCGCGGGGATCACGATCTCCGGCCTGCTCTCGATCTTCACCCGCGGCCCGCTCAAGCCCGCCGAGGCGCGCGCCCACGCGACGGGCCTCGAGACGGCCGCGGGCTTCGACCCGGTTGCGGTCGCGACCGTGACCGAGCTCGAGGCGGAGGAGGAGCGCCGTGCGGGTCACGCCCACGCGCAGCCGGCGGACACCGATGCCGAGGGCGATCACGCCGACCTCGACGCCGGCGTGCCGGTCGTGGACGCGTCCGCCGACCGCTGATGGCGGATGCCGGCCCGGCGGAGCTCCTCGTCGAGGGCCGGATCGCGTCGCTCGCCGGGTCCGAGGGGCCGGCCTGGGTCGAGGCCGTGGCGATCGCCCGCGGGCGCGTCATCGTGGCGGGGCGGCTCGCCGACGTGGCCGCGCTCGCCGGTCCCGCGACCCGCCGGCTGCGGCTGGCCCCGGACGAGGTCGCCCTGCCGGGGCTGACGGACGCCCACCTCCACCTGGTCGACGCCGCGCTCGCGCGGGCGAAGGTCGACCTCCACGACGCCGCCACGATCGGCGAGGCCCAGACCCGGCTCCGGACGGCGGCCGCGACCGCGCTCCTCGCCGAGCCCGAGGCCTGGATCGCCGGCGCCGGCTGGGACGCCGACCGGTTCGGCCGCTGGCCGACGGCCGACGACCTCGAAGCGGCGGCGCCGGGGCGCCGGGTCGCGCTGTGGGCGCACGATCACCACGCGCTGCTGGTCAGCCATCGGGCCCTCGCCGAGGCGGGGATCGACGACGGCCGTGGCGACCCGGACGGCGGCGTGATCCGGCGCGACGAGCGGGGCCGGGCGACCGGCGTGCTGCACGAGACGGCCGCCCGCATCGTCAGCGACCGGATCCCGCCGCCTGCCGCGGACGCGATCGAGGCCGCGTTGCGACCGCTGGTGCGCGAGCTGGTGTCGCTGGGCCTGGTCGCGGCCCACGACCCGGGCGGGCTGTCGAACCAGCGGGGGCTCGAGGGCCCGATCGAGGTCTACCGGCGGCTGGCCGCGCGAGGGGAGCTGGGGATGCGCGTCCACCCGTGCATCCGCCCCGAGCAGCTCGGGGCGGCCGGTGACAAGGGCGTCCGCAGCGGCGCACCGCTGGGCCCGGACCCACTCGACCGGCTGCGGATGGGCTGGCTCAAGACGTTCGCCGACGGCACGCTCGGGTCGCGGACGGCGGCGCTGCTGGAGCCGCTGGACCCCGTGCCCGGCGAGCCGCCGCCCCCGAACGGCGGCTACGGCGTGTGGATGGTGTCGCCCCGGGCCCTGCGCGGGCAGGCGGCCCGGGCCGCCGGGCTCGGCATCGCGACCCAGGTCCACGCGATCGGCGATGCCGCCGTGCGGGCGGCGCTGGACGCGCTGGCGCCCACGGTGGGGGCGACGCCGCTGATGCCGCGCGTGGAGCACGTCCAGCTGATCGCCGACGGGGACGTGCCCCGGTTCGCCGCCCTCGGCATCGCCGCCTCGGTGCAGCCGATCCACGTGCGTTCGGACGCCGCCAAGGCGCGCCGGCTGTGGGGCCCGCGTGCGGAGGTAGGCGCCTACGCGCTGGCGGCGCTCGCCGCGACGGGTGCCGTGGTCGCGGCCGGGACCGACGCGCCGGTCGAGCCCGTGGACCCGTGGCCCGGGATCGCCTGCGCCGTGACCCGCGCGGCGCCGTCCTGGCCGGAAGGGACTCCGCCGTTCGGGACCGCCAACGCGCTCGGCCTGTGGCGTGCGATCCGGGCGAGCTGCGTGGACCCGGCGATCAGCGCGGGCGAGACGGACCGAGGGCGCCTCGTCGCGGGGCATCGCGCGGACCTCGTCGTGCTGCCGGCCGCCGTGGTCGCGGAGCCGGTCGAGGTGGATGGCGCGCTGTGGCACGCCAGGCCGCGCCTGGTGCTGATGGACGGCGAGGTGGTCGCGGGCGGCTGACCGCCAACGCGTGGTGGCGTGGGCACGGGGCGCTGGGACCCACCCCACGTGACGCTCCGGTCGCCCAGCGACGCAGCGGACGCACCGTGGGACGGGATGGTCGCCTGGCGCCGCGTTCGTTGCGTGGAACGGCTGCGCCGTGCAACGAACCGGGCGCCAGGCGCGCGATTCGTTCCGTCGTGCATCCGGTGGGTCGCGCGGCGACCGGCGGGGATGGGGACGGGCGCGCGGCGACCGGCGGGCACGGGGCGCAGCGTGGGCACGGGCGACCGCGGGCACGGGGCGCTGGGCGCCCGCAGCGAGCCGCCCGCTTCGACCCTACGGCTGGTCGAGGCGCGTCCGGGCCTCCGCGAACAGCCCGTTGAGGATCCGCGAGGTGCTCGGAAAGGCGTGGATCGTCTCCGCGAGCAGGTCGACCTTGACCCTCGCCCGGATCGCCAGCACGCACTCGTGGATCGCGGCGGACGCGTCCGGGCAGGCCATCGCCGCCCCGACCAGCTCCCGGGTCGAGCGGTCGACCACGATCGTGACGTGCCCCGTCTCGGCCTCGACCGAGTACCCCTTCGCCGTCCGCGTGAAGTCGGCCACGCACTCGAACGCGTCGAGGCCCGCCGTGTGCGCCTGGTCGAGGCTCATCCCCACCGACGCGGCCTCGGGCTCGATGTACGTCGCCCGGGGGAGCGCCCGGTAGTCGGGCACGACCGGCTCGCCGAGGGCCATGCGGACGACCAGCTCGCCCTGGTAGTGACCCTGGTGCGTGTGGAGCTCCGGGCCGGCAGGGTCGCCCGCCATCCACAGGCCATCCGCGAGCCGGAGCCGGCCGTCGCGCGGGTACGCGTCGGGCCCGGAGACCTGGACGCCGTAGTGCTCGAGCCCCAGGTCGCGGAGCGGGAACTCGCGGCCGGCCGCCAGCAGGATCACGTGGCCGGCCGCCTGCGTCCCGTCGTCGAGGTCCACGGCATGGGACCCGTCCTTGCCCTCGCCGGGCCGCGCCCGGACGGCTCGTGCCCCGGTGCGCACGACGACGCCGTCGTGCTCGAGGGCGTAGCGGACCACCTCTGCGTTCCGGGGGTGGTCGGTAGGCACGAGGCGCGGCCCGGACTGGACGATCGTGACCGGGACGCCAAAGCGGGCGAACACCTGCGCGAGCTCGCACCCGGTCGGCCCGCCGCCGAGGACGAGCAGGCTGCGCGGCAGCTCGCGGGTGAGCGTCGCCTCGCGGTTCGTCCACGGATGGGTCTCGGCCAGGCCCGGCACCGGCGGCACCTTGGACGACGACCCGACCGCGACGACCACGTGGCGCGCCTCGAGGGTTCGCGGGGCGTCCTCGCCGTCCTGGCTGACCACGACGCGCCCGGGCGCGACGATCCGGGCCGTGCCCCGCACGGTGACGGCGCCGGCCTCGTCGAGCGCGCGCACGTGCGACGAATCATCGGGCTCGGCGGCATCCGGCGCCCGGTTGACCATCCAGTCCCGCCGCGCCGACGCCTGGGACCACGGGTAACGCGCGCCCGCGGCCCGGAGCGCCGCCGAATGGAGCAGGGCCTTGGACGGCACGCAGCCGATGTGCGGGCACGAGCCGCCGAACCAGCGCCGATCGACGATCGCGACGCTGGCGCCCATCGCCCGGGCCTTGTGCGCGGCGGCCTCGCCGGCCGGGCCGGCGCCGATGACGACGAAGTCGAATGGGTCCATGGGCCTCATGGTCCCCGGGCGGTCAAGTCTCGCCGCGCTGGCGTCGCGCCTCGTACAGCAGGACCGCGGCCGCGATCGACACGTTGAGGCTGTCCGCGACCCCGAGCATCGGCAGCCGGATCGCCGTGACCGCGTCGCCGCCCCAGGCCGGCGTGAGCCCCGCCGCCTCGCTGCCCAGCACGATGGCCACCGGTCCCCGGAGGTCCGCCTCGGTGTACGCCATCGTCGCGTCGACGCGGGCGGCGAACATGGCGATCCCCTCGCGCTCCAGCCGGTCACGCACGGCCGCGCTCGGTGCCGCGGCGACCGGGAGGGCGAAGATCGTGCCCAGCGAGGCGCGGATCGCGTTGGGGTTGAACAGGTCGGTGCGCGGGTCGGCGGCGATCACGGCGTCGGCGCCGGCCGCATCGGCGGAGCGGAGGACGGCGCCCAGGTTGCCTGGCTTCTCCACGCCCTCGACCACCACCACCAGCGGGTCCGCCGGCAGGCGCAGCATGTCCAGCGACAGGTCCGGGACGCGGACCGTCGCCACCACGCCCTCGGCCCGGTCGCCGTAGGCCAGGCGGCCGAGCACGGCCCCCGTGACCGCGACCACCGAGGCCCCGGTGGCCCGCGCGCCCGCAACGGCCTCCCACCCATCGGGGGTGAGCCGGCCCTCGTCCGCGAACACCTCGACCACCGAGGCACCGCCTGACAGCGCGCGGGCCAGCTCGCGGGCGCCGTCGACGAGGGTGAGGCCCGCCTCGTCCCGGGCGCGCCGGTCGCGGAGCGCGGCCGCCGCCACGACGCGCGGGTTGCGCGTGCTGGACAGCACGGGCGAGCGTTCGGCGCGCTCGGCGCGAGGTGCAGGACCGGCGCGGTCGCCGGGGCTCACCGGCTCACCGCCGTGCGGCCCGGGTGCCGCGCCCACGCCCCCAGCCGCAGCACGTTGCCGCTCCGCGCGACCAGCTCCAGATCGGCGCCGCCGGCATCCACGTTGAAGTGCTCCCGCATCAGCGCCGCGAGGCGCTCGCCATCGTAGCCAGGGGTGTGCGCGCTCAGGACGACGAACGCGGGCCTGGGGCCCGCCAGCGCGGCGAGGTCCTCGAGCAGCGGCACGAGGTCCGACTCGATCTGCCACGCCCCCTTGCCGTGCCCGTACGTCGGCGGGTCGAGCACGATGCCGTCGTAGAGGCGACCCCGGCGCCGCTCGCGCCGGACGAAGGCCCGGGCGTCGTCCACGAGCCAGCGGATCGGCCGGTCCGCGAGCCCGGACAGGTCGGCGTTCCGGCGGGCCCAGGCGAGGGCCGGCCGCGAGGCATCCACGTGCGCCACCCGGGCCCCTGCGCGGGCGCAGGCCAGCGTCGCGCCCCCGGTGTAGGCGAACAGCGACAGGACCTCCGGCGGGCGCCCAAGCACGTCGGCCGCGTGGCCGACCGTGGTGCCCAGCCAGCCCCACGATCGAACGTGCTCCGGGAACACGCCCACCTGGCCGCCGGCGGCGGGCCGGCACTCCAGCGTCAGGCCACTGGCGGCCACGGTCCACGGCGCGACATCCCCGCCCCGGGACCAGCCGCCGCGCCCGTACGCGAGCGGCGCCGCGTGCCATTCGCGCTCGGGCAGGATCGCCGGCATCACCGCGCCGGGCGCCGGCCGGTCGACCACCACGCTGCCGAATCGCTCCAGCCGCCGGCCGTCGCCGCAGTCGATGAGCTCGAGGTCGTCGGTCCGCGTGATCGTGCTATCCTCCGCGCCCGAAGGGCGATTAGCTCAGCTGGTTAGAGCGCATGCTTGACATGCATGAGGTCACTGGTTCGAGTCCAGTATCGCCCACCACACAGCGTCGACCGGGACACGCCGGCCCCGACACCCGCCAGAGAGCCGCGACCACCGGCTGAGAGCCGCGGCAGGGACCGTCCGGGCACTGGCACCACCCGCGAGCGGCCGGCGAACCGGCCCGGGATCCGCCCGATAGCGCGGCACGAGCGCACGGCGGCGCACCGGCGACGGGCCCGCGGCCGTGAAGGCGGGTGGAACCGCGGGAGGTCGGACCTCTCGTCCTGTCGGGACGAGAGGTCCTGTGATTCTCGGGAGCGAAGCGATGGCAGAGGAACAGGCGGGCGCCGCGGTAGCGGCGGAAGACGAGGAGCCGGAGTTCGAGGCGCCGGCGCGCGGCTCGGCCGACGAGCTGCTGGACGCGGGCGCCCACGCGCCCATCGACGCCATGCGCCACAGCACGGCGCACGTCATGGCGGAGGCCGTCCTGGACCTGTTCCCGGGCGCCCGGCTGGGCATCGGCCCGGCGATCGCGAACGGCTTCTACTACGACTTCGAGCTGCCCCGGCCGCTGACCCCGGCCGACCTTGAGTCCATCGAGGCACGGATGCGCGAGAGCGTCGCCGCCGACCATCCGTTCGTCCGCCGGGCGGTGCCGTTCGAGGAGGGGCGGGCGCTCGAGGCGGACGCCGGCCAGGCGTTCAAGGTCGAGATTCTCGACGACCTGGCGGCGAAGGCGGCCGAGGCCGGCACGCCGATCCCGGCCACGACGTTCTACGAGCACGGCCCGTTCCGTGACCTGTGCAAGGGCCCCCACGTCGAGTCCACCGGCAGGATCGGGCCGTTCAAGCTGCTCGCCGTGGCCGGCGCGTACTGGCGGGGCGACGAGAAGCGCCCGATGCTCCAGCGGATCTACGGCACGGTGTGGGAGACCCAGGAGGACCTGGACCAGTTCCTGTGGCGCCGCGAGGAGGCGAAGAAGCGGGACCACCGCAAGCTCGGCGTGCAGCTGGACCTGTTCAGCTTCCACGACGTCAGCCCGGGAGCCGCGTTCTGGCACCCCAAGGGCTGGCGGCTGTACCAGACGCTGCGCGATGCCATGCGCGAGCTCCAGGATCGCCGCGGCTACCAGGAGGTCTACACGCCGCCGCTGGTGCACCAGAAGCTGTGGGAGCGCTCGGGGCACTGGGAGCACTACCGCGACGGCATGTACCTGGTCGACGTCGAAGGCCAGTGGTTCAGCCTCAAGCCGATGAACTGCCCCGAGTCGTCGTTCATCTACCGCTCTCGGCTGCGTTCCTACCGCGACCTGCCGCTGCGGCTGTCGGAGTACGGCGTCCTGCACCGCAACGAGCTGTCGGGCGTGCTGTCGGGCCTCACCCGCGTCCGGCACTTCGTCACCGACGACGCCCACATCTTTGTCCGCCCCGACCAGATCGCGGCCGAGATCGAGGGCCTCATGGGCGAGATCCGCGAGTCGTACTCGTGGTTCGGGCTGGAGCCCACGCTGACCTTCGGCACCCGCCCCGACAAGGCGCTGGGCGACCCCGCGGTGTGGGAGGAGACGGAGGCGATCATGCGCGCCGAGCTCGACCGCTCCGGCCTGCAGTACCGGGTGAAGCCCAAGGACGGCGCGTTCTACGCCCCCAAGATCGACATCCAGATCACCGACGCCCTCGGCCGCGAGTGGCAGACGGCGACGATCCAGGTGGATCGCGTGATGCTGCCCGAGCGGTTCGACCTGACGTACATCGACGAGGCCGGCACCCAGCAGCGCCCGGTGGCCATCCACCGCGCGGTCTACGGCTCGCTGGAGCGGTTCATCGGGGTCCTCACGGAGCACTTCGCGGGGGCGTTCCCGCTGTGGTGCGCACCGGTCCAGGCGGTGGTGATCCCGATCGCGGACCGCCACCTCGAGGCGGCCCGCGCGCTGGCGGCCGAGCTCGTCGTGGGTGGCCTCCGGTTCGTCGAGGTGGACGACTCCGACAACCGGATGCAGAACAAGATCCGCCTGGCGCAGGGCCAGAAGGTGCCCTACATGCTGATCCTCGGCGATCGCGAAGTGGAGGCGCGGACGGCGTCCGTGCGCCGCCGGGACGGCTCCCAGGAGCAGGGCGTGGCCTGGGCGGACCTCGCGGCGCGCCTCGGCGCGGAGGCGCGCGAGCGCCGGCTGGGGTAGGGGATCGGGCCGCCGCCGAGCACGATATCGAAGGGATTCCGCGGGCTGACTGCCGCCCGGTGCGGCGGAATCCGGGGCCCGGGGAGCCGGTTCCGGTACGCCATCCTGCGCATCCCCGCCGGTGGCATCGGCGTGAACCCCTGTGCTATCCTCCCGCGGCGACCGCGCAGGGCGCTTGCCCGTGCGCGCCGCGAAATCCACCTGTCGCGACAAAGGGAACCACGTCATCAGCCGAGACCTGCGCATCAACCAGATGATCCGTGTCCCCCAGGTCCGGGTCCTCGACGAAGATGGCTCACAGCTTGGCGTCATGCCGACGCACCAGGCCATGGCGATGGCGCAGGAGCGGGGGCTCGACCTCGTGGAGGTCGCACCCACGGCGGCCCCCCCGGTCGTCAAGTTCCTCGATTTCGGGCAGTACAAGTACGAGCTGACGAAGCGCGAGAAGGAAGCCAAGCGCAAGCAGCGCGCGGTGGAGTTCAAGGAGGTTCGCCTCACGCCGAAGATCGGCATCGGCGACTTCGAGACGAAGGTCCATCGCGCGATCGAGTTCCTCGAGGATGGCGACCGGATCAAGGTCACCGTCCGGTTCCGGGGCCGGGAGCTCACGCACCCGGAGATCGGCCGGGCCCTGCTCGCCAAGTTCGGCGAGGCGGTGAAGGACCACGGCACCATCGATCGATCACCGGCGCTCGAAGGCAAGTCGATGTTCATGACGCTCGCCTCGGTCCACAAGCCGAGGGTCCACGAGCACCGGGCCGCCGGGACCAGGAGCGACGGCGAGGCCAGGACGGCCACCGAGGCGACCGCACCCGCCGAGGCGACCGCTCCGGCAGCGGTAACACCGGCGACAGCA
>JBFMAT010000017.1:0-62946 GCA_040755495.1 Chloroflexota bacterium
CAGAGGTCCTCGACGAAGCCGTCGAGCTCGTTCGCGCCGGGAGACTGCACGTCGTCGCGGACGGCTGGTGGACTTGGAGGCTTGGCTCCGGAACCGCGCTCGGGTCCTGTCTGGCCAAGTGACATTGGCGCACCCTGGCGCATGGGGACGAGGTGTACCGTGCACTGCGTGCCGAGCACAGACCGCGATCGAGGCTTCCGCACGGTGGCCACGGACTTCTGGTTCGTCGTGCAGCGCATGGGTCGTCGCGATCAGGCCCCGCCGCCCACGCAGCCTGAGCCCGGCCAGCCCGACGATCCAGATCTCGGCCCGCCAACGGACCCCCGGGTTCCCAGGCTCTCGCCCGATTCGTCCGGCGCTGCCGGAGCCGAGGCCGAGCCGGACCCAATCGAGCCCTGATCCCGGACTCACCATCCTTGCCAACCCATGCGGAGGTCGATGTGGAGCACGACGATGCGATCCGGATGCTGAAGGCGATCGCGACGGCATTCGATCAGCACGACATGGATGGGATCATCCGCCACTTCGCCGCCGACGCCGTGTTCGAGGGACCGCGGGGGCCGGAGCCGTGGGGGCAGCGCTTCGTCGGGCTCGGGGCGGTCCGCGAGGCCTTCGCCGCCCGCTTCGCCGGGATCCCCGACATCCGGTACCGGCAGGACGACCACTTCGTCGATGGCGATCGCGGGGCGTCCGAGTGGACCCTGTCCGGGACCACGACCGATGGGCAGCGGATCGAGGTGCGAGGCTGCGACCTGTGGACCTTGCGCGATGGCAAGGTCGTGAAGAAGGACTCGTACTGGAAGATCCGGACGACCGGCTAGGGGCCTCGGTCAGCCGGTCGTCAGCCGCGGCTCGTGCCAGGCCCGGACCCCGACCGCGGCGAGCCCGAGGTTGTAGGCGGCCATCGCCAGGGGCCAGGGCATCGGCAGGCCCAGGTAGCCGCCGATGGCAGCCACCACGACTCCCGCCACGGCCGTGAAGATGCCGAACGCGATCGCGAGACGGATGCCGACGTACACGCCTACGGCGAGCGGCAGGCTACCGGCGAACACCGAGGCCAGCGCGAGCGGGAGCAGGTCCGAGCCACCGAGGGGTCCGCTCGGCGCCATCGGCACGATCAGGATCGGGCGGACCAGGAGTCCCGCCGCGAAGCCCTTCGTCCATGCCCGGGAGAGGGATCGGCCACGCATGTCCGCCCGAGATCGTATGCCGGGGAGCGCGTTGTCGAGGAGCCGCGAGGCCGTCGAGGTAGGCTGTCTGCCATGGCCGACACGCTTCGGGTGATCCTCGAGCTCGGCAGGAAGCGCCGCGTCGTCGCCGGTGCGATGGACTGGCCCGGCCTCGATCGATGGGGCACCTCGGAGGACGATGCGCTGGCCAGGCTGTCGTCCTACCTGCCGCGCTACGCAAGCGTCGCCGAGCGGGCCGCCCTGGCGAGCGCGTTCGCGGAGGCGCGGGAGGTGGAGGTGGTCGAACGCGTGCCGGGATCGAGCTCGACGGACTTCTGGGGCATCGCCCACGTGCCGTCACAGGTCGAGCTCGACGTGCTCTCGGCGGCCGACCTGGAACGGCGGCTCGACCTCCTGCGCGCCTGCTGGGGCTATTTCGACGAGGTCGCGGCCCACGTCTCCGCCGAGCTCCGACCCGGCGCTCGCGGTGGTGGGCGGACTCGCGACCAGATCATCCGCCACACGTACGCCAGCGAGCCCGAGCAGCTCTCCCGCAAGGTCGAGGTCCGAACCCCGCGCGATGTCGTCCTCACCCCTGGCGGGTTGGCAACACATCGCCAGGCATTCCTCGATGCCATCCGCGCCTACAACGCCGATGGCCGGCCGGCGCGGTCGTGGCCGATCCAGTTCCTCGTGCGCCGCACCGCCCAGCACGTGATGGACCACGCGTGGGAGATGGAGGACCGGGACCTGGGGTCGGGCCAGGTCGGCGGGCGCTGAACGCGTCCCGGGACGCCTGGGCGTTCGTCGTGGGTCTCGCCCTGTTGGTCGTCGGCCTGGTCATCGTCACGGCCATGCCATCGTCGGGGGGCGTGGTGCTGGTGCTCCTCGGCTGCCTGGTGCTGGGCGGTGTCGCGATCGTCGTGATGCGGACCGCCCGGCGCAGTCCCGGGTGGACGAGGGTGGCCAACCCGGGCGCTGCCCGCCGCGAGGCCAGGGCCGAGCGCGAGGCAGCCGAGCGCCGCGAGCGCGAGCTCGGCCACACCGAAGGCGACGACCAAGGCAGTTGATCGCGGCCTGGTCCCAGGCTGCCGGCTTCGACCCGGCTCTCACGGGACCGGGCGACGAGGCCCGCCGTCGGGTCAGGTGCAGGTCGGCCACCCCAGCGGAGGCCCGCCGAGGAGTCCGGTCATGACGTCGCCGCCCACCTGGCCGAATCGCGAGCCCGCCGATGCGGGGTCCGACTGCCTGGCGACCACCATGCACACGACGCCCGTCGAAACCTTCGCTGTCGCCTGCCAGCAGAAGGTCGGATCCGCCCACTCCGGAACCGCCGGGCAGAACGGTCGGGGTTCGACCGACACCTTCCCGCCACTCTCGAGCAGCACCGACCCCCCGCTCCGGGCGAGGTTGTTGATGAACAGCCCCGCGACGCCTTCGCAGTCGTCGGCCGGCACACCCTGGCAGCTCGCGGTCCAGTCTCCGACCTTCACCGTGCTTGGTGCGCATCCGGCCAGCAGGAGTACCGCCCCCACAATCAGGCGCCCGACCCTCGTCATCGCGTCACCTTCGGACCGAACTCCAGGCCGCGGCCGCGATCGCTCAGCTACCTGTCACGCGGCTTCGCCTCCGCGGGACGCCGGGTCAGCCGCCCTGCGATGCGCCGGAGAAGGCCCGGCGGCTCGGGCGGCGGGACGCGGTCCGAGTCCTCGGGCTCTGGTGCGTCGCGATACTCCTCCGAGAGCGTCCGCACGGCGGGCAGGCCGTAGCAGCGCGAGCCCGCCCCAACGGTGTCGATCCGGGGCATCTCGTCGCTCGATCCGTCCCTGGCCATCACGGGCCTCCCTCGCTCGCGCCGTCCGTCGGATGAGCGTCACCCCGCCGGCCCAGGGGGTCAAGGTCCGGACGTCTCGATCTGGCCGATGCCTGCCGGCTGACCCGCGGCGGGGCCGTCCGGCCCTCGCCGCCGCCCGTCCGGGCGGTGCATGCTCACGGCCGAAGTGGGGCCGCTGGCGCCCGTCCGGCCACGATAGCCGCCTGGATCGGTGCCGCCCCCCGGCGCGCGACCGCGGAGGAAGGCACGCATGGCTCAACGATCACGGAAGGTTGCCGTCATCGCGATCGGCGGCAACTCGCTGATCCGGGGTTCGGGTCACCAGAGCGTCGAGGACCAGTACGAGGCCGCCCGGGAGACCACCAGCCACATCGCCGAGATGATCGCGGCCGGGTGGCGGGTCGCCATCGGCCACGGCAACGGGCCCCAGGTGGGCTTCATCCTCCGCCGCTCGGAGATCGCCGCCAAGGTCGAGGGCATGCACGAGGTGCCGCTCGACGTGTGCGGCGCGGACAGCCAAGGCGCCATCGGGTACGCGCTGCAGCAGACGCTCCAGAACTGGCTGTTCCAGCGGCACATCCACACCAACGTGGCGACGATCGTGACGCAGGTCCTCGTGGACCGTGACGACCCAGCCTTCCAGAACCCCACCAAGCCGATCGGCGGGTTCATGGACGAGGAGGAGGCGAAGCGACGCGAGGCCACGATGGGCTGGTCGGTGGTCGAGGACGCGGGTCGCGGCTGGCGGCGGGTCGTCGCGTCGCCGATGCCCAAGGAGGTCGTCGAACTCGACACGGTCAAGGCCCTGGTCAGCGCGGGCGTGGTCGTCATCACCGTGGGCGGTGGCGGCATCCCGGTCATCGACAAGGGCGGTGGCGAGTACGTCGGCACGGCCGCCGTCATCGACAAGGACTACGCCAGCAGCCTGCTGGCCCAGACCATCCACGCCGACCTGTTCCTGATCTCGACCGCCGTGGAGAAGGTGGCGCTCAACTACGGCAAACCGGACCAGCAGTGGCTGGACCGGATGACGGTGTCCGAGGCGCGTCGCTACCTCGCCGAGGGCACCCACTTCGCGAAGGGATCCATGAAGCCCAAGATCGAAGCGATCCTGTGGTACATGGAGGCCGGCGGCAAGCACGCGATCATCACGACCCCTGAGTGCATCCCCGCCGCGCTGCGTGGCGAGACAGGGACCCACATCGTCCCCGGCTGAGGATCACCGACTGCGCCGGTCGTGGGATCATCCCGCGGACAGACCCGCAGCAAGCGAGGACGGCCATGCCCATGCCGGCCACCGTCGAGGCGTACATCGCCGCCCTCCCGGTGGCAAAGCGTGGCCCGATGGAGGCGCTGCGAGCGGCCGTGCGGGCCGCGGCGCCCGAGGCGACGGAGGTGATCACCTACCAGATGCCTGGCCTCCGCCTCGACGACCGGTTCCTCGTGTCCTACGCGGCGTACCAGCGCCACTACAGCCTGTTCCCCGCCAGCGACGGGGTGGTGGAGACGCTGGGCGACGAGGTCCGGCCCTACCTGGCCGGCCGGGGCACGATCCGGTTCCCCGCGGACCGCCCCATCCCCGTCGATCTCGTGCGCCGGATCGTTGAGGTCCGGCTCCGCGAGCACGCCGCCCACGGCCGGCGCTGACGACGGGCGGACGTGCTCTGGCCGGCACGCGGTCCGGGCGATCGGCCGGGCCGTCAGGCGCGCGTGACGCGGTCGCCCACCCGAACCGTCCCGCCCTGCACGACGCGCGCGTTGAGCCCGCGCATCCGGAGCTCGCGGCCGGTGGGGCTGTTGATCCAGCGGAGGGCGTCGCTGCCGAACCGGGCGCTGAACTTGGCGCAGCCGGTGTGCGGCGCCTCGCTGACCTCGACCACCGCGCCGCCGACGGCGAGGCGCGTACCGGCGGGCAGGCTCTCCATCCCGAGGTCGAGGTCCACGTAGAGCTGGTCGCCGGCCATCGGCCAGCGCGCCCGGTCCGGCTCGATCGCGGCCAGGACCCGGGTGCTCATGATCGTGACCTGGGCATCCGGGTTCGCGGAGCCGTCCGGCGTCCGGCTGCTGCCACGGGCCAGCCAGCCGTCGCCGACCAGGCCCTCGGCCACGTCCAGCACGGCCTGCTCGAGGACCTCGCGGGCGTCGACCGCCGGGCGCCGGACGATGAGCTCCAGGCGGCCGTCGTCGCGCGGCGCCGAGCGAACGTCGTCGAGGTGAACATCGAGGTTCCGGTCGGCGCTGGTGTCGGTCGTCGTCTCCATGCTCCCAGTGTCGCCGATCCTGGGGGCGTCCGGCCAGCCCGTCCGCGATGACGTGCGCCGGGTGCGCCGGCGGGACGTCCGGCACTGGGCCCGACCTCGGCGATCGCCGACACTCGGGGCCGAGGCCGGACGGGCGCTGCCAGCAGGGAGGTCGCCATGACATCGATCACACCCGTCGCCAGCCATGGGTCCGAGTACCTGCGGATGCTGGATGCCAAGGACGAGGCCGGCATCCGCGGGCTGCTGACCGACGACGCCCAGCACGTGGACGAGATCACGCGCCAGTGGCAGCGCGGCCCCACCGCGATCGGCGCCGCGCTGCGCGCGATCTTCTCGCGGGTCAGCGACGTGCAGTCGACCGCGACCGACGTGCACGTCGTGCGCTGGGGCGACGTCGAGGTGGAGACGTTCGTGCTCCACCAGGTCTACGAGCTCGACGGCGTCACGACTCGGATCGTGTCGCCGACCACGCTGATCTGGCGCCGCACGCCGGACGGCTGGCGGCTGGCATTGATCCAGTCGATCCCGACCGGCGGCGGGTAGCCGACCGGCGGCGAGCAGCCGGCCGGCACGGGCCCACGGGACCAACGTCCCCGGGGTTCGGGGCGGACCGCCCTCGCGCGCGGCGGTCGCCGGGCCGATCGTTGCCGCTGCGCCACGCCCCGCGCTGCCCGTAACGAGGCCCACCCCGAGGATCCCGCATGCCCATGTCCCCCTGGAGCCCGCAGGCGATCGACCGCCACGCGTCGGGCGCGAACCGGCCCGTCCGCCGCGGCGCGGGTGCCGGGGCTGCGGCGCTTGCGGCCTGGGCGGCGGCGGGCACCGCGCTCGGGATGGCCGCCGCGTTCGTGGACACGGACCTCGACACCGGCGGGCTCGCGCTCGGTGCCGGAGTCACGATCGCCGTCGTGGGAGCGGCCGTCGCCGCCGCCCGGTTCGGGGGATCGGGGATGCGGGCGCTCGCCTGGCTCGCAGCGGGAACCGCGGGAACGGCCGCCGGTGCAGGCCTCGCGCCGGCCCAGCTCGTGCAGGCCGGTGTCTCGACGACGGTCGTCGTGGGCGCCGTGTCGCTGGTCTCGGGCCTCGTCCTGCTGGGGCTCGGGCTCGCTGCCGTCCTCCGGGCCCTGGACGGATGGTGGCGGTTGCTGGCGCTGCCGGTCGCGTTCGTCGTGCTCCAGCTCGGCGTGCTGCCACTCACGATGGCGGTGATCGGGACGCATCCTGTCCCCGAGCCGTTCGTCTCGCCGGTTCCCGACGGCACCCAACGGGTGACGTTCGCGGCGGCCGACGGGGTGCCGCTGGTCGCCTGGTACACGCCATCCCGGAACCGCGCGGCGGTGGTGCTGCTCCACGGCGCCGGCGGGTCCAAGGCGGACACCCGCGAGCACGCGGCCGTGATCGCGGCGGGCGGCTACGGGGTGCTCGCGCTGGACGCGCGCGGCGGCGGCGAGAGCGGCGGCCACGGGATGCTGTGGGGCTGGCACGGCCCGACCGACATCGCCGCCGCGATCGACTGGCTGGCGGTCCGCCCGGACGTGGACCCGGCGCGGATCGGCGTGGTGGGGGAGTCGATGGGCGGCGAGCAGGCGATCACCGCGGCCGCCGGGGACACCCGGATCCGGGCGGTCGTCGCGGAGGGGGCGAGCGCGCGCGTGCCGGGCGATGAAGCCGGCCTCGCCTTCGACGTCCCGGGCCTGATCCAGCGCGCCTACTACCCGATCATGTGGGGCGCCGCGGACCTGATGTCCGGCGCCTCGGCGCCGGCGCCGCTGGCCGAGCTGGTGACCCGGCTGGGGGACCGCCACCTGCTGCTGATCTCGTCCGACGATCCGGCCGACAAGGCGGCCGGTCCGGTCATCCGCGACGCGGCCCCGGCCACGGTGGAGCTGTGGGAGCCCGCGGACACGGGCCACACGCAGGCCCTCGCGCGCCACCGCGAGGAGTGGGTCCAGCGCGTCATGGCGTTCCTCGACGCGGAGCTGTGACCGCAGGCGACGGGCGGCGGGCGCCGGGTGCATGATGCGGTGGCAACGCAGCAGTGCCATGCCAGCGGGAGGTCACGTCACGGTGGACAAGAAGGCCAAGACGCCGAAGAAGCCCAAGACCGCGAAGCCGAAGGGCACCAAGACCGCCTAGCATCCCGGGCGAGCGCGCCGCCGGCCGGCCCGACGGGGCCGCCCTGACGGGCCGCCCTGAACCCGGGCGCGCGACGGCCCGATACTGGGGCGCATGAAGCCCTTCCGGTTCCTCGCCGATCCCGGCGACATCACCGACGGCCCGTCGCTCACGGCCGCCGCCCGGCGAGCCGAGTCGATCGGCTATGCCGTGCTGGTGTACGCGGATCACGTCGTGATCCCGTTCGGGTTCCTGCCGCTGCTGGCCACGGCCGCCGCCGTCACGGATCGCCTCCGGGTGGCGCCGTTCGTGGTCAACAACGACCTGCGGCACCCGGCCCTGATCGCCCAGGACCTCGCCACGCTCGACGTGCTGAGCGGCGGGCGCGTCGAGGTCGCGATCGGCGCGGGCTGGAACCGGCCGGAGTACGACGCCCTGGGGATCGCCTTCGACCCCGTCGGCGTGCGGGTCTCGCGGCTCGCCGAGGCCGTGACGGTGCTCAAGGGCTGCTTCGGCGAGGGGCCGTTCGACTTCGCCGGCGAGCACTACACGGTGACCGGCCACGACGGCATCCCGAAGCCGGTCCAGCGGCCCCACCCGCCGCTGTTCATCGGCGGCGGCGGGCGGCGCGTGCTGACGCTCGCCGGCCGCGAGGCCGACATCGTGGGGCTGGCGCCCCGGACGCTGCCCGGCGTCGGGGACGCCGGCACCGTGCGCGCCGACCCGCGCACGATCACGATCGCGGCGACCGAGGAGAAGCTCGGCTGGGTCCGCGAGGCCGCGGGCGACCGGTTCGACGCCCTCGAGCTCAACGTCTACCCCACCGGCACCGGCACGGGCCCGATCGTGACCGACCACCCCCGCAAGACGGCCGCCGACCTGCTGGACGGGATCCGTGCCCGCACCGGCGTCGAGATCTCGGTGGACGAGCTGCTCGAGTCGCCCCACGTGTTCATCGGCTCGGTGGACGGCATCAGCACGAAGCTCGTCGAGCTGCGCGAGCGGCTGGGGATCAGCTCGTTCATGGTCGGCGACATCGACACCCTGGCTCCGGTCGTGGAGCGGCTGGCCGGCAGCTAGGCGCGACCCGCACGCCGCCCGGGCCGTCGCGTCTCGGGGCGCCGCCCCAGCGTGGTCAGCCGGGCCGCCGGCCGACGATCGTGAACACCGACTCGGGCGGGCGATCCTGGAACGTGAAGTCCGCGCCCCACTCGAGGTCGCGGAAGCCCGCGCGCTCGTAGGCCAGGCGCGCCTCCTCGCGTGACCAGGCGCGGGTCGCGCGGGGGCGCACGAAGCGCTCGCTGCGGACGAGGGCGCCATCCCGGAACACCTCGTACCGGTCGTCGGTGGCCTCGACCCCGTCCGCCGGATCGAAGGTCGCCACCGCGGTCCGGCGCACGAGCGACCCGTCCGCGAGCGTCGCCTCCTTCGACCACCGCTCCGCGTACGCCGTGTCCATCACGATGAACGGCATCGCGAGGACGCCGCCGGGCTCGAGGTGGGCGAAGAACCGGCGCACGGCCTCCGCGGCCTCGTCGGGCTCGACCAGCAGCTGGAAGGAGGACGACGGCACCATGACCGTCCGGTAGCGGCGCGGCATCCGCAGCGACTCCATCCGGCCCAGGTGGACGCGCCCGTCGACGTCCAACCCGGCCGCGGACGCCTTCGCCTGGAGCAGCGCCAGCATGTCGGGCGCGTTGTCGACGCCGTCCACGTCCACGCCGTCGGCGAGGAAGTCCAGCAGCAGGCGCCCGGTCCCGCACCCGACATCGAGGGCCGGCTCGCCGTTCCGGCGGACGACCTCGCGGAACCAGGCCCGGTCCTCCCAGTCCGACGTGTCGCCCCGCAGCGCGTCCCAGGCCTCGGCCATCAGGCCCCGGTACTCGATGTCGTCCGGCATCGGCGGATCGTACCCCGCGGGATCAATGGCGCCGCCGGGCTGTGCCACGGGCCGCCGATGGCGCAAGATGGGCGTCCGCGGCGGCGAGGGCGCAGGCCCGGGAGCGGAGGACAGGCGACGTGGACATCCAGCTGGGCGAACCCCGGATCTTCAGCCTCGAGCCACGGCTGTCGTTCGAGGAGCTCCGCCGCCGGGCCGAGGAACGCAGGACCGCCGCGCTGGGCACCGGGTTCGGCGGGTTGCTCCAGCGGCCGAAGGCGGAGGACGTGACGCTGGCCGCGAGCCAGGAGCGGTTCGAGCCGATGTGGCACGTCGCCTGCCGGGCGCGGTACGTCTACGACCGGACGCGAACGTACACGGTGCCGGCGAGCGCCCCCGACGTGCGCGCGGTGACGGTCCTCGGCACCGACTATCCGGTCGCGACGACGGGCAAGGGCCCCGCCTCGTTCTCGGTGCCGGTGCTGGAGCACTGCCGGGAGGAGCTGGCGGACGAGCTGTTCGTCGATGGGGTCACGGGGGCCGCCGTGGGCGACGGCAAGGCGCTGATCGCGGGCGCCAGGTCGGAGGTCGCGGACCCGGCGGCCCTGGGCGCCGAGGGCGCGATCATCGTGCCCGCGGAGCACCGGGCGTCGTCCGTGGTCCGGCAACTGCTGGCCAGGATGCTGCGACCGGTCCAGGCGGACGTCGTGTCCGAGGAGGCGCTGGAGGTCGAGGCCCTGGAGCTGTACTACCGGCCCGTCTGGGCGTTCGAGTTCGCCTGGGCGGCCAAGGACCGCCGGGGCGTGGTGGAGCTCGACGCGGTCACGGGCGAGGCCCGCAACGCGAGCTCGCTGCGCGCCCAGCTCACGAAGATCGCGACCCGGGACGCGCTGTTCGACATCGGCGCGGACACGGTCGGCCTGCTGATCCCGGGCGGGAGCATCGCGGTCAAGGTGGCGCGGGTGGCGATCGACCGCTCGTATTGAGCAGCCTGTGGCCCGTGCGGGCAGGACGAATGTCCGTTGACCGGGCGCCCGCGGGCGCGGCACACTGGCCCCGGCTCGATCGATGACCGCCGCCGGCGGTCCCGCGCCGGAAAGGAGGTCGTGTGGCCAGGGTCCGTCCCGCCGCGCCGCAGCGCCTCCGGAGGGCGCCGGCTCCGTCCGCCCGCTGATCGGTCCCGATCGCGCGAACGCCGAGCCGTCCCCCGCCCGGGGACGGCTCCACTGTGTCCGGAGCCCCAGCGCGCGGCGCCACGGACGCGAACCCTGCGCCTGGAGCCCCTCCGTTGAACCGTCCATCCACCTTCCGCTGCGGCCATTGCCGTCTCGACGTCCCCATGGACGCACCCGGCACGCGGCACCGCAACCACTGTCCGAACTGTCTCTGGAGCCGGCACGTCGACGACTCGCCCGGTGACCGTGCGGCGGACTGCGGCTCGAGCATGGAGCCGATCGCGATCACCGTCCGCGGCAAGGGCGAGTGGGTGCTCGTCCACCGCTGCACGGGCTGCGATGAGATCCACCTCAACCGCACGGCCGGCGACGACAACCCGCTGCTGCTGGTCCGGATCGCCGTGCGCCCGCTGGCGCAGCCGCCGTTCCCGCTGGACCGGCTGGCGCTCGTGTGAGCGGGCACGAGCGCCGCTCGCGCAGCCCGCCCGGCCGGGACCCGGCATGATCTCCGCGTGAGCGCCAGCCCCTCCCCGGCCAGCCAGCCCCACGCCGTGTCGGCGCGCACCGCGGACCTGTTCGCCCCCGGGCTGCGGGGGCTCACCTCCGGGCTGGTCGCGACGATCACGCTGGTCGCCCTCGAGTCGCTCGCCATCGGCACGGTGATGCCGATCGTCGCCGACGAGCTCGGCCAGCTCGAGCTGTATGGCTGGGTGTTCTCCGCGTTCTTCCTGGGCAACCTGCTGGGGATCGTGGTCACCGGGGGCGCGCTGGACCGGATGCCGCTGTGGCGCCCGTTCGCGGCCGGCCTCGGGCTGTTCGCGGCCGGCCTGGTCATCGGCGGCCTGGCGCCCTCGATGCCCGTGCTCGTCGGGGCGCGCCTGGTCCAGGGCCTCGGCGGCGGCGCCGTGGGGCCGACGGCCTACGTCGCGATCGGGCGCTGCCTGCCGGAGTCGCTCCAGCCGCGCATGTTCGCGATGCTCAGCACGGCCTGGGTCGTGCCCGGGATCATCGGGCCCTCGATCGCCGCGGTGGTGGGCGAGGGGCTCGGCTGGCGCTGGGTGTTCCTCGGCCTGCTGCCGTTCCTCGCCATCGCCGGCGCGCTGGCGCTCACGGCGCTCCACCGGGTGCCGGCCGCCGTGCCGCACCCCGAGGGCGAGCCGGAGCTGGCCGCGGCCGCGTCCGCGACCATCCGGCGGCTGCCGAACGCCCTGCTCGCGGCCGGCGGCGCGGGCCTCCTCGTCGCCGCGCTGACCGCCGAGAGCGTGGTGGTCGTGGTCGGCGGGTCGTTGCTGGGCCTTGTGCTGCTGCTGCCGGCGTTCCGGCGGCTGACCCCCGCCGGGACGCTGCTGCTGGTCGCGGGCGTGCCGGCGGCCGTGCTGCTGCGCGGCGTGCTGACGTTCGCGTTCTTCGCGGGCGATGCCTACATCCCGCTGCTGCTCCAGACGTGGCGCGGCACGCCCGCGGTGCTGACCGGGATCGTGTTCACCACCACCACCCTGGCCTGGTCGGGCGGCACGTGGCTGCAGGCACGGCGGGTGGACCGGCTGGGCGTCCGGTGGTTCGTGGCGCTCGGCTTCGGCTGCGTCGCCGCGGGCTCGCTGCTCACGCTGCCCGCGGTGCTGCCCGCCGTGCGGCCGGAGATCACGATCGTGACCTGGGCGCTGGTCGGGGTCGGCATGGGGTTCGCCTACTCCGGGTTCACGCTGACGATCCTGCGCGACTCGCCGCCGGCCCGGCAGGGCGCCGCCTCGTCGGCGCTGCAGCTGTCGGACATCCTGGGCACGGCGCTGGGCGCCGGCGTGGGCGGGGCGATGACGGCCGCGGGCGAACGCGCCGGCGGCGACGGCCTCGGGATCGCGCTGGGCGCCGTGTTCGGGTTGACGGTGCTGGTCGCGCTCGCCGGTCTCGCGGCGACGGGCCGGATCGCGGGCCGCCCGCGAGCGGGGAACGTGCAGGCGGCTGCGGTAGACTAGCGCCCTGTCTCGTTCCGCCCGCCGCTCGGCGCTGCCCAGACCGCGGTCCGACATCACGGAGGCACCCAACCCCATGTCCGCCGAGACGCTTCGCGCGAAGATCCGCGAGATCCCCGACTTCCCGAAGCCCGGCATCCTGTTCTACGACATCACGACCCTGCTCAAGGACCCGGCGGCCTACAAGGAGTCGATCGACCTCATGCTCGACCCCTACCGGGACGAGCAGGTGGACATCGTCGTGGGCATGGAGTCGCGGGGCTTCATCTTCTCGGCGCCGATGGCCTACGAGCTCAACACCGGCCTGGTGCCGGTGCGCAAGCTGGGCAAGCTGCCCGCCGAGACCCTCACCGTCGAGTACGCCCTCGAGTACGGCTCCAACACCCTCGAGATCCACCGCGACGCGATCGCGCCGGGCCAGCGCGTCCTGATCGTCGACGACCTGCTCGCGACCGGCGGCACGGTGCGTGGGACGATCGAGCTCGTGGAGCGGCTCAAGGGCGTCGTGGTGGGCCTCGCGTTCCTCGTGGAGCTGGAGTTCCTCAAGGGGCGTGACCGGCTCGACGGCCGCAAGGTCACGAGCGTCGTCTCCTACTGACCGCCGGGCGTCGCGCTCCAGCCGCGGGCCCACCGGTCGCCTCCGCCGCCCCCAATGCCCGATCGACACGACCCCTCGCAGGCCCCGCCGCCGGACCGGCCCGTGACGCCGCCCACGGACCCGGACCGGCGCCGGTTCTTCCGCCGCTTCGCCGGCGACGTCGTCACGTCCATGGGGTCGGTGCTGGGGGCCGCCCAGACCCTCCAGCAGCAGTCCGCCGACGCGGCGCGCGAGCTCCTGGCGGGCGAGCCGCTCGCCGCCGGCGGGCCGCCGGTCGAGGTGGACGCGTCCACGGCCGGCTACCGCGCGCCGTTCCGCTGGGACCCCGCCGAGGGCGTGTGCCGGGTCATCGACCAGCGGCGCCTTCCGGACGTCCTCGTGGAGCTCGAGCTGCGGGGCGCCGCCGACGCGGTCGGCGCGATCAACGACGGCGCGCTCAACGGGTCGCCGGCCCAGGCGCAGGTCGCGGCCGTGACGCTGGCGGTCGTCGCCGGCCGGTCGAGGACGTCGCGGCCGTTCGCGCGCCGGGCCACGATCCGCGGTGCCGCCAACGCGCTGCGCACGACTCGACCCGGGTCCGCGGCGATGGCGGCGGCCCTGGACCGGATGCTCGCGCGCCTGGACCTGGCCGGCTCGGACGCGGACGGCGACGCGGTGGCGGACGCCCTGCGACTCGAGGCGGAGGCGATCGTGGGGGAGGCATCGAGCGACCACGGCGCGCTGGTGACGCTGGGCCTCGGGGCGCTGCCCGGGCAGCCGGACGAGCCGCTCCACGTCCTGGTCGCCGGCACCACCGGGGCGATGGGCGGGGGCCAGTTCGGGACGGCGCTCAACGTGATGACCGTGGCCCACCACGCGGGCCGCCCGGTCCACGTCCTGGTTGCCGAGACGCGGCCGGGCTTCGTCGGGTCGCGGATCGCCGCCTGGGAGCTGAGCCAGGCGGGGGTGCCGTACGCGATCGTGACGGACGCGGCCGCCCCGGCCTGCATCGCCGAGGGCGAGGTCGCTGCCGTCCTCGTCGGGGCGGACCGGATCGCCGCCAACGGCGACGTCATCGCCCCGGCCGGCACCTACCCGCTGGCCCTCGCGGCAGCCGACGCCGGCGTGCCGCTGCTCGTGTTCGCCGCGACGACGGCGATCGACCCCGCGACCCCGACCGGCGAGGAGGCCACGATCGAGGAGGGCCGTCCCGGGCCGGTCATGCGCGTCGCCGGCACCCGGATCGCGCCCGAGGGGAGCCGCATCCGGAACCCCGTCCAGGACCTCACCCCGGCCGCGCTCGTCGCCGCCCTGGTCACCGAGGAGGGGGTCCTGCGCGCGCCGTACCCGCCCGCGATCGCGACCGCCCTCGAGCGGGCGAGCGCGCGGCGGTCGGCCTCGCCCGGGTTCGCGGCGCTGGGCTCGGCCGGCGCGGCGACGACACCCACGGCCCAGCCGGCGCCGGCCCCCTGATGGCGACCGTGGCGCTCGGCGAGCGCGGCCGGTCCGTCGTCGCGAGGTCCACCACCGATCGCGCCCGGCTCCGCGCCTTCCTCGAGCGGGACCGGCTGTTCGCCGCCTACGCCATCTGCGACCTCGAGGAGCGCGAGTTCGCGCGGACGCGGTGGGGGATCGCCACGACCGGCGACGAGGTCGTGGCGGTCGGCCTCGAGTACAGCGGGTTCACGCCCCAGCCCCTGTTCGTGATGGGGCGCGACGACGGGATCGCCGCGATCCTGCGCGACGTCGTCCGGCCACGCGCCGCATACCTCGCGGCGGCCTCCGCCTCGCTGGGCGCTGTGGCGCAGCACTACCGGGTGGACCCGGGTCCGCCGATGATCCGGATGCGGGTGGACCGGTCCAGCTTCCAGCCGGCCCCGGCCGTCGTGGAGCGGCTGCTGCCGGTGGAGGTCGGCGAGCTCAACCGCCTCTACCAGCTGGGCTTCGCAGGCTGGCTGTCGCCATCGGCGATCTCGGAGGGCGTGTACTACGGCATCCGCGTCGGCGGTCGTCTCGTGTCGGCCGCCGGGACCCACGTGATCTCGCGCGAGGCGCGGCTGGCCGTGGTCGGCAACGTGCTCACCCATGCCGGGCACCGCGGCCGGGGCTACGCGACCGCCGTGACGTCGGCGGTGACCGCCGAGCTTCTCCGGTACTGTGACGACATCGTCCTCAACGTCCGGTCGGACAACCCGCCGGCTATCCAGGCATACCGCAAGCTGGGCTACGTGGAGCACTGCCGGTTCGAGGAGCGCCTCGTCCGGCGGATCGGCTCCCCGTGGTCCGACCTCACCGCCCCGCTCCGCCGCCTGTTCTCCCGGCCGGCGCCGCCGCCGGCCCCACCGGTCGGCTTCGACCAGGCGCATCCCATCCGCCCGCCCGTCATCGAGCCCGCCGCCGGGCCAGTCACCGCCCTGCCGGCCAACCCCGACCAGCCGCCGTTCCCGGACGGTGGCGCAGAGGAGCCTTCATGACCGTCCCGACCATCCCGTTCGACCTGACGGACCTCTCGCTCGCCGACGAGGGCGTGCGCCGGATCGAGTGGGCCGAGCGCGAGATGCCCGTCCTGCGCCTGATCCGCGAGCGGTTCGAGCGCGAGCGCCCGCTGGCCGGCGTCCGGATCGGCGCCTGCCTCCACGTCACCACCGAGACCGCCAACCTGATGCGGACGCTCGCGGCCGGGGGCGCCGAGGTCCACCTCGCGGCGTCCAACCCCCTGTCAACGCAGGACACGACGGCGGCCGCGCTCGTGTCGGAATACGGGATCTCGACCTACGCCCGCCGGGGCGAGGACCGGGACACGTACTACGCCCACCTCCGCTCGGTCGCCGACACGCGCCCCACGATCACGATGGACGACGGCTGCGACCTCGTGACGCTGCTCCACAGCGAGCGCCGCGACCAGCTCGGCGAGGTCCTCGCCGGCACCGAGGAGACGACCACCGGCGTGATCCGCCTGCGGGCGATGGCCGCCGACGGGGCGCTCGCGTTCCCGGTCGTCGCCGTCAACGAGGCGCTGACCAAGCACCTGTTCGACAACCGGTACGGGACCGGCCAGTCCACGATCGACGGGATCCTGCGGGCGACCAACATCCTGATCGCCGGCCGGAACGTGGTCATCGCGGGGTATGGCTGGGTGGGGCGGGGGATCGCGTCCCGGATGGACGGTCACGGCGCGCACGTCGCGGTGGTCGAGGTGGACCCGGTCCGCGCGCTCGAGGCGCTGATGGACGGCTACCAGGTGATGACCGTGGGCCAGGCCGCGCCGTGGGGCGACCTGTTCGTGACCGCGACCGGCAACATCAACGTGTTCCGCCGCGAGCACTTCGCCGCGATGCGCGACGGCGCGATCATGGCCAACTCCGGGCACTTCGACGCGGAGCTGGACCTGCCGGCGCTGCGCGAGATGGCCGAGGGGCACGTCCGCGAGGTGCGCGACAACGTCCAGGAGTTCGACATCGGCGGCAAGAAGCTCAACCTCATCGCCGAGGGTCGCCTGGTCAACCTGAGCGCGGCCGAGGGGCACCCGGCCGCGGTCATGGACATGAGCTTCGCCAACCAGGCGCTGGCGGCGGAGTACGTCGTCCAGCACCATGGCGAGTTGGAGGCGCGCGTGTACGTCGTCCCCGAGGCGATCGACGCCGAGGTGGCACGGCTCAAGCTGGCCGCGATCGGGATCACGCTCGATGCGATGACGCCCGAGCAGCTCGAGTACGTCTCGTCCTGGCAGCACGGGACGTAGGGCATGGCCGAAGCGCATCACGCCGGGGCGGCTGCCGTCACCGCCCCGTACGGCAGCTGGCGGTCGCCGATCGACATCGAGCTCGTGTCGGGGTCCGCCGTCGCGCTCGCGGAGCCCTCGATCGACGGTGACGACGTCTACTGGCTCGAGGGCCGCCCGATCGAGGGTGGACGGCGGACGCTGCTGCGCCACACGCCGGACGGGGTGACTCGCGAGGTCACGGCGGCGCCGTTCAACGTCCGCAACGCCGTGCACGAGTACGGCGGCGGCAGCTACGTCGTGGACCGCGGCCGTGTGATCGCGTCGTCGTTCGCGGACGGACGGCTGTGGGTGCTGGACCCCGACGGGGTCGCGGCGCCCGTGGCCCTCACGCCGCCCGGCACCTCGCGGTACGCGGACCTGCGCCCGGACCCGGTTCGCAAGGTCCTGTACGCGGTCCGCGAGGACCATGACCCCGCCGACGACCGCGCGGAGACGGTGCGCAACGTCCTGGTGGCGATCCGCCTCCCGGCCGGCACCGCCGGCGAGGGCACCACCGGCGACGGCAGCGGCGGCGAGGGCGATCCCGGCCGGGTCATCGTCTCGGGGCCGGACTTCGTCGCGGCGCCGCGCCCCTCGCCGGACGGGCGGCGCCTGGCCTGGCTGGAGTGGGACCTGCCGGAGATGCCCTGGGACTCCACCCGGCTGCGGGTCGCCGACCTCCACCCGGACGGGACCCTCGGCCAGGCCGTGACCGTGGCCGGCGGCCCCGGCATCTCGATCACCCAGCCGCACTGGAGCCCGGCCGGCGTCCTGCACCTCGTCTCCGACGCGTCCGGCTGGTGGAACCTGTACGCGCTCGACGGCCCGGCCGGCGCGGCGCGCAACCTCGCCCCGATGGACGCCGAGCTGGGCGATGCCGACTGGGTGTTCGGCCGCTCCTCCTACGCGTTCACCGGCGGCGGCGTCCTTGCCGTCGCCCGCGCGGACGGCCGGGACGGCCTGCTCCGGATCGGGCCCGAGGGCACGGCGGTCCCGGTGGACCTGCCGTTCACCGAGCTCGAGGGCCTCCAGGCCGGGCCGTCGATGGCGGTCGTCGTCGCCGCGGGTCCCCACGATGGCGCCGTCCTCGCCCGGCTCGACCCCGCGACCGGGGAGCCCGCCGGCGTCCTCGCGCGGTCGCTCGCGGCGTCCATCGACGCGGGCGTCCTGCCGCACGCCGAGCCGATCACGTTCCCCACCTCGGACGGGGCAACGGCCCGGGCCCTGTACTTCGCGCCCGCCAACGACCGGTTCCGGGCCCCGGACGGCGAGCTGCCGCCGCTGCTCGTGCTGTCCCACGGCGGCCCGACGTCCGCGGCCTCATCCGCGCTGTCGCTCGACCGCGCGTTCTTCACCTCGCGTGGCATCGCCGTGGTCGACGTGGACTACCGTGGCTCGACCGGGTACGGCCGGCCGTACCGCGATGCGCTCAAGGGCGCCTGGGGGATCGCGGACGTCGAGGACTGCGTGGCGGCGGCGAGGTACCTCGCCGATCGCGGCTCGGTGGATCCGGCCCGGCTCGCGATCCGGGGCGGCAGCGCCGGCGGCTACACGACCCTGGCGGCGCTCACGTTCCGGCCGGAGGTGTTCGCCGCCGGCATCAGCCACTACGGGATCGCGGACCTGGAGCTCATCCACCTCGACGGCCACAAGTTCGAATTGCGCTACGACGAGGGCCTGATCGCTCCCTGGCCCGAGGGCCGGGATGTGTTCCGCGAGCGATCGCCGATCCACGTCCTGGACCGCATCCGCGTGCCGATGCTGATCACCCAGGGGCTGGACGACAAGGTCGTGCCGCCGTCGCAGGTGGACGCCATGGAGGCGGCCCTCCACGGCCGGGGCATCCCGCATGCCGTGCTCCAGTTCGCCGGCGAGGGCCACGGGTTCCGGCGCGCGGAGACCCGCCGGACGGTCTACGGCGCGGAGCTCTCGTTCCTGGGCCAGGTATTCGGGTTCACGCCGGCCGACGACCTGGAGCCGCTCACCATCCAGGGGTTCTGATCGGCGAGGGGCGCGAGGCTGGCCGATTCGTCCCGTTCGGCCCCGCCGGGCCGGGATGGTACGCTCCCCCGACGGGCCTGCGTTGGGCCGAACCTGGAGCAGCATGAGCATCGTCGACGCCGACCAGTACCTGTTCACCTCCGAGTCGGTCACCGAAGGCCACCCGGACAAGATGTGCGACCAGATCTCGGACGCCATCCTGGACGCGATCATCCGCGACGACCCGGACGCGCGGGTCGCGTGCGAGACGGCGACCACGACCGGCCTCGTGCTGGTGCTCGGCGAGATCACGACGTCCACCTACATCGACTTCCAGTCCGTCGTCCGGGACACGGTTCGCGACATCGGCTACACCAAGGCCGAGTACGGGTTCGACTACCTGACCTGCGGCACCATCGTGAGCGTCAAGGAGCAGTCGGCCGACATCGCCCAGGGTGTGGACACGGCGCTCGAGGTCCGCGCGGACGCCGCCCCGGCCCACGAGCTGGGCGCGGGCGACCAGGGGATGATGTTCGGCTACGCCTGCCGCGAGACGCCGGAGCTGATGCCGCTGCCGATCGCGCTTGCGCACCGCATGGCCCGCCGGCTGGCCGAGGTCCGCAAGTCGGGCCAGCTCCACTACCTGCGCCCGGACGGCAAGACCCAGGTCACGGTGGAGTACGAGCGGGGCGTGCCCAAGCGCGTGCGAACGGTCGTGGTCGCGGCGCAGCATGACGCCGACGTCCGGGCCGAGCGGATCCGCTCCGACATCGCCGAGTTCGTGATCCTGCCCACGATCCCCGACGAGCTGCGCCCGGTGGACCCCGTGATGCACGTCAACCCGACCGGGCGGTTCGTGACCGGCGGGCCGATGGGCGACGCCGGCCTGACCGGCCGCAAGATCATCGTGGACAGCTACGGCGGGATGGCGCGTCACGGCGGCGGCGCGTTCTCGGGCAAGGACCCGACGAAGGTGGACCGCTCCGCCGCGTACGCGGCGCGATGGGTGGCCAAGAACGTCGTCGCGGCGGGCCTCGCGGACCGGTTCGAGCTCGAGGTCGCGTACGGGATCGGGATCGCGCGCCCGATCTCGCTCTCGATCGAGACGTTCGGCACGGGCAAGGTCCCGGACGACCGGATCCAGCAGCTCGTGGAGCGCAACTTCGACCTGCGCCCCGCGTCGATCATCGACGCGCTGGACCTGCGCCGTCCGATCTACCGGCAGACCGCCGCCTACGGCCACTTCGGCCGCGAGGACCTGGACGTGCCCTGGGAGCGGACGGACAAGGCGCTGCTGCTGGCCGCGGAGGCCGGACTGCCGGAGCCGGAGCTCGCCGGCGCGGGGTAGTCCGGCACGGAGCGGCGGGGGCGGCGGCGCGCGGGGAGAGGCCGCCCGGCGGGACGCCACGGGCTCAGCGCTGCTGGGCGATCATCCCGGCCATCCCGCCCTGCTGGACGCCGCCGGTCCGGCGCGCGCCGCGGGCGAGGGCGAGCTGGCCCACCGCGAGCAGGGCGAGGGTCACGAACAGCATCATCGTCGCCACGGCGTTGGTCTCGGGCGTCACGCCCCGCTTGACCTGGCCGAAGATGAAGATCGGCAGGGTGGACGATCCGGGCCCGGACACGAACGACGTGATCACGTAGTCGTCGAAGCTGAAGGTGAACGCGAGCAGGAACCCGGCCACGATCGCCGGCAGCAGCTGCGGGAACGTGATCTGGCGGAACGTGCGCCAGGGCGAGGCGTAGAGGTCGAACGACGCCTCCACCAGCGTCCGGTCCATGCCCGACAGCCGGGCCCGGACCAGCAGCAGCACGATGCTGATGTTGAACAGCATGTGCGCGGCCACGATGGTGGGGATGCCCAGCTGCAGCCGCAGCCCGGTGAGGTCGTTGATGAACGAGAACCCGGACGCGAACAGGACGAGGGTGGACAGCGCGATCACGACCTCGGGCACGATGATCGAGACGTAGGTCAGCGCGTCGAACACGATCCGGACGGGCTTCGGGACGCGCTGGAGGCCGAGCGCCGCCGCCGTCCCGATCAGGGTGGCGAGGATCGCGTTGGGCAGCGCCACCGAGAAGCTGTTGCGCAGCGCGCTGAGCACGACCTCGTCCTTGAGCGCGATCGAGTACCAGTCGGTGGTGAAGCCGGTCCAGATCGTCGCCAGCCGGTTGGCGTTGAAGCTGAACAGGACGACGATCACGATCGGCAGGTACAGGAAGGCGTACACGATCGCGGAGTGGCCGCGCAGCCAGGCCTCCACGACGGTGTTCCAGCGGTCCACCTTGGCCTTCGTGCGGCCGCCCGCGCGGACGGGGCCGGCGACCGGGATCGCGGGGGCGCTCATCGGACGCGGCTCACAGGACGCTCACGTCGCGGCCGTGGCGGCCGCGGTTCACGAACCACACGTAGAGGGTGATGGTGACCAGCATCACCAGGATCAGCCCCACGGCCATCGCGGACCCGAACGGCCAGTTGCGGGTCTGGATGAACGCGTCCACGAGCGCGTTGCCCATCAGGAACGTGCGCCCGTAGCCCAGGATCGAGGGGATCACGTACTCGCCCATCATCGGGATGAACACGAGGATGCTGCCGGTGATCAGGCCGGGGAGGGCGATCGGGAGGGTGACCTGGCGGAACGTCGCCCAGCGCGCGGCGCCGAGGTCCTTGGACGCCTCGACGAGCGTCCGGTCCATGCGCTCCAGGGTCACGTACAGGGGGAACACCATGAGCGGCAGGTACCCGTAGACCAGCCCGAGCAGCACGGCGAGGGGCGTGCCCAGGATCCGGAAGTCCGGATCGCCGATCAGGTCGCCGATGAGCCCGCCGAGGTTCTCGCGACCCAGGACGATGAGCCACGCGTAGGTGCGGATCAGGAAGCTCGTCCAGAACGGGATGACGAGCAGCAGGATGAACAGGCCCTTGCGCCTCCGGGCCCGGGTGGCGATGAAGTACGCGAGCGGCAGCCCCACCAGCAGGCAGCCGATGGTGCCGGCGATCGCCATCCACAGCGAGGTGATGAACGGCTCGATGCGCTGGGGCTGGAGCAGCCGGGTGTAGTTGTCGAGCACGAAGCCGGGCTCGTAGCCGCCGTTGGTCGCCCGGGTGCCGAAGCTGAACACGACGACGATGAGCAGCGGCGCCACCAGCAGCGCGACGTACCACAGGCCCGCCGGGAACACGAGCGCGGTCGTCAGGAGGGCGGACCTCCCCCGCCGCCCTCCCGCCCGATCCGCGGGTGCCGTCTCCGCCATGGGCGCCACGCTCCGTGTCGTCGGGATCGCCGCCGGTCAGCCGCCGATCGCCGACTTGAACTCCTGCCAGATGTCGATCCGCTGTTCGTTGCCGGACGTGTCCACGGCACCCTCGAGGCTCGACATGACGTCGTCGGGCGGGAAGATCGCCGGGTCCGCGAGCACCTCGGCGTCGATGAACTTCTTGGCCTCGTCGTTGGGCGTGCCGTAGCCGGTGAAGTTCGTCTCGGCCGCCTGGACCTCCGGATCGTGGACGTAGTTGAGCCACGCGTACGCCGCGTTGGGGTTCGGCGCGTCCGCGATCAGGACCCAGGTGTCCAGCCAGTACAGCGAGCCCTCGCTGGGCACGACGTACTTGATGTCGGCCGTGTCCGGGTTGGCGCGCAGCTCGAGGATCGGGCCGGTCCAACCGAGGCACAGGACGGCCTCCTCGCTGGCCAGCTTGTCCTGGTAGGTGTCCGAATCGAGGGCCAGCACGTGGGGCGCGAGGTCGAGCAGGATCTTGCGGGCCTCGTCGAGGTCGGCCTTGTCGACCGAGTTGAGCGACTTGCCGAGCATCTTGAGCGGCATGACGAACACGTCGCCCATCGAGTCGACGAGCACGACCTTGCCTGAGTACTTGCCCTTGGCGAGGTCGAGGAACTCCTGCCATGAGGTCACCGGCTCGGTGACCAGCTTGCTCCGGTAGAGGATGCCCGTGGTGCCGAAGTCTTTCGGCAGCTGCCACTCGTCGTTGGGATCCCAGCCCTGCTTCTTGAACGCCGCGTTGATGTACTTCTGGTTGGGGATCCGCTCCCAGTTCAGCTTCTGGATGTAGCCACCCTCGACCATCGCCGGCACGTACTCGGCGGTGGGGCAGGCGATGTCGTAGCCGGTCGCGCCGGCCTGGAGCTTGGCCAGCAGCTCCTCGTTGTTGGCGAACGTGTCGTACTGGAACTTCTCGACCCCGAACTCGGCCTGAAACGCCGCCATGTTGTCGGGATTGACGTAGTCCGACCAGTTGTACATGAACAGCTGCTTCTCGATGTCCCCGGCCGGCGGGAACTCGCTGCCGCCGCTGGGTGCCGCGGTCCCCCCGCCGCCCCCGCTCGAGCAGGCGGCCAGGGCCGCGCTGCCGCCGAGCAGTCCGGCCGCCGCCAGGAAGCTCCGCCGCGGGACGCGGTTGTTGGCCGCGCGCCGCAGGATGTCGTCGAGCTGCTCCGCCATGTCTCCTCCTCCAGGTTGGAACGCGATGGGCCCGAGCGTCTCAGGCCACGAGGATGAGGTTCGCCGAGTCCTCCCAGCGGACGACGACCGGGTCACCCGGGCCGACGCCCATGATCGCCGCGGCCCCCGCCGCATTCTGGCGCCGGACGACCATCTCGCCGGCGACGTCGGTGGCGACCCGGTACTCCGTCTGGTCGCCGAGGTACGTGCCCTGGTGGATGCGCCCCTCCACGCGCGACTCGCCGTCGGCCGGCGGCGCGGCATGGCCGGCCGGCTCGACCCGGAGGCGCTCGGGCCGCACGGCCACGATCACCCCCGTGCCGGGCGCGGGCCGGGCATCCGGGTCCGTGACGAGACCCGTGAGCCGCAGGCCACGGTCCGTCTGGACGACGCCCCGCCCGGTCGCCGGATCGTGCTCCACGAGCTTGCCGTCGATCGGGTTGGAGACGCCGATGAAGTTGGCCACGAAGCGGTTCACCGGACGCTCGTACAGGTCCGACGGTCCGCCCTGCTGCTGGATCCGGCCGTGGTGCATGACGACGATCGTGTCGCTCATCGTCAGGGCCTCCTCCTGGTCGTGGGTCACGTACACGAACGTGATCCCGACCTCCTGCTGCAGCGCCTTGAGCTCCAGCTGCATCTCCTTGCGCAGCTTGAGGTCCAGGGCGCCCAGCGGCTCGTCGAGGAGCAGCACGGTGGGGTGATTGATCAGGGCCCGGGCGAGCGCGACCCGCTGCTGCTGGCCGCCGGAGAGCTCCCAGGTGCGGCGGCGCTCGTACCCGCTGAGTCGGACGAGCTCCAGCGCCTCGCCCACCCGGCGGGTCTCGTCCGCCTTGGTCGTCCCTCGCTGGCGCAGGCCGTAGCCGACGTTCTGGGCCACGTTCATGTGCGGGAACAGGGCGTAGTTCTGGAACACCGTGTTGACGTTGCGGTGGTAGGGCGGCACGCCGGCCACCGGCTCGCCCGCGAGGTAGATCTCGCCCGCGGTGGGCTGCTCGAAGCCCGCGATCATGCGCAGCGTGGTGGTCTTGCCGCAGCCCGAGGGGCCGAGGAACGAGTAGAACGCGCCGCGGGCCACCGACAGGCGCATGGCATCGACCGCGGTGACGTCGCCGAACCGCTTGGTGACGTCCACGATGTCGACGTCCGGCGTCTCCCCGCCCCTCCCCGACGGGGTGACGGGCCGTCCAGGCGGGGGCGGATCGGGCGTCGCCGACAGGCTCAAATCGCGCGTCCCTCGACTCGTGGCGATCGTCGGTGCGCTTCCCCCTCGCGACCGGTCCGCGGATGGTACGAAGCGCTGGGGCCAGGCGTCAACGCGCATTCCGCGGAGTGGTGCGAAGTTCGCACGATCGAGCAGCCGCGACGCCGAGATTCGCGCGGCAGGCAGGGGGTGGCGTCGCATCCGCGACGCTCCGCCGTCGCGCGCTTCCTAGAATGGCCCGATGTACGTCGTGATCATGGCCGGCGGCGGCGGGACCCGGCTGCGCCCGGTGAGCACCGCCGCGCGCCCCAAGCCGTTCCTGCCGCTGCTGCCCACCGGCGAGACCCTGCTCCAGCGCACCGTCCGGCGGCTGGCGGGCCTGGAGCCGGGCCCGGTCGACGTGTTCGTCGTGGCCGCCGCGCCGTACGTGCCGCTGGTCGCGGCGCAGGCGCCTGGGGCCGCGGTGGTGGTCGAGCCCGAGGGTCGCAACACCGCCGCGGCGATCGCGCTGGCGGCGCTCGCGATCGAGCGGGACGAGGATGACGTGATGGTCGTGCTGCCCGCCGACCACCGCATCGAGCCCGAGCGGGAGGGGGTGTTCCGGGGCGTGCTGGCCGCCGCCGCGGGGCTCGCAACGGGCGCGTTCGACGTGCCGCAGCCGCTGGTCACGCTCGGCGTCCAGGTGAGCCGGCCGGCCACCGAGTACGGCTACCTGCTGCCGGCGTACGAGCGCGGAGCGGACATCCATCGCCTCCGCGCCTATCCATTGCTCGCGTTCGAGGAGAAGCCATCCCCGGAACGGGCGCAGGTCCTGCTCCGCTCCCCTGGCGTCGCCTGGAACGCGGGCATGTTCCTGTGGCGCCGCCGGGCGATCCGGGCGGCGCTCGAGGCGCACGCCCCGGACGTGGCGGAGGCGGTGGCGCGTGGCCTCGCGTCGGGCGACCTGGCCGCCGCCTACGCCACCATCCGGCCGCGGTCGATCGACTACGCGGTCATGGAGCCGGCCGCATCGGCGGGGGCCGTGGTCATGGGCGCGATGGACGTCGGCTGGACGGACATCGGCAGCTGGCCCGCCCTGCTCGACGTCCTCGACGCGCCGGGGATCGAGGGCGGCGTCGTCGAGGCGGGGGAGCCCGTGGCGACGGCCGAGGGCGACCTGATCGTGGAACGCGGAGCGGCCGGGCTCGCCGTGCGCGAGGCGGGCGGCGGTACGATCACCCCGGACCGGCCGGTCGCGCTCCTGCGCGCGGCGCGCGACTCGCGGGCGATCGTGCAGGCGCTCCTGGACCGGTGTGCTGCAGCGGAGGCTCGAGGATGACCAACGTGGCGGAGGCGCCCGCCCCCACCCGGATCGTGTTCGGGACGGACGGCTGGCGAGCCCGGGTCGCCGACGAGTTCACGTTCCAGAACGTCCGGCGCTGCGCCGACGGGGTGGCGCGCTGCGTGGTCGATCGCGGCGAGCAGGCGAAGGGCGTCGTGATCGCGTACGACCGCCGGTTCGCGTCGGAGCACTTCGCGCAGGCGGCGGCCGAGGTCCTGCTTGCGCATGGCATCCCGGTCGCGATCAGCCGCACGGCCGTGCCCACGCAGATGTGCTCGTTCGAGGTGGTCCAGCGAGGAGCCGCGGCCGGGATCGTGATCACCGCGTCCCACAACCCCTGGACCGACAACGGGTTCAAGGTCAAGTCGCCCACGGGCGCCGCGGCCGGAGCGGACATGCTGCCGATCATCGAGGCCGGGATCGCGGACAACGCCGGCACGGCGATCGAGCGACGCCCGCTCGAGGACGCCGAGGCCGCCGGCCTCGTGGAGTGGTACGACCCGTTCGAGGGCTACGAGCGGTTCGTCCGCCGGACGCTCGACCTCGACGCGCTCCGGGACGCGGACATCTCGGTCCTCGTGGAGCCGCTGTACGGCGCCGGGTCGGGCTGGATCCCGCGGCTGCTGGCGGGCGGACGGATCCGGGTGACCGAGATCCACAACGAGCGCAACCCGTACTTCGGCGGCGTCAACCCGGAGCCCATCCGCCCGCACGTGGACCAGGCGCTCGCGATGATGGCCGCCGACGGCTTCGACCTCGGCCTGCTGCTCGACGGCGACGCGGATCGCGCCGGCGCGGCCGACGAGCGGGGCACCTTCCTCCACCAGCTCCAGGTCACTGGCCTGCTGATGTACTACCTCGCCGAGCACCGCGGCCTGCGGGAGCCGGTGGTCGTGTCGGTGAACAACACGTCCACCGCGGCGACTCTCGGCCGGCACTACGGCATCGAGACCCACGAGGTGCCGGTGGGCTTCAAGTTCATCGGGCCCCGGATGATCGAGACCGGCGCCATGATGGGTGCCGAGGAGTCCGGGGGCTACGGCTTCGGGATGCACCTGCCCGAGCGGGACGGGATCTACGCCGACCTGATGCTCCTGGACCTGTTCCTGCGCGAGCGGGAGCGCGGCAACCGGCCCGTGTCGCGGGCCGTCGAGCGGTTCCACGAGCTCGCCGGGCCGTCGTTCTACCGCCGGATCGACGTCCATTTCGACCGGCCGTCCTACGAGGGCGTCAAGCAGCGCGTCCTGGTCGGGCTGCGCGAGTCGCCGCCGACCGAGCTGGCAGGGGAGCGCATCGCGCGGACGCAGGTCCTCGACACCGGCGACGGGTTCAAGTGGTTCCTCGATGACGGCTCCTGGCTCCTCGTCCGGGCGAGCGGGACGGAGCCGCTGGTGCGCGTGTACACCGAAGCTGTGACCCCGGAGATCCGCGACGAGCTCGTGGTCACGGGCGAGCGACTCGTCCGGGGCGGGTAGTGGGGCGGGTGGCGGGGCGGCGCGAGGGCCTGACGGCGTCCCCGGACCCGGACGATTCCGGGGGCTGACCCCGGCGCGGGAGGGGTGTAGGCTTGTCCCACGACCGCCATCACCGGTCCTGCGAGTCCGACCGGACGGCGGCCCTCGTGGAAGCCCGTCGCGGGGCGACTGGAGGATGATCGGCGATGCACTCCTCTCTCATCGGCAAGGTCGAGAAGGCGAATCGCTACGCACGCGAGCTGGATCGGATCACGATCGAGCGAGTCGCCCTGACGTTCCGCGGTGACAACGACACCCATCACGTCAGCCTCGACGCGGGCCAGTGGCATTGCACGTGCCACTACTTCGAGAGCTGGGGTTCCTGTGTGCATCTCCTCGCGCTGCAGAAGATCTTCGGCGTGATGCTCCCCGAGGAGGCGCAGGTCTCGATCTTCAACGCCGCGGCGGGCGCGACCGCCTGACCGCCGCCGGCCCCCGGGCCGGCGCCTCGCCATCCAGATCGGCCTCACGGCGCGACTTCGACGCGCCAGAACCAGGCCGCATCGCGCCCGGCGCCGAACCGGGCGAACAGCCCGACGCTCCAGTCACCCGTCGCGGCAGGCGCGTCGAACCGGACGGGCCCGAATGCGGGCACCGTGCTCGTGACAGTGTTGCCCGGCCGCCCGCCCGCCAGGCGTACCCACTCGACGTGCCAGGTCACGTCGCCCGGCGTGGGCCGGAACGACACGGCGAGGTGCCGGACCGGCGTCGTCGACCCGCCGGCGGGGCCGGTCAGCCAGGGCGCGTCGGAGACGAACCCGTCCCAGGAGTAGGTCCCGAGATCGCCCACGACGTTCCCCTCGATCAGACCCGACAGGATGGCATCGGGCGGCTGGGCGTCGGGGATGGGCGTGGGCGCCCCCGGGCCTGACGCCGGCGGCGGGGTGGGTTCCGTGGCGGGGGTCGGCGGCGGGACGGGGCCGCACGCCGCCAGCGTGACGAGCAGCACGGCGAGCACCGTCACCCGGACGCTGACGGCGTGTGCGGACACGTGATCCCTCCCTTCGCTCAGCGATCGGCCGGCGTGGACTGCGGGCAGGCACTGCCGGTGCAGGTGCCGGACACGGTGATGGACACCGCGGCCGACGATGACGCCAGCAGGCCCTCGGCCGGCGGCTTACGGAACAGGGCCCGGTAGTCGCGACTGGCCCACACGTTGACCGACACGGCATACGTGCCCGCCGACGAGCCGGCGGCCATGGTCGCGACGTCGTACCAGGTGCCCGACAGGCGGTGCTGGAGGACGACGTTCCGCGAGGTGACGAGGTTGTTGGACAGGCGGCCGGAGCCGTCGGTCCGGAGCGTCGCGGTGAACGTCACCATCGACCCCGCGGCGACCGTGGTCTTCGAGGCCGACAGGGCGAGCGTCGTCGGCACCTCGAGGCAGGTGCTGTACGGCGACGTGGAGTTCGGGATGTCGTACTGCTGCTGGAGCGTGGCGACGTCGCACCGCCCGAACGCGTGGGCGTTCCAGCCCGACTTCGGCTTCGTCCTCGACAGTGCCTGGACGACCGCATCCTCGTAGTCCGACTCGTTGGCGAAGTTCTCGTGGTGGCCCAGGACGAGGACGTGGCCCAGCTCGTCGAGCATCACGTTCTCGACCTCGTAGCAGCCGTCCGGCGAGCCGGACAGCTCGCACCAGCGGAGCGTGCCCCAGTCGAACCGGTGCCCGTTCTCGCGGAACCACACGCCGAACGAGTCGGGCACCCAGCGCCGCATGCAGGCCAGGCCGTTGACGCCGCACGGGACGTCCGTGCCGTAGTACACCGTGCTGTCGCCCTTGGCGTTGTAGGCGAACGTGGGCGCCCGGGACTTGCGCGACGCGTTGGCGTCCGCGACGCCCTCGTTCATGGCCGTGCGCATCGCCGTCGGCGGGCCGCCGCCCCAGCGGTAGGTCAGGACCTGGTTCTGGTCGTACAGGCCGCCGCCGAGCAGCGGGTCCGGGTCGTGGCCGGCGGCCGGGGTGAGGACGCCCCCGACCAGGAGCGCGACGGCGGCGCCCGCCGCCGACACGACGAGGCGGCGCGGCAGGCTGCGGATCGACATCACGGCTGGACCTCCCCGAGCTGGCTGACGCCGCCGGTCGCGACGTCGAGGCGGCGGGCCGCGGCGGGATCCGTGAGATGGCCGGCCGGGGCGAGCAGCACCCAGCCGTCGGGGACGTCCGCCCCACTCGTGGCCGTGGAGCCGCCACGGACCGGGGCGCCGGGCGTGCCGGCGGCCGCGGGCGAGCGGCGCAGCGTGTCGAGATCGAGGAGTTCGAGGGACCCGCCGCGCGCCTCGTGGACGAGCGTCCGGCCGCCGGGTCCGCCCAGGGCCGCGGGGCCGGCGGCGTCGAGCAGCGTCGTGCGCCGCCCGGTCCGCAGGTCGATGCCCTCGACACGGCACGGGAAGCCGCTGCAGGGTGCGTAGGCGATCACGCGCTGCCCGCTGACGCCGATCACCGGCCCGGTGCCGTCCACGCGGTCCACCCGTCCGCTGCGCGGCTCGAGGACCCGCAGGCGGCAGGCCCGCTCGCCGCACGAGGCGACCGTCAGCCGGCCGTCCGCGGTCAGCGCGAGCTCGGTCGAGAAGGTCGGTCCGAACGCGGCCGCGAACGGGAGGCCGCGGAGCACGCGGCCGGCGGGCCCGCCGTCGAGCGGGCGCCGCCACACGCCCTCGTCCGCACGCGTGGCCCGGTTCACGCGGTGCTCCCAGACCGCCGAGCCGTCCGCGGTGAGCACCGCGGAGCGGACGACCGAGGTCTCGCGCCCGATGTCCGTCGCGCAGCCCGCGGCGAGGTCCACGATCCGCAGGCGCGATCGCGACCCGTCGTCATCGCCGACCAGGACGCGGCCGCCCACCGGACCGGACGCGAACGACTCGGGCGGCAGCGCGAGATGGCGAGCCGGCGCCCCCGCGACGCGGCCCAGCGACAGGCGCCAGCCGGTGAGCCAGCCATCCGCGTCCAGCTCGGCGTCGAGCGCGAACCAGGCGCCCTCGGCCATCTGGGCGGCCGGGCCGGCGGCCTGCCCTGGCGGGCACGGCGGCGGGTCCCACGGCGGGTCGGCGGCACGCAGCACCGCGGGCCGGACGAGGCCGGCGGCCCCGATGACCACGATCGTGGCGAGGGGAGCGAGCAGGCGGGTACGTCGCACGAGCTCCATGGACGGTGTTCCTCCTCCGGCGGGTCAGGAACGGGCGGGAGGAGGGCGAGGCGGCCAGTGTGGCGACGGCCACTTCACTGCGACTTACCCGGCGCCCCGGTGGTACGCTGCGCGGTGCCATCGGGACCCCGAGTCCCCACACAAGTCCGACGCGGTACGGTCGCGAAGCCGGTGCGATTCCGGCACAGTCCCGCTACGGTGACCGCCCCTCCGGGGGCGGAAGTCCGGTCGCCGACCTGCCGTCGCCGCTCGAGCCTTCGAGAGAAAGGTCAGGCGTAACGTGCGATCCACCGCCTGACCCCTCCTTCGACCCGAAGCGAGGGGTCTTCCATTCCAGGCCACTCCCACCCTGTCCGGAGTTCCCGTGGACGCACGTTTCGAAGCGGCCCGTCGCCGCGCCACCCGCCCGCTCCCAGCCCTGGTCCTGCTGCTCGTCGCCACGCTGCTCGCCGCCTGCGCGGGCCCCGCGGCGACTCCCACGCTCGATCCCGCCACGCCGCTCCCGTCGGCCACCGCGCAGCCGACCGCGGCCCCGACGGCGACGCCCACCGAGGCCCCGGCCTTCCCCGTGACCCTGACCGACGACGAGGGCACGGAGGTCACGATCCCGGCCCAGCCGGCGACGATCGTGTCGCTCACCCCCGCGTCGACCGAGACGCTGTTCGCGATCGGCGCCGGCGACCGCCTGGTCGGCAAGGTCGAGGACTTCAGCCTGTACCCGCCCGAAGCCGCGTCGGTCCCCGACGTCGCCAAGTTCGGCTCCGTGGACGTGGAGCAGATCGTCGGCCTGGGCACCGAGCTGGTGATCGCCGGCGGCAGCAACTTCAACCCGCCCGAGGCGATCGCGAAGCTGCGCCAGCTCGGCGTGCCGGTGCTCGTGCTGTTTGCACCCGACCTCGACACCGCCATCGCCGACATCGAACTGATCGGCCGCGCGACGGGCCGGAGCGACGAGGCGGCCGAGGTGACCGCGAGCATCCGGGGCGCGTTCGACGCGGTGGCCACCGCCACCGCGGGCCGGCCCGTGCCGCGCGTGTTCTACGAGCTGGACGCGAGCAACGGGTTCTTCGGGCCCGCACCGGACTACTTCGGCACCGAGATGATCCGCACGGCTGGCGGCGAGCCGCTGACCAGCGGCAAGCCCGGCGTGTACCAGATCGAGGCGGAGCAGATCGTCGCCTTCGACCCCGAGGTGATCCTGCTCGGCGACGCGGCCTACGGCGTGACGCCGGAGCAGGTCGCGGCCCGGCCCGGCTGGGACGTGCTCACGGCCGTGCGCAACGGCGCCGTCCGTCCGATCGACGACGTGATCGTGACTCGTCCCGGCCCGAGGCTCGCCGACGGCATCCGGGCGCTGGCGCTGGCCATCCATCCCGACCTCGTGCTGCCGACGCCGGTGCCGTAGCGATGACGACCACCCCCGTCCCGGCCGGCATCCGCGCCCGGGCCGCCCTCGCCAACCCGGCCCGCAGGCTGGGCCGCGCGGGGTGGCTGGCCGTGGCCGGGGTGGTCCTGCTGCTGGTCGTCCTGGTCGCCGGGATCGTGCTCGGGTCGGTGGACCTGGCCCCCGGGACGACGCTCGCGATCCTCGGCCGGCGGGTGCTGGGCCTCGACCTCCCCGTCACGTGGCCGGCCACCGCCGAGGCGATCGTGATCGACCTGCGGCTCCCCCGGGTGCTCACCGCGATGGTCGTGGGCACCGGGCTGGCCGTCGCAGGCGCCACGTTCCAGGGGCTGCTCCGCAACCCGCTCGCGGACCCGTACGTGCTGGGCACGGCGTCCGGGGCGGCGCTGGGGGCGGCGATCGCCGTGCTCGTCCCGGTGCGCAGCCTGGTGCTCGAGTTCGGGCTGCTGCACGGCCTCGCCTTCGTCGGGGCGCTGGCGTCGGTGACGCTGGTGTACCGGCTGTCGCGGACGAGCCCGCTGTCGCCGCTCACCTCGCTGCTGCTCACCGGGTACGCCGTGGGCTCGCTGCTGTCGGCGGGGCTCGCCATGGCGATGTACCTGTCAGGAACGGGGCTGCGACAGATCTTCGCCTACCTGCTCGGGGGGTTCGACGGGACGTCCTGGGTCCGCCTCGCGGTGGCGGCGCCGCTCGTCCTCGGTGGCAGCGTGCTGATCCTGCTGCGCGCCCGTTCGCTCAACGGGTTCCTGCTGGGCGAGGAGGCCGCCGCGCACCTCGGCGTGGACGTCCGCCGGGAGCGGGCGATCCTGCTGGCGCTGGCGTCGCTGGTCACGGCGGCGGGGGTGGCCGTCGCCGGGCTGATCGGGTTCGTGGGGCTCGTGGTGCCGCACCTCGTGCGGCTGCTGGTGGGTCCCAACGCGCGCCTCGTGCTGCCGATCTCCGCGCTGTACGGTGCGAGCCTGCTCGCCGTCGCGGACGTGATCGCGCGGATGCTGGGCGGCATCCCGGTCGGCGTCGTGACCGCGGTGATCGGGGCGCCGTTCTTCCTCGCCCTGCTGCGCCGGGCGCGGACGGGGTACGAGCTGTGAACGGGCCGGTCCTCCGCGCCGACGGGATCACCGTCGAAGCCCGGACCCGCGCCATCCTGCGCGACGTCAGCCTGTCGCTCGCGGCGGGCGAACGGCTGGCGCTGGTGGGCCCCAACGGCGCCGGCAAGTCCACGCTGCTCCGCGTGCTGGCCGGGACGCTCCAGCCGACCGCCGGGCACGTGGAGCTGGGCGGCACCCCGCTCGCCTCGCTGGACCGGGCGCAGGTCGCCCGGCGGCTCGCCGTCGTGCCCCAGCAGACCGCGCTGCCGTTCGCGATGCGGGTCGAGGAGGTCGTGGCGCTGGGCCGGCTGCCCCACGAGGCGCCGCTGCGCGGCACCCGGCCGGCCGACCGCGCGGCCGTGGCCGGGGCGATCGACCGCGTTGGCCTCGGGCACCTGCTGGGCCGCGACGCCCGGGAGCTGTCGCTGGGGGAGCGGCAGCTCGTGCTGCTCGCGCTGGCGGTCGCCCAGGACGCGCCGGTGCTCCTGCTCGACGAGCCGACGGTGCACCTCGACCTGCGCCACCAGGTGGAGGCGATGGAGCTCCTCCGCGACCTCAACGAGCGCGACGGGACCGCGCTGGTCGCCGTGCTCCACGACCTCGGCCTGGCCGCTCACTTCTTCCCGCGGCTGGTGGTCATCGACCATGGACGGATCGTCGCGGACGGGCCACCCGGCGAGGTGCTGACCGACGAGCGGATCCGCGACGTGTTTGGCGTGGAGCCGGCGCTGGTCCGGCTGGCGGCCGCGCAACCGGGCCGATGACCGCAGCGGGTCGGCGACGCCGGCCCGTGACCGCCGGCTCGTGACGACCGCCCGGCCGCGACGACCGCCCGGCTCGTGGCGGCCGCCCGGCTCGTGACGGCCGCCGGCCAGCGTCCCGGCCACGAGCCGGGTACGCTGGGGGCGTGAACCGCCGTCTCGTCACCCTGCTCGCGCTCCTCACCCTGGTCGCCCTGGTCGTCGCCGCGTGCAGCGTCGCCCGGCCGTCGAGCGGCGTCTCGACCTCGCCGGACATCCCGACGGCCCCGGCCACCGAGGCGCCCGCGTCCGTCGACCCCAGCGCGGACCCCGCCACCGAGCCCCCGACCAACGCGCCGACGGCCGCCCCGACGGAGGAGCCGCCTGCCCCGACCGAGACCCCCACCGAGCCCGCGACCGAGGCGCCCTCCGCGGCGGCGGACGTGTGCACCGGGTCCCAGGACAACCGCGACTTCTTCGCCAGCGTGGCGCGGGACATGGACTGGACCGTCCTGTGTGCCGTGCTGCCCAAGGGCTGGGTCGTGCAGACGGGTTCGTACCGGCAGGCCAACGGCGGCCGGATGGAGATCTCCTACAAGCACCGCGGGGGCGCGACGCTGTCGCTCGCGGAGGGCGCGTTCTGCGCCGACACGGACGGCTGCGTGCCGCCCGGCAGCGACGTCGGCGACGCGGACCTCGGGCCGATGGCCGGGACGCTGGTTGCGCTCGACGACGGCGGCTGGGCGATCGTCGTGGACCGGGGCGCGCAGCGCAGCTGGCTGCTCGTGACGCACGGCGTGGACGAGGCGACGGCGAGGGGGTTCGGGGCCGCGCTGGCCGTGGTCGAAGGCTAGTCAGTTGTCGTTCGGGGACCTGGTTGCCTGGGTCCGGGACTGTGGTCCCTCGCCCGCATGGAAGAGGACCATCGAGCTTCACGGGAAGCCGAACCCGAGGATGCTTCCGTCAGCGTCCGCTATCACGAAGTAGCCGGAGGTCGCGACCATCGGCTCAGCACCCGGCGGGGTGCGGTTGTTGACGAACGTCCCCTCGGCCCTGACAAGCCACTGGATACCTGGTGCGGGAGCCCGCCCCTGGCCGGCGCGCGGTTCGAGTCGGGCGATCCCCGCCGCCGTGGTGGCCGTCACACTGAGGATCCGCGGCGGCGTCGCGGCGCGCCCAATGGCCTGTTCCATCTCGTGGACCCGCTCGATCGCGAGGTCGGAGACCTCGTCCGGCGACATGCGAGGGGAGACGCCCTCCTCGATCCGAACCACCGGCCCGGACAGAAGAGAACAGCCTGCCACGACGAGGGCCACCAGTGTGATGTCGACGGAGGTACGCGCGATCACCTCGACCTCAAGTGCGGCGGCGCACGCTCTTTCGAGATCATGCCGCCGAAGGCGCTGCGCCAACACCGAGGAGCAGCATGTGCCCTCTGCAGCGCCGCCGGAACAGTGCCATGTTTCGACGAGGAGTGGCGCTGAAACGTCGATGCGGGTTCTCGTCAGAATGCGTGGAATCAGGGATTCGAGACCGCGCGACCGGGATCGGCCCGAGGATCCGGATCATCGATCGCAGTCGGCCGGAGGTTCCTCCAGGTATCCGCATAGTCCGGGAATAGTCGGGAACCTGAAGTTGGGAGTGGCGCCCGGTGGCAGCTCGGGAAGAACGCCGTCTCGGAAGAACACCCAGTAGGGACCTTCCTCTTCTGGGGTCGAGGCCATGACCACCACCTGCTCGGGGTCGACAGCTCTCAGTGCGAAGACCTCATCGCCTTGCGCGCCAGCGTGAATCTCAGTCGCCCGCGCGAACGGGATCAGATCGTCTGAGTCGATCCGGTAGCCGGTACTTGGTCCACCTGAATAGCGGTTGCCGTCGACCGAGACCCACGAGACCTCGTCGACGTAGGTGCGGTCCGGAAACAGGCAGCCCGAAGTCGCGATCGTGATCGCGAGCAACAGGATGGTGGCGACGGACAGGCTATGGAGCGATCGTCCGCAAGTCGGCATCGTTGAGCGTCTTGCCGGCGCCGTTCGTCCATGATCCATCCCCGGCCGATTGGAAGACGCCGTGGCCCTGCCAGACGAACGTCCACGCGGGCTCCGAGCCTTCTCGCGTGGGCGTCTCCTCCATGCTGAGGAACGCGAGGTACGTTTCGTGTCTGGCCAGTCCGGGCTCGTCCTCATAGATCACCTAGTAGTCGCCCAATGTCCCTCCGAGGCCTCGGAGCATGATCTCCTTGGCGTCCAGCGTGCCCTTCAGGACCTGCACCACGTGGATCGACTGATCTCGGTATAGATGCGAAACGGTACCGATCTCGTCAGTCTCCCAAGGCTCGTTCGCGGCGTTGTTCCAGTGAATCCGAGGATCGCCCAGCGGCTGGATGAGAGCGATGACATCGGCACGTTCCGCGAGCCTACCGGAGCGGCAACGTGTCAACATGCGGTTGACTCGGCACAGGTACTCCGTGTGCGCGTTGCGGGCGGCGACGAAGCCGGATATCACGGCGATTGCGGACCAGCTGCCGATCATCATGACTCCGCCGCAGGTTGCCAAGTGGCTCGGCGCCTCGCTCACGGCGGTGCGCAACGCCCATACGCACCCGGCCTCACGCCGGGCAGCCGACGCGCCGTCCCGCATCGGCGATGATGTCGCGCATGCGGATCGATGACTTTGCGCTGGAGCGGTTCTTCGCCCGGTACGAGTTCGCCGTGCGCCACCTGCTGTGCGCGTCGGACGTCGAGGGCTGGCCGATGGCGGACCTGCTCGCGCTCGCGGACCCGGAGGCGGCCGCCCTGTGGCACGGGCTGCGGCTGGGCTACTCGGAGGCCCCCGGCCATCCCCTGCTGCGGCGCGAGATCGCCGGCCTGTACGAGTCCATCGCCCCGGACGAGGTCCTCGTGTTCAGCGGCGCCGAGGAGGCGATCTTCGTCGCCGCAAACGTGCTCCTGGGGCCGGGCGACCACGCGATCGTCGTGTGGCCCGCCTACCAGAGCCTCCACGAGGTCGCGCGGGCGGCGGGCGCGGACGTCACGCTTCACGAGCTCCGGGCCGCGGACGGCTGGGCGATCGACCTCGACCTCCTGCGCCGCCAGGTCACGCCGCGCACGCGGCTGATCGTGGTCAACGTGCCCCACAACCCGACGGGCGCGCTGCCCGACGCCGCGACGTACCGGGCCGTCGCCGCGATCGCCGCCGATGCCGGCGCCACGCTGCTCTCGGACGAGGTGTACCGGTTCCTGGAGCTGGACCCCACCGACCGCCTGCCGGCCGGCGCCGACGTAGGCCCGCACGGCGTCTCGGTGGGGGTGATGTCCAAGTCGTTCGCGCTGGCCGGGCTCCGGATCGGCTGGCTGGCGACGCACGACTCGAGGCTGCTCGACGCCGCGACCCGGTTCAAGGACTACACGACGATCTGCGCCTCGGCGCCGGCCGAGATCCTGTCGCTGATCGCGCTGCGCAGCCGGGACGCGGTCCTCGCCCGCTCGCGGGGCATCGTGGACGCCAACCTCGCGCTGCTGGACGGCTTCTTCGGGCGGCAGGCCGCGCACTTCGGCTGGGTCCGGCCGCGGGGCGGCTCGATCGCGTTCCCGGAGCTGCGGGCGGACGTGCCCGTCGACCGCTTCGCGGAGGACCTGCTCCAGGCGGAGGGCGTGCTGATCGCGCCGGGCTCGATCTTCGGGCACCCCGGCAACCACTTCCGGCTGGGCTTCGGGCGCACCGACCTGCCGGTGGCGCTGGAGCGGTTGGAGGCGTTCGCGGGGCGGACGCTGGGCTAGGAGGGACCGATGGCCGAGTGGATCTACTTCATCCATCCGCCGCGGGAGGACTTCGCGGACACGATGACCGAGGCCGAGGAGGAGGTCTGGGGCCGGCACTGGCAGCGGATCAAGCGGCTGTACGCCGAGGGGGTGATCGTGTTCGTCGGCCCGACGTTCGGGCGGGTCAACACCGGCCTGTGCGTGTTCGAGGCGCCCGATGAGCCGGCGGCCCGGGCGATCATGAACGGTGACCCGACGATCGCGGAGGGGTTCGCCCGCGGCGAGCTGCGATCGATGCGCGTGTCGCTGCTCCGGGGCCGCGACGAGGCCTGGGTCCGGGCCGAGATCGAGGCCCCAGGGTCCGGCTGATGCCCGGCGCCGGGTGGCAACCCCCGGGGCCCCGGCTGATGCGCCGGGTGGCAACTCCGGGGCCGCGGCGGCCGTTCGCCGGCGGCGACCCCCGAGCCGTCCGGCCCTCGCCGTGGCGACCACCGGCCTGCGGCAGCGTCCCGTCCGGCCCTCCGGCGACACCCGCCGGGCGGGGCATCCTCTCGGAGCGCCCCACCACGGGAGACCGCCATGCGCCCTCGCGCGCCGCGCCGCGCGGCCCTCGTCGTCGTCGTGCCGCTGCTGGCGGCCGCCCTCGCCGCATGCGCCGTGGCGCCCAGGTCCGCGCCGCCCGGCCCGATCCAGGGAGCGGGAGCCGTGACGACCGAGGACCGCACGACGGACGCCTTCGAGCACGTCAGCGTCGGCGCGGGCATCCGCGTCGAGGTCACCGAGGGCGCCGCGGTCTCGGTGACCCTGGCGGCCCAGCCCAACCTGCTGCCCCTGATCTCGACCGAGGTCAGCGATGGACAGCTGGTCGTCAACGTCGCCTCGCCGGGGTTCAGCACCTCGGAGCCGGTGACCCTCACCGTGGTCGCCCCGGCGCTGCTGTCCATCACCCTGTCCGGTGGCGCGACGGGGACCCTCGCGACCACCTCGACGGGGATGCTGACCCTCGACGTGTCGGGCGGCGCGGTGCTCGAGGCGACCGGGACGGCGGAGGCCCTGGCGCTCACCGCGTCGGGCGGGGCGCAGGCCCGGCTCGGCGGCCTGGAGGCGCAGGCGGCCACCGTGACGGCCTCCGGGGGCGCCCAGGCGGAGCTCAACGTGGTGAGCGAGCTGTCGGGCGACGTGTCCGCGGGCGCAACGGTGCGGCTGACGCGCCAGCCGGGGTCGATGGACGTGACGACCGGCAGTGGCGGGATGGTCATCGGCGGCTGACGCCGCTCCGCCTCAGGGGACGCGCGGCACCTCGGGCAGACGCGCGAGCGCATCGAGGAACCGGCCCGTGATCCGGGTCGCCGCGGCCAGGTCCTCGATCCGGATGTTCTCGTCCGGCGCATGCGCCCGGCAGTCGGCGCGACCCGCGCCCAGCGACGTGGCGGGGACGCAATGGCGGGCGCACACCTGGTGCATCGGGACGGTGCCCGGCATCGAGATGCCGATGCTCGCCTCGAGGCCGGCGACCGCCTCGGACACCCGGGCCGCGGTCGTCACCACGACGTGATCGGGCGGGGTCCACCAGGCGGGCTCGCCCTCGCGAGCCACGATCTCGATGTCGGCGTAGCCACGGGCGTCGAGGTGGCGGCGGACGGCGGCGATCATCGCGTCCGGGTCCTGGTCCGGGACGATCCGGATGTCGAGCCGCGCATGCGCCTGGGCCGGTGTCACCGTCTTGGGCGTGGCCTCGGTGTGGCCCGCCCACAGGCCCTGGAGGTTGAGCGTCGTCTCGAACGTGGCCGCCTCGAGGGCGGCGACGCCGTCGAGGCCGCCCAGGAACCGCTCGACGCCCCACTCGGCGCGGATGTCGTCCAGCTCGCGGAGGTCCATCCGCGCCAGCGTCTCGCGCTGGGCCGGCGTCGGCGGACGCTTGCCGGCGTCCAGCCCCGCGACGGCCGGTCGACCTTCGGCGTCCCAGAACGTCGCCAGCGCCTGCACCAGCCGGTGCCCCGCGTTGGGCAGCACGACCGACAGGCTCGAGTGCGCGTCCTGGGTCATCGTCCGCAGGTTGAGCTCGATCACCACGATGCCCTTGCCGCCGCCCACGATCGTCGGCCGGCCGGACATGTCCAAACCGCCGCCCTCGATCAGCGCCGCGTCCGCCTCGCGCAGCGACGGCCGGAGGTCCAGCAGCGCGTCGAGCGCGTTGCTCCCCGTCTCCTCCTGGCCCTCGACGAGGTACCGGACCCGGCAGGGGAGCGGGCCGACCGCCTCGAGCCAGGCCTCGACGGCCCAGATCCGGGGCAGCAGCTCGCCCTTGTTGTCGGTGGCACCGCGGGCCCACACCCGCCCGTCGCGGACCGCAGGCTCGTAGGGCGGCGTGGTCCACAGCGCGAGCGGCTCGGCGGGCTGCACGTCGTAGTGCTGGACGGCGTTGACCGTCCGGGGCCCGTCCCCGATCTCCCCGACCACCAGCGGCGGCGCGTCGGGCACCTCGAGGATGTCCACCGTGGCCCCCAGGCGCCGCAGGCGGGCCGCCGTCCAGTCCGCGGCCGCCCGGAGCGCGGACAGGTCACCGCCCTCGGACGGGATCGCGAGGTACTCGACCAGCTCCCGGGTCCAGCCCTCCAGCCGCGCCTCGACCACGCGGTCGAAGGCGGTGAAGTCCGGCGCGGCCTCGTTCACGCGCGCTTGCGCTCGAGGTCCAGGAACGGCAGCTCCACGACCGTCGCGCCCACGCGGCCGCGCCGGCCCTCGACGGTCCACTCGACCTGGAGCCGGGACCCCACGCGGGCGTGGCGCGGGGGCACGGAGGCCAGCGCGATGGCCTGCTTGAGGATCGGGCTCCAGCCGTGCGAGGTCGCCTTGCCCACCTGCCGGCCCTCGGCGTACACGGGGACGTGCGACCGGTCCACGGCCGGGGAGATCGCGGGCGGCAGGCCCTGCTCGTCGTACAGCCGCTCGATGCCGTACCAGTCGAGGATCAGGCCCGCGAGCCGGCGCGGCGGGCCGCCCCGCGCGTGCTCGGCCCGGAGGGCGCGCCGGCCGACGTAGTCCGCCTTGTCCAGGTCCACGAGCCGGCCGAGCCCGATCTCGTACGGGCTGTAGTTCTGCTCCGGGTTCATCGCGTGACGCGCGGAGGTGTAGTCCACCTCGAGCAGGATCAGCCCCGCCTCGAGGCGGGTGACGTCGAGGGCAAGCATGCCGGCCGGCCGGATCGCGTACGCCTTGCCGGCCGCGAACAGCGCGTCCCACACGGCCTCGGCATCCGCGGCCGGGATCCACAGCTCGTAGCCGAGGTCGCCCGTGTAGCCCGTCCGGCTGACGTCCACGCTGATCGCGCGGATCTTCGACGCCCGGCGCCGGAAGTAGCGCAGGTCGCCGAAGTCCTCCCCCGTGGCGGCCTCGAGGACGGCGCGGCTGAACGGGCCCTGGAGCGCGAGCGCCGCGACCGACTCGGTGACGTCCTCGATCTCGACGGCGAGGCCGGCCGCGTTCTGCGTCAGCCACCGGAACTGGGGGTCCGCGGCGGTCCAGCGCAGCTCCAGCTCGCCCACCCGGTGCACGGTCCCGTCGTCGATGACCTTGCCGTGCTCGTCGCACCACGGGGTGTAGTAGACCTGACCCACCTTGAGCTTCGTCGCGTCGCGGGTGATCACGCGGTCGGCCAGGCGGATGACGTCGGGGCCGGTCAGCCGGTACTTGTACAGCGGGCTGACGTCGATGACCGCGGCGGCCTCGCGGATCGCGTTGTACTCGATGTCGTGGGCGTCGGCGTAGGCCGAGGAGGCGAAGTAGCCGGCCCACTCCCGCCACTGCATCTTCCGGTTGAGGGGCGCAGTCCGGGGGTGGAACGCGGTGCCGACGCTCACGAGGCTCCTCCAGGCAGGGTGTCGACGCGAGTATGCATGACGCCTATGCAGGCTGGATGCCACCCGGCCTCCGAGCAGGCGGACCGGCACGATGGGCGCCTCGGTCCTTGCTCGTGCCCGCCCGCTCGAGCTCCGCCGCGTGGCGGGCGACGTGATCGGCGGTGACGGTGAGGTGCTCGGCCGGGGCATAGCGCCGGGATCCGCGCCGGTAGGGGATCAGGGCGATCCGCGGGGAGCCGACGTGTTGCCGGATCACCGCCTGCGCCGCCTCCAGCCGCCCCAGGAGGGTATCGATCGGCAGGTCCCCGAGCTCCGTGCGGGTCCGCGCCGCGAGCACGGCGTAGGTACCCGCGAGCGGCGACGGACGGCGGCCCGCCGCGAGGTCCGCCACGTTCCGGGCGAAGCTCTCGTGCCACAACACGACGTGGGCCACGACCATGCGCCCTGACCACTCGCCGGTGGTCGGGGCGTCGGGATCGGGCAGCGCCCGCGCCGCGGCCGCGAGGCGGTCGATGGCCGCATCCAGGGACGCCACTTGGGCGAGCGTTGCCGCCGGGAGCGTGATGGTGGTGCGGACCAGGCGCATGGTGTGCATCCGCGTGTGATTCCGACGCATACAGCGTACCAACGCCGCGTACGGATATCGACGGATGTCGATGCCGATCGAGGCAGCCGTCCATGGGCGGCGGCGCGACGCGGCGGTTCCATGGACACCGAGCCGCACTGGCTCGCGCCCTCCACAAGGACAACCCGATGAACACCACCCGAACTCGCGCCCGCGCCGGCCGCATGGTCGCCGCCGCCCTCGCCCTGGTCGCCGCGGTCGCGGCCTGCAGCACCGCCGACGCGGGTGCCCCGACCGCCTCGCCCGCGCCGTCCGCGCCGCCCGTCGCGACGCCGGTCCCGAGCCCGATCGCCACCCCGGCGCCGAGCCCGTCGGCCCCGGGCGTGCCCGACGTCGACCTCGACGTCGCGGACGGACACGACGTGGTCGTCGTGATCAGCGACCGCAACGAGCTGCTCGCCGGTGCCCGCTCGGGCAAGGGCAAGGACGGCATGTCGGTTCGCTGGGGCGAGGCGCAGGTCCGCAATCTCGACGCGAACACGATCGAGGTCACGTGGTCGGCCTACGCCAAGGACCAGACCCTGAGCCTGGTCGTCATCCCCACCAGCGACGGCGTCCTGCTCCGCTTCGGCCAGGAGATGCCGTACCCGAACACCGACGCGATGGGCGCCGACCGCGTGCTCATCCTCGAGTTCGTCGAGGCCGTGTCCGCCGACCAGGTCGTCGCCGAGTTCACGACCGCCGACGACTGACCGTCCGGCCCTCGGGCCGCCACCGACCTCTCGACGCTCTCCGCGCCCCGGGTGCGATCCGCACCGGGGCGCATCCGCGTCCCGGGCGAGCCCCGCAGGCCCGCCCGCACCCCTGGCACCGCGCCCGGGCCGCCGCCTCGACTAGACTGCATCGAGTCTATGCAGGCTGGATAGCACCCGGGACTGGAGGGCGGCGTGCCGCAGCGCTACGACGCGGTGATCATCGGTGGCGGGCACAACGGGCTGGTGTCCGCCGCGTACCTCGCGCGGGCCGGCCTCAAGACGCTCGTCCTCGAACGCCGCCACGTGCTCGGCGGCGCGGCCGTCACGGAGGAGATCGTGCCCGGCTTCCGGTTCTCGGTCGCCAGCTACGTGGTCAGCCTGCTGCGCCCCGAGATCATCCGCGACCTGGACCTGCCCAAGCACGGCCTCGACATCCTGCCGCTCGACGGCACGTTCACCCCGCTGCGCAAGGGCGAGGGCCCCACGGCGGGCGGCGGCGACTACCTGTGGCGGGTCAACGACCACGGCCGCACGGTCCGCGAGCTGCGCCGCTGGTCGAAGAACGACGCCGAGGCGTACGAGGAGTACGGCCAGCTCATGGTGGAGATGGCCCGGTTCATCAAGCCGATCCTGGGCATCGTCCCCGCGGACCCGACCGACAACGATCCCCGCCCGATGCTGCCGCTGGCCGGGCTCGCCCGCCGCTTCGGCCAGCTGCCGGAGCGCCAGCAGGCCGTGTTCGTCCAGCTGATGACGATGTCGGCGGCCGACTTCCTCGAGCAGTGGTTCGAGACAGACCCGCTCAAGGCGACGATGTCCGCCTCGGGGATCATCGGCACCTACCAGGGCATCCGGTCGCCGGGCACGGCGTACGTGCTGCTCCACCACTACATGGGCGAGATCGACGGCGCGTTCCGCGCCTGGGGCATCCCCAAGGGCGGCACCGGCGGCGTGTCGTACGCGATCGCGCGTGCCGCCCAGGCGCTGGGCGCCGAGATCCGGACCGAGGCGCCGGTGGCCAGGATCCGGACGACCATCGGGCACGGGACGGCCCGGGCGACCGGCGTCGTGCTCGAGAGCGGCGAGGAGATCGAGGCGTCCGCCGTGCTCTCGTCCGCGGATGCGAAGGTCACCTTCCTCGACCTCCTCGAGCCCGACACGCTCGACCCGGCGTTCGAGCAGGAGGTCCGCCGGTTCAAGTTCCGGGGCAGCTCGGGCAAGGTCAACATGGCCGTGGACCGCCTGCCCGAGTTCACCTGTCTGCCGGGCGAGGGCGAGCATCTCCGGGGCGCGATCAGCTTCAGCCCGTCGATGGCGGAGATGGAGCAGGCCTACGACGACGCGAAGTACGGCCGCTGGAGCCGCCGGCCGTACATCGACATGATCATTCCCACGCTCGTGGACCCGCAGATGGCGCCGCCCGGCAAGCACGTCATCAGCTGCTTCGTCCAGTACGCGCCGTACCGGCTCGACCCGGCGCTGGGGACCTGGGACGACAACCGGGAGGCGTTCGGCGACGCGGTCATCGACCGGATCGCGGAGTTCGCGCCCAACATCCGGGACATCATCATCGGCCGCCAGGTGCTCACCCCCCTGGACATCGAGCGGACCATGGGCCTCACGGAGGGCAACATCTTCCAGGGCGAGCTGAGCCTCGAGCAGCTGTTCTTCAACCGCCCGGTGCCCGGGTACGCCCGGTTCCGGACGCCCGTCCAGAACCTGTGGCTGTCCGGCTCGTCCACCCATCCCGGCGGCGGCCTCATGGGCGCCAACGGGCGTCTCGCCGCGCTCGAGGTCCTGCGGGCCCGCGGCCGGAAGGTGGCCTGACATGGCGACGACCGCTGCCCCCGCCACGGCCCCCGCCTTCGACGCAATCGTCGTGGGGGCCGGCCACAACGGGCTGACGGCCGCCGCCTATCTCGCCCGGGGCGGCCTCCGCGTGCTGGTGCTCGAGGCCCGCGACCGCGTCGGCGGTGCCGCCGTGACCGAGGAGCTGGCGCCGGGCGTGCGCGTGCCGTCGCTGGCCCACACCGTCGGCCGGCTGCGGCCGGCCATCGCCCGGGAGCTCGCGCTGACGCGCCACGGGCTGTCGCTGGTCGCCCCGGAGGTGCGCGTGTTCGCGCCCCAGGCCGACGGTCGCGCCGTGACCCTGTGGACGGACCTCGCCCGGACCGTGGACGCCATCCGCCCGTGGTCCGAGGACGACGCGGTGTCGTTCGTGGAGTTCGACCGGCGCGTCCGCACGCTGTCGCGGTTCATCGGGGACCTGGGCGACGAGGCGCCGCCGGAGATCCGGTCGCCGGGCGTCGGCGACGCGCTGGTGGGCCTCCGGCTGGGCCGCGCCTTCCGCGGCCTGGGCCGGGAGGACGGCCGCACGATCCTGCGCGTGCTCGCGATGGCGGTGGCGGACTTCGTCGCCGAGTCCTTCCGCTGCGAGCCCATCCGCGCGACGCTCGCCTGGCGCGCCGTCCGCTACACGGCGATGGGCCCCTGGTCGGCGGGCTCCACGGCGGTGCTGCTCCACGACGCGGCGGGCAACGATGGCGGCGCGGCCGGCGAGACGGTGTTCGCGAAGGGCGGGCCGTCCGCGCTGTCTGAGGCGCTCGCCTCGGCCGCGCGTGCCGCGGGTGCCGAGATCCGCACCGGCGCCCGGGTCGTGACCGTCACGACCGCCGACGGCGCCGTCACCGGCGTCGCGCTGGCGTCGGGCGAGGAGGTCGCGGCCCGGACGGTCGTCTCGGGTCTGGACCCCAAGCAGCTGCTGACCGGGCTCGTGGACCCGGTCGCCCTGGGGCCGGCGATGCGCTGGCGGGCCGGCAACATCCGGACGCCGGGCAGCGTGGCGAAGGTCAACCTGGTGCTCGACGGGCTGCCCTCGTTCCCCGCCGCCGGCGGCGACCCGCGGCTGCTGCGCGGGCGGATCCAGGTCGGCACGACCTCGATCGACGACGTCGAGCGCGCCTTCGACCCCTCCAAGTACGACCGCCTGCCGGACGCGCCGGTGCTGGAGGCGACGATCCCGTCGCTGGTGGACCCGTCGCTGGTCGCCGGGGCGCCGGAGGGGACGCACGTCATGAGCGTGCTGCTCCAGTGGCTGCCGACCGTGCCCGCGGCCGGCGACTGGGCGTCGCGGCGCGACGAGGTGGGCGACCTCGCCATCCGGACGCTCGAGACCGTGGCGCCCGGCATCGGCAAGCGCGTCACGGCTCGGCAGGTGCTCACGCCGGCTGACCTCGAGTCGGAGTACGGGCTCACCGGCGGCCACCCGCTCCACGCGGAGCCCGGCTTGGACTCGTTCTTCCTGTGGCGGCCGCTCCTCGGCTGGGCGCGCTACCGGATGCCGATCGACGGGCTGTACCTCGCCGGGTCGGGGGCGCACCCGGGCGGCGGCGTCACGGGCGCGCCCGGACGCAACGCCGCGCGCGAGGTGCTCGCGGACCACCGGAAGCGGCGGCGCTAGGGCGGTCGCGTCCGCCGATCGCCGCGCCGGGCGGGCGCGTGCGTGGTGCCGTCGGCTGCGTCGGGTGCGGTCGGCCGAGTCGTGCGCGGTCGGGAGCTCAGCCCTTCGACTTGAGCAGGTCGCCGATCGACGCCAGCGGGGAATCGGCGCCGGCCTTCGCGGCGCCCGACAGGCCCTCGAGCAGGCCGCCGATGTCGAGCCCGGCCGTCGCGTCGCCGCTCGTGACCTTGCCGTCGGGCGTGACCGCGTCGATGATCGTCGGCAGGGCAGCGGCCAGGATCGGGAGGAGCTTGTCGATCGAGAGCCCGCTCTGGCCGGCCAGCTGCTGGAGCTTCTCGGGCCCGAGCGCCGAGGCCAGCTGCTGGGGGTCGACCGGCCGGTTCCGTCCCGTGCCGACCCACGAGCCGACGACGTCGCCGAGGCCACCCTGGCCGAGCTGCGCGATCAGGCCCTGGAGCCCGCCCTCGCCGCCGACGAGCCCGCCGAGCGCGCCGACGAGGTCGCCCCCGGCGCCGCCATCGAACGCGCCGCCCGCGGCCCCGCCGTCGCCGCCCAGGCCGCCGAGCATCTTGCCGATCTCGTCCATCGTTCGTCCTCCGGGGTGGGGTTCCCCGCCAGCGTGCCACGACGGCTGCTCGAGCGACAGGCCCGATTGCCGTGAAGCCGCGGACGTCAGGCCCAGGCGGGCAACGGCGACCCCGCGCGACCCCGAGCGGCGTCCTCGTGGCGGGCACCCCGGCCGTGCCACGGCAGGAACCGCGTGGGGGCGATCCGGATCGCCTGGGTGTACGTCGCGCGGAAGCCCTCGGGATCGAAGCCGGCCTCGCCGAGCTCGGCGGCGTACTTGCGGAAGAAGGCATCAGGGATGCTCGCCGGCGTCGGTTCCACGCTCGCCTCGGCCTCGATCAGCGCCACGGCGAAGTCCTCCTCGGGACGGCCCAGCGCGACCATCAGCCGCGGCCGGGCGCGCAGGTTCCGGACCTTGACGGCGTTGGGCTTGGAGAACACCCGGAGGGCGGCTCCGTCCCACCAGAACCAGGTGGGGACGATGTGCGGCAGCCCGTCGGGGCTGACGGTGGACAGCCATACGACCGGCTCGTCGCGGAGCATCGGCAGGACGCGCCGCAGCGTGTCGGCCTCGGTCGCGTCGTAGCCGGGCCGCCGCGGCGCAGGGCCGACCGCCGCCGCGAGTAGGGGCCGGCGGGCTAAGAGGCGGAGACGCTCGGGGACGCGCATGCCCACAGGATCGCCGCGGGCCGCGGCGGCGGCACCCGGCGCCGGTCCGCTGCGGGCATGGACATCCGTCGATGCCGGCGCGCCGCTCCCGCCGCGCGCGCCCCTACCGCCGCTCGATCCGGACCTCGTCGGCGATCGCCGCCTCCACCGGGCTGGGCGACAGGCCCTCGGGGACGGCCGCGCCGGGTCCCGCGGTCGCGGCGCCGGCGAGGTCCCAGTCCCATTCCCGGAGCTGGCGGAGCAGCCGGCGGCCCGTGAGGTCGAGGTGGATCGGCGTCACCGACACCCGCCGGTTGACCACGGCGTTGAAGTCCGTGCCCGGCACGCTGATCCCGGACGGGGGCGGGCCGCCGATCCAGTAGTAGGGGATCCCGCGCGGGTCCAGGCGCTGGACCAGCTCGTCCTGGTAGACGCGCCGGCCGACACGCGTGACCTCGACGCCCGCGCAGTCCTCGATCGAGCACGCCGGCACGTTGACGCTCAGCAGCTCGCCCCGCCGCAGGCCGTGCTCCAGCACGTTGCGCGCGACCACGGCCGCCGCCACCGCCGCCAGCGCGAAGTCCACGTCCTCGTAGTACTCCTGCGAGATCGCGAACGCCGGGCAGCTGTTGATCACGGCCTCCATCGCCGCGGAGACCGTCCCCGAGTACGTGATGTCGTCGCCCAGGTTGGCGCCGTAGTTGATGCCGGACGCCACGAGGTCGAACCGCTCCTCGAAGAAGCCCAGGAACGCGAGGCTGACGCAGTCGGTGGGCGAGCCGTCGATGGAGTACCCGATCGAGCCATCGGCCAGGGTGCGCTCGCGGACGCGGAGGGGCCGCATCAGCGTCTTCTGGTGGCCGACCGCGGACTGGTTGGTGTCGGGCGCGACGACGGTCACGTCGCCGATCGGGTCGAGCGCGCGCTTGAGGGCGAGCAGCCCCCGCGACTCGATGCCGTCGTCGTTGGTGACCAGGATCCGGGGACGGGTGGTCCAGTCACCCAGCGGCCGGCCGATGCGCTTGAGCGCCCGCCGCCCGCCACGCTGCCCGGCCAGCGGCTCGCCCCGCTCCTTGTCCAGGTCGCGACGCTCGGTCCGGGCGCGCTCCCGGGTCATCTCCGGGGCGGGGCTCGCCTCACCGTCGTCGGTCACCGGTCGCCCTCGCCGGCGGTGGTCACGTGCGCGGACGCGCCCGGACCGGGTGCCGTGCTCGGGCCGGGTGCCGTGCCCGGGTCCGCGGCGATGCCCGGCTGGATCCGATCCCCCACCTCGTCCACGTCCTCGTCGACCCCGGGGATCGGCTCGCGCGGACGCCTGACCTCGCGCCCCTCGCGCGCCGACAGGCGCCGGGTGGCGCGGTCCGCCACCGTGCCGCCCTCGCGGGACCGGCCGTACCAGTGGAAGAAGAACGCGGACAGCACGGCGGCGACGGGAATGCCGAAGATCGCGCCGGCGATCCCGGCCACCTTGGACCCGATCACGACCGACGCGAGGACCACGATCGGGTGGATGCCCACGGCGTCGGACATCAGCCGGGGCGAGACGACGTTCATGGTCACGAACCAGGCGATGCCCATGATCACCAGGACCGGCAGCGCGACCTCCGGATTGAACAGCAGGGCGATCGCGACCGGCGGGGCCCAGGACACGAACGGGCCGAAGAACGGGATCATCTGCAGGATGCCGGCGGTGACCGTCGTGAGCGCGGCGTACTGCAGGCCGAACACCACGTTGACGACGGCGGTGAAGGCGCCGAACACCAGGCCCATGATCACCTGGCCGCGGAGGAACCCCCCGAACGACCGGGAGACGCTGGTCTGGAGCAGCCGCGCCTCGGTGACCAGGCCGGGCGGGACCAGCCGGTACAGGAACGCGACGATCGGCTCGCGGTCCACGGCGATGTAGACCGACAGGATCACCAGGATCAGGATGTTGCCGAACACGCCGATGCTCGCGAACGCGATCGACTGGAGCGGCCCGACAAGCTCCCCCGCCCAGGCCTGCAGGTTCTCCACGATGACCGGCGCCTGGCTCACGAGGTCCACCTGGAACCCGAGCCCCGCCAGCCGCTCCTGGACGCCGGCGAGGAAGCTCTGCAGCTGGTCCTGGAACTGCGGGGCGTCGGCGATGAACTGCCCGATCGACTGGGCGAGGCTGGCCGATGCCTGCACCACGATCGCGAGCAGCACGACCAGGATGGCCACGTAGACCAGGATCACGGCCACCGCCTGGGGGAGGCGCGGGATCAGCTTGGCGACGCCGTTGATCAGCGGCAGCAGCGCGAACGAGAGCAGCCAGGCCAGGAAGAACAGCAGCAGGATGTCGCCGAACGCGTAGAACACGCTGGCCACGAACCCGAGCACCACGAAGCCGAGCGCGATGACCGCGAGGATCAACACCGTGTCGATGAGGCGGCGTTGGCGCTCCGTCAGCTCGGTGGGCATGGACGAAGCCTACGCCGCCGCACCAGCCGGCGGCACGCCGCCGCCGCTGTTGCGCACGGCTCGCCGCACGTCCTCGAGGCGGCGCTCGAGCAGCGATCGCTCATGGGGCATGACGAGCGTCGCCGCCGTGTCTTCGAGCACCCGCTGGGCCTGGCGGATGACCGCGCGCCGGTCGTCGTCGCGGACCGCGTGCTCGCCGACGAGCACGAGTGCCTCGAGGATGCGCACCGACACGGTGAGGCTGCCCCGACCGGATCGCCGGATCTCGCCCACCGCCTGCGAGAGGAGCACCGGGAACGCCGGCGCGTCCGCGACGACGCGGACGGCGCCCCGGGCGTCGCAGCGCAGGGGTGAGGGCCAGGGCCGACCGGCCAGGTCCGACAGGGCGGTCGCGAGGCGGTCCAGCGCCATCAGCGCCGTGAACGGGTCGTTGTAGGCGGGCGACAGGGCCCGGATCGCGACCTGGGCGATCTGCTGGACGGCGAACTCGATGTCCTGCCGTTCCGTCCGCTGGCGCGACAGGCGGAGCGCGCCATCGACGTCGCGGGCCACGTCGGTGCCGGCGCGTGCCGCCACCACCACGGCCAGCTCCACGCCGGGCTCCACGAACGTCCCGGGCCGGACGAGCAGCCGCACCACGCCGTCTGCGCGCCGGCCGGCGGCGACGAGCCGATCGCCGTCCACCGACTCCACGTAGCCCGAGCGCCGGGCACGGACCACGCTGCTCCGCTCCGCGTCGGCCGGGGGGATGGTCCCCGCGGCAGGCTCGTGACCGATCCCCTCCGGGTACAGCCGCCCGACCAGGGCCTCGAGATCCGCCGCGGCCGCGGCCAGGATGTTGGCGACCTGGATGCCGGCCACCGCGTGGTGGATGAAGTAGATGAGGACGATCACCGAGGCCACGGTGAGCGCGATCGCGATCGTCACCGACAGGTGGGGCACGAACTCGCCCTCCTCGGGACCACGGACGGTCCGCAGGACGAGCAGCGCATAGAGAAACGTGGCCAGCAGCGCGCCGAGCGACACCTGGCTGCCCACGTCCTGGAGGAAGTTGCGCAGCAGGCGCGGGCCGAACTGGGCGGTCGCCACCGTGATCGCCACGATCGCGATCGAGAACGTCACCCCGGCGGTCGTGATGATCGCGCCGGCCGCCGTCGCCAGCAGCGCCCTGGCGCCGTCGGCGCCGCCGGTCCACACGCCGGGGATGGCGACGGAGCTGCCGAGCGCCTCGTCGAGCCAGACCGTGAACGTCGCCCCGACGACCGCGAGCAGCGCCAGGATCGTGGGCACGAACCAGTACCCGGTGCGGACCTCGTCCGCGAGCGCCGAACGCCAGGCCCGGGCGGTCACGTCACCGCGTCAGCGGAGGCCCATCTTCGCGTGGACCTCGGCCATCGTGGTCGCGGCCAGCGGCCGCAGGCGGTCGGCCCCGGCCTCGAGGACGCCGTCGATCTGCCCCGGGCTCGCCATCAGCTCCGCGTAGCGCTCGCGAGCCGGTGCGTAGTGCCGGATGATCCGCTCCGCGAGCAGCTTCTTGGTGTCGACGCAGCCGGTCCGGGCGGTCCGCTCGCCGTCCCAGACCTCCTCGTAGTCGTCGCCGAAGAACCGGTGGAGCTGGCACACGTTGCACACCTCCGGGCGGCCGGGGTCCGTGCGCAGGATCCGCCTCGTGTCGGTGACCATCGACATCACCTGCTTCCGGATCACGTCCGGCTGGCCCAGGATGTCGATCGTGTTCCCGATCGACTTCGACATCTTCCGCACGCCGTCCGTACCGAGGACCACCGGGGCCTCGGTGTACACGGCCTCGGGCTCCGGGAAGGTCTCGCCATAGCGATTGTTGAACGCCCGCACGATCTCGCGCGACAGCTCCAGGTGCGCCGCCTGGTCCCTGCCCACCGGGACGAGGCCGGCCTTGTAGATCACGATGTCGGCGGCCTGGAGGACGGGGTAGGTGAGCAGCCCGTGGTTGATGTCGTCGGGCTGGTTCTGCTTCTTCTCCTTGTACGTCGGCGTCCGCTCCAGCCAGCTGACGGGGGTCACGGTCGCCAGCAGCCACATCAGCTCGGTGTGCTCCGGGCGATGGCTCTGGACGAACAGGGTGCAGCGTTCCGGGTCCAGGCCCAGCGCCAGCAGCCCCGCGGCCATCTCGCGCGTCCGCGTCCGCACGAGCTCCGGGTCGTGGGTGCTGGTCAGCGCGTGGTAGTCGACGATGCAGTAGATCGCCTCGTACTCGTACTGGAGCATCACGTAGTTCCGGATCGCGCCCAGGTCGTTGCCGAGGTGGACGATCCCGGACGGCTGGATGCCCGAGAAGATGCGGGGGCGGGGGGCGGCCTCGGCGCCGGGTGCGGGCAGGGGGGCGAGCTCGACGGTCATCGCGCCGGAGTGTACGGGACGCGCGCGTCCGAATCCGGGTGCGGAACCGCTACGACGGCGAGCCCGCCGATGCCGGCGAAGTCGCCGGGGTTGCAGGTGTAGAGGGGCAGCGCGTTCGAGAGGGCAACCGCCGCGATCAGTGCGTCATAGGCACGGGCCGACGCCCTGCGGCCCGTACGGCGGAGATCGGCGGCCACCAGGCCGAACGCGCGCGCCGCCGGGGCATCGAACGGCAGGGCATCGAAGTCCGCTTCGGCCTGCTGGACCTGGGCGAGGCGGACCGACCGCTCGGCATCCGTTCGTGCCGTCTGCGGCCCGGCTGCCAGCTCCGCGAGGGTGATCGTCGAGATCATCGGCCGGGCGGGCAGGAGGGCAGGGTCGAGGCGGCCCGTCAGGAGCACGACGCTCGTGTCCAGCAGGCCAGCCTCGGGACGGGCGGTCACAGGCTGCTGTCCAACAGCTCGTCGAGATCGCGGCGGAAGGTGACCGGATCGACGGGGCGGAGATGGCGCCAGCGTGCGACCAGCGCCTCGGCCGTCAAGGGTCGCCGCGGCGCCGGGACCAGCACCGCCACCGCCCGCCCGTCGCGAGTGATCGTGATCTCCTCGCCGGCCTCGACGCGGTCCAGGACCTCGCCGCCATGGTTCCGCAGCTCGCGGATGCTCACCTCGCTCATCGTGTGCGATGGTATCACGCGTGAGACAACCGGTCCGCGCTCGCGGGGTACGGGCCCCGTTCGCTACCATCCCTCGCGTGCCAGCGACCGCCAGCCCGTCCCGACGATGAGCGCCCAGCCCCTGCGCGTGGGCGTGCTCGGCGCGGGCACCGTGGGCCGCGAGGTCGTGCGCGCGTTCCTCGAGGCGTCGCCGCGACTCCGGCCGTTCGACGGCGCGCCGCTGGTGCTCACCGGGGTCGCCGTGCGGGACATCGCGAAGGCGAAGGCCGCCGGCATCCCGGAGGCGCTCCTGACCGACGCCCCGGCGCACCTGGTCGCGGACCCGGCGGTGGACGTGCTGGTCGAGGTGATGGGCGGCGAGGAGCCGGCGCGCACCTTGGTCCGGGCGGCGCTCGCCAACGGCCGGGGCGTGGTGACCGCGAACAAGCACCTGCTCGCCCACCACGGGCCGGAGCTCGAGCGCGCGGCCCGCGACGCCGGCGTCCCGCTGCGGTTCGAGGCGGCCGTCGCGGGCGGCATCCCGGTGCTGGGCCCGCTGGCGTTGGACCTGGCCGCGAACCGCGTCGCGCGCGTCCGCGGCATCGTCAACGGGACGACCAACCTCATCCTGACCGCGATGGCCCGCGAGGGCCGCGCCTACGCGGACGTGCTCGCCGACGCCCAGGCGCGCGGCTACGCCGAGGCGGACCCGGCCGCGGACGTCGAGGGCCTCGACGCCGTGAACAAGCTGGTGATCCTCGTCCGGCTCGCGTTCGGTGCCTGGGTCGACCCGGCCGCCGTCGGCAGCCGGCCGGGGACGACGCGCGGCGGCCACGGCGCCCCGGGCATCACCGGCGTGACGGCCGAGGACGTCGCCGCGATGGCCGCGGAGGGCCGGATGATCCGCCTGCTGGCGACCGCCCGCCTCGCCGAGGATGGCGCGATCGAGGCGTCCGTGGTGCCGACCGCCGTGCCGGCCGGATCGCCGTTCGGGCGCTGCGACGGCGTGCTCAACCGGGTCGAGGTCGACGCCGCGCCCGTGGGCCGGGTGGCGTTCGAGGGACCGGGCGCGGGCGGGTCGGCGACGGCGTCGGCGGTGCTGGGCGACCTGGTCGCGATCGCGCGCGGCCTCGGGTCCACGTGGGCCGGCGCCGCGCCCGCGACCGAGCCCTCGCGGCTGGCCGTCCGCCCGGTCGCTGCCGAGTGCGTGGCGGCGCCGTCGGGCGCCTGCTACCCGGTCGGGGACTGAGCGGTCCGATGACCACGCCCAACCCGCCCCGCCCGGCCCTCGTCGAGCGCTACCGCGCGTTCCTGCCGGTGACCGACGCGACGCCGGTCGTGTCGCTCGGGGAGGGCGCCACGCCGCTGGTCCACGCCCGTCGGCTGGGCGAGTCGCTCGGCCTGCACGACCTGTACCTCAAGGTCGAGGGCCAGAACCCCACCGGCAGCTTCAAGGACCGGGGCATGGTGCTGGCGGTCGCGAAGGCGCTCGAGGACGGGGCGCGGAGCGTGATCTGCGCCTCGACCGGCAACACCTCGGCCTCAGCCGCCGCCTACGCCGCCGCCGCCGGGCTCGAGTGCGTCGTGGTGCTGCCGGCCGGCAAGATCGCCGTCGGCAAGCTGCTCCAGGCGCTGGTGTTCGGCGCCCGCGTGATCTCGGTCCGGGGCAACTTCGACGAGGCCCTGCGCGTCGTCCGTGCCCTGTCCGAGCAGGACGACCACCCGGTCACGCTCGTCAACTCGGTCAACCCGTTCCGGCTCGAGGGGCAGAAGACCGCGGCGTTCGAGGTGTGCGACGACCTCGGCCGGGCGCCCGACGTGCTCGCGATCCCGGTCGGCAACGCGGGCAACATCAGCGCCTACTGGAGCGGCTTCCGCGAGTACCGCGACGCGGGCGCGGTCAGGTCGCTGCCGCGGATGTGGGGGTTCCAGGCGGCCGGCGCGGCGCCGCTCGTCGCCGGGCACCCGATCGAGCACCCCGAGACCGTGGCGACCGCGATCCGGATCGGCAACCCTGCCTCGTGGTCGCTGGCGACGGCCGCCCGCGACGATTCCGGCGGGCGGATCTCGGCCGTCACCGACGACGAGATCCTGCACGCCCACCGCGAGCTGGCGCGCCTCGAGGGCGTGTTCTGCGAGCCCTCTTCGGCGGCCTCGGTGGCGGGCGTGACGAAGGCGGCCCGGGCGGGCGAGCTGGAGCCGGACGCGACCGTCGTGTGCGTGCTGACCGGCAACGGGCTCAAGGATCCGACCACCGCGGAGGCTGGGCTGACGGTCGACGTCGTCGAGGCAGACCCGACGATCGCGGGCGTCGCCCGGGCGCTCGGGTGGGCCTGACCGTGGCCGGCGGCTGGGCGGCCATCGTCGGGCGACGGATCGTGGTCGAGGTGCCGGCATCGTCGGCCAACCTGGGCGCGGGCTACGACTGCCTGGGCCTCGCGCTGGAGCTCACGAACCGGGTCACGGTCGAGGCGGTGGACGGCGACGGGTCCGTGGCGCTCGAGGTGACCGGCGAGGGCGCCGGGGAGCTGCCGGCGACCCGGTCGAACCGGTTCGTGGCCGGCCTCGAGGCCGCGCTCGAGGCGGCGATGGGACCGCGGCCGCCGTCGATCGGCTGGCGGGTCGCGATGGACAACCGGATCCCGCTGTCGCGGGGCCTCGGCTCGTCCGCGGCGGCGACGGTCGGCGGCGTGGTGGCGGGGAACGCGCTCGCCGGCGGCGCGCTCGCCGGCGGCACGCTGGCCCTGGACGCCCTGCTCCGGATCGCCACCTCGATCGAGACCCATCCCGACAACGCGGCGGCGGTGCTGCTGGGCGGGTTCGTCGTGTCCGCCCACCTGGGCGACCGCGTGGAGGCGGTCCGGTTCGACGCCCCGGCGGGGCTGCGGGCGGTGCTGTTCATCCCCGAGCGCCGCCTGTCGACCGAGGACATGCGCCGGGTGCTGCCGGCCGAGGTGCCGCTCCGCGACGCGGTGGGGAACATGGGCCGGGTCGCGATCGGCGTGGCGGGGATCGCCGCGGGCCGCTGGGAGCTGCTCGCGGACCTCACCGTGGACCGGATCCACGAGCCGTACCGGTCCGTCGCCTACCCGGAGCTGCCGCGGCTCACCGGCGCGGCGCGCGCCGCGGGCGCGCTGGGCGCGTTCCTGTCCGGCGCCGGGTCCACGGTGCTCGCCTTCGTGCCGCCCGGCGCGGACCCCGAGCCGGTCCGGGCGGCCCTCGCCGCCGCGGCCGCCGAGGTGGGCCTCCCCGGCCGGAGCGCGATCGTGGCGCCCCGCAACCACGGGCCTGAGGTCGTCTCGGGCTGAGCTCCGCGACACGCGGTCCCGCCCGGCAGTGCCTGTCCGCAGGCCCGCCGCTTGTCGCTACTGCTCGGGACGCGACGGGCGGGAGCAGAACTCGAGGAAGCCGATCTCGCCGGGAGATCGGTCGAGCCGCGTGAGCATCACTGCCGCCTCGGAGAACTGCTGGACGCCATGGTTGACGACGTAGAGCAGGTATCGCCAGCGTGGGAGCGGGTTGTCCGGCCCGGGCGGCGACGACTGCAGGTCCGCGTCCGTCTGGCGGTCGAGCCAGTCCCGAAGCGCCTGTTCCTCGGACTGCCAGCGACGGGCCAGGGCCCCGAGCGAGGGGAAGTCGTCCGGCCGAACGTTGCCCGCGGGGAACGCCCCTTCGGCCAGCCGGATCCGCCAGGCCCATTCGCATTCGAGCTGGTGCACGAGCGTCGCCCGGAGGCTGCGCGTGGTCACGGTCTCCGACGACACGAAGTCGGTCGGGGAGAGGGTCGCTGCGGCCGTCAAGACGCGATCCCGAACCCAGAACAGGTAGTCGACTTGCTCGGTGACGTCCTGGAGCTGCACGCCACGAGTATGGTATGGCGGGTGGGGCATCGTGGACCCAGGATGTCCCTGCCGGATCCACGCTTGCTGCCGGTCGCGTCTCGGGCTGCGCCCGCGCAGGCCAACGCCGCCGCCCGTCTGGTCCTTGCAGGCCCTCAGTCGATGACGATCGGCACCTCGACCCGCGGCACGGGCGTGCCCTCCGGCACGAACGGGTCCGGCTCCGGCGTGCCGGCGACCGCGTGGAGCGGGATCACGCCCGCCCAGACCGGCCACGCCTCGTCGCCGGGGTCGTCGTGGCTGACGTCGTCGCGGATCTTGGCCGAGGACTCGTCGAGGTCCACCCACAGCACCGCGGTCGCCTTGCGCTCTTTCGCGGTCATCGGCCGGAGGGTGGCCCAGCGGCCCGGGTAGAGGTGGTCGACGAACGCCCCGAGCGCCGCCTCGGCCTCGGCGGGGTCCGTGACCAGGTGCGCGGTGCCGAACACCATCGCCGACCGGTAGTTGACCGAGTGATTGAACCCCGACCGGGCGAGGACGAGGCCGTCGAGATGGGTCACGGTGATGCACACCGGGCGTCCATCGGTCGCGCGCAGCATCCGGCTGGCGGACGAGCCGTGCCAGTACAGTCGGTCGCCCACGCGCCACGCGATCGTGGGCGTGGCATAGGGCTGGCCGTCCTCGACCCAGCCGACGTGGGCGACGACGGCCGCGTCGAGGATCGCGTCCACCGTGGCCCGGTCGTAGCGACCGCGCTTGGGCAGCCGGCGGACGCGCGTCCGGTCGGACGGTGGCGAGGTGGCCGGCTGCGGCTCTGTGGCCTCCGGCGTCTCGGGCGGGTACTCGCTCACCGGCGGTACAGGATCCACATGGTGACCCCGGTCATGTAGCCGCCGCCGGTGTTGAACGCCACGTTGCCGGCCGTGCCCATGAACTGGGTCCCGACCGCGCCGATGTTGGCGATCCGCCAGCCGTCCGGCGCCCGCCGGGCCGCGTCCGCCGCCACCCAGTCCCAGAGCGCGTCGCCGAGCGTGGTGTCGGCGGTGACCAGGAGCTGGTCGTCGCCGATGAGCCGTTCCTTCATGGGTCCCTCCGTCGTGGGCTGCGGACCTCAGCGTACGCGTCCGGTGGGCGGGCCGGGCGGTGGAATCGAACGCGCCGTGCCCGGCTGGGCACGGCGCGGCGTGGCGCGGTGGGCGGCGCGGTGCGCCACAGGCGCTCAGCTGCAGTTGACGCTGGTGACGTGATCGACCACGACCTCGAAGTCGGCGATCCGCAGGACGGTGCCGAAGACGCACGTCTGGCTGCCCCACGAGGCGCGGCTGTGGACGACCTCCTGGACCGCCCCATCGCCGTCCTCGTCGTAGGTCGAGTGGAGCAGGCTCACCTCGGTGACCTCGGCCACGACCACCCCATCCTCGATCACCGTCGTCCGAATGCGCTCGTTGACGGTGAGCTTGCTGCCCTGGCCGTTGGCCACGATCGTGGCCTGGCCATCGACGTCGAAGCAGTAGGTCGGGCCGCCGTACTGGCTGGTGAAGCACCAGGCGTCGTCGAGCGGGAGCGTGGTGACGCCGGCGGCGTTCGACGAGCCGGCGAGGGCGGACGAGGCGCCGGCCAGCGAGATGGCCAGGGCGGCGATGACGGGGGCAACGGTGCGGAACAGCGGTCGCATCGGATCTCCGGTTGGGCATCGACCCACGGGGCGGGGTCACGGCACCGGAGTCTCGGGCGCGCCGGGCGCCGGGCCGACGGGCACCCGTCGTGTCGCCACCGCGACGAAGGGCCGCCGGCCGGATCGACGGATGTCGATATCGCCCCTGCTCGAACCGTCGCCTGGTGGCCGTCGCGGCCGGCCCGTCAGCCCTCGGCGGGTCCCTCTTCGCCGGCCCGCCGCTCGCCGCCCTGGCGGGGTGGGGTCCATGCCCGGTCGGCGTAGCGAAGTTGCCGCTGGAGCAGGTCGTCATCGAGGCGCTCGGCCTCCGCGCGCAGGAGGTCGCGGTCGCGGGCGGCCTCGTCGTCGACCGTCGAGAGCCCGGCCGAGGGTGCCGTCGTGGGCTCGGTCGATGCCGGCTCCCGGCCGCCGTCGCCCGCCGGCTCCCGGCCGCCGTCGCCCGCCGGCTCCCGATCGCCGCCCAGCAGCCGTCGCAGGAAGCCCACGGTCAGCCTCCCGGGTGCTCGCGGACGATCGTGTGCCCGCGGACGAAGCCGAGCACCTCGTCCCAGGCCGCGGCGGATGCGTCAGCGAAGTCGGCGGCCTTGCGGTCGAAGAAGCTGTGCGGAGCACCCGGATAGGTCGTGACCCGGTGCTCGACGCCGGCCGTGGCGAGGGCATCCTCGAACGCCGAGACCGAGGCCGGCGGGATCCCGTCGTCCGCACCGCCGAAGATCGCGAGCACGGGGCTCTCGAACGTCGCGGCGACCTCGGCCGGGGCGGGCGTGCCGTTGCGCGACGCGCCCGTCGGCCAGCCGTAGAAGCCGATCACCCCGGCCAGCCCGAGCCCGAACCCCGCGGTCAGGAACGCGAGCCGGCCGCCCATGCAGAACCCGATCGAGAACAGGGAGGTGGGTGCCGCCTCGGCCCGGAGGTAGCCGGCGGCGGCCGTGACGTCGGCCCGCAGGCCGTCGGCGCCCAGCTGTGCCACGTGCGGCTGGTGCTCGAACGATGGCCCGCGTTCGCCGATGCCCGCGGTGCGGCCGAAGTAGTCGATCGCGATCGCATCCACGCCGTGCTCCGCGAACCGCAGCGCCAGCTCGCGGTAGTAGGCGTGCAGGCCGCGGACGTCGGGCAGGATCACGATGCCGGCGCCGGTGGGCTCCGCCGCCCGGGCGACGAAGGCCGCGAACCGGTTCCCGTCCGCCGCCTCGAGCACGACCTCGCCCGAGTCCAGTGACCCGCCCGCGATGGGTGCGATCGGCGGCCGGGAGTCGTGGTCGAAGCACATCGGGCGGTCCTCCGGAGCCTGGCGGGGTGCGCGGATTGTCGCGCGCGGGCGCCGATCTGTCGCGGGTTGGTGGCGAGGGTCGGACCGGCGGCGCGCCGGACGCCGCCACGGCGCGCCAGTTGCGCACCGGCAAGTGGCGGGTGGCAGGAGCGCGCGAGGCGACGCTGAGTGCACGGCCGGCAGCGGGGATGGCGGCGACGAGGCGACGGCAAGAGCGGTCGCGGGCCGCCTCGGGCGAGCGTGTCGGTGCGCACGCGACCCTCCGCTAGAATGCGCGCCATGCCCAGCCCGCTCGTCGTGATGAAGTTCGGCGGCTCGTCGGTGGCGGGCGCGGAACGCATCAAGCGGGTCGCGCGACGCATCGTCCGCGAGCGCGCCGGCGGTTCCCAGCTCGTCGTCGTCGTGTCCGCGATGGGCGACACCACGGACGAGCTGCTGGCGCTGGCCGCCGCCATCACCGATGAGCCCGACGCGCGCGAGCTCGACGTCCTGCTCGCCACCGGCGAGCACCAGAGCGCCACGCTGGTCTCGATGGCGCTCCACTCGCTGGGCGTGCCTGCGATCAGCCTGACCGGTCCCCAGGCCGGGATCACGACGGACGGCCGCTACGGCAGGGCGCGGATCGCGGGCATCGACCCCCGTCGCGTCCGCGCGGAGCTGGCCGCCGGCAAGGTCGTCATCGTGGCCGGCTTCCAGGGCATGAGCGTGACGGGGCTCGAAGGGCTTGAGGCGACGCCCGGGGCCAGCGAGGTCCACGCCGCGGAGATCACGACCCTGGGGCGGGGCGGCTCGGACACCACTGCGGTCGCGCTGGCGGCCCGCCTCCACGCCGACCGCTGCCAGATCTACACCGACGTGAAGGGGATCTACACCGCGGACCCGCGGATCGAGCCCCACGCCCGCCAGCTGCCCGTCATCGGCTACGAGGAGATGATGGAGCTCGCCCACCAGGGGGCCCAGGTCATGCAGACCCGGGCCGTGGAGCTGGGCTGGGTCAACGACGTCGTCATCGAGGTCCTCAGCTCGTTCGAGGACGCGCCCGGGACGCAGATCAGGGAGGACCCGCTCGTGGAGCAGCGGAACAAGGTCCGGGGGCTCGCCCACGACCGGAACGTGGCCAAGATCACGCTCGTCGACGTGCCGGACAAGCCGGGCGTCGCGCGCAGCGTGTTCGGGCCGCTCGCGGACGCGGGCATCAACGTCGACATGATCGTCCAGAACGTGGGCCACGGCGGCGCCACGGACCTGTCGTTCACGATCCCGAGGGTGGAGCTGGCCCGGGCCAAGCGGATCCTCGAGCCGCTGATCCGCGAGCTCGGCTTCCGGGACATGACCACGGACAGCTCGGTTGCCAAGGTCTCGATCGTGGGCGCGGGCATCCAGAACGCGCCCGGCTACGCGGCCCGGATGTTCGGCACGCTGGCCGACGCCGGGATCAACATCGAGATGATCAGCACCTCGGAGATCCGGATCACCACGATCATCGCCGAGGATCGCGTGGAGGAGGCAGTGCGCGCCCTCCACGCCACCTTCGAGCTCGAGCAGCCCGAGACCGTCGAGGCGGCCGGCACGGCCGCGGGCTGACCCGGCCCGTGCGCCCGGTGGCATCGCCGCCCCCGTTCCTCGCCCGCCGCGAGCGCTTCGCGAGCGTCGGCTCCACCAACGACGTCGTCCGCGGCTGGCTGGAGCAGGGCACGCCCGAGGTGTGCCTCGCCGTCGCCGGGGAGCAGACGGCGGGCCGCGGACGGCACGGTCGCACGTGGCAGGCGCCGCCCGGCGCCGCGCTGCTCGCCTCGGTGGGCTTCCGGCCGGCGTGGCTCGCGCCCGACCGCGCCTGGCGCCTGTCGGCGATCGTCGCGCTGGCGATGTGCGACGCGGCCGAGGATGCCGCGGGGCTGCCGGTCGGGTCCGTCAAGCTCAAGTGGCCCAACGACCTGGTGGTCGAGACCGCCGGGCCGCGGGCGCTGCTGATCGGCGTCCGCGACGCGGACGAGGCCGCGGCCCGGCTGGGCGCGCCGCTCGCGCTGCGCAAGCTGGCCGGGGTGCTCGGCGAGAGCGACGGGCTCGGGACGGCGGATCCGCGCGTGGTCGTGGGCATCGGCATCAACGCGGACTGGGCCGCGGCCGGCTTCCCCCCGGAGCTGGCGGGGTCGATGACCAGCCTGCGCGAGGCCGCCGGCGGGCGGCCCATCGACGTCGAGGCGTTGCTGGACGGCTTCGTCGACCGACTCGAGGCGCGCACGGCGGCGCTGCGGACCGGCTACTTCGACCACGCCGGCTGGGTCGAGCGCCAGGCCACGACCGGGCGGCTGGTGGTGCTCGAGGGCCTTGACGCCACGGACGCCGGGCCCGCCGCGCCGGTGCGCGCGCTGGGCGTGGACGCCCAGACCGGGGCGCTGGTCGTGGCGGATGCGGCGGCCGCGTCCGGCGAGCGGCTCGTGCACGCCGGCGAGGTCGTCCACGTCCGGCTCGTGACGGGCGGGGTGTAACGCCGTGGCGCGACCGGTGTTCGGAAGGCAGGAGCGGGCGGCGCGTGGAGGCGTCGTCGCCCTCGACCGCGACCGCCACCTCGTGGAGGCGGCGCGCCGCGATCCCGCGCAGTTCGACGCCCTGTACCGGAAGTACCTCGCCCAGGTGTATGCCTACGCGCTGTACGAGCTCGCCGACCACCACGCCGCGGAGGACGCGACCGAGCGGACGTTCCTGCGCGCCCTCGCCGCACTGCCCCGGTTCCGCGAGCAGGCACGCGCGGCCGACGGCCCCGAGGCGTCCACGTTCCGCGTCTGGTTGTTCCGGATCGCGCGCAACGTGGTCGCGAACGAGCGGCGGACCCGGCGGCGCCGGCCGGCTGACTCGCTCGAGGTGGTCCTGGGCGCCGGTCTCGCGATCGCCGACCCCTCGGACCTCGAGACCCAGGCCGCGAACCGCGACGAGGCCGCCCGTGCGCTCCGCGCGCTCGGCGCGCTGCCCGACGACCGCCGCCGGGCGCTGGTGCTGCGGTTCGTGGACGAGATGAGCACGGGCGAGATCGCGGGCGTGCTGGGACGGTCCGAGGGTGCCGTCCGCGTGCTGATCCACCGGGCACTGGGCGCCGTCGCCCACGAGCTCGGCGGCGACCGCGGCGGCGACCACGGTGGCGAGCGCCGGGGCGGGCGGCGATGAGCGCGGACCGCCTGCCGGAGCGCGACCGCGCCGACATCGAGGCGCTGATGGCGGACCACTACCTCGACGGGCTCCTGGCGGCCGCCGACCGACGTGCGGACGATGCCCCGGCGGACGCGGCCCTGGACCCGGCGCTGCGCGACGCGGCCCGCCTCCTGCGCCGGGCGCTGGTTCGGGTCCACCCCTCGTTCCGGTTCGAGGAACGGCTTGCCGCGCGGCTCGCCGAGCTCGCCGCCGCACAGGCGCGACCCGACGCGGCGGCCGGCGGCGGGGTCGTGGTCGCCTTCCCGGCGCCGGCCGCCG
>JBFMAT010000018.1:0-61819 GCA_040755495.1 Chloroflexota bacterium
CGCGCCGCTCGTGCTGGGCGCCGTCTCGGACGCGTTCGGCGTCGTGGCGGGCTGGCCCCTGGTCGTCGCCCTGTGCCTGGTCGCGCTGCTGCTCTACCGGTCCGTGGGCGAGGCCGACGACCCGCCGGCGGCCTGACGCTCAGCGCAGCCGCTCAGCGCAGCCGTTCGCCGGCCTCGACGGGGAGGTCCAGCCGGTTCTCGGGTGGCGCCAGCGGGCAGGCCCAGCGCGGGTCGAAGGCGCACGAGGGGTGGAAGGCGAAGTTGAGGTCCACCACCAGCGTGCCGGCCGTCGGGTCGCCGCCGAGGTCCGCCCCCTTCGCGGTGTCTAGCACGTAGCGCCCGGCGCCATAGGTGGCCTCACCGTTGGTCGCATCGCGGAAGGGCAGGAACAGGCCGCCCGAGTACCCCTCCATCCAGTACAGCGAGAGGTGGCGCGGGCCCGCCACCAGGGGCAGCGTGAGGCGTCCCGCCCCGCGGAACGCGAGCAGATCCTCGCCGCTGTTGGGCAGGGCGAGCGCGGGGCCGGCCAGGCCGCCGGCCGGCCGGGCCTCGATCGCGACCACGAACCGCAGCGCCGGGTCGTAGGGCCAGTGCCGGGCGCGGAAGGCCTCGCGTTCGGCGGCCGGCACGGGCGACTGCGGGTGACCACGGTGGAGCGCCTCGCGCTCGGCCCGCCACGCGTCCCACGCGGCCTCCGGGTCGCTCGCGGCGGTCGCCCGGACATGCGCGTACAGCTCCGCCACCCGGCGCCGCCAGTCCGCGAGCCACAGCCGATCGGCGGCGTCGATCGCTTCCGTCATGCCGCAATCGTAGGCGCGGCCGACCCGTGCGAGAATGCCCCGGCACAGGAGAGGAGGATCTGGTGGTAGCGGACCTGGCCGAGATCGGCGTGTTCGGGGGATCGGGCTTCTACTCGCTGCTCGATGACGTGCGGGAGGTCAAGGTGGACACCCCGTACGGAGCGCCGTCGGACAGCTTCTTCCTGGCCACCGTCGGCGGCCGGCGCGTCGCGTTCCTGCCGCGCCACGGGCGCCGCCACACGATCCCGCCCCACCGGATCAACTACCGCGCCAACGTCTGGGCGATGCGCTCGCTGGGCGTGCGTGCGGTGATCAGCCCGTGCGCCGCGGGATCGCTCCAGCTCCACGTTGAGCCCGGGCACTTCGTGGTCAGCGACCAGTTCGTGGATCGCACCAACGGCCGGGCGGACACCTTCTTCGACGGGCCGATCGTGTCCCACGTGTCCTCGGCCGAGATCTACGACCCGGTCCTGCGCCAGCTGGCGATCGACGTCGTGCGGGAGCACGGGATCACGGTCCACGAGGGCGGCACGGTGGTCGTGATCAACGGGCCGCGCTTCTCGACCAAGGCCGAGTCGAAATGGTTCAGCGATGCCGGCTGGGAGGTCATCAACATGACCCAGTACCCGGAGGCCTACCTGTGCCGGGAGCTGGGCATGGCCGTAGTCAACATCGCGCTGATCACGGACTACGACGCCGGGGTGCTGGAGGGCACGCACGCGGTGACCGCCCACGACGTGCTCGCGGTGTTCGAGCAGAACGCGGAGCGGATCCGCAAGGTCGTGCTCGACATGATCACCCGGTTCCCGGCCGACCTCGACGCCCTGGGGGCGCGCGAGGCGCTCGCGTTCACCCGCGGCGACGGGCACGTCGCCTCCCCTGACGACATCCGCATCTTCGAGACCGGCCTGTAGCCCGATGCCCCCCGCGTCCCCCGGCCTCGCCGCCCCCAGCCTCGCCGCCCCCGGCCCTGCCACGCCCGGCCCTGTCGCCCCCGGCCCTGTCGCGCCCCGGTCCGCCGCCGAGCCGACGCACGGCTGCGTCCGGTGCGGGGCGCCGATCGCGCTGTCGGAGTCGATGTGCGAGCGCTGCAACCCGCTGGGGCTCAAGGCGCCGGCCGCGTCGCAGGCCCACGGGACCGCCGCCCTCGGGATCGTGATCGCGGCCGTGATCATGGCGGTCGTGGCGCGGTTCCTGGTCGCGGACGTCGGCCCGTTCTCGTCCACGATCGCGGGCGTCCAGGCGGACCCGGCGGGCCTGCGGGTCACGATCTCGATCACCAACGAGGGCGCCTCGGCCGGCCGCACCACGTGCCGGGTTGGGGACCCGACGATCCGGGGGATCGGGCCCGAGACGGCCTACGTCCAGAGCCCGATGGTGGGCGGCAACGCGACCGTGTCCTTCGAGGCCGTCGTCGCGTCGCTGGGCACGGTGCCGCGGGTGCTGACGGTGGACTGCGGGTCGTGACCGCGGACTGCGGGTCGTGACCCCGGGCCGGCCCGATCCCGCGAGCCGTCACGCCGCGGACGTGGCGTTCGCCCGCGAGATCGCGGAGCGCGCGGGCCGGCTGCTGCTGGAGCGGTACGAGCGCGTGGGGCGGGTGGACTACAAGAGCGCCCGGGACATCGTGACCGAGGTGGACCACCTCTCGGAGCGACTGATCCTGGGCGCGATCCGGGAGCGCTTCCCGGGCGACGGGATCCTGGCCGAGGAATCCGGCGCCCACCGGGACGCCGCGCGCAGCCTCGCCCGCGGGCGGACGTGGATCGTGGACCCGATCGACGGCACGATCAACTACGCGAACGGCATCCCGGTGTTCTGCGTGTCGGTCGGGCTGGCCGTGGACGGCCGGCCGGCCGCGGGTGCGGTCCACGACCCGATGCGCGGCGAGACGTTCTCGGCGACCGTCGACGGGCCGGCGCGGCTGGGCGACACGCCGATCCGCGCCTCGGACAAGCCGCTGCTCAGCGACTGCGTGGTGTCGCTCGCCCTCGGCGGGCGGGCGGTGGCGACCCGGGCGCGGGCGGTCCGACGCGCGATCCGCGTCTCGCGCAGCATGGGCTCGTCCGCGCTCGCGCTCGCATACGTCGCCAACGGGCGCTTCGACGCCTTCATCCAGTCGGGCGGCATGTCGGCCTGGGACTGCGCCGCGGCCGGGCTGATCGCGGAGCGGGCCGGGGCGGTCGTGACCGACGCGCGGGGCGGCCCGTGGTTCGACGTCGAGAAGACGGACCGGGCGTTCGGGATCGTCGCCGCGCCCGCGGCCCACCACGCGGAGCTGCTCCGGCTGTCGCGCGAGGCCGCCTGACCGACCCCGCCCGACGAGGCCGCCGGACCGACGCCGGACCGAAGGCCCGACGAGGCGGCCCGACGGCCGTCAGCGCCAGCGGTGCGGCCTGGCGCGCAGGCGCCCGAGGCCCAGCTCGTCGCACAGCGCCTCCCAGGCGGGGCGGTCCGCGCCGGTCCATGCCAGCTCCGCCACGTCGGCCTGCGGGATCGGCACGCCGTCGGCGGTCGTGCGGAGGCGCGCCAGGTCCCGGTACAGGAGCGCCTCGTCCATCCGATCGCGGAGCGTCGTCGCGAGGCCGACCGGGTTGCGCAGGCCCGGCACGTCCCAGTCGCTGCCCCGCGCCGGCACGTCCTCGAGCCTGCCGTACCGCGCGAGCACCGCCGCCGCTGACTTGTCGCCCCAGCCCGGCAGCCCGGGGAACCCGTCCGCGGCGTCCCCGACCAGCGCCAGCCGGTCCGGGACGCTGGCCGGCGGCACGCCCCACTTCGCGCGGACGCCGGCATCGTCGTAGGTGATCTCGCGCCGCCGGTCCCAGAGCACGACCCGCCCGTCCAGGACGCACTGCGCCATGTCCTTGTCGGGGGTGCAGATCACGACCTGCTCCACCCGCGGGTCCGCGGCGAAGCGCTCGGCGGCGGCGGCGATCGCGTCGTCCGCCTCGAACTCGACCATCGGCCACAGCACGAGACCCAGCGCCTCGATGGCCCGCTCGGCGATCGGGAACTGGGCGAGCAGCTCGGGCGGCATGCCCGCCGAGGTCTTGTAGCCCGGGTACAGGTCGTTGCGGAACGACTCGATCACCCGGTCCGTGGCGCACCCGACGTGCGTCGCGCCCTGGTCGCGGAGGAGGTACAGGAGCTGCTCCGCGAGGCCGCTGACGCCGGACAGCACGATCCCGTCGCGGCCCAGCACCGGCGGCCGGGGAGAGAAGTGCGCCCGGAACAGCTCGTAGGTGGCGTCGACGAGGTGGACCTGCATGGGACACGCTCCGGCTTGTGGGCCCGGGGACTCGGGCGGCTGGCTGGCGCGGACGGCCCGGCGGCTCAGCCGTCGGCCGAGCCGGTCTCCACCAGTCGCTTGAGGCGGTGGAGGTCGGCCTGGAAGATCGCCTGGAGGACGGGAGCAGCGACGAGGGCGCCGAGCTCGGGCAGGAGCGGCGGCACCAGCGTCTCCTCCCAGCGCACGATGGTCGTGGTCCCGTCCGCCCCTGGTTCGAGGGTGATCAGCCCGTGGCCCCTGAACACGCCGACGTGCCGGATCGCGTACCGCGTGGGCGGCTCGATCTCGGTGATCTCGACGGGATCGGGCACCGGGATGCCGAAGATCCGCACCACGGCGGTGGCCAACGTCCCGGGCCGGACCGGGCCCGGGGTGTCGATCCGGACCGACGTCATCTCGCGCATCCACTCGACCTGGAGCGGGACGTCGGCGACCACGGACCACGTCTCCGCGATCGGCGCATCCACCACCACGAGCATCCGCATCGGCTCCGGGGGTCGCGCGCCGCGGCGCCCGGCCAGCCAGCGATCGAGCGCGAGCGCGACCGAGGCCGCGGCCAGCGCGAGGGCGAGCAGCCGGCGGATCATCGCAACCGGCTGGAGTGGAGGCGGATGCCCGCCTCGCGCATCTCGGCCAGCGCCCGCTCGCCGTCGCCGGGCTGCAGGTCGACCGCCGCGATCGCGTCGGTCAGCACCGTGGTCGCGAAGCCCAGCCGCGCGCCGTCGAGCGCGGTCGCCTTCACGCAGTAGTCGGTGGCCAGGCCGGTCACCACGAGCTCGTCGACGCTTGCATCGCGCAACAGCCCTTCCAGCGCCGTGGCGATCGTGTCGCCGCTCGCCGGGTCGCGCATCGTGAAGCCCGAGTAGCCATCCTCGCCGTTGGCGCCCTTGCGCACGATCGGGGCGTCCTCGGGGATCTCGAGGGTCGGGTGGAGGGCCGCGCCCCACGTGTCGCGGACGCAATGGTCCGGCCACAGGCCGCCGTCCTTGGCGAAGTGCGGCGTGTGCTCGGGGTGCCAGTCCTGGGTGCACACGACGATGGCGCCGTTGGCGGACGCGAGCGCCGCCTCGCGGTTGATGACGGGGATCACGTCCGCGCCGCCGCGGACGCTGAGGCTGCCCTGCGGATCGGCGAAGTCGTTCTGGACGTCGACCACGATCAGGGCGACGCCCGGGCGGTAGCGCATCATGCCCAGAGCGTACCGCCCCGGGCCGACTCGCACGGCCGGCGAACCCGCGACCGGGCGGCGATGGGCGCCGGGCCCGACGGCGATGAGCGCCGGGCCGGGTGGCGCGGGGCGATGCGCCGCTCAACCGGGACCGACGCGGGGAGGTGGCTCGGCCTCCCGCCCGGACGTGCGCGGGTCGGGGATCGACGCCTCCGCCTCCACGTCGAGCAGGTAGCCGATGCCCTGGAACGTCCGGATCCGCCCGGGCTCGCCCGGCTGGGCGCCCAGCTTGCGGCGGACGCGCGACACCCACACCCGCAGGTACTGCAGGTCGTCGCGGTACTCGGGACCCCAGACCTTGGTCAGCAGCTCGGAGTGGAGCACCACCCGCCCGGCGTTGGCCGCGAGGTGCTGGAGGAGCGCCCACTCCGTGCGGGACAGCTGGACGAGCTCGCCGCCGCGGGTGACCATCCGCCGCTCGAGGTCGATCTCGATGTCGTCGAAGGCGATCACGCCGGCGCCCGGCTGCGCGCCCGCCGACCGCCGGATGACCGCCCGGACCCGGGCCGCCAGCTCGTCGGGGTGGAACGGCTTCGCGATGTAGTCGTCGGCGCCGAGGTCGAGGCCCTTCGCCTTGTCGGCGGTGGATCCCTTGGCCGTGAGCAGGATCACCGGCACCGGCCGCCGCTCGCGCAGCTGGCGCATGACCTCGATCCCGTCGAGGTCCGGCATCACGATGTCCAGCAGCACGATGTCCGGCCGGACCTCCTCGGCCCGCGCCAGCGCGTCCTCGCCGCCGCTCGCGGTGACGACCCGGAAGCCCTCCTCGGACAGGGCGATCGACACGAGCTTGGTGATCCTCGGTTCGTCGTCCGCGACGAGGACGAGCGGCTGCATGCTCACGCGATGTCACCTCCGGTGCGCGCCGACAGTGTGCGCCGACGCCCATGGCGGTGCAGGGCCCGCAACCCTCCCGCTCCACGTCCGCAACCCGACCGTCCCGCCGGGCGAGCGGCGCTGATCGGGTACCCTGCGGAGCAGCGCGGCGCGGCGTCCCGGCCCTCCCCGCCGGCCCCGCGTCCCGACCGACACACGCCTGGAGCCCGATGTTCGACGAGTTCAAGCACCAGCTGCCCGACATCGACGAGACCGAGACCACCGACTGGGTCGAGTCGTTCGACGAGGTCCTCGACCAGGAGGGCGAGAACCGGGCACGGTTCCTCATGTTCAAGCTGCTCAAGCGCGCGCGGCAGCGCCAGATCGGCCTCCCGGCCCTGACCCAGACCCGGTACATCAACACGATCAGCCCGGAGCAGGAGCCGTACTTCCCGGGCGACGAGGTGCTCGAGCGGCGCATCCGACGCCTGATCCGCTGGAACGCGGTCGCGATGGTGCTGCGGGCCAACAACCGCTTCCCGGGCCTCGGCGGCCACCTCGCGACCTACGCGTCGGCGGCCAGCCTGTACGAGGTCGGCTTCAACCACTTCTTCGCTGGCAAGGATCACCCGGGCGGCGGCGACCAGATCTACTTCCAGGGTCACGCGGCCCCCGGGATCTACGCCCGGGCCTTCCTGGAAGGCCGCCTGAGCGAGGATCAGCTGGACAGCTTCCGGCGCGAGACCGGAGGCGGCGGGCTCAGCTCCTACCCGCATCCGCGGCTGATGCCGGAGTTCTGGGAGTTCCCCACGGTCTCGATGGGCCTGGGCCCCCTGGCCGCCATCTACCAGGCCCGGTTCAACCGCTACCTGGCCAACCGGGAGATCCGGGACACGAGCCAGCAGCGGGTGTGGGCGTTCCTGGGCGATGGCGAGATGGACGAGCCGGAGGCCATCGCCGGCATCTCGCTCGCCGCCCGCGAGGGCCTCGACAACCTGACCTTCGTCATCAACTGCAACCTGCAGCGCCTCGACGGCCCCGTTCGGGGCAACGGCAAGATCATCCAGGAGCTGGAGGGCCTGTTCCGCGGCGCCGGCTGGAACGTGATCAAGGTGGTCTGGGGCCGCGAGTGGGACGAGCTCCTGGCACGCGACGTCGACGGCGTCCTGGTCGAGAAGATGAACGAGACCGTGGACGGCGAGTTCCAGAAGTACTCGGTGTCCACCGGCGGCTACGTGCGCGAGCACTTCTTCGGCCCCGACCCCCGGCTGCGCCGGATCGTCGAGCACCTCTCGGACGACGACCTCCTCAAGCTGCGCCGTGGCGGCCACGACTACCGCAAGGTCTACGCCGCGTACAAGGCGGCGACCGAGTTCCGCGGGATGCCGACGGTCGTGCTGGCCAAGACCGTCAAGGGCTGGACCCTGGGCCGGGGCGTGGAGGCGCGCAACATCACCCACCAGGCGAAGAAGCTGTCCGAGGACGAGCTGCGGGTGTTCCGCGACCGTCTCGAGCTGCCGATCCCGGACGCGAAGCTCAAGGACGCGCCGTACTTCCACCCGGGCCCCGACTCGGAGGAGGTCGAGTACATGCGCCAGCGCCGCGCGGCGCTGGGTGGGCCCGTGCCGCGCCGGGTGGTGCGCGCGGCGCCGCTCCCCGCGCCGGGCGAGAGCGTGGACCGGGAGTTCGCGGACGGCAGCACCACCGCCGTGTCCACGACGATGGTGTTCACCCGGCTGCTGCGCAACCTGATCCGCGACCCGCAGATCGGCCGCCGGATCGTCCCGATCATCCCCGACGAGGCGCGCACCTTCGGCATGGACCCGCTGTTCAAGGAGGTCGGCATCTACGCCGCCGGGGGGCAGCGGTACGACCCGGTGGACTCGGACCTCGTGCTGTCCTACCGCGAGGCGAAGAACGGCCAGGTGCTCGAGGAGGGGATCACCGAGGCCGGCTCGATGGCCTCGTTCCAGGCGGCCGGCACGTCCTACGCCACGCACGGCGAGCCGATGGTGCCGTTCTACATCTACTACTCGATGTTCGGCTTCCAGCGGACGGGCGACCAGGCCTGGGCGTTCGGCGACCAGCGGGGCCGCGGGTTCATGATGGGCGCCACGGCGGGCCGCACGACGCTCGCCGGCGAGGGCCTCCAGCACGACGACGGGCACTCGCACATCCTCGCCTCCACGATCCCGGTCATCCGCGCCTACGACCCGGCGTTCGCGTTCGAGCTGGCCGCGATCGTGCGCGAGGGCATCGGGCGGATGTACGGCGACGGCGAGGACGTCTTCTACTACGTCAGCCTGTACAACGAGAACTACCCGCAGCCGCCCAAGCCCGAGGGCGTGGATGACGGGATCGTGCGCGGGATCTACCGCTTCGCCGCCGCGCCGGACCTGGAGGGCCCGAAGGGCCGGGTTCGGCTGGTGGGCTCGGGCTCGATCCTGCCGCAGGTGATCGCCGCCCGGGACCTCCTCGCCGAGCGGTTCGGCGTCGCCGCCGAGGTCTACTCCGCCACCTCGTTCCAGCAGCTGCGTCACGAGGCGCTGGGCGTGGAGCGCTGGAACCGCCTCAACCCGGACCAGCCCGCCCGCGTGCCTTACGTGGCGCAGGTCCTGGGTGCCGACGGCGGTCCGATCGTGGTGGCCACGGACTGGATCAAGACGCTGCCGGACATGGTGGCGCCCTGGATCGAGGCACCGTACGTCGTGCTGGGTACGGACGGCTTCGGCCGCAGCGACACCCGCGAGAACCTGCGGGCGCACTTCGAGATCGATCCGCCCAGCATCGCGGCCGCGGCGCTGTCGGGCCTCGCCCGTGCCGGCGACCTCGATCCGGCGGCGGCGGTCGCCGCGATCCGGGAGCTCGGCATCGACCCCGCGGCGCCCGATCCCCTGACGGCCTGACCGCCGGTCGCCTCCGCGTGACCGCGACACGAGAACGCCGCACGACCCGGGAGGGGACCGGATCGTGCGGCGTGGGACCCGCGGCCGGCCCCGTCACAGGCGCGGCCCCGGTGTGGAATTCGGGTTGCCAGCCCAGTCTAGGACCCGGAATCGCTCGTGCCCGCGACAGGACCTTGCAGCGCCATTACAGGGCCGTTACAGGGTCATCGCCCCGCCCGGCGGCTCCTCGACTTCACCGCCGCCCGGCCCTTCGTGTCAGGGCCGCTTGCGACTCGTCGTAAAGGTGGCTTGACGACCGGCCCGGAGTCCCGCTAGCATCGCCCACGGCCGGCGACAACGTCCTCCGGCAGGCCCTGCCTATGCGCACCGTCCCGCGTCCCGCCCGCACACAGGAGCCCCGTTCGATGGATCTTGGGTCGTTCACCAGCGGCCTGCTCACCGGCCTCCGCGAAGGGGTCGAGGCCGCCCTGATCGTGAGCATCATCCTCACCTACCTCGCCCGGACCGGGAACCGGCGGCACTTCGGCAGGATCTGGGCCGGAACGGCCGCGGCCGTGGCGGCCAGCCTGGTGGTCGGCGCGGCCCTGTTCCTCACGGTCGGCGGCCTGAACGAGCCGTACGAGCAGATCTTCGAGGGGATCACGATGCTGCTGGCCGCGGCCGTGGTCACCTGGATGCTGTTCTGGATGCGGCGGCAGGCCGCGTCCGTCAAGGGCGAGCTCCAGGCCGCCGTGGACCGGGCGCTGACCGAGGGCACCGTGTTCGGTCTCGCCGTCCTGGCGTTCACGGCGGTCATCCGGGAGGGCATCGAGACGGCCCTGTTCCTCGTCGGCCAGGCCGCATCGGCGGAGACCGGCGCGTCGAGCGTGCTGATCGGGGCGGTGGTCGGTCTCGGGATCGCCGTCATGCTCGGCGTGGGCCTGTACCGCGGGGCACGGCTCATCGACCTCCGCGCGTTCTTCCGCTGGACGGGCATCGCGCTGATCTTCATCGCGGGCGGGCTCCTGTCCAAGGCCGTCCACGAGTTCGCCGAGATCGGCTGGATCACGGTCGGGACCGCCACGGCGTTCGACCTCTCGAGCGTGCTGCCGCACGCGGCGATCGACGGTGCCCCGGGCGGCATCGCCCTGCTGGCGGGCCAGTTCCTCCGGGCGCTGTTCGGCTACAGCTCGCGGCCCGAGCTGGTGACGTTCGTCACCTGGGCGGCCTACGTGGTCATCGTCCTGTTCCTGTACCTCCGCCCCACCGCGCCACCGCGCGCCGCGACGCCCCTCCCGGCCACGGAGTCCGGCGCCGCGGGCTAGGATCCGCGCATGGACGACGACGAGCGGCGGGCGACCGTCACGGTCATCGGCAGCGGCAAGGTGGAGCGGGCGGCGGACCTCGCCCTGGCGACGTTCGTCGTGGAGGCCACCCGGCCGACGGCCGCCGATGCCCGGGCGACCGCGGCGACCGCGGCGGCGGCCGTGCTCGATGCGCTGGCGGCGGCGGGCGTCGCGCGCGACGATCTCCGGACCGCGGGCCTCGACCTGGCGGCCAACTGGGAGCACGAGGACAACCGGGCGGTCCGGCGCGGCTTCACGGTCACCAACCGGATCGGGGCCACGGTCCGCGACCTCGAGCTCGTCGGCAAGGTGCTCGACGCGGGGCTGGAGGCGGGCGCGACCGGGCTCGACGGCGTCCAGTTCCTGCTCGGCGACCCGGCGCCGGCCGCGGAGGAGGCGCGTCGCCTCGCCGTCGCGGACGCGCGTGCCCGGGCGGCGACGATCGCGCAGGCCGCGGGGCTCCCGCTGGGCCGCCTGCGCTCGATCGCCGAGGGCGTCCCGAGCCCGTCGCCGATGCCGCGGCCCGAGATGCGGATGGCCGCCTTCGCCGCCGCGGATGCCGCCACGCCGGTGCTGCCGGGGCGCATCGAGGTGACGGTCGCGGTCACCGCGCAGTGGGAGCTCGGCTGAGGCTCGGCCGGCACCAGGCCCGCGGCGGACGAGGCAGGCTCGCGGAAGGCCCGCACCAGGCCCGCACCAGGCCCGCACCAGGCCCGCACCAGGCCCGCGGCCTCGCGGGGTCAGCCGGCCGGGACCAGCCGGAGCAGCTCGCCGCCGCCCAGGTCGGTGAGGTACACCTCGCCGTCCTCGCCGATCCCGAACGAGGAGATCCGCCGCCCGGTCTCGAGCAGCACGACCGGCTCCTGGGGCTCGTCGGACGTGGAGTCGATCGCCCACAGCGTGCCCGAGCAGTAGTCCGAGAACAGGTACGCGCCCCGGAGCTCCGGGATCGCGTCGCCCCGGTACACGACGCCGCCGATGACCGAGCAGCCGAGACCGTGGTCGTACTCCGCCACCGGCTGGGTCACGCCGGCCGGGTCGCAGCCCTCGGCCGGGTTGTAGCAGTGCCGCCCTTCCCAGCGCCGCCAGCCGAAGTCGAGCCCGGCGGACCCGGCGCGCGCGACGTCGACCTCCTCCCACGAGCCCTGCCCGACGTCGCCGATCCACAGGTCGCCGGTCTCGAGGTCGATGCTCGAGCGGAACGGGTTGCGCAGGCCGGAGTGGAGGATCTCCGGGCGCCCGCCGCCCGCGGCGAACGGGTTGTCGGCGGGGACCAGGTAGGGCTCGCCGCCGGCGTCCGCGCCCAGCACGTCGACCCGGAGCATCTTGCCCAGCAGGTTGTCGGGGTCCGACGCCCGGTTCTCGGGGTCCCCGCCGGCCCCGCCGTCGCCCAGGGCGATCAGCAGCATGCCGTCGGTGTCGAAGCCGATCCAGCCGCCGTTGTGGTTGGCGTACGGCTGGGGCTCGCGCAGGACCGGCCACTCCGTGTCGGGGTCCACGGTGTCCGCGTCCCCCGACGCGACCCGGAACCCGGACACGGCCGTGTCGCCGTCGGCGTCCGAGTAGTGAACGTAGAGCTGCGGCCAGCCGTCGCCGTAGCCGGGCGGGAAGGCGAGGCCCAGCAGTCCACGCTCGCCGCCCGAGGTGACCCGGTCCGAGATGTCGAGGAACGGCTCGGCGAGGACGAGGCCGTCCCGGACGATCCGGATCCGGCCGCCCTGCTCCGCGACGAACAGCCGCCCCGAGCCGTCCGCGACCGACGTGACGACGAGCGGCGAGGTGAAGCCGGCCGCCACGGTCTCGACCGAGACGCGTGCGGCGGCGAAGTCGGGACGGTCGCCGCCGGAGCCGGGGGTGGGGATCGTGGGGGTCGGCGCGACGGGCGTGGCAGTGGGGGAGGCGGAGCCGCTCGGCCCGGGTGACGTGACGACCGGCGGCGTGGGCGTGGGGCCCGCGGGCCCGGCGTCGCAGGCCGCGACCGCGAGCACGAGCACGAGCACCGGCGCGGTGAGCGGAGCGGCGAACCGGAACCGGCTGGCACTCGACATGGGATCGCGGATAGCGTATCGGAATGGACGTCTTCACCCGCGCGGGGCTGCTGGCGCGCCGGGCCGGCGCCGGCGGCCCGTACCTCGAGTTCCTCCGCGTCCCGCACCTGTCGCTCGGGCTGTACGTGCTCGAGGCCGGGGCGGTCGACGGCCAGCAGCCGCACACCGAGGACGAGGCCTACGTCGTGCTCGCCGGGCGTGCCCGGTTCACGGCCGGCGCGGAATCCCGGGAGGTCGGCCCCGGCGACACGATCTTCGTGCCGGCCGGCGTGCCGCACCGGTTCCACGACATCGCCGAGACGCTGGAGCTGATCGTCGCCTTCGGCCCCGCAGAAGGATCACGCGCACCGGGCGCGGGCTGACCTCCGCGGCCGGCTCGCGCCAATGGCGGCCACGGGATCCGCGTCAGCCGGCGGCCCGGACCCGGTCGACGCGCGCCGCGAACCCCTCCGCGTGGAGCGCGCTCGTGCCGTCCTCGTCGTGGCGGAACAGCACGTACGCGTCCAGGCCGTCGTCCAGGAACGGGACCAGGCGCCGCGCCCACGCGTCGAGCGCGGCCTCGTCGTAGGCCGTGCGGCGGAGGCGAAGGTAGAGGAACGGGCCCGTGCGGCGGATGTCGGGCGTCGCGTCCAGCTCGTCGAGGTCCGTCGTGCACAGCACCACGCCGGCGTCCCGGAGCGCGGCGAACGTCTCGTCCGCGTGCCACGAGCCATGCTGGGCCTCGAGCACGAGCGGGATCGACGCCGGCCACGCCCGGAGCAGGCCGCCCAGCCGCTCGTCCTCGCGTGCGATCTCGCCCGGCACCCGGAACAGCACGGCGCCCAGCCGCTCCCCGAAGACGGGCAGCGGGGCGGTGAGCCAGGGCACGGACTCGGTGGGGTCGCCGTACAGCGCCCGGACGCTGGCGCCGCGATGCGCCTTGACCACGAACCGGAAACCGTCCGTGACCGCACCACACCAGCCGCGGATGCGCGCCTCGGTCGGGCGGGCGTAGAACGTGTTGTTGAGCTCGCACGCCGGCAACCGCGTCGCGTAGTGCGGGAGCAGCTCGCGCGAGCGCAGGCCGGCCGGGTAGAAGCGCGGCGCCCAGCCGGGGTACGAGAAGCCGCTGGTCCCGGCGAGGACGCGGCCGGGCGACGGCACGGGGCCGAGCGTCAGCCGGTGGGCTCGCAGGCCGGGTCGACGGCGCCGTTGCAGCCGAGCCCGTCGAGCACCCGGCCGAGCCCGCGCTCCATCGCCGCCTGGTCCACCGGCGCCACGACGGCGAGGAAGTAGCGCTCCACGCCCGAGAGGTGCGTCCGCGCCGCCTCGCGCAGGCGCTGCAGCCCATCGGCGGTGAGGATCGCCTCGGCGCCCCGCGCATCGGTCACGCAGGCGGAGCGCGACACCATCCCGGCCGCCTCCAGCCGATCCACGAGCCGGGTGATGCCGCTCCGGGACAGCAGGACCCGCTCCGCGAGCGCGCTCATCCGCAGCCGCCGCCCGGGCGTCTGTGCCAGCTGGAGCAGCGCGTCGTACTCGGCGAGCGAGAGGTGGTGGGCGGCCTGCAGCTCCTCGTCCAGCCGGCGGGTCAGCCGCGCGTGGGCGTGGAGGAAGCTGCGCCACGCGTTGAGGCGCGGGTCGTCCGCCGGGTGGGCACCCGCGCCCGCGGCGGTGGTCGCCGGCGCCGCGGCATCGGCGGGATCGGCCACGAGCTCGGTCGTCATGGCCGCCATGCTACCCCATCGGCGAGTTCGTTGACAAGACAACTACCTGGGCATATAGTTGCATCTGCAACTACTTGATGGCGGCACCGGCCGCCGATGCTGGGAGGCACGCAGGCACACCATGGCACGCACGACCTGGAAGACGGATCCGACGCACACGGACATCCAGTTCTCCGCCAAGCACATGATGGTCACCACCGTCCGTGGCAAGTTCGCGTCCGTCGACGGGACCGTGGTGCTCGACGAGGACGCACCGGCCGCCTCGAGCGGGACGTTCAGCGTCGACACGGCATCGCTCAACACCGGCGTCGAGCAGCGGGACGGCCACCTCCGCTCCACCGACTTCCTCGACGCGGACGCCCACCCCCGGATCACGTTCGCCACCACGGCGGTCGAGCCCCGGGGCGGCAACGACTACCGAGTCACGGGCGACCTGGCGATCCGCGGCGTCACCCGGCCGGCCACCTTCGACGTGACGTTCCTGGGCCTGTACCAGGGCATGAACGGCGCCCGACGCGCCGGCTTCCGCGCCACCGCCAAGCTCAACCGCGAGGACTGGGGCCTGACCTGGAACGTCGCCCTCGAGACCGGCGGCTGGCTGGTGAGCAAGGACATCCGCCTCGAGATCGACGTCGCGCTCGAGGAGGCCGCGGCCGCCGGCTCCCGGCCGGATGCCGTGTCGACGGCCGCCTGATCGCGATAGCATCGAGGCTCCCGCGACCGTGAGGAGCCCCATGCACGAGCTCGACGTCGAGGCGCTCCGCGCCCGCTTCCCGGCCCTCGCCATCGAGCAGGGCGGCCGCCCGGTGGCCCTGTTCGACGGGCCGGGCGGGACGCAGGTCCCGGACTCGGTCATCGAGGCCGTCTCGCGCTACTACCGCGAGTCCAATGCGAACCACGACGGGCCGTTCCTGACCTCGCGCCGCAGCGACGCGATGCTCGAGGACGCGCACCTCGCGATGGCTGACCTGCTCAACGCCGCCGACCCGTCCGAGATCAAGTTCGGCGCCAACATGACGACCCTCACCATGCACATCGCGCGCTCGCTGACGGCGACCATGGCCCCCGGCGACGAGATCGTGGTCACCGCCCTGGACCACGAGGCGAACGTTGGCCCGTGGCGCAGCGCGGCCGCGGATCGCGGGCTCACGGTCCGGACCGTGGACATCCGGCCGGAGGACGTCACCCTCGACATCGAGGGCTTCGACGCGCTGCTGCACGGCCGGCCGAAGCTGGTCGCGTTCGGCTGGGCGTCCAACGCCTTGGGGACGGTCAACCCGGTCGCCGAGCTGGTCCGTCGTGCCCACGAGGCCGGCGCGCTCACGTACGTGGACGCGGTCGCCGCCGCGCCCCACCTGCCGATCGACGTCCAGGCGCTGGGCACCGACCTCCTCGCCTGCTCGGCGTACAAGTTCTTCGGCCCCCACGTCGGCGTGCTGTACGGGCGCAACGATGTCCTCGACGCGCTGCCCAGCTACAAGCTCCGCCCGGCGTACGACCGGTTCGAGACCGGGACGCTCAACCACGAGGGAATCGCCGGGACGCTGGCCGCGGTCGAGTACATCGCGGACATCGGGGAGCGGTATGGCGGCGAGTTCGCGGCCGGTTTCCCGGGCCTGACCGGGCGGCGGCTCCATGCGCACGCGGGCATGGCCGCCATCCGCGCCTGCGAGATGCCGCTGTTCGGGCGGCTGCTGGACGGCCTGGACACGATCCCGGGCCTCCGGCTGTGGGGGATCGCCGAGCGGGACCGGTTCGACGAGCGAGTGCCCACCGCGGCCGTCACCCTGGCCGGCGTGACGCCGGAGGCGGCCTCGACCGCCCTCGGCGACCGGGGGATCGCGACCTGGTGGGGGGACTTCTACGCGGTGGGGCCGATCGAGCGCCTGGGCCTCGAGCCCGAGGGCGTCCTGCGCATCGGCCTGATGCACTACAACACGGCCGCCGAGGTGGACCGCCTGGTCGCCGAGCTGCGCGAGATCGCCGCGGCGGCGTAGGCGGGCTCCCGCGCCACGGCCGGCGGCCCCACGGGCTAGCGCCAGCTCTCGGGATCGAGCAGGAAGAAGGTCGTCATCGCCAGCTCCTCGCGGGCCTCCCGCCACAGCTCGGGGATCACCTCGCGGAGCGGGCGCCGCGGGGCGGGCTCGCGGCCGGCGACCGACGGCCAGGCCTCGGGCGACTCGTCGGACGAGGGTCCCCGCCACGGGAGCGCGCGCACCCGCGCGCCCTCGACCCGCCCGAGCGTCGCGTAGCCGGCCATCGCCGGATGGTAGCGGCCGATCCCCGCGAGCGGAAGCCCCCGCCGGCGGCCTGGTCAGCCCGCGTCGATCCGGTAGAGGTCACCGCCCAGGTCGGTGACGAACAGCTCGCCCGAGGCGTTCTCGCCGAACGAGCTGATCAGCAGGGACGTATCCAGCAGCCGGGTCGCCCTCGCGGGTGTCGGGGCGTTGGCTGAGATCGTGAAGATCTCGCCCGAGCAGAAGTCGGCGTACACGTACCAGCCGACCATCGCCGGGATCGCCGAGCCGCGGTACACGTAGCCGCCGGTCACGGAGCAGCGGCCGTTCGAGGCGTGCGAGTACTCGACCTCCGGCAGCCGCTTGCCGGACGTGTTGCAGCCGGAGGACGGCCGGTAGCAGTGGCGGCCCTCCATCACGCGCCAGCCCCAGTTGGCGCCCTTGCCGGCCCCCGAGGACGTCCGGACGGCCCGGTCCACTTCCTCGTAGCGTCCCTGGCCCACGTCGCCGATCCACAGGTTGCCGGTCCGGCGGTCGAAGGACCAGCGCCACGGGTTGCGCAGGCCACGCTGCCAGACCTCGTTGCGGCCGGGCTTGCCGACGTACGGGTTCGAGGACGGGATCAGGTAGTTGCGGGTGGACGTCCTCCCGTTGACGTTGATCCGCAGCATCTTGCCCAGCAGCGAGTCCTTGTTCTGGGCGCGGTTGCCGGGGTCGCCCGCGCTGCCGCCGTCGCCCATCCCGATGTACAGGTAGCCGTCGGGCCCGAAGCCGATCATGCCGCCGTTGTGGTTCGCGTACGGCTGGCCGATCTTGATGATCGTGCGCCCCGAGCCCCCCTCGACCCGGTTCGGGTCGGTCGCGGACGCGCGGTACTCGCGCACCAGCGTGTCGCCCGCGAGGTTCGTGTAGTTGACGTAGAACTTGCGGTTGGTCCGGAAGCCCGGGTGGAAGGCGAGGCCGAGGAGCCCCTGCTCGCCGCCCTTGGACACCGACGCGGCGAGGTTGAGGAACGGGGCCGCGAGGAGCGTGCCGCCAACCCAGATCCGGATCCGGCCCGACTGCTCGACGATGAACAGCCGGCCCGTCCCGTCGCGGGCGCTGGTGACGAACACGGGCTTCGACAGCCCGCCCGTGACCTTGGTGAGCTTGATGGTGCCCGCGGACGGGGCCGCGACGGCGGCGGTCGAGCCGTCCGCCATCCGGGTGGCGGCGGCGCTGGCGGTGGTCGGCAGGCCGATGGCGACGATCGCCGCGGCGACGACGGCGAGGCGCAGGGGGCGGCGCACGGTTCGGGTCATGCGCTGACGGTACCCCGGCCGGTCAATCTCGGCGCGCGACGTGGTGCCGTGCCGGGCGGCGGGGGACGTATCCTCGCCCGATGACGACGAGCCCGGATCGCGCGTGGGGCGCGCAGAGCATGACCGCGCCGCTGCGCGAGGTGCTGGTCAAGCCGCCCGGGGCGGCGTTCGCTCGGGCGTTCGACGATCCGGCCCACGGCTTCCTGCGGCCGGTGGACCTCGAGCGCGCCCGGCGCGAGCACGCGGGGCTGGTCGAGACGCTGGACCGCCTCGGGGTGCGGGTCCAGGTGCTGGAGGCCGAGACGGACGACCCCGACCTCGTGTACACCTTCGACCCCATCCTGGTCGCGGACGGCGGCGCGATCCCGCTCCGGCCCGGCAAGCCCAACCGCGAGGGCGAGCCGGCGGTGCTGGAGGCCTGGACGCGGTCGCGGGGCATCCCGACCCTCGGGCGGATCGAGGCGCCCGGCCGCATCGAGGGCGGCGACACGTTCTGGCTCCGCCCGGACCTGCTGTGCGTCGGTCGCACGCTGCGCACGAACGCCGCCGGCGCGCTCGAGCTGGCGGCGATCGTCGGCGGGGACGTGCGCGTGTTCGACGTCCCGTACTGGAAGGGCACGGCGGAGCTCGTCCACCTGCTGTCGGTCGTGTCGCCCGTCGCCGACGACGTGGCGGTGGTGTTCCTGCCGCTGCTCCCGGCGGGCCTCTACGAGCTGCTCGGCGACCTGGGCATCCGGCTGGTCGAGGTGCCGGAGGCCGAGTACCCGACGCTGGGCTGCAACGTGCTCGCGGTCCGACCGGGCGTGGTGGTCGTGGCCGAGGGCAACGAGGCGACGCGGCGAGGGCTCGAGGCGGCCGGCGTGGAGGTCCACGCGATCCCGCTGCGCGAGGTCGGCGAGAACGGCTCGGGCGGGGTCACCTGCCTGACCCGGCCGATCCTGCGCGGGTGAGCGGTGAGCGGTGGGGGGTGGAGGCGTGACGGTCATGGCGGTCGACGGGGCGGCGATCCGGCGCGACCTCGAGGCGCTGGTCCGGATGCGGAGCATGACCGGTGCCGAGGACGCGATCGCGGCCAGCCTCGCCGACCGGCTCGAGGCGCTGGGCCTCGCGGTGGAGGTGTTCCATCCCGACCCCTCGGCGATCCGCGACGACCCGGCCTGGCCGGGCGAGGAGGTGTCCCGCTCGACGCTCCCGGTCATCATCGGGCGGGCGGGTCGCGGCGGCGGGCGCCGCATCGTGCTGTCCGGCCACACGGACGTCGTGCCGCCCGGCGACCCCGCGACCTGGACCGCGGACCCGTGGGGCGCCGAGGTCCGCGAGGGGCGGCTGTACGGCCGTGGCGCCTGCGACATGAAGGGCGGCCTGGCCGCGATCCTCGGCGCCGTCCGGACGCTGCGCGACGCGGGCGCGCTGGGCCGGCTCACCGGCGAGCTCGTCGTGGCCCTCGTCCCGTCCGAGGAGGACGGCGGCCAGGGGACCCTGGCCGCGATCCGGGCCGGCGCGACCGGCGACATGGCGGTAATCACCGAGCCGTCCGGGCTCGACGTCGTCGTCGCCCACGCGGGCGCCATCACGTTCCGGCTCACCGTCCCCGGGCGCGCGGCGCACGCGAGCCGCCGGACCGAGGGCGTGTCCGCGCTCGACAACCTGCACGTGATCGTGCGGGCGCTCGAGGATGACGAGGTCCGCCGGAACGACGCCGAGACGCACCCGCTGATGCGCGCGCTGGGCATGCCGTACCCCACGATGATCGGGATCGTGGCGGGCGGGGAGTGGGCCAGCACCGTGATCGACCGGCTCACCGCCGACGGCCGCTACGGCGTCCGGCTCGGGCAGTCGCCGGACGAGGCCGAGGCCGAGCTGCGGGCGTGCATCGACGCCGCCTGCGCCGCCGACCCCTTCCTCCGCGACCACCCGGTGGGCGTGGAGATCACCGGCGCGCGGTTCGGGTCGTCGAGCGTGCCGGGGGACCACCCGCTGCCAGCGTCGCTGGGCGCAGCCGTGGCCGCGGTCACGGGGCGCGAGCCCGGGCGGATCGGCGTGCCGTACGGCTGCGACATGCGGCTGTTCGTCGACCTCGGCGACACTCCGTGCGTGGTGTTCGGGCCCGGGGACGTCCGCCTGGCGCACGGCCCCGACGAGCACGTCGCCCTGGGCGAGGTCGAGGCCTGTGCGGCCGTGCTCGCGACGTGGGTCGCCGGCGAGCTCGGCGCCTGAGCAACGCCGTCAGCCCCGCCGGCGGTCGGCGGGACCGAGGTCCGGGAACAGCAACAGGGCCTCGCCCTCGAGCTTCGCCGCCGGCACGGCGGCCGGGCGGGCCGCGACGTCACCCGCGATCTCGGGACGGGCCGCCCGCTGCTCCCCGGCGACCTCGACCAGCCGGCACAGGGCGTTGACGAGCCGCATCTGCTCGGGCGTGTGGCAGGCCACCCGCAGCAGCGCGGGGTTCGCGACCAGGACGGCCAGCCCTCGGGCCCGCGAGATCGCGACGTTGAGGCGGTTGCCGGAGTACAGGAACTCGAGCTCGCGCGGCGCCTCCTCGGGCGTCGAGGTCGTCATCGAGTAGACCGCGACCGGCGCCTCGCGGCCCTGGAACTTGTCCACCGTCCCGACGTTCGCCCGGACCCCCAGCCGCGCCTCCACCGTCCGCGCGATCTCCGCGACCTGGGCGTTGTAGGGGGCGACCACGAGGACGTCGTCGGCGGTCAGCGGGCGCTCCCGACCCCTGCGGTCCCGCCAGCGGCGCCCGACGAGGGCGGCGATCGCCTCGGCGACCCACTCGGCCTCCACCCGCGAGCGGTTGCCGGCGCCGTCGTGCTCGAGGGCCACGTGCCGGATCCCGGTCCCGCCCACCGGCGGTCCGTCATCGAGGTGCTGGATGGCGTTGGCCGCGTCGGTCTCCAGCCGCCCCTCGTAGAACGCATCCGAGATGAACGCGTTGACGTCGGGGTGGAGCCGGTAGGTCGTGTCGAGCAGGAGCCCGCGCTCCGGCGCGATCGTGCGCGCGTCGCCGACCAGGTGCTCGAGCGCCGACGCCCCGGCCCCCTCGGGGTGCGTCCCCTGCGAGACCTGGGGGAGCTGGTTCGGGTCCCCGAGCAGCACGAGCGAGCCTGCGGCACCGGCGACCGCGCAGGCGTTGGCGAGCGAGAACTGGCCGGCCTCGTCCACGAACAGGACGTCGACCGATCCCTCCATGTCGCCCCGTGCCCACAGCCAGGCCGTGCCGCCCACGACGTCCCAGGTGCCGTCCCGCAGGCCCCGCCGCACGGCGCCGTTGTCGGGCAGCCGCACGATGCCCGGGTGTGACGAGGCCTCCTGCGGGTCGTCGCAGCGCTGCCCGATCCGGACCACCGGGCCGCCCTCGTCGGCGTTCGCCTGGGCGATCGCCTCGAGCAGGTTGGCGATGACGCGGTGCGACTGGGCGGTGACGCCGACCCGCCGGCCGGCCGCGACCAGGTCCAGGATCATCCGCGCGGCCGTGTAGGTCTTGCCCGTTCCGGGCGGCCCCTGGATCGCGAGCACCGTCCCGTCGAGCCCCACCGCGAGCCGGCGTCCCGCCTCGGTGCCGGTCTCGCCGGCCCGCGCCAGCGGCTCGCCCTCGGCCAGCCCCGAGATGCGCGGCAGCCTGCGCAGGACGAGGTCGCGGGCGGCGAGGTACGGCCCGGGGCCCTCGATGCCGTGGGCGATCACCTGGTCTGCGAGCCGGCCGAGGGCCGCGCGCTGGGCGTCGGTTGCGAACGGCGTGCCCGGCACCAGCGCCCGCGGATGAGGGAACCCCGGGTTGCGCTTGAGGTCGATCGAACCGGTCAGCGGGTCGAGCGCCACGACCGTCATGCCGGGCGCGTCGGCGTGGGGGTCGAAGACCGTGTCCCCCTCCTTGATCTTCGTGTCCTGCGCCGGGTCAAACCGGTAGCGATGGAGCACCGAGCGGGCGACCGGCCCGAGGTCGAGCACGAACTCGAGCTCGGCCAGGGCCTCGGCGTTGCGGACCAGGTCCTCCATGGGTGCTTCGCGCAGCTGGTACCACAGCCACCACTGCGGCTTGGCCTCGCGGCGGTGCCAGTCCAGCAGTCCGGCCAGCAGCCAGCGAGCCTGCTGCTCCGGCGTCCGGGCACGGGCGTCGGCGGGGACCCCGGCGCGCAGCGCCTCCTCGCGGGCGCGCGTCTCGGCCTGCTCCTGGGCGAGCCGCTCCGGCGGCGCCCCGTCCTCCGGCGACGGGCGCGGGATGTCGCCGTCGGGGTACCACTCCGGGTGGGACGCGAGCGCCTCGGTCCGACGGTCCTCCAGCCAGTCCCGCAGGAGCAGGTTGGAGACGCAGTCGTCGCGGTTGTAGTCGGCGATGGCCTGGAGGATGGCGGGGTCCTGCTCCTCCATCCAGCGCTCGTACTCGACGACGCTGAAGCCGGCCTGGGTGACCGGACCCACGCGCTCGGGCATGTAGAACGTCTCGAGCTTCTTGATCGAGTAGCTCTCCACGCTCGCCCGGACACCCTGGCGGACGACGTGGTCGTACAGGTTGACGAGGACCCGGCCGCGGAGCAGCACGTCGATCTCGTCCTCGCGGGTCGCGTGGCGCTGCATCAGCCGCTTGAGGGCACCCGACTCGTAGCCGCCGTAGTGGTAGACGTGCATGCCGGGGTCCCGCTCGCGACGCTCGAGGACGAGGTCCACGAACGTCTCGAGCATCGCCTTCTCCTGCTCGCGGTCGTGCGCCCACAGGGCGTTGAACACGGGCTCGCCCGTCGCCGGGTCCCGTTCTGCCCAGCCGAACAGGTACTCGAGGCCGTCGTCCAGCGCCCAGGGGTCCGCCTCGATGTCGAAGAACACGTCGAGCGGCGAGGGCGGCGGCAGCGCGGCGAGGCCCTTGCCCGGCTCGTCCGGGTTGGGCGGGATCAGCTCGTAGCGGTCCACGCCGTCCTCGCGCTTCGCCAGCTGGAGCGCCGCCTGGCGGCGGAGGCGCTCGAGGACCCGCCCGTTGAGGTCCCGGATGCCGCGGTCCCCGGGCAGCCGCGCGAGCGCGGCCAGGGTGGGCACGCCGGCGTCCACCAGCTTGCGGCGGTGCGAGGTTGCGGCCCCGGCCACGATCGAGAGGTGGTCGTCCGCGCGCCGCCGGTCCATGCACGCCTGCCACCACGAGCACACGCGGCAGTGCTCGACGGGCTCCGGGTAGGTCGCGGGCGGGTCCGCGACGGGCGACGGCGGGAACACCCGCTCCTCGAACCGGCGCTTGGCGGCGCGGTAGTAGGCCGCGTAGTCCGCCAGTCGGTGCTCGTGTGCCTCCCGGTCCCCGGTCACGACCGAGACCGTCTCGGGCGGGATCCCCTGCAGCCGCTCGAGCAGGTCCGCGTAGACGCACATCTGGAGGATCGCGGCGGCCTTGACGCGCTTCGCGAGCTTGGTGTCCGCGACGTCGTAGCTCCACGACCCGAGGTCCGACGGCCGGTCGCTGCGCCGGACGAGGAAGTCCGGGTGACCCCGCCAGCGGCCGTCGAACAGCGTGCCCTGGAAGATCACGTCGGCGCCGGCGCGCATCGCGGCCAGCGTCTCCGCCTCCGATGCGCGCAGGTCGGCCGGGGTCTGCGGGTCCCGGAGCTGCATCTCGACGACCGTCCGGCCGAGCTCCCCGAGGCGGGCGATGTACCGCTGCTCGTGGTCGTAGCCTCGCTTGCGGACGAGCTCGAGCTGGGGGTCGTCGCGGAACGGCTTCTCGAGCTCGCCGCGGGCGCGCAGCTGCTCGAGCGTGACCAGGTGGTCGCACTCGAGGTAGCCGACGAGATCGGTGGCCGAGACGACGAGCGTCCCGTCTTCGTGGAGTTGCACGGGGGCCCACTGTAGCCGGGCGGCGTGCCAGCTCGCCTGTCACGGGGGGGTGGGCGCCGTTGCGTCCGCTCGGCGTTCGCGGCCCGGCTGACTTGACGCCGGCCCCGCCCGGAGCCGACGCTGTGCGCGTCCACGAGGGAGGTCGAGGTGACGGTCAGGCGGCGCTCTCGCGGCCGGACGACGCTGGGCCGGGCGGCCGTCGCCGTGCTGGCGGGTGTCGTCGTGGCCTGTTCGGCGGGCACCGAGCCCACCGTCCCCGCCGGCGGCGCCGACCTCACGCTGTATGTCCGGAACCAGCGCGACGAGCAGGCGTGGATCTCGATCCTGCTCGGGCCCGACGGAGGCGCGGCCAAGGACATCGGGTTCGGCAACACGGTCGGGATCTCGTGCAACGTGATCCCGGCGGGGTCGCGCGTGCTGCTCATGGACGGGCTGCCGACCGGGGGTACCCCCGCCGCCGTCGTGGCCGAGGTGTTCGAGGCGAACGGCGGCGAGGCCCGACCCGTGCGCTGGCTGGACATCGCGCCCGACGGGGCGAGCAGCGTCGGCGAGGGCGTGCCGGGCTGGTGGTCCGGTCCGCCGAGCTGCTGACGCCGGCCGGGTCCTTGGTCGGAGCGCCCGCCGCGGTCACGCCGGGTGGCCGGCGCCGCCCGGGGTCATGCCGGGCGCAGGGCCCGCCAGAGGTCCATCGCCCAGCGCCAGTCGTCGGCATCCTCGAACACGATCCGGATCGCGGCCCCGCGCCCGGGGACCGCGGAGTAGCCCTCGAGGATCGCGACCTCCACCCCCGAGCTGCTGTCCGTGCCCAGGCGCGCCTTGCCGACCAGGTCGCCCTCCTGGTGGTGGAGCACGTCATCGCCCAGGCTGCCCGCCACGCGCGCGAGGAACGCCTCGGGCCGCATCGGCCCCGCATCCGTGCCGGTCGGGACGCCCGCCAGCGTCACGCTGCGGCCGCGGTCGCTGCCCGACCACTCCTCGGCGGTCCGGTGCTCCGCGAACGAGCCCGGGATCTCCAGCGCCCAGCCCTCGTGGATGATCGTGACCGGCCGGCGGCGGTACCCGATCGAGGGCTTCGAGGGATCGGCACGCTCCGCGCGCGGCGCGACGCGGTGGGCGATCGGGTCGTCGACCTCGCGCAGCGTGATGAGCTCGTGCCACTCGCGCCATGGGTAGGCCAGGGACGGGTCCATCGGCAGCGCACGCCGGAGCAGCCCGAGCGCCTCGTCCACCACGGCACGCTCGTCGTCGTCGGCCGGCGTCCGCCAACGGACCTCGGTCCACATCAGGCACAGCGCGCGGTTGAGCAGGTAGCGCGCGTCGGTCGCATCGGCCCACCACGGGCGGATGTCCACCGCGACGCGGGCGTCGAGGATCGCCTGCTCGAGCCAGGCGTCGTCGCGGGGCCCGAGCGGAGTCGCGATCGCGCCCTCGAACGAGAACCGCGTGCCCGGTCGCGTCCCCAGCTGGATGCCGGTCACGCCCTGGTGTCGGAGCTCGAGGGCTCGCCCGAGCGCCCGCCCGAGCAGCGCGAGGTGCGCCCGCTCGACCCCGGCCCGCTCGGCGAGCGGCCCGCGGCCCGCCTCGGCTCCGGGCCGGGCACCCGTGCGGGCGCCCTCTGCCGCGGGCGCGGCCGGCGGGGCGTCGCCGGACCAGGCGATCGCGAGCTCCGCGCCCAGGCGCTCGAGCACCCGGGCGACGAACGTGTGGTAGCCGGGCCCCACCGGCGAGGTGTCGGCGTGCGCGATCACGCGCCCGGACTCGCCGAACACCAATGACACGGTGTCGGCGGCGGGGTGGAGGTCGAGCAGCAGCTCGGTCTCGCCGGCCGGGGTCTGCTCGTCGCGCATCGACCGGACGAAGCCGCCGTACTCGGCCGTGATCCAGCGCCGGACGTCGGTCAGGAGGTGATCCGGCGCCGGGACCCGTGGGATCAGGCCGCGCCGCGCCGCCTGGCCGATGACCCTGATCGTGAGGCCCAACTGCGTGGTGCTCCCTGGGTCTGGTGGCCAGGTGTGACGATAGCCCCGGAGGCGCCATGCATCGACGGCCGGGCGGCCGGAGTTGGTACCAGTTGCCGCAGCCGAGAGTCACGTCCGGGGCGCCGCGTCTCGTACACTCCGGCGCGATGAGCGAGCCTGCCCGAGACCCCGGGGCCCGGATCCGCGTGCGCCGCGCCACGCCGTCGCACGCCCCGGCGATCCGGGACGTCGCCCACGCGGCGTGGCGCGACACGTACCGCGACCTGCTGCGCGACGAGACGATCGAGTGGTTCCTTGAGCGTGCTTACTCCGAGGAGCGGGTGGACCTCCGGATCGAGCGCCACGAGACCTGGGTCGCGGAGCTGGACGGCGTGGTGGCCGCGTTCGCCGAGACGGCGATCGAGCCTGACCGGGTCACCCTGGTGGCGATCTACGCGGATCCCGAGGCGCGCGGCCTGGGGCTGGGCAGCGCGCTGCTCGAGGTGGTCGAGGGCGCGCACCCCGGCCTGCCGATCGCCGCCGACGTGCTGACCGGCAACCGCAAGGGCGAGGCGTTCTACGAGGCCCGGGGCTTCGAGCCGCGCGAGTCGGTGGAGGAGCAGCTGGGCGATGAGCTCGTGAGCGAGCGCCGCTGGTGGCTGCCCCCGGCGGCGGGGCGGTGAGGCGCGACGACGGCCCTCGCCTCGAGTGGCGCGGGGCGTTCGACAACGCCGAGCTCAACGTCCTCCACGCGGAGGGCTTCGGCGGACCGGTGCGCGACGACGACTGGGTGGCACAGGTCGAGGGCCACAGCCTGGGCTGGGTCACCGCCCGCGACGCCGGCCGCCTGGTCGGCTTCGTGAACGTCGCCTGGGACGGCGGCGTGCACGCGTTCCTGCTCGACACCCTGGTCACCGGGTCGTTCCGGGGCCGTGGGATCGGCGTCCGCCTGGTCGCGGTCGCGGTGGACGCGTCGAGGGCCGCCGGGTGCGAGTGGCTGCACGTGGACTGGGACGGGGACCTGGCGGCGTTCTACGTGGACGCCTGCGGGTTCCGGCCGACCGAGGCGGGGCTGATCCAGCTCTGAGGCCGGCAGGGCCGCCCGCAGGCGCCGGTGGCGTTCGGGCCGGCCCGGGCTCAGCGGCGCCGGGGGCGCTCGGCGTCGTCGATGATCGCGGCCCAGGGTGCGATGACCAGGATCGCGGCAAACGCGATGACGATGGGCCCGAAGCCGCTGGCCAGCGCCCACACCGTGCCGATCACGACCGCCGCATCGAGCGCGAGCGCGAGCAGGACCGCCGGCCGCCGCCAGAAGGGCTTCGACGGGGTCGGCGGATTGCCGCGGTCAGGCAGAGCGGCGCGATCCGTCGTCGTACCCGAGCTCCGCGAGGCGCCTGCCGAGGAGCCGCCGCAGCCATCGCTCCGCGCCTCGCCCGATCGTCGAGCGCCACCGCTCCGCGGCCCCGGCGTCGAAGCCCTGCTCGCCGACCCGGCTGCCCTTGGACACCACCTGCTGGCGCAGGAGCTCCGGTTCCATCGCCACGCCGAGGAAGGCGCACAGGCCGGCGATGGTCGGCTCCGGGTCGCGCACGAGGTCCTCGAACCGGACCATGCGGTACGCGTCCGGGTGGCGGCGCGACAGGTCGCGATGGTTGCGCACGGCCCCGGCCCACGCCCAGGCCACCTCGTGGAGCACGAACACCCGCATCAGCGGCGGCACGTGGACCAGCCAGCGGTACGGGACGCTCACCGGGTGCTCGATCCGCCGCCGCAGCTCCGACACGTAGACGGCCCGCGGGTCCCGGACCATGTGGACGATGCGGCCGCCGGGATACCACTCCAGGAGCGTGTCCGCCCAGCCCACGTGGGCCGGCGTCTTCTCGCCCACGATCGCCTTGCCGCGCCGGTCGGCATACACCCGCAGGAGCGTCGTGAACACGCCGCGCTCCGAGCGCTCGCCCGCGAGGAGCCGGGCCTCGAGGTCGCCCCGCGGCACCGAGTGGGTCAGCCAGCGCCAGAACGGGCTCGGCTCGCGCAGCCACGTGCGCCGCTGGAGCTTGCCGGCGTAGACCAGCTCCACCAGGCGGCGGATGGCCGCGTCGTCGCGCAGGTCGCCGGCCCGGCGCAGGTAGACGCGGGCCCCTTCCCAGGGCAGGAGATGACCGAGGTAGTGGTTCTCGGGGGCCACCGCGATCCGGCTGTGGCTGCCGAGGACCTTGCGCATCAGCGTGGTGCCGCTGCGGCTGACACCCACGATGAACACGGCCTCGGCGGCCTCCGGGCCGACGCCGGGCGCGTCGATCTCACCGGGCGCGGCGGGGAGCGTCATCGGCGGCGGATCGGTGCGTGCACGACGGCAACGATACCTCCGCCCCCGGACGCCGGCGCCACCCTAGCCGAACAGCGCCTCGACCGCGTCGGCGAACACCGCGGTGTGGCGGTCGACGTCCGCCTCGGTGGTGGCGGGGGACATGAGCGCCATGTTGTGGAACGGGGTCATCAACACGCCGCGGTTCATGGCCCACAGGTGGAGGAAGCGCTCGAGCTCGGGGTCGCCGTTGGCCCACTGCTCGGACCCGTTGCGCGGCGGGTGGGGCATGAAGTGGTACTCCGCGCGGGCGCCGAGGCGGGTCACGTGCCACGGGACGTCGTTGTCGCGCAGGATGTCGGCCACCCCTGCCTCCCAGCGGGCGCCGAGCGGGATCATGCGGGCGAACGCCTCGTCGGTCAGGACCTCGGTCAGCGTGGCGCGGACCGCCGCCAGCGTCAGGGCGTTGCCGGCGAGGGTCCCGCCGATGCCGCCGACGTCGGAGTCCTCGCGCTCGATCGAGGCGTGGATCCGCTCGCCCACGTCTTCGGTGAAGCCGTAGGCACCGACCGGGATCCCGCCGCCGATCGTCTTGCCGATGGTCAGCATGTCGGGGCTGAGGCCGTGGGCACCCGTGTACCCACCCGGGCCCGCGCAGATCGTGTGCGTCTCGTCGTTGATCAGCAGCGTCCCGTGCCGGCGCGTCAGCTCCCTGACGCCCTCGTGGTAGCCGGGCTCCGGCAGCACGATGCCGACGTTGGTCAGCGCGGGCTCCATGAGCGCGGCCGCGACGTCGCCGTGGGCGAGCTCGCGCTCGAACGCGTCGAGGTCGTTGAACTCGACGACCCGGGTCGTCTCGGATGGCTCCACGGGTGCGCCGATGTTGCCGCGCCGCTTGACGACGGTGCCGTCGGGCCCCAGCCAGGCGAACGTCTCGTCGACCGAGCCGTGGTAGTTGTGGTTGTGGACGAGGACCTTCGGTCGGCCAGTGATGTGGCGGGCGAGGCGGATCGCGAACCGGTTGGCGTCCGTCGCGGTGAGGGTGAACTGCCAGTAGCGCGGGCCGAAGCGGCGCCGCAGCTCGTCGCCCGCGACGATGGCGTCCTCGGTCGGCAGCATGTGGGTGATGCCGCGGCGCAGCTGGCGCTCCACGGCGCGGACCGTGGCCTCGGGGCCGTGGCCCGCCATCGCACCGGTGTCGCCCAGGCAGAAGTCCACGTACTCGTGGCCGTCGACGTCCGTGAAGGCCGCGCCATGGGCCTCCTCGACGAACAGGGGGAACGGCCCGGCCCACTTGACCATCCAGTTCATTGGCACGCCGTCGAGCAGCGAGCCCTTCGCCCGCTCCCACAGCGCACGGGAGCGCGGGTTCGCCCGCTCGAAGGCCGCCATCTCGGCCGCCATCAGGCGCTCGAGGCGCGAACGGTCGAGGGTCCTGCCGCCAGTCATCGGGTGCTGCTCCTTCCCGGCCACCGCCGGCCGGCTGCCGCGTCGTGGGCGACGATGATCGCCGGTCGGGCGCGGCGGCGTGGCGGTGTCGCGCGGAGTACGCCTGCGACGCCGCAGTGGTCTGTTGCTGTCCCGATGGCGCGCGTCCGCGACTGTCTCGGGGGGCCATCCTCCCTCGATCGTGGTCGGGGGTCGGTCCACGCCCACTCCGGACGTCACGGTTTCACGCCAGGGCCGCGCGCAGCCCAAGGAGGTCTATCCGGACGCATGACGCCCCACGTGGACAGCAGCCAGCGGGAATCCAGTCCAGCAGGGGCCGCGCGAGCCCAAGAGGGCATGCAGCAGTCCTGAGGACCGGCTACCTGCGCTTGGAAGCGGCCTGCGAGACCTTCTTGGGCTGCGGCCGGCTGGAGAGGTGGCCCGGGCAGGGACGCCGGGCGACCCCGGAGGCGGCTGGAGAGGTGGCCCGGGCAGGGACGCCGGGGGACGCCGGGGCGAGCCGGATGGTCTGGGGAGGGGCCCGGCGGAGGGGACGCCGCAGCGTTGCGGCGGCCCGCGATCAGTGCAGCTTGCGCGTGAAGCCGCAGATCTCGCAGTGGGCGGTGCCCGTGACCTCGTTCACGACGAGGAACGACGTGCAGCCATTGGTGTTGCAGTAGAGCCGGTTCGCGTTGACGGCCCGGCGGCGCAAGCGGCGCATCGAGCTGGCGCGATACGCCACGGCATTCGTGGTGGCGCGGGAGAGCATGAAGTGCGTTGTTCCTTTCCCGGCACCCGGTCGTATCGGGACGGGTGCCTCGCCGCTCCAACGGCCGGACATACGGAGGCCGGAGCGGCGTTCGATTGAGCCCGGCGCGGCGGCGGTTGCGCGTGGTTGGCGTCGACCTGGCGGCCGCGAGCAATCGGGCGATACAGGAGAATCATGGGTGCCGCGAGCGATCCTGTCAAATGGCCCGATCGGGGCAGGACGCCGGCGCACGCCTTTCGAAGGGTCTGCGGCCGACCTCCGGGGCTCGCGGCCGGCGCACAGGGCCGGGCGCGCGGCGGCGTGCATCTGGACGGCCATTCGTGCCCTGGGCGGCGTCGGGAGCCGCTGACGTGACCGGATTCGTGCATTCCGGCATACCGACGCAGCAGGCTGGCAGGCGCCCTGCGCCCGGATGTCCTGCGGCATGCACACCTGCGACCGCCGCGGCGTCGGAGTGTATGGGCAGATGCACACGGTGTCGTGAGTTGTGCGGCCACATGCACGCCCGGCGACACCGCCGGCCCGGGCCGCCGCACGCGAGTTGCGGTGGGGCCCGCGGATCACACCTCGGGCGGGTACCCCGTGATCCTGCGAATCTCCGCGTACAGGGGCCTGAGCCGCTCGTACAGCCGGAGGTACACGCCGCGGTACAGGTCCTCGTACACGGCACGGTTGCCCGGGTCAGGCTCGCGCGTCTCGGCGAGCCGCGTCATCGCGGCGACGGCGGCCTCGAACGAGGGGTGGATCCCGAGGCCCACGGCGGCATCGATCGCCGCGCCCAGCCCGGACGTCTCGTGCGTGTGCGGGCGCGAGGCCGGGAGGCCGAACACGTCCGCCGTGAGCTGGACCGCCGCGGGGCTCTGCGACCCGCCGCCGGACACCCGCAGCTCGCGAATCGGGACCTTCGTCCGCTTCATCGTCCGCTCCGCCCCCTCGCGGAGCGCATACGCGAGTCCCTCGAGGATGGCCCGGTACAGGTGGGCCCGGGTGTGAACGTCGCCCCAGCCGATGACCGCGCCCTTCGCCTCCGGTCCCGGCACCCGCACGCCGGGCGACCAGTACGGCTGGAGCATCAAGCCCATCGAGCCCGCCGGCGTCGAGGCCAGCAGCTCCTCGAATAGCGGCTCCGTCTCCACGCCCAGCGCCGCCGCCCGCGCAACCTCCGCGCCGCCGAATTCGCGCTTGAACCACTCGATCATCCAGTAGCCGCGCAGGACCTGGACCTCGAGGCTGTACGCGCCGGGCACCGCGGCCGGGTACGGCGGCACGACGGGGATCACCTCGACATACCGGCGATGGGTGGTGTTGATGGTCGCGGTCGTGCCCAGCGAGATCGCGCCGATGTGCGGGTCGAGCGCGCCCGAGCCCAGGACCTCGCAGGCCTTGTCGCCGGCCGCGGCGATCAGCGGCAGTCCCTCGGGGATGCCGGTCGCCTCGGCGGCCGCCGCCGAGATCGAACCCAGCACGTCGGCCGGTTGCACCAGCTCCGGCAGCCATTCGCGCTCGACGGGGACCGCGAGCCACTTCCAGTCCGACGCCTTCGCCCAGCGCAGCCCGCGGTAGTCGAACGGGACGTAGCCCACCTGCGAGGCGACCGAGTCGACGAACCGCCCGGTCAGCCGATGGGCCAGGAACCCGGACAGGAACAGGAAGCGGCGGACGCGAGCCCAGGTCTCCGGCTCCTCGCGGGCCAGGACGTTCGCCTCGGCCTCGGCCATGAACGTGGCGACCGTCTCGGTCACGCCGGCGGCGCGGAACGCGAGCCCCCACCGGCCGCCCAGCCGCGGCAGGCCTTCCGCCCGGCGGCGGTCCAGCCAGACCATCGCGCGACGCAGTGGCATGCCGGCCTCGTCGGTGATCACCACGGTCCCGCGCTGGGTGGTCAGCGCGACGCCGGCGAGCGCATCGCGCCGGCCCTCGGGCATCGACCACAGCTGCCGGCAGGCATCGCCCACCGAGCGCCAGTACAGCTCGGCGTCCTGCTCGCAGTGGCCGGGCGGGCCGGGGACGTAGGGCTCGATCGGGACCTTCGCCCGGGCGAGCAGCGTGCCGGCCGGGTCGAACACCATCGCCCGGACGCTCTGGGTGCCGACATCGAGCGCGAGGACTCGGTCCCCGGTCATGGCCGGGTCATCCGTGGCGGTCCGAGAGCAGGACGCCCGGGTTCATCAGGCCTTCGGGATCGAAGGTTCGGACGATCGCCTCTAATGCCGCCATGCCCAGCGGCCCCTTCTCGCCGGCGAGATACGGCGCGTGGTCGATCCCCACGCCGTGGTGGTGCGTGATCGTCGCGCCCTCGGCGGAGATCGTCTCGGACGCCGCGTGCTTGATCGTCCGCCAGCGGTCCAGCGTCTCGTCCGGGCCTGCCGCCAGCCGGAACAGGAACGTGAGGTACAGGCTGGACCCGGACGGGTAGAGGTGCGACAGGTGGGTGAACACGTGGACGCGCTCGCCGCGCGGCGCGAGCGCCTGCTGGATCGACGCCTCGAGGCGGGCAAGGAGGCCGGGCAGGCGCGTCCAGTCCGTCGCCGTCTCCAGGGTGTCGGCGCCGTAGCCCGCGGCCCACAGCGCGTTGCGCAGGTACGGCGACCGGAACCGGGCCCGCGACCACGTGGCCGCCAGCGCCGGGACGGGCACCGCCCTGAACGACCGGAGGATCGACGCGGCTTCCGCCCTGGCGGCCCTAGCCACGCGCCGGCGACCGGCGACGCCCACCAGCATCAGCGCCCAGTCCGGGGGCACCCGCCGCACGCGCAGGTACGCGGACAGGGCACGCGTCTGCGATGGACGGTCGGCGAAGGCGAGGAGCGTCCGGGTCTCGACGGGGGTGGACAGCCGCAGGACGTCGAGCCCGGGCCGGGCGCGGGCGACGACACGGACGGCCTCCTCGGCGGCGGCCCAGCCGGGGAGCGCCCAGGCATCGAGGCGGTCCAGTTCCGGGAGCGGCATCGCCCGCAGGACCACGTCGGTCAGGATGCCCAGCCGGCCCTCGGACCCGAGCACCAGCTGTCGAAGGTCCGGACCGGCGGCCGAGGCGGGGAAGGCCGGCATGTCCAGCGTCCCGGCCGGGGCCTCCAGCACGCCGCCGGCGAACAGCTGCTCGATGCGGCCGGCGCCCTGGCTGCGCAGCCCGGAGCCGCGGGCCGCCACCCAGCCGCCGACCGTGGCCAGCTCCCAGGACTGCGGCTCGTGCCCGATCGCGAGGCCGCGGGCCGCCAGCGCCGTCGCCAGCGCGGGGCCGGTCGTGCCGCTGCCCACCGTCACGAGGCCGCTCCGCTCGTCCAGGTCGCGGACCCCGGCCAGGCTGCCGAGGTCGACGGTGATCAGCGGGTCCGGCGACGGCCTCGTCGTCACGCCCCCGACCACGCTGGTCCCGCCGCCGTACGGGATCAGCCGGGCGCCGACCGCGCGGGCGTGGTCGATCAGCTCGCGGACCTGGGCGCCGTCAACCGGCCGGGCCACGGCGTCGGGCACGGCGTCGAGGCGCCCGGCCCGCAGGGCCGTCAGGTCCGCGAACGACTGCCCCCGGGCGCGGCGCACGCGCAGCTCGGGTTCGAGCGAGAGCAGGGGATGGGCGGCGAGCCGCGAGGGCGGGACGGCGGCCACCACGTCGGCCAGCAGCGCGTCGCCCACCGGTCTCGCGGGCCCGATCCGGGCCTCGAGGAACCGGCGGCTCCCGTCGCCCAGGTGCGTCTCGTCGGCCTCGTCGCCCCAGCCGTTCCAGCGTCGCATGCGTCCATCGTGCCCCATCGAGGGGGCGCGGGTCGCGTGCCGCCGCGGGTGCCCCCGGGGGGCCGTTCGGATGATCACGGGTGCGTGGCGCGGGAGTATGGTTGGGGCATGAAGGGCGATCGAGTCGAGGTCGTGGTGGACACGGGCCACGGCACGCAGACGTTCGAGATCGTGGCCACGCGCGCCGGCAGGCGCCTCGAGGTCGCGACGGCCCGCGGCGTCGTTGAGGTCACCGAGATCACCCGCGGCGGGACGCCGGTGCGGACCGGCCGGTTCATGGCCAGCCGGGTGGTGGCGCTCGTGGAGCACCCGGCGCTCGAGGCGGACGGGGCGCGCGTGGAGGTCGAGACGCGGCGCCGGATGACCGCGGGCGAGGATCGGGGACGGCGGGGACGCGAGACGGTCGTGGGGCTGACCCGGCGGTCCGGCGCGGACCAGCTGTCGCTGATGGGCCAGGAAGCGCCGGGCCCGAGCATGCTGCACGAGATCGAGGCGGACACCGCGGACGACCTGGGGGAGAGCTGATGGGCGCACTGTTCGAATACGGCGCGATCCTGGCGGCGGGTGTCGCCCTCGTGCTGGCGCTGTTCGTCGCGGTCCGGCTCCTGGCCCGCGGGCTGTTCGGCCGAGATCGTCGCCTGGAGCGGGCGGTCGGGCTCGAGGTCCTGGACGCGCGGCTCGCCCGCGGCGAGATCACGCGCGAGGAGTACGAGCAGGGCAAGCGCGCCCTCGGCGCCTAGGGGCCTCGGCGCCTGGGCGGGCCCCTGGAGCCTCGGCGGCCCCGGAGCCGTTGCGGGACCCGCCGGCTCGGCGGGTCAGACCGGGGGCCAGGGCAGCGCCGGCCGGCGCGGATCGGGCTGCGGGAACACCCCAGACGCGAGCAGCCGGTCGATGCGGTGCGCCGTCGCCTTGACCTCGATCGGGGCGAGCAGCCCGCGCAGCGTCGCCCCCAGTGTGTCGTCCAGGCCGGCCCGGAGCGCACGGAGCACGTCCAGCTCCTCGGCCGAGAACGGCTCGCCGCGCCAGCCCCAGAGCACCGTGCGCAGCTTGGGCACCGGCGAGAAGGTGACGCCGTGGTCCACGCCGTATACGTGGCCGCCCGGCACGGGCAGCAGGTGGCCGGCCTTGCGGTCGGTGTTGTTGACGGCCGCGTCGAACACGGCGATCCGCCGCAGGCGCGGGTCGGACTCCACGACCAGGCCCACCGGGTCGACCGCGGGGTCGGTGCGGATCCAGAGCTGGAGCATGCCCTTCCCGAACGGGCCCTCGCGCAGGACGGTCGGCGGCACGATGTTCCAGCCGGTGGCCTGCGAGGCCGCGAACGCCGCCACCTCGCGCCGGGCGAGGGTGCCATCCGGGAAGTCCACCAGCGGCCGCTCGCCGACGACCGGCTTGTAGACGCAGGTCGCGACGAGGTCCGGCCCCGGCTCACCCGCCGGCGCCGGCCGTCGCGCCAGGCACAGGAGTGCGTTGTTGGACGAGGCGTACAGGCGGCCCACGATCTCGAGCTCGCCGTGGCGCAGCAGGTCCAGCGCGTCGTCCACGGCCAGGACCGGCATCGGCAGGTCGAGGGCGTCGATCTCCCGGGCGTCGTCGTCCGCCTCGTCGCCGTCGAGGCCCTCGTCCTCGCCGGCGACCCGGTCCGGCGCCGCGTCGTCAACCTCGCCGGCGACCCGGTCCGGCAGCGCCTCCTCGTCCACGGGCCGCTCGGCGTCCGTCAGTTCAGCAGGTGTCCGTTGCGACGCGGGCACAGGTGCCCCTGCGGATCGAGCGGCTGGCCGCACAGCGGACACGGCGGCCGGCCGGCCGACAGCACCCGCACCGCTCGGGCCACGAACGCGCGGGCGGCGAGCGCCGTGATCCGGACACGGAGGATGTCGGGCCCATCCTCGTCGTCCTCCTCGGCCTCCTCCTCGTCGTCCTCGTCCGCCTCGACCTGCTCCTCGGCCTCGACCAGCACGAGGTCGTCGGCCGTGTCCCAGCCCAGGGTCAGCGTGCCGACCCGGAACGCCTCGTTGATCGGCTCGTCGAGGGGGCTCGTCTCGCCGCTCAGCGCAGGGTCCTCGGTCGCGCCCTCGACGCCGCGCCGGTCCAGCTCGTCGAGCAGCTCGTCCAGCCGCTGCGCGAGCGCGGCGACCTGGACCTTCTCGAGGGCGACGGACACGATCCGCGACCCGTCGCGGGCCTGGAGGAAGAAGGTGCGGCTGCCGGGCACGCCGACCGTGCCGGTGATGAATCGTTCAGGGGTGTCGAAGAGGTAGCGGCGTCGGGGCATCGGGACCGTGGCGGGTGGGGAGCGTTGACCGGCGGGACCGCCGGGAGACAGAGCGTACCGGAAGTCACGCGAGGCGGTGCCCACGGCTTCCGTCAGTGGTGGCGTCCTTGGCTGCTCCTCCACCCACAGCCGGGCATGCCGATGTCAGGCGACGCGGACGGCGATCCGGTGGTGGCCGCGGGCGCCGTCGGGATCCGGCCGGGTGACCTGGTCGGTCTGGACCTCGCCCGTCCCGTCGGTGGCGCGGACCGCGAGCACGTGGTCGCCCGCCGTCGCCGGCCAGGACCAGCGCCACTGGACCCAGGTCTGCGGACCGATCGCCTCGGCGAGCGTCGCCTCGTTCCAGGCGCCGCCGTCCACGGACACCTCCACCCTCGTGATCCCGCGGTCCGGCGCCCACGCCACGCCCGCCACCGCGACCGGGCCGGCCGCCACCGTGGCTTCGCGGCGCGGCACGTCGATCCGGGACTGGGTGAGGATCGGCGCCTCCTTGGCCCAGCCCCGGGGCACCCAGTAGGCGTCGAAGCCCTCGAGCGTCGTCAGCTCGATCTCGGACAGCCACTTGGTCGCCGACACGTAGCCGTACAGGCCGGGCACGATGAGCCGGGCCGGGAACCCGTGCTCGGCCGGCAGCGGCTGGTCGTTCATCTTCACGGCGATCAGGGCGTCGCGCGGTCGCTCGGGCGCGGTCACCCACTCGGTCGGGAAGCCGGCGGTCCAGCCGTCCACCGAGCGAGGCACGACCTGCGTCGCGCCGGCCTGGACGCCGGCCATCTCGAGCACGTCGGTGAGCAGCACGCCCGTCCACTTGGCGTTGCCGATCAGGTCGCCACCCACCTCGTTGGACACGCAGGCGATCGTCACGTACCGCTCGACGAGCGGCAGCTCCACGAGCTGCTCGAAGGTCAACGTGACCTCGCGATCCACCATGCCGTGGACCCGGAGCTGCCATGTGACAACGTCCACCGCGGGGGTGATCAGCGCCGTGTCGATCCGGTAGAAGTCGGCGTTGGGCGTGACGACCGGGGTCAGGCCGTCGACGGCGAGCGAGGCCTCGGCCGGTGGGGAGGGGACGGGGTCGACCGGGTCCGGGATCGTCGTCTCGGCGGTCGCGACGCCGGCCGCACGCCGCTCCAGCATCGCCCGGCCGAAGCCGCCGCCCACGGCGGCGAGCCCACCGAGGACCCCGGCACGGACGAGGAACCCGCGCCGGTCGACGTCCGCGGCGCCGGTTCCCGGGGACCTCGTGGACTCGGTGGTCCCGTGCGCGGCGCTCGAGAGCAGCAGCGACAACGTCCAGGACGCCGCCACCGCCTGCGCGGCGGCCAGCACCACGACCAGCCCGATCACGGACCCCGGCTGGCGGAGCGCCGCGACGAGCCCGACCGCCACCACCCCGAGGATCACCAGGTTGCCGGCCAGGGGCCGCGTCCGCGCAAGCAGGCCCACGCCCGCGCCCAGGAGCACGACCGCGCCCGCCACGATCAGCGTCAGGGCGGCCTTGTCGTTGGTCCCGAACAGCCCGACGAACAGTTCCTTCGATCCCGGCGGCGCGAGGTCGATGACCGCCGCACCCACGGCCGCCACCGGCGACGGGGCGCCGACCAGCAGCCCGGCCACCAGCTCACCGACGCCCAGCGCGACGATCGCCGTCACGACGCCAGCCAGGACGGCGAGCGAGCGGGGAACGGCGATGGATCTCGGGGCAGGGGCGGACGACATGCTGCGAAGGGTGTCCCAGAACGGTGACGGCTGCATGACGACGGGCCGCCCGGCGCCTGACGGCGGGCCAGCGGTGCCCGGCTTGCGTCCGCCCTACGCCCGGACCTCCTGGCGCAGGAACAGCACGTAGGCGAGCGCGAACACCAGCACCGTGAGCGCGACCAGGGCCACGATCTGCGGCCAGACCAGCAGGATGCTCTGGTCCAGCGTGAGCAGCGAGCGCGACTGCTCCTGGGCGCTCACGTACTGCCCGAGGTTACCGAAGCCCAGGATCGTGTTCGCCTCCGGGTTCATCAGCGCGGTCACGATGTCCTGGTACAGGGTGGCCGGCGAGATCCGCAGGAACAGCTGCTGGGCGGAGGTCGAGGCAAAGAACGCATTCGCATCGGTGGTGTCGGGCGGGAACAGGGTGTTCGCGAGCAGCGGCAGCAGGAAGGCGCCGAACAGCGTCAGGCCGAGCCAGGTGCCGAAGCCCACCAGCGCCGCCGAGGCCGCGCCGCGGATGACGACCGAGAGCAGCACCGCGAACGCGAGCCAGAACCCGGCGTACAGGATCGTGGCCAGGAGCCAGGCGACGACCCGCGCCAGCTCCTCGGGCGTGGGGATGATCCCAAGCCGCACGATGCCCAGCGCCGTGATCAGCGCGACCAGCGCCGTGAGCATCAGTGCGATGACGGCGATGCCGGCGGCGAACTTGCCGTTGACCACGTCGTCGCGGTGGATCGGCTGGGCGAGCAGGCGGGACAGCGTTCCCTGGCTGCGCTCGCTGTTGACGGCGTCGAAGCCGAAGGCGATGCCGACGAGGGGCACGAACAGCGCCGCGAACGCGATGGTCGTGATGCCGCCGACGTCGTTCGAACCCCTCGCGAACAGCCACAGGAACAGCGCGGGCTGGCCGGCCAGCTGGGGAGCGCTGTCGGTGATCGCGCCGGACGTGAAGTACATGGGCACGATGGCGGCGATGCCCACCACGACCAGGAGCACGATGAACCGGACGCTCTCGAGGTGGTCCGCGAGCTCCTTGGCCGCGATCGTGCGCCAGCCGCCGGACGGGGCGCGCTCGGCGCGCCGGGCGCGCCGGCTGGTATCGGCGTGGCGGGCGGTTTCAGCGGGCGCGGCCATCGATGCCCTCCGGGACGTAGCGTCGATACAGCTCGAGGAGGTCCGCGCCGCGCCGGCGCAGGTGGGTCAGCGACAGGCCGGCCCCGGCCAGCGCGGTCGCCAGCGGCGCGGCCACGTCCTCGGCCGCGGTCACGACGCGCAGGCGCTCGTCGCGCTCGTGCGGTGCCACGGAACGGACGCCCGGCACGGCCAGCGCCACCGGGTCGATCGCCTCCGGGCGGCCCTCGATCCCCACCTCCAGCTCCACCGTCCGGTCGGTGCCGTGGGCCAGCTCCTCGAGCGGCCCGGCGGCGACCAGCCGCCCGGCCGAGAAGAAGCCGACCCGGTCGCACAGCGACTGGACCTGGCCCAGGATGTGGGACGAGAGCAGGACCGTGAGATCGTGCTCGGCGACGAGGCGGCGGAGCAGTGCCAGCAGCTCCTCCACGCCGGCCGGGTCGATCGCGATCGTGGGCTCGTCGAGGATCAGCACGGACGGCCGCTTGACGAGTGCGTCCGCGATGCCCAGGCGCTGGCGCATGCCCCGGGAGTAGGTCTCGGCCTTGTTGTCGGCCGCGTCCCCGAGGCGCACCTCGTGGAGCAGCTCGTCGATCCACGCCTCGGCCTCGGAGCGGGGGATGCCGTTGAGCTTCGCCGTGTAGCGCAGGTTCTCGCGCCCGGTCATGCCGCCGTAGAAGCCCACGTTGTCGGGCAGGTAGCCCACCTTGCGCTTGACCGCCAGCGGCTCGCGCGTGGGGTCGAGACCGAGCACCCGCACCACGCCCTGGGTGGGTTCGGTGAGGCCCAGCAGCATCAGCACGGTGGTCGTCTTGCCGGCCCCGTTGGGACCCAGCAGGCCGAACACCTCGCCCCGCTGGATCGTGAGGTCCAGCGAGTCCACGGCGGCCAGCGCGCCGTACCGCTTCGTGAGCCGGCGGGCGACGATGACGGCATCCTCGGGGACGTCCGCGAGCAGCGAGGCGACGCTCACCCGGCGGCGGCGGGTGGCCTCGGTCCCGGCGGTGGGCGTGGCCGTGCGGGCCGCGCCAGACGGCGCCGTGGTGGTCGTCCCGGTGGCGCCGTCGGCCTCGCCCGACGCCCGCGTCGCGGCAGGGCGCGGGCCGAGCCCGGCCTGCGGCCGTCGGGCCCGGCGGCCGGGGGGTCGCCGCCCGTCGGACGGGGGCGTCCGCTGGTCGGTCATGGCCCTACCGCCGCCCGTACGTCCGGAACACCCAGTACAGGCCGGCGAACGTGGCGCCGATGAGCACGACGCCCACGATCCACCAGAACTGGGGCGTCTCGACCCGGACCCGGATGGTCACCGAATCGTTCGCCTCGGCGCCCGTCGCGGTCATCGTGACGTCGTAGTCGCCGGCGATGGCGTCGCCGGTGGGCGTGATCTGCGCGGTGACCGTCTGGGTGGTACCGGGCTCGATCGACGCGATCGTCTCCGGGTCGAACGTGACCTCCCAGTTCGTCGGCGTACCGGCCGACGGCGTGATCGCGGTGACCGGGGCCGTGCCGGAGTTGGTGATCGTGAGCTGGAACGAGCGCGTCGACCCGGCGTTGGCCGTCGTGGACAGCACCTGGTCCGGGGTGGACACCGTGAGGGTGTAGGTGCCGGTGATCACGACCTGCAGGTCGAGCGAGGCCGTCTCGCCACCGCCGGACACGGTGACCGCGATGGGGAACGTGCCCGCCGCGACGCCCGTGGGGGCCTCCGCGCTGACGGTGATCGAGCCCGTGCCGCCCGCGGCGACGGTCGTGCTGGTGGCCTGCGCCTGGCCGGCGGGCCGGGCGGTGACCGTCCAGCCGGCGGGGCCGGTGGCGTCCATCGCGAACGCGGCCTCCGCGGCCGTGTCGTTGTTGAGGGTCACGTTGAACGTGAACGTCGTGTCCGACGGGCCACGCAGCTCGGGGAAGTCGGACGTCAGCGTCACGCTGCCGGCCACGGTCTCGGCCACCCGGATCGTCAGCGACAGCCGGTCGGTCAGGGCGCCCGAGGCAGCCTCCACCGCGATCGTGCTCGAGCCGGCAGGCGCGTCGTCGGGGACCTCGACGTCGAACGTGATCTCGGGCGGATCGTCCGGGTCCACGAACGCGCCGTCCACCACCAGCCCGCCGCCCCGGAAGCGTGCCGTCCAGCCGCTCGGGACGCCCGTCGCGCGGAGGTCCACGCGCCGGGCGACGGCGACGTCCAGCGACAACCGGAACGAGGCCGTGTCGCCGGCCTCCACGACGACGGCGGGGAACGGCGTGGTGACGGTCAGGCCCTCCGCGGCGCCGGCGATCGGCGCGGCGGGTCCCGCCATCGTGGCGACGAGACCGAGGACGAGGGCGAGACGACCGGCCGCGAGGCGGCGGCCGGGGCGCCCGGAAACGCGATCCGACATGCGCATCTCCGTTGCAGCTCTTCGGTTGCTGACGGTTGGCGAATTGGTGGCCCGGTCACCAGGGGGCGGCGATGCGCCCAAGGACGCAGCCTGCCCCGGGACCCGGCCGCGCCGGATGATAGACGGAATCGCTGAGAGAACGTTGAGAACACGGCGCCGCCGTTCCGTCGCCGACGTGCGCGCCCAGCCGGGGTCAGGACGGCGCGGGCGTCGGGGTCGGTTCGGGTGGCGGCGTGGGCGTGGGCTCGGGCGGCGGCGTGGGCGTGGGCTCGGGTGGCGGTGTCGGGGTGGGCTCCGGCGGCGGCGTGGGCGTGGGCTCGAGGCTCGGCGGAGCGCTGTCGCTGGGCGAGGCGAGCGACTCCGACGGCGACGGGCAGGGCACCCAGGGCGAGGCCGAGGGATCGGGCGAGCCGCTCGGCGGCACGCACGGGTCGATCGAGACGCTCGGGCTCGGCGAGCCGCAGGCTCCACCGGTCAGCGCACCCCATGAGCGGCCGTAGGGCGTGAACGACCCGTTGTAGAAGTACGAGGTCCGGGTCCGCTCGGGCCCGCCGCGCACGCCCGGGCCGCGCGCCGCGCGCGCCAGCCAGCCGCGGTCCGCCTGCATCCACGCCTCGTGCTCCCGCTCGAAGCCGGCGACCGCGAGCACGCCCTCGCCGCACACCCCGGCGCCGAGGCCGTCGCCGGGCGCCGTGCCGTCGAGGAACAGCTCGTCGACCGCCCGGCCGCCCGACGAACGCAGCCCGGTCCACGGGTCCACGGCCGCCTCGGCCAGCCCGTCGGGCACGGTGAACCGGTTGATGCTCCAGCCCGCCGTCGCCTCCTGGAGGAACCCCTGCCACACGTAGGTCGTGACCTGGATCGAGAACAGCGGGTCGCGCGGCGTGCTCACCAGCGAGTTGTCGGAGTTGCCGTTCCAGGCGCCGACCACGAGCGCATACTCGCCGGCCGCCCGCTCCTTCGCGTTGGGTGCGGCGATGTAGCCGTAGGCGTTGAGGTCGCGGGCGTCGTTGTTGGTGCCCGTCTTGAGCGTCGCGGGCCGCCGGCGCCCGTCGTCGCGGATGCGGAACTCGCCCCAGTACGGGTTCTGCTGCGGGTCGGTGTTGCCGGCCAGGATGTCGGTGACGATCGCGGCCGCGCCCGGGTCCAGCACCTGCTCCGGCTCGGCGCGGTCCGCCTCGGTCAGCAGCTCCGTGCCGCCGCGGCCGGTGACGGTCAGGATCGTCGTCCGGTCCACCCGCTGCCCGCCGTTGGCCAGCGTGCCGTAGGCCCGCGCGAGGTCGACCGGCAGCACCTCCTCCACGCCCAGCGCGAACGACAGCCCGGCGTCCACCGTGCCGTCGCGGAACGCGATGCCCAGGTCCTCGGCCTTGGCCTGGACCTGGTCGTTGCCGATCACGGCCAGCGCCTTGACGGCCGGGATGTTGAGCGAGAACCGCAAGGCGTCGCGCACCCGCACGGGTCCTCGCTCGAGGTTGTCGGCGTCCGTGGGCGTGTAGTTGCCGCCGAAGTCCGTGACCACGTCCATGAACATCGAGGCGGCCGTGATCCGGCGGGCGTCGATGCCGGTCGCGTACACGATCGGCTTGAACGCGGACCCGGGCTGGCGCCAGCCATCCGCAAGGACGTCGAAGCGAGGCTGGAACCGCTTGGTCGCCCGCGTGGCGTTGTAGTCCGCGCTGCCGACATAGGCGACGACCTCGCCCGTCTGGTAGTCGAGCGCGACGAGGGCTCCGTTGCGCAGCGTCTTGTCGCGGAGGTTGCGCATCCAGGGCTCGTAGCTGAGGCCCAGCGCCCTCGCCGCGGCCCGCGGGTTCGCGGCGTGGGGCACGATCGTCGCGGCCTTCACCCACTTCTCCGCGATGCCCTGGAGCTCGAGGTCGAGGGTGGAGGTGATCGCCAGGCCGCCGCGCTCGACGACCGTGCAGGTCTCGGCGTCGGGGCACAACCGGGCGGTCAGCTCGCGCCGCACCTGCCACACGAAGTGCGAGGCCCTCCAGGCGGGCTTCGCCTGCGGCGCGAGCACGACGGGCTCGGCGCGGGCGGCGTCGAAGTCGGCGGCCGTGAACGTGTCGCCGGTGAGCGGCGTGCGATCGTCCTCCATCAGGGTCAGCACCCGGTTGCGACGCAGGACGATCGGCGCGTCGGCGGGGACCACGAGGCGGGACTCCGCGCACTCGGCGTCCTCGGCCTGGACGGCGTCGAGGCATTCCTCGACGGCGTTGGCCACGAGGTCGTAGCTCGACGGGGACTGGGGAAGCGCGGCGATGATCGCCGCCTGGGCGAGCGTGAGGTCCGCCAGCTCCACGCCGAAGTAGCCCTTGGCCGCCGCCTTCACCCCGTACGAGTCGTTGCCGTAGTAGTTCTGGTTGAGGTAGGCGGCCATGATCCGCCGCTTGCCATCCGCGCCCGGGAAGGCCTGGGTCAGCCGGATCGACTGGACGATCTCGCGCACCTTGCGCTCGGCCGACAGCTGGGTCTGCGCGCTGCCGTCGGTCGTGAGCAGGCGCTGGCGGACGAGCTGCTGGGTGATCGTCGAGGCGCCGCGGGCGTTGCCGCGGAGGGCATCGATGCCGGCGGCCACGATGCCCACGGGGTCGAAGCCGGAGTTGTCCCAGAACGTCTTGTCCTCGATCGCCGTCGTGGCGTCCACCAGCACCGGCGGGATCTCGTCGAACGTGACGACCTCGCGGTTGAACTCGCCGAACCGGGCGAGCTCGACCGTGCCCGTGCGGTCGTAGATGACCGACTGCTCGGGGAGCACGATCTCCTCGAGGAGGGCGGGGTCCGGGAGATCCCCGATCAGGCCCGTGAACCGGACCACGGCCACCACCGAGCCGGCTGCCCCCAGCAGCACCATGGCGGCGAGCAGCAGCAGCCCCATCGTGGCCGCGGCGCCCATCCCGCGGCGTGGGGCGCGTCTGGCGCGCGGCGCCGGCCCGCTGCGGTATCGATCGTCCGTCATCGCGGCAAGGATGCCCTGCCGCCGCGGATCGTGCTGTTACGGGCCGGCCCGGGCGCGTGACGTGCGGGTGACAGTGCCCGCGATCAGCCCTTGCGCAGGGCGTCGCGGATGTCGGTCAGCAGCTTGACCTCGTCGGACGGCTCGGGCGGGGCCGCCGGGGGCTCCTTGATCAGCAGCCTGCCGATCCAGAACACGACGAACGCCACGACCACGAACACGATGACCGTGTTGATGAACGCCCCCCAGCGGATCGCGACCTCCGTCGCGGGGTCGCCGGCGACTGCATCCTTGAGCACGATCTTGAGGTTCGCGAAGTCCACGCCGCCGAGGGCGACGCCGATGGGCGGCATGATGATGTCGTTGACCAGCGAGTTGACGACGGTGCCCAGGCTGGTGCCGATGATCACGCCGATGGCCAGCGCGAGCGCGTTGGACTTGGTCAGGAACGCCTTGAACTCCGAGAGCATCCTCGTCCTCCCATGGATCCGGCGGGGCGCCTGGTCACCGCCTACGGTACGCCGTGGCGCCCGCGTGCGGACGGCGTTCTCCCCGCGTCAGCCGAGGAGCCGGCGCCGGACGCGGAGCAGCTCGGCCACGCCCCATGCCTGCCAGGCACAGCCGCGGGCCTCGTGCGGCGGCTCCGGCTCCAGGACTTCCGGGATGGCGCCGGTGACGTCGGGGTCGAGGGCAGCCAGCGCGTCATCCAGCGCCACGCGCGCCGCGTCCTCGCCCCGGTACCGGGCGACGGAATCGATCCACGGGCCCAGCGGCCAGGTCCAGGCGGTGCCCTGGTGGTACGCGGCGTCGCGCACCTCCGCGGGACCCTGGAACCGGGCCCGGTAGCCGGACTCGAACGGCGCCAGCGACCGGACCCCGCCCGGGACGACGAGGTGCCGCTCGACGGCGTCGAGGATCCGCCGGCCGAAACCCGCGTCCACGAGCGGGTGGGGCAGCGACAGCGCGAGCAGCTGGTTCGGGCGGAGCGACGCGTCGTCGCCGGACGGGCCGTCGACCACGTCCGCCAGCCAGCCGGTCTCGGGCCGCGGGAAGCGGGCGCGAAACGCGGACTCGGCCCGGGACGCGCCGTCGTTGTGGCGCGCGGCCACCCCGTCCTCGCCGGCCCGCCGGGCCCAGCCGGCCGCGCGCCGGAGCGCGTTGACCCACAGCGCCTGGATCTCGACCGGCTTGCCGTGCCGGGGGGTCACCGGCACGCCGGCGACCGTCGCGTCCATCCAGGTCGGCTGGACGTCGCCCTCGCCGGCCCGGACCAGCCCGTCGGCGGGATCCACGCCGATCCCGAACCGCGTCCCGTCGCGGTACGCGGCGAGGATCGCCTCCACCGCCGGCCGGAGCGCGCGGGCGAGCGACGGGTCGCCGGTCGCCGCCTCGTGCTCACCGATCGCGTGGATGAACCACAGCGGCGCGTCCACCGAGTGATAGGCGGGCTCGCCGCCGGCCTCGGGGAAGTGGTTGGGCAGCAGGCCGTCGCGGACCAGGCCGGCCCACGTCCGGAGGATGCCGGCCGCCTCCTCGTGACGCCCGCTGGCGAGGGCGAGGCCCGGCAGCGAGATCATCGTGTCGCGGCCCCAGTCGCCGAACCACGGGTAGCCCGCGATGATCGTGCGGCCCGGGTCGGCGGCGGGACCCGCCGTCGCGCCCGGGCCGGCCGGTCGGCGGACGAGGAACCGGTCGGCGGCGAGGACCAGGGCCGCCGTGCGCGCGTCGACCGGGGGCACGCGCGCGGCCGCCAGCAGCCCATCGGCACGCGTGCCGGCCGCGCGCAACGCCTCGCCGGCCCGGCGCGGGTCGGGGATGGCGGCGATGGACCCCGTCTCGGTCCCCAGGACCATCGCCAGCTCGCCGCCCGGCGCCAGGGCCGCGGAGAAGGCCGCGACGGCGAGCAGCGTCTCGTCCGCGATCGTGCCCCGGGCGGCCGCCTCGCGGAGGTGGACCCTGACTCGCCGGTCCGCCCGCCAGACGACACCCGTGGACGCCGCCATCCGCAGCGCGGGCCGGCCTGGCCCCCACGAGACGTCCACGGCCGGGCCGTCCCCGTCACTCGACCGGACGTCGACCGCCACCGGCTCGTCGGCGGGCGCCGGCTCGCCGGTCCCGAACGGACCCGCGGACCCGTGGTGGTCGCGACAGGCCAGGAGCGGCACGAGCTCCAGCCGGACGCGCCGCCGTGGATCCGCGTCCAGCCGCCGCCAGCGCAGGACGGTGGCATTGGCGTCGTGGACCATGGCCGCGCGCAGCTCGAGCGACACGCCCAGCGCCTCCACGTTCCGCACGCGGACACCCGCCTCGTGGCCGGTCAGCCATGCCAGCGGGTCGCCCTGGATGCGACCCGGGGCGATCTCGAGCCGGTCGAGCCGCACGCTGACGGCGTCGACCTCCAGCCGCGTCTCGATGGGCCCGACCAGCAGCCGCCGCCCCTCCGGCGGCCGGGTCGCCGCGATCAGCCAGCCGTGGTAGCCGCGGGTCGGCGGTCCGTCCTCGGGCCCCATGGCGTACCCGCCGAGGCCGTTGGCGAGCAGCCACTCGCCGCCGGCGGTCACAACCCGAACCGCTCCACCGCCTGGGCCGCCAGCCGGCCCCCGATCGCGAGCGAGCTGGTCGCCGCCGGGGAGGGCGCGTTGCGGACGTGGAGGACGCGGTCACCACCTGCCAGGTCGAAGTCGTCCACCAGCGAGCCGTCGCGGCCCAGCGCCTGCGCGCGCACGCCGGAGGGCCCGAAGCGCAGCTGGTCCGCCCGGACCTCCGGCACGTAGCGCTGGAGCTCGCGGGTGAACGCGCCCTTGCTGGTGTCGCGCCACATCTCGGCCGCGCCCGTCCGCCAGAACCGCCGGGCGAGGCGGAGGAACCCCGGGTGGAGCAGCGTCTCCGCGAGATCCCGCGGCGAGACGTCGCGGCGCCGGTAGCCGGTCCGGGCGAAGGCGAGCACGGCGTTCGGGCCGGCCCACACCTCGCCGTCGATGCGCTTCGTGAAGTGGACGCCGAGGAACGGGAAGCGAGGATCCGGGACGGGGTAGAGGAGTCCGCGCACGAGGTGCCGGGCGTCCGGCGTGAGCGTGTAGTAGTCGCCCCGGAAGGGCACGATCCGCGGGCTGTCCGGCGTCCGGTCGCCGGTCAGCGCGGCCACCCGGTCCGACCACAGCCCGGCGCACGCGATCACGGACCGGGCCCGGACGTCGCCGCGGGGCGTGGACAGCACGAGCTCGTCGGGGCGGCGGGCGATGGCGCCGACCGGGCAGCGGAGCTCGATCGTCCCGCCGCGCTCGCGCACGTCGTCCGCGTAGGCGAGGGTCACGCGCTCGAAGTCCACGATCCCGGTCCGCGGGCTCCACAGCGCCCGGATGCCGGCGGCGTGCGGCTCCAGCTCGCGGATCCGCTCGGCGCCAACCTCCTCCAGGCCGTCGACGCCGTTGGCAAGGCCCCGCTCCTTGAGCGCGGCGAGGCGCGGCAGCTCCGCGTCGTCGAGCGCGACCACGAGCTTGCCCGGGAACGCGATCGGGATGCCCCGGGCCTCGCAGTAGCGCTCCAGCAGCCCCTTGCCCTCGCGGCACAGCAGCGCCTTCTGCGACCCGGGCACGTAGTACAGCCCCGCGTGGACGACGCCCGAGTTGTGGCCGGACTGGTGGGCGCCGACCCGGTCCTCGCGCTCGAGCACGGTCACGCGCAGCCCCGGCCGGTCCTCGAGCAGCCGGAGCGCCGTCGCGAGGCCCACGATGCCGGCGCCGATGATCGCGACGTCCGCGACGCCGGCGACGCCGGCGACGCCCGCGCGCTCGGCGGGGCTGGGGGAGGAGGCGTCCGCGGTCACGAGATGACTGTACCGGGGCCGGCGGCGGGCGCGCGGCGCGTCCCTGCGTCGGCGGCGCGTCAGGCGCGCGCGAGCGCCCGGAGCAGGCGGTCCACGAACTCGGCCTGGGCGGGGTTCAGGCGGCGGCGGGCGTCGCCCGGCCGAAGCCAGGCGACGCGGTCGATCTCGGGGACGCTGATCGTCCGCCCGGAGCGCGGGGGCCACTCGAGGTCGACGGTCATGCTGCTGATCGAGCGCGGGTCGAGGTCGCCCTCGACCGCCCACGCGTGGACGACCTTGCCGGAACGCATCCGGACCTCGCCGAGGTCGATGACCGGACCGTCCGGGGCCTCGTGACCCAGCTCCTCGCGGTACTCGCGGCGCGCCGCGAGCAGGAGGTCCGCCTCGTCGTCGTGGGGCGCGCCCTTGGGCACGGACCAGGCGCCCGTGTCGCGGCGCGCCCACATCGGGCCACCCGGATGGGCGACCAGGACCTCGACCCCGTCGTCGGTGCGACGGAACAGCAGCAGGCCGGCGGAGATCTTGGGCATCGGCGGTCCCGAGCACGCGGCGCACACGAAAGCGCCCGAAGGAACCGTACCGTACCGTCACGCCCACGCCACTGCCAAGCAAGCTCGGCCTTGTCGCAGCGGCCCCGGTCTCCAGCCACCTCGTCGGCCTCGCGGCCATCGTGGCGGCGGTTCGGGGACCCGGTCCGATGATCACTCACCGGTCCGGCGTCGGTACCACCGGCCCCTTCGGGCAGACCGAACGATATCGGGCGGCCGGGAGGGCCACAACGGAGTTGTCCACGAACTTCGGGGCCGGCGAGGCGGACTTGTCCACGAACGGTGGACAACGTGGACAACTTGTGGACGAGCGACGGCCACCTTGGCCCGGTGCGACGGGCGGATCAGCCCTCGTCCGCGACGACGCCCCGCGCCGCGCGGGCGGGCGCGATCTCGTGGTGGCGCAGGCAGCGCGCCTCGTAGGACTCCACGGCGGCCGGGCTCTCGAACCCGCCGATCACGATCAGCGGGTCGTCGATCGCCGCCGGCCGCCCGCCGACCAGCCGCTGGGTCCGGGTCGCGCTCTCGCCGCACACGACGCAGATGGCGGTCAGCATCGTGATCTCGTCCGAGAGCGCGAGGAGCTGGGGCATCGCCCCGAACGGGCGGCCCGCGAAATCCGTGTTGAGGCCGCTGGCGATCACGTGGCGGCCGCTCTGGCGCAGGGTCTCGACCACGCGGATGATGCTGTCGTCGAAGAACTGGGCCTCCTCGATGCCCACCAGGTCCACGTCGCGCTCGCGCGCGAGCGACAGGATCCGCACCGGCTCCGACCTGGGCACCAGCTCCGAGGGGTAGCGCGCCTTGCTCCGGCTCTCCGCGTACTCGGCGGGGGTCCGGTCGTCCACGTCGGGGCGGACGAGCAGGATGCGGCGCTTCGCGATCTCGGCGCGCCGCAGGAGGCGCAGCATCTCGTCGGTCTTGCCCGAGGACATGCAGCCGGCGATGACGTGGAGCCACGGGTCGGCGCGGTACAGCACGGACCGATCGTACCGGCTCGCGGGCGTTGGCGGATTGCCCACCGCGCGTGCAAGATACGGTGCCATGGACCGCCTGCCAGAGGCCTCAGGCGACCGGCAGCCGGCCCGCGCCCTGCCCGTCGTCGCCGCCGAGGAGCGTTTCCTCGATCTCGTCCGCCTGATCCCGGCGATCGTCTGGGAGGCCGACGGCGAGGACTACCGCATGACGTTCGTGTCGGAGCGGTGCCGTGACCTGCTGGGCTACGAGCCCGAGGAGTGGCTCACCGAGCCCGGCTTCTGGGAGACGCACCTCCATCCGGATGACCGCGTTGCCGCGATCGTGGCCGCGGACGACGCGATCGAGGGCGTCAACGACACCCGGCTCGAATACCGGTTCCTGGCCGCCGACGGGAGCTACCGCTGGTTCCACGACGCGATCCAGGTGGTCCGCGACCGGAGCGGCGTCAGGCGCCTGGTGGGGGTGATGCTGGACATCACGAAGCAGAAGGCGCTCGAGGCGCGCCTCGCGCACGCCGCGAGCCACGATTCGCTGACCGGGCTCCGGAACCGGGCCGAGTTGCTGGCGACGGCGTCCGCGCTGCTGGCCGACGCCGCGGCGTCGCCCGTCGGGGTCCTGTTCATCGACCTCGACGGGTTCAAGGCGCTCAACGACCGCCGCGGCCACCAGGCCGGCGACGCGGTGCTCCGGGTCGTCGCTGCCCGCCTGTCCGGTGCGGTCCGGGACGAGGACCTCGTGGGCCGGATCGGCGGCGACGAGTTCGTGGTCGTCGTGCCCCGGGCGACGACGGGCGGTCTCCGCGCCCTCGCCGCGCGGACGCGCCGGTCGGTGCTGGGCGCGTTCAGCCTGGGCGAGGCCCGCCTGGTGATCACCGCGAGCATCGGCACCGCGATCTCGTCGCCCGGCGACTCGGTGGACGACCTGCTGGACCGGGCCGATCGGGCGATGTACCGGGCGAAGCGCCGCGCCGCGCGGGCGCCTCGCCCCACCCGGCGCGCGCCGGGCGCCCCGCCGGGCTGACCTCGCGCGGTACGCCGCCAGCCCGTAGCCTGTGCGCGATGGGCGTGATCGCGACCGAGGGCCTGACCAAGCACTACGGCGCCGGCGGCCTGCGGGCGCGGGTCGGCGGGGCGTCGGGCCGCGGCCGGGGGCCGGGTCGCGGGGGCGCGATCCGGGCGCTCCAGGAGGTCACGCTCGACGTCCGCGAGGGCGAGGTGTTCGGCTTCCTCGGCCCCAACGGCGCCGGCAAGAGCACGTTGATCCGGCTGCTGCTGGGGTTCCTGCACCCGACGGCCGGGGGCGCCCGGGTCCTCGGCCTCGACATCGTGCGCGACTCCGTCGCCATCCGGGTCCGGGTGGGCTACCTGCCCGGGGGCATCGCGCTGTACGACGGCCTCACCGGCGAGCGCCACCTCGACTACCTGGCCGAGCTGTCGGCCCGGGCGCCCGTTCGCCGCGAGGCCCTGTGCGACCGGCTGGAGCTGTCCGCGCGCACCCTGCGACGGCCGATCCGCGACTACTCGCGCGGCATGCGCCAGAAGATCGGCATCGTCCAGGCCCTCCAGCACGACCCGGAGCTGGCGATCCTCGACGAGCCCAGCGAGGGCCTCGACCCGCTGATGCAGCGCGCGTTCTACGACATCCTCGACGACCTCCGCCGCGACGGCCGGACCGTGTTCCTGTCGTCGCACGTGCTGGCCGAGGTGGAGCGCGTCTGCGACCGGGTGGCGATCGTCCGGGCCGGGCGCCTGGTCGCGCTCGAGGACGTGGCGGGGCTGATCCGGCGACGCAAGCGGCGCGTGGAGATCGAGCTGGACGGGCCGGCACCGGACCTGTCGGCCGTGCCCGGGATCAGCGAGCTCGTCGTTGGCGAACGGCGGATCACGTGCGCGCTCGAGGGCGACCCCCGGCCGCTGCTGGCCATGCTGGGTGGCGCGCCGGTCACGGACGTCACGATCGAGCCGGCGCGCCTCGAGGACGCGTTCCTCGAGCTGTACGCGGGCGAGGATGCCGCCGAGGCCGGCGACGACGAGCCGGACGCCGGCCCGGTGGACGGGCCGGGAGTGCCGGACACCCCGGTGGCCGGGCGATGATCAACGGCCCGCTGCTCCGCCAGACCTGGCGCGCGCATGGGGCGCGCGTCGGCCTGGTCGCGATCGCGCTCGGCATCTGGGCCTCGCTCATGCCCGTGATGTACGCCACCTTCGGGCGCGAGATGGAGGCGCTGATCGAGTCCGGGATCATCCCGGACGCGATGCTGCGGCTGATGGGCGGCGGCGTGTTCGGGCTCGACGCGTCCATCGCGCTGGGCACGGGCCACCCGTTCGCGATCGCGCTCCAGGTCGTCTACCCGGTCGGGTTCGCGGCCGCCTCGATCGCCGGCGAGCGGCAGCGGGGCACGCTCGAGATCCTGCTGTCGCGTCCGTTGTCGCGGCGATCGGTGTTCGTCACCCTGCTGGTGGCCGTCCTCGCCATCGCCCTCGTCACCACGGGTGCCACGGTGGTGGGCACGCTCGTGGGCGCCGCGGCGTACGGCCTGGTCGGCGAGCTCGACCTCGCCCAGCACGCATTCCTGGTGCTCAACACCGTCCTGCTGCTGGCCGCGCTGACCGGGATCTCGCTCGCGCTGTCGGCGTCCTTCGACCGGCTCTCGCCGGCGATCGGGATCGCGCTCGCGGTCGTGCTCGCCGGCTACGTGCTCGAGATCCTCGGCCAGCTGTGGCCGGACGCCGAGTTCCTGGGACCGTACTCGCCGTTCCACTACCTGCGGCCGTTCGACATCCTGCGCGGGCGGGGGGAGGTATCGGACCTCGCCGTGCTGGGCGCCGTGTTCGTGGCGTCCGTCGCCTACGGCCTGTGGCGCTTCCCCCGCCGCGACCTGGCGGCGCCGACGTGAGCCGCGCTTCGCGCTGACGGCGCGGCGGGCTCCGGGGCGACCACGGGTGCCACGTGGCCACGAGGTCGCTGCTCGCAGGCGTTGCCGCGAGGGTGTGGACCCACAGTCAATGAACACGCGAGTCCGGCCGTCCATGCCGCCCGGATCACGGAACACGTGGTCTGCAGGTCAACGAGACCATGAGTACCTGCTGGATTCGGCCACGATCGGGCCCGCGGCACGCGGTTTCAGGGACCTGCAGTCAACGGCCGCCGCGCGAGTCAGCGCGTGCTCGGGTCAGGGTCCGAGGCTCTTGACCCTCACGTAACGTAAGGGTCTATGGTACACGCGATGGACGAACCGAGGACCTTGCGGGTAGGGGCGGTCGCGCGGATGGCCGGCGTGACCGTTCGGACCCTGCACCACTACGACGAGATCGGGCTCCTTCGCCCGACGGGGCGCTCCGAGGCCGGCTACCGCCGGTACACGGAGGTCGATCTCGAGCGGCTGCAGCGGATCCTGTTCTACCGCGAGCTGGAATTCGGCCTCGACCAGATCAAGGAGGCGATGGCCGACGGGGACGCCGACGCCCTCGACCACCTGCGACGCCAGCACCGGCTGCTGCAGGACCGGATCGAGCGGCTGCGGCGCCTCGCGGACGCCGTCGCGAAGGCCATGGAGGCACGCCAGATGGGAATCAACCTCACCCCCGAGGAGCGGCTCGAGGTGTTCGGCGACTTCGACCCCGACGCCCACGCCGCCGAGGTGGAGGCGCGCTGGGGCGACACGGACGCCTACCGCGAGTCCGCCCGCCGGGCCGCCCGGTACACCAAGGCGGACTGGGCCCGGATCAGGGCGGAGGGCGGCGCGGTCACCGAGCGCCTGGCCGCCGCGATGCGAGCGGGGCTGCCGGCCGACGGCCCCGACGCGATGGACGCCGCCGAGGCCCACCGCCGCCAGATCGACGAGGCGTTCTACCCGTGCTCCCACGAGATGCACGCGGGGCTCGCCGAGATGTACCTCGCGGACCCGCGGTTCACGGCGACCTACGAGGCCGTGGCGCCGGGCCTGGCCCGGTACGTGCACGACGCGATCCTGGCCAACGCCGCGCGACACGGCTGAGACGTCGATGGCCGCGGTTGACATGCCGCTGTGCCTTGACCCGGATGCCCATGCCGCGTACTGTGGGTCCTGCCCGAAGGGGCCACGAACATCTAGTGATCTGACTGTTGTTTACAGTGGTCGGAGCAGCTAGTGATCGGCGGTTCCTTCGGGCGTTTTCGTGTCCCGGACCGGGTTTGGGCTGACGGCCCGCGGCCGATGACGGCCGCGCTGGAGGTGCGATGGCGGACGACGGCACGCCGGGGATCGGGCTGACGCTGCCGACCTGGCCGCTGCGCGGCGGCGGCTACGCCTCCTGGCGGGACATGCGCCAGCTGGCCCGCGATGCCGAGGCCCTGGGCGTGGACACCCTGTGGGTATCCGACCACCTGCAGCGTCGCGTCGCCGGGCGCGCGCCGTTCGGGTTCTGGGAGTGCTGGACGATCCTGACGGCGGCCGCCGAGGCGACGAGCCGGATCGCGATCGGGCCCTACGTCGCCAACACCGGGTTCCGCAACCCCGGCCTCCTGGCGCGGATGGCGGCGACCCTCGATGAGGTCAGCGGGGGGCGCCTGGTGCTGGGCCTCGGGTCGGGCAACCCGGCGACGGACGAGAGCTGGCGGGCGTTCGGATTCGAGACGGCGGCGCCCGTGTCCCGGTTCGAGGAATCCGTCGAGATCATCGCCCGGCTGCTACGCGAGCCGCCGGTGACGTTCCAGGGCGAGCACGTCCGGACCGACGGCGCGGACATCCTGCCCCGGGGCCCGCGGGACCGGGTGCCGGTCTGGATCGGCGGCAAGGGGGAGCGGACGCTGGCGATCGCCGCTCGGTGGGCGGACGCCGTGAACGTCAACGTGGCGCTGACCGGTGCCGGCGACGCCCGCGCGATCGTGTCTCGGGCGGCCGCGGCGTGCGAGCGGGTCGGGCGAGATCCCGCGACGCTGGCGGTCACCGGCTGGGCGCGGCTCGCGCTCGGTGCAGACGGGATCGCCGTCGAGCGCGAGGGACGGCTGGCGGGCTCGCCGGCCGAGGTCGCGGCGACGTTCCGGGCGATCCGCGCCGCTGGCGTGACGCACCTGACGCTGTACCCGGGCGATGCGGAGGACCCGAGCCCGCTGCCGGCGCTCACGGCGCCCGTGCTGGAGCGGTTCGCCCCGTTCCTCGAGGCGCTGCGCCTGCCCGGCTGAGGTGCCCGATGCCCGGGCGTTGGGCCGATGTGGCGACATACGGGCCGGCAGGTGAGGTGCCTGGCGTGACCCGTTCGACTCAGGCGGGTGCCGCCGCCCGCTGTCGGGCCCGCCGGACCCGGACCGGGGCGGTGCCCGCGATCTCGACATCCCTGGGCCCCTGGAAGATCGCGACGGCCAGCGCAGCGACCGACTCGTCCTGCCCGCCGGTCAGCTCGAGACCGGCCTCGGTGGCGCCATCCGGGCACGCGATCAGGCGCCGCGCGACCACGCGCAACCGGAAGCGGGTACCCGCGAGGGCGAAGGCAAGCTCGGTGGTGGCCTCCTCGCCCACCGCGGCCGAGGAGTCCATCGCGGCGGGACGAGACGACGGAGCGGCAGGGACCCGTGCGATGTCGGTGCCGACGACCCTGGCCCCGGTGAGCGACAGGTCGCGGAGCCGGATCGGGCGACCGTCGAGCGTGGCCGGGAGGTCGACCGGCAGCCGCACGCTGGCGCGCCGGTTGCCCGCGAACCGCGATGAGCGGATGCGCCCGATCGCGGCGAGCAGCAGGCCGAGGTTGGCGGCCATGAAGAAGGCAGCCCCCGCGGCGGCCCACGGGATCTCGTAGCGGAGGGGCGTCAGCCCCGCGATCGTCGCCGTGAACCACGCGAGACCAGCCGCGGACGCCGTGGCCAGGACGCCGTGGAGCCGAGGCACCGGGACGTGCCCGCGATCGTCGCCCCTGCGCCCCTTGGGCGTCACCCGGAACCGGAGCTCCCGGCGCGGGGACACCAGGGCGAGCGTGGCCGGCAGGATCGCCGGCATGCGGAGCACCTCGAACAGCACCGACAGGAACGGCGGGTAGTGACCCCGGGCCAACAGCCGCAGGGCCACGAACTGGATGGCCAGGGTCGCGACAAAGAACGGCGCGAACACGTCGCCGGGCGCCAGGATCGGCACGGCCCCCGTCGCGACGACCGCGAGCGGGATGACCATGTAGGCGAACGTGCGCCACGAGTCGAACCATCCGAACAGGGTCGTCAGGAACGCGAGCCGCTGGGTGGGCGCCAGGCCCGGCCCGAACAGTGGGTTCTCGGCGCGGAGCACCTGCATCGCGCCCAGCGCCCACCGGTTGCGCTGGAGGAGGTACGAGGCCGCGTCGTCGGGGGCGAGGCCGCGGGCCAGCACCTCGTTGTGGTACACGCCGCGCCAGCCCTTGCGGAACATCCGGATCGAGGTGTGGATGTCCTCGGTCACGCTGTCCGTCGCCACGCCGCCCACGGATCGCAGCGCCGCGGTCCGCACGAGGGCACAGGTCCCGCACCAGAACGGCGCCTGCCAGCGGTTCTTGGCGGGGGCGATGACCCGGTAGAAGACGGCCTCCTCGTTGAACACCGCGCCCGTCCGGCGTCGCTGGTGCTCGAACGAGTCCAGGTTGTAGAAGTCCTGGGGCGTCTGGACGAACGCGACTGTCGGGTCATGGAAGTACGGAAGCGTGGCGCGCAGGAACGCCGACGTCGGGACGTGATCGGCATCGAGCACCGCGACGACGTCCGCCTCGACCACGCCCAGGGCATGGTTGAGGTTGCCGGCCTTGGCGTGGGCGTTGTCGGATCGGGTCAGGTAGCGGGCACCGAGGCGGACGGCAAGGTCGCGGACCTCATCGCGCCGCCCGTCATCGAGCACCCAGGTCTCGTGGGTCGGCCGGAGGGCGACCGACGCGGCGATCGTGGGCATCAGCACCTCGACCGGCTCGTTGTAGGTCGGGATGAGGACCGCGATCCGGAGGGCCTGGCCGGTCGTGGCGTGTTCGGCGGCGGCGACCGGCCCGCCGTCGATCTCCCACAGGGCGATCGTGTACAGGACGAGGCCGAACGCGTTGTGCACCTCGGCCGCGAGCAGCGGGATGGCGACCCACCACGCGGCCAGGTTGACGGTGCCCGCGCCCAGGCGCCAGGCGAGGTAGGCGGCCGTGACCCCCAGCGCCGCCAGCGCCACGCCGCGGATGACCGTCTTCCGGGCGGCGGTCTCGGGCACGGGTCGGCCGCCGTCGCGGAAGGACGGCCCGATCGTGTCGTCGCGCGGGGGGACGCCTGCCGCCGCGTCGCGATTGGTCGCGGCGTGCTCCGCGCCTTGGGCTGGCGCGTTCATCAGGCGCGATGTTCGGCGCCGGTGCGTCGGTGCGCCATGACCCTGACGGCGCACCGTCCGCGACAATGGTCCGGGAGTGCCGAGGCTCGGTTCGGCTGGCGGTCACGTGGACGTCAGTGCGCGTCGGGCTCCTGCATCGGCAGATAGAGCGACGCGATCGTGAACAGCAGCGCCCCGAACGACAGGATGCCGATCACGATCGCCCATTCGATCGCCGTGGGCACGTACCAGTGGCTCTCGGCGAACGACGAGCCGTCCTGGGGCAACCCGACCGGGAGCCCGGGTGGCAGCTCGATGTTCGGGAATGACAGGCCGTTGAGGACGAGGTTCAGGCGGTGGACGAAAATGCCCACGATCCCGATCGCCGCCGCCGCCCCCACCCACAGCGGGCTCCGCCGCAGGCGGCGCTGCGAGAGGATCAGGAACGGGACGAGCAGCCCGCCGACGACCTCGACCAGGAACAGCGGCAGGTAGGCGCCGGACAGCATCCGCGCTGCCGCCTCGCCCTCGGGAGCGCCCGGGTACAGCGCCGTGAGGTACTCGGCCAGGATCAGGAACGCCTCGAGCGCCAGGAACGCCCCCAGCAACCCGCCCAGCATCGCCACCAGGTCGTCCGCGAACTGCAGCCGCCCCAGGCGTCGCAGGATCAGCCCCAGCAGGATCACCAGGCCCAGGCCGGACACCAGCGCGGACGTGATGAACATCGGCGCCATGATCGAGCTGTACCAGAAGCCGCGGCTGATCTGGAGCCCGAAGATCCAGGCGGTGATCGAGTGGAGCATGATCGCCGCCGGCAGGGCGACCCAGGCCATGGCCGACTTCACCCGTTCCTCGCGGGCCATCGTCCGCTCCGACGTCCCCGTCCCGAACGCCAGCCACGAGCCTCTCCGGGCGAGGTCCGCTCGGGCGTACAGCCAGACGTACAGCGCCGACATCGCCATGTAGACCATGACGATCGTGATGTCCCAGATCATCGGCGAGGTCGGGTTGAAGTACAGCGGGATGTTGAGGATCCGCTCCGGTCGCCCGAGGTCCGGCAGGATGAACGTGGCGGCCAGGATCACCGCGACCGTGGCCTCCAGGACCGCCAGGCGCGTGATCGGCTTGAACGCCTTGACGCCGAACAGCCGCCCGGCGGAGGCGACGATCAGCCCGCCGGCCGACAGGCCGACGAAGAACATGAAGAACAGGATGTACTGGCCCCACATCACGGTGTTGCGCATGCCCGTGACCTGCAGGCCGTTGGCGAACTGGTACAGGAACGCGGCAACCCCGATCCCCATCAGGACCAGGAGCAGCCCGATCCAGGCGGTGAGCGCGCGGCGGCCCCCGGCGGCGGCAGGCGCGGCCGCGGGCGTCGCGGGCGCGGCGACGGCGCTCACAGCGGGCTCCTCCGGCGCGGCGGCAGGTACTTCACCGAGGGCTTCGTGCCGGCCTCCTCGAGCAGGTCGTAGCCCTCGCGCTCCCGGATCAGGGTCACCAGGCGGCCGTGGGGATCGTTGAGGTCGCCGAACACGCGCGCCCCGGTGGGGCACGACCAGACGCACGAGGGGACCTGGTCCTCGGCGAGCCGCTGGACGCACATCGTGCACTTCTCCACGGTGCCCAGCGGCCGGGCGCCCACCATGCCGGTCTCGTGCGGGGTGGGCCGCACCGGCTCGCCCCAGTTGAAGTTCCGGACGCCGTAGGGGCAGGCGATCATGCAGTAGCGGCAGCCGATGCAGCGGTCGTAGTCCTGCATCACGAGGCCGTCGCCGCGGTGGTAGGTCGCCTGCACCGGGCAGACCTTCACGCACGGCGCGTTCTCGCAGTGCTGGCAGGCGAGGGGCAGCCAGTGCATCTCGAGGGCGCCGCCGCGCACCTCCTCGGGCTGGTCCAGCGCCGTGCCCTCGGTCAGGATCCGGTTCCACCACATCCCCAGCGGGACGTCGTTCTCGCTCTTGCAGATCACCGCGCACGACCAGCAGCCGATGCACCGCTCCTGGTCCACGACCATGCCCCAGTGGGGCTGGCCGGAGCGCTCGCCGATCTCGCCCCACGCGCGCGAGGCGGGCGAGAGGGCCTCGACCGGGGAGACCTTGTCGTCAGCCATCGGTCTCGCCCGCCTTGCCCACCTGGCAGCGACAGTCCTTCCAACCGGTCGACGGGCTCCACATGTTGCCCACGAAGTGGACCTCGTGGATCGGGTTGACGGCCGACGAGGTCAGCTCGTTCACCCCCTTGCCCTTCCGGAACTGGCGCGGCCACCAGCCCTCGTACAGGGTCACCGACCCGGGTTGCTCGGACTCGCTCACGTGCGCCCACGCGACGACCTCGCCGCGGGTGTTCCAGACGCGGATCTCGTCGCCGGTGGCGATCCCGCGCTCGTGCGCATCCGGCGGCGAGATGAACACCTCCGGGCGGCCGCCGTGGATCTCGCCCAGCCACTCGTTGTTGGCGTAGCTGGAGTGGATCCGCCACTTGCTGTGCGGCGTGAGCAGCGTCAGCGGCCACTCACCCGGGTCGTGGATGCGGTCGTCGAATGGCGGCTTCCAGGTGGGCACGGTCTCGCCCAGCTCCCGGAACCGCGCTTCCTCCTTGTAGAACTCGATCCGGCGGGTCGGGATGAACGCGGCCGTGGCGTCCAGCGGCGCCGGCAGCGAGCGCGGCGGGAACGGCACCAGGTCCTCGACCTGGGCCCTGAACGCCACGTCCGGGTCCGGGGCGTTGGCGAGCCGCACCGGGCCGGCCTTGAGCTGCTCGAGCGTGATGCCCTCGGTCGGGCCGCCCGGGCCGCCGCCGGCCTCGAGGATGGCCTCGATCGCCGCCTCCTCGTCCAGCTCGAAGAACTCGGCCGCCTTGGCGGGGTCGATCCGGCGCATCAGCTCCCGCCAGATCCACAGCTCCGAGCGCGACTCGCCGACCGGCTCGATGGCCGGCTGCTGGAGCTGGAGGAACGGGTGGAGTGGCGTGGCGGTGAGGTCCGTCTTCTCGTACCAGGTGGTCGCCGGCAGGACGACGTCGGCCCACCTGACGGTCTCGGTCATCTGGTGGTCCACGACGACCACGAGGTCGAGGCCGGCCAGCGTCTCGTGGAGCCGGTTCACGTCCATCGCCTGGACGAACATGTTCGCGAACGTGCACACCAGCCCATGCCAGCCGTTGGCGGGGTAGGGGACGTCGGGGTGCATCGTCTCGGTGCGGCCCCGGACGAAGTAGATCGACGGCACCACGTGGGCCTTCGTCCCGCCCGGGCTCCACCAGGGCGAGGTGTCCACCCGGACCTTGTACTGGCCGACGTAGACCGAGAACCCGCCGCCGGACCGCCCGATGTTGCCGGTCAAGGCGGCCAGCAGCGCGAACGCGCGGCCGGTGAGGTCGCCGTGATACCAGTGGTTCGCCCCGCCGCCCATCAGGATCGCGGCCGGCTTCACGCCCGCGTACGCGCGGGCGAGCCTGACGATCTGGTCCGGGTCGACGCCGGTGACCTCCGCGGCGTGCTCGGGGGTCCAGCGGCGGAGCTCGTCGCGCACGAGCGCGAAGCCGGGCGTGGCGGCGACGGTGGTGCCGGACGGCAGCCGGACGGTCCAGGTGCCCTCGAGCGCCGGGGTGACGCCGTCCGGGACGCCCAGGCGGTCGGTGCCGATCTCGACCGGGCCCCCGGACGCCGTGTCCCAGGCGACGAACGAGGTGTCGGCGCCGCCCTCGATCACCTCGGAGGCACGCAGGCGGACGCCGGTCTCGCGGTTCACGAGCAGCATCGCGTCCGTGTACGTCCGCATGAATCCGGGATCCCAGGCGCCGTCCTCGATGACCTGGCGGCACAGGGCGAGGCCCAGCGCGGCGTCCGTCCCGGGCCGGATCCGGAGGTGCGAGTCGGCCTTGGCGGCGGTGGGGGAGAACGAGGGGTCGACGACGACCAGGCGGGCGCCCTGCTCGAGCGCGTCGAACAGGAAGTGGACGTCAGGGATCCGCGTCTCGACGGGGTTGGCGCCGATCAGCAGCAGGAACCGGCTGTTCGCCCAGTCCTTGGCCTCGTGCTCGGCGTTCTGGACGCCGAACGTGATCGGCATGCCCATCGGCAGGTCGCCGTTGAAGTCGAAGCTGGTGCCGTGGCTCATGCCCAGCAGCGCCGACGCCCGGTAGTTGGCGCCCTTCTGGATGTAGCCCGAGCCCGGGACCTGGCCGAACACGTGGATCGAGTCCCAGCCCCACGTCTCGCCGATCGTCCCGAGCTTCGAGGCGACCTGGTCCAGGGCCTCCTCCCACGACGCCTCGCGGAACTCGCCGGAGCCGCGATCGCCGGTCCTGACGAGCGGCGTCCGGATCCGGTCCTTGCCGTAGATCTGGTTGACGTACGAGAGCCCCTTCATGCAGCCGCGAGGGTTGTAGGCGCCGTCCGGGTAGTCCGCCGCCTGCTGGACCTTGACCACGACTCCGTCGCGCACGAACGCCAGCTGACCGCAGCTGCCGGTGCAGTTCGGGGAGCAGGTGGTGCGGACGACCTTGTCGACGAGGAGGCTGGGACCGACCTCGTAGTCGCGGGCGGCCTGGGCCGGCGAGGCGCCGGGGGGCAGCAGGCCCGCGACGGCACCCGCGGCGGTTCCGGCCGCGGCGCCCTTGAGGAACGAGCGACGGTCGATGCTCACGCGCGGGCTCCGGGGCGCGCGCGCGGGCAGCGGGGATCGAGCATCGCGTGGTCGGCGGCCCCGCACAGCGCACAGCGCGTGGCGCTGGTGCCGTTCGCGGTCGGGCGCATCGCGGCGACCGCCCGCCCGACGGCGTCCGAGGCGGCGCGCACGCCGCGCTCGGTGACGGCGAACGCGGACACGGCGCCGGCGGCGATCAGCAGGCGACGACGCGTGACGGGCATCGGCGATGGTCCTCCGGGGGCGCGCCACCACCAACTGCCGGGTGGGTGCCTGCGCCCAGTCTCCGCGGCGCCCGGGGAGCACGCCTAGAGCCGAACGGATCGGCCGGCGTCCGGCGAGGCGGACCAGCGCTCACGGACCGGACGATCCGAATGGCCCGGGAATCGAGGCGGGGGGGGGGGGCGGGGGGGGGGGG
>JBFMAT010000019.1:0-61727 GCA_040755495.1 Chloroflexota bacterium
GGATCCTCGCGGCCGTCGGTGTCGTGGGCGTCGTCGTGCTCGGCGACGCGCTGCCGGGCGGGCCGCCGGTCGTCGTCGACGACGCGGCGTTCCTCGGCCCCGCGGTCGTGTTCGCCCTGGCCCTGGGCGCGATGGAGGAGGTCGCCTACCGGGGGGCCCTGCTGCACTGGCTGGCGCGCAACGTGGGGACCTGGGTCGCGCTCGCGGCCCAGGCGCTCGTCTATGGCGTCGCCCACGCGGTGGCGGCCCCGGGCGCGCCGCTGCTGACCGGCACGGTCCTCGGCGCCGGGGCGCTCGTGGCGGGGGTGATCACGATCCGCACCCGCTCGCTGCTGGTGCCGATCGCCTGGCACTCCGCGCTCAACCTCGCGCTGTACGCGTCGCTCGCCTGCCGTGGCTGAGGGGTTGCCGGTCGCCGGGCGCACGCCGGCGGGACCGGGCTTGCGCCGGGTGGGATGATCTGCCCGTGCTCGAGTACGGACAGGGCGTGGGACAGGCGACGGGCGCCGGCGGCGGACAGGCCGGCGGCTCGACGGACGTCGGCGCCTCCGCCGCGGCGTTCGTGTCGGACGCGGTGAACGCGGTCAGCGCGCTGCCGCCCGAGGGCCTGGTCGCCCTCGTCGTGGCGATCTTCTTCGGCCTGGTCCTCCTGCGCCGGGCGTTCTAGGCCCGTCGTCGCCCAAGCCGCGCGGGCGCACACCGGGCGCACCAGGTCGGCACTCGCGCCTGCCGCGGTCGCGGACGGCTCGCTGCGTGATGCCGCGCGCATCCCAGACCGGATGCGGCCGTTCTTCGTCCCGCTCGATACCTGACCGGTGGCCCGGGAAAGCGCTCGGGGAACGGCGGATGGCACTTCCGATAAGGTGAGTTATGTCACGCGTTGCGCTTCCTACGGGCCCCGACGGGTCGCCGTGCTCGGGTCGGCGGACGGAGCAACTCCTCTAGGGACGATTTCGCCTGTGCGTGGCGTGCCAGTATCTCTTGCTCCCGATCGAGGATCTGCGTGAGAGCGCCAGCAAAGAAGAAGTCCGCGGCTAGGAGGTCCCGAAACAGGGCGTCGTCGACCGTCAGGGTCGACACCTCGACCAATCCACCTCGAGCGTTGATCTGGCCGCAGACATCCGTCTCGGCCACGCGGGTGCGTATCTGCTGGAGACTAAGTACGCGTCGGAAGAACATGAGCATCGTGATCCACCAGTGGCCATCGCGGGGGTTGACGGTTGCGGCAGGACCAACATCGCGGTGACCACACGATACGTCGCGAAGGGCCAACTGAAGGAGCCGAAGCTCATGGTCGTCCGTGACCTCTTCGCTTTCGGCCAAGTGGAGCTCGTGCCTCATCTTCGCGATTGCAGGCAGGATGACATAGGACTCCACAGAATGCGGATCCAACTCATACAGGAGTGCCATGACGCTGTCGCGGGACGCATTCACCGCGTATCGCTCGATGAGCTTCCGCTTTGCCGACGGATCTGCCGTATCGCTGATGAACTTCGCAACGAAGTACTCCTGGAACGAGCGGTGCGCAAACACGATTGACTGGCCATCCTCTAGCAGGAGGCAGACGGCCTGAAGGGCGTCGTCCAACACAGCTGCGCTGCTGAATGCAAGCTGTGAGAACGGCTTCGCACGGTCGAACATCGCAAGGGCAGACGAGTGCGAGAAGGTGAAGACATCCACGTCGTACGATAGGACACAGAAGGCTGCGAAGACCCTCGCAAAGTCCTGGATATCGAGACCGCATCGGCGGTCGCGTTGGAATCCGCCCTTGAGCGCATCGTGCCTCTGGAATAGGGCATCGTACGCCTGTTCATAGAAGATGCTCAGTTTGCTCGGAATGTGCGCCACGTCTGTGTAGGTGAGCAACATGATCGAGAGCAGGAGGGGATTCGACAGAAACGACTTGTGCTGATCAAAGAGGCCGTTGCGGAGATCGGTTACGAATCGATCCTTGACCTCCGGGTCGAATGGCACCTTTCGAACAAGGTCGACCGCAAGAGCGATATCAAGGGGATCAACGGTAAACTGAGTGAAGTCTCGAAGGCTGTTGAGCTCGACGTCTGGTCGTGAGCTAACGACGATCCAGTTCGCCGGGTACCTCGTGGCAAACTCCTGCATGCGACCGGCCATACCGTCACGGAGGTCTGCGTTCAGTTCATCGAATCCATCGAGGAATATGCAGAAATGGCCACCCGCGAGAGCCCGATTGATGTAGTCTCGATCAACCTCGAGCTGGTGCCTGGCAAGGGTCTGAACGATCGCCTCGCCAAGCCCTATTGGTTCGTTCCCAAACCGCCGCAGCTCGATGAAGACCGGAATCTTTGTCGCATCGGAGATGGCGCCCATGAGCAGGTGGCGCATCATCATCGTCTTGCCAGATCCCCCAGTTCCTACGATTACGGCGTGGGCCGCGACGTCGACCAGATCGCGGACGCCGGCGCGCCGCAGCCTACGCTTCTGGTTCGAAAGGGAAAGTGGTACGAAGAACTCATAGAGCGGTACTGGCTCAGACCGGACGAAGAATGACTTCCCTCGCGAGTAGTGGTCGAGAACGCTCTTGAGGTAGGTCTCATACGTCCGCTTGAGCCGAGCCCTGACCGCGTTTCGCGATTGCCGGATGCTACGATCAGCAAGATCAACGAGGGTATCAAGGTTGGTCTGGACGAATTGGGCGACGAGTTTGGCCGTCTCGAGTTCATCAGTCACGGCGCGACTCCTATCCAGTACCAATCCACAATCGCGGGCTGGGGTGTTGTTGAACCGTTCGGCCGGGACCACGCCTGGCGTCGCGGGGTCGGCCTTCTGTCTCCGTCGCAGGCGGAAGTCGAACGGCAGCGACTCGCTGTGTCGAGGCTTTCATTTGCCGCCAGCCTCCGCCGCCTCGTTGCTGGCGTGTCCTTTCGGGTTGGGGTTCAGTTTGAGCAGACGGACCAGCAGCTCGTCGTTTGCTAGGACGCTCGGCCATCCGTATGCAGCCAAGACCGCCGCGTCGACATCGGCGTGGGCGTTGGTGAGCCAGGTGGGGCACTGGTTGTAGAGGTTGGTGAGGGTGCGCTTCTCGAGCTCGTCGGGGGCGAGGTCAGGTGGGCTCAGCCAGCCGTCGCGGAGTTCGACGAGGCGGCGGGCGGCCTCCCCTACCCTGGCGCGCTGCTGGGGCGTTGGGTCCGGTGGAAACGGGAAGGTCTCAAAGCAAGTCGTTGGCGTATAGCGGAAGCCAGACTCAACCTCGCGCAGCTGCGTGCCCATCGCACGTGCCCACACCTCGTGGACTCGCGACTGCAGAATGCCGAAGGTGTAGTCGTCGTCGCGGGCAATCGCGACGACTGCACTGTCGGGGATCGTCCTTGAGTCGACCCAAGCGAACAACCGGTGCTTTGACACTCGTGGGGTGACGATGATGCGACTGAGCCCAAGCGAGGCGTCCTTGACGTCGCGGCCGCTTCTGCCGAGGCGCCACCAATTCTCGCGGCGCTGCCGGTCACGGTTCTTGCTCCGGATCGGCTGAATCTCTCGGCGAACGTACTCAAACGGCGCCTCGTACAGCGCGGCTTGCGCCATCGGCAACTCGTCGAAGTCGATGATGTACATCGCACGCGGGCGCTCGGTGATGTCCCGCCCGTTCACCCACGGCCGGACAACGTCCGTGTTCGGCCGCCCGTCCGGGTTTGGCGATGCAAGGAAGCGTGTGGCGAGGTCAGGGCTGATGTCGAAGGCACCGACCTTGACTGGCCCCTGGAATGCGATCCCCATGTTCTCGGGCAGACGCTTGGCCGTCGAAAGGTCGATGCCGGTCGTCAGGTTGGGGTTGATCGACGTCGTCGGCTGGCCGTCGAGCTCACGTTCGATCTCGCTCCCGTCGTCCTGGCCGACGAAACTGATGTGGACCGCTGCGCCAGCAAGGATCCAGGGGTCGTCGGATCGCGCGTAGAAGATGTTGCCGGTCTGCTTGATCCGCTCCAGCACCTTGCGATTCGCGCCGCCCCGGATGCCCTGGGTCGCGAGCAGGCCAGCACGGCGCACCGCTCCCCGCTCGATCTGTGCCCGCGCCTTCTCGTGCCAGTAGGCCACGAAGTCGGCCTCGCGCGGCACGCGGCCGTGGAACACGCGAAACAGCGTGTCGACGTACTCGTCGCCGAGGCCCCGGCGCATGAGCTTGCCGCCCAGGAACGGCGGGTTGCCGACGATGAACTCGGCCTCAGGCCATTCCGCCTCCCTCGGGTTCGCGGGGTCCGAGAGGTCCAGGAGCGCGTCGCGGGTCTCGATGTGGTGGAGGGGGCGCAGGATCGGGTCGCGGCGGTAGCCCAGGCCGTGGCGGATCATCCACTGGATCTCGCCGATCCAGACGGTCACCCGCGCGAGCTCGGCGGCGTAGGCGTTGATCTCGATACCCAGGACCGCCTCGGGGCCGATCTGCGGCAGCTGCATCGGCCGCTTGAGCACGAGCGAGCCCCAGTTGATGGCCTCGTACTCGAGGTCCTTGAGCGCCCACAGGCTCACGATCAGGAAGTTGCCGCTGCCGCACGCGGGGTCGAGCACGCGCACGCCGCGCAGGCGTTCGAGGAAGGCCTCGAACACGGCGTTGGGGTCCTGGTCCCTGGGCGTCGCCTTCGTCACCTTGCGGCCGGACATCACGAGCTGGGTCACCCGGTTCTGCATGGCGACGAACTCGCGCCGGAGCGGGCGCAGGATCACGGGCTCGACGAGCTTCCAGATGGCGTCCCGGTCCGTGTAGTGGGCGCCCAGCTGGGCGCGCTGGTCGGGGTCGAGACCGCGCTCGAACAGGGTGCCGAAGATCGCGGGCTCGATGAGCGCCCAGTTGAGCCGGCTGACCTCGAGCAGGGTCGTGATCTCGGAGCCGGTGAGCCGGAGAGCGTCGCCGGAGTCGAACAGGCCGCCGTTGAACCAGGCGATCTCCTCGGTGCCGAACAGCCCGCCGTCGGTGGCCATCTTCGCGAACAGCTCGCCCAGAGCCTTCGTGAACACGTCGGAGCGGCCGTGGGAGGCCTCGGACAGGCGGCTGAAGATGCCCTTGGGCAGCAGGCCCGCGTCCTCGGCGAACAGGCAGAACAGGATCCGGTCCAGGAAGTGGGCGACGTGCTCGGGGTCCTCGCCGCGAGCCCGGAGGCTCTGCGCGATCTCGGCGAAGTGGCGGGCGGCCTGCTCGGTGATCTGGGCGGGCTTGAGGCGGGGTCGGAGCTCCTCGGGGGCGGTGAACACGTCGCGCAGGGTCTGGAGGGCCTGCGAGGGGTCGTCCGCCGCCAGGTCCTCGAGCGTGATGACCGTGAGCACCGGGCTGAGGCTGGTGAAGTTGGTGCGGATCTCGATCCGGTCGAGATCGCTGACCACGAGCAGCGGCGGGTTGCCGAGGTCGTCCTTGTACGCGAGCAGCTGGACGTAGGCGGCTTTGAGGTCATGCCGCGGGCCCTTGTACTCCCAGGCGAAGAAGTCGCGCTTCCAGACGTCGGCGAAGCCGTCCCCTCCGCCCGCCTTCTCCACCCGGCGCTCGAAGGCGTAGTGCTCGCCCGTGGGGTCGGCTTCCAGCGGTGTGGGCTCGCCCAGCATCCGGCACAGGTCGATGAAGTGGCTCTGGGAGGCGGCCTTCTCGGTCGCGGTCACGCCGCGCCAGCGCTTGGCGAACTCGGCGGGCGTGAGGGTGGGCGCGCTCACGCGGCTGCGCTCATGCGGGAGTCCGGGCGCGCTCGTGCGTGTGCATCCACGCGGAGCGGCGATCCCTCGGTAGCTGGGCCACGATGCCCTCCCCCAGCTTCGGCCCAGCGGCCGACTCCCCTACTCTACTGCGCCGTGATCATCAACGTGCGAGTCGATCTGCAGTTGACCCCGCCCAGGCCTAGCGCAGGATGATGTCTGCTTCGATCCCGCAATCCGGGCCGAAGTGCGCACTGGCCTCGACGCGCTCGACGTCTGCCGGGATGTTCACGCGCTGCGTGCACCGCGCCGCTGGTCGCGGACGTCGACACCGAGCCGTGTGAGCACGATGAACGGGATGGGATCTTGCCCGAAGCTGCCCGTCGGGTCGCGGGATCGTTGCGCTCGATCAACACGTGGTGGTCATGTCGCGAACCGTGCGTCCGACCGGCCCGTCGCCTCGGGCACACTGGCCCTCATCCGGACCGCGTCGACCGGGGAGACTCGGCACGTGGTCTGATCGCATGGGAGGGAACCAGGTGCGCCGGCTCGCCTTGGTGCTCGCGCTCGCGCTCGTCTCGACACTCGTCCCGTGGGGCCGAGCGCCGGCCATCGGCGCGGACCCGGGACAGTCGCCGGCACCCGAGGCGACGACACCCGACGCGTCGCCGGGGCAGACGGTCGAGCCCGCGGTCGAGCCATCCGTCGCGCCCACGGCCCTGACCCCCACCGTCACGTACATCTACAACCCGCCCCAGAAGCTCGTTGTCGACCAGCCATACACGCTCCAGGCGCACGTCTCGCACACCGTCGACGGAGGGACGCTGACGATCGCGATCGATGGGGTCCCGCTCGAGACGAAGCCGGTCGCGTCCCCCGGCTTCACGACCTTCGCCTGGACGCCAACCGTGCTCGGCACGGTCGTCGTCACGGCGACCTACAGCGGGAGCTCGCTGTACGCGGGCTCCACGTCGGATCCGGCGGTGATCGAGATCATTCCTCCGTATCCGTCCGGCATCACGGTGAGCGCGCCATGGTCGGTCGTCCGCAACACACCGTTCACCATGTCCTCGACGGTCTCGCCGGATCCGGGACCGGGCACGGTGGACTTCTATGTCGACGGCGTTCTTGTCGCGAGCGGCAGCCTGGTGGCGGGCACGGCGACAGCTGAGACGTCGATCGCCGGCGTCGGCCTTCACGGGATCGTCGCCAGGTTCACAGGCAACGCGGACTGGTCGCCTGTGCTGTCGGACTGGGCCCGTGTGACGGTCGTCGGCGACGCGGTGGTCCTCGACGTCACGGTCCCGTCCGACCCGTTGCCGGCAGGTCCCGTGACGGCGACGGCAACCCTCAGCGTCGATCCCGGCGGCGGGGTCATCCGGTGGGGTTGGGGCCAAGACTCGTACACGTACGAGGTCGCCGTCGGGCCCGGTGGCGTGACGCTGCTGGACCTGGGCACGGTGGCTACGGGCTGGCACGACGTGTACGTCCAGTTCCCGGGCTTCGGCACCTGGGGTCCGGCAACCGATCGCCTAACGTTCAAGGCAGCATGGGCGACGAGCACCACGCTGCAGACCAGCCGCACCACCGCGACGATCGGCGAGCTGCCCGTGGTCCTCAAGGCCACCGTGGTCGGCCAGGTGGAGACCGCCACGACCGTCACGTTCCTCGATGACGTCGCGGGCGTGGTGGTGGAGCTCGGCCCAGTCCCCGTGGACGCGTACAGCAAGGAGGCGAGCCTCAGCTCCAGCGGCCTGCGGGTTGGCCTGCACACGATCACGGCCCGGTACAACGGCGGCGACTGGTCACTTCCATCGACGAGTGGCCCGGTCACGGTCACGGTCGCCCGGGACACCGCCGTCCATGCCACGTTCAAGCCCTCGCGGGGCACGTTCTACCCGTACAAGGACGGGCTGTGGGACGCGGTGTCGCTCGGCGGCGCCCTGGACGAGCGAGCGACCGTGACGATCAAGGTCTACAACAGCCGCGGCACGCTCAAGCGAACGTGGAGCCTGGGGTCCAGGGGCCCCGGTGCCTACGCCGCGACATGGAACGGCAAGACTGCGAGTGGTACCAAGCTGCCGGCTGGCAAGTACCGGGCCAAGGCGCTGTTCAAGGACGCACGGGGCAACACCCGAACGATCACGACGTACGTCACGCTCAGCTGGCGACAGGCAACCTGGAAGTCCGTCAGCGTCACGCGCTACGGCGACCAGTTCGCGTACTACGCACCTGCCGACGGACACCTGTTCTACAGCAATGACTACAGCCGGGGGGTCGTGCTCTTCTCGGCATACATCAATCGCGACTGCGACCCCAACTGCATCGAGGTGTCCGGAACGACGACCTTCGGCCTGAACTCGACGGCCCCCGCGGTGCGGTCCGTGAAGATCAGGGTCGCGGGACACGGGTACGAGGACTACAACAGCGGGACGGCGTTCTTCTGGCGCTGGGGCGAAGCCCGTTGGGCCTCGCACGGGTCCTTGCCCTACTACTACGGGAGCACCGAGACCTACCCCGTGGCCTCGGCGGAGATCTCCGCGGACCGGAAGGTGCGCCTCTCCGTGTGGTGCACCGAGGACATGGGCGACGCCTTCGATCTCCACTACGCGACGCTGACGTACCAGTACGCCGTCTGGAGGTAGCCGCTCGCGGTCTCCGGCTCAGGCGGCGCTGCGCCCGAGGACGACGTCGATGCCGGCGAGCACGAGCTCACAGCGCGTTCGCGATCGCCTCAGGTGACCGGCGACTCCCCCGTCGGGGCGTTGGCCCGCCACAGGCCATGGATCCAGGGCACGTCGTAGCCGATGACCCAGACCGCGTACACGCCCACCAGCACCAGTGATGGCGTGTCGACGAGCGCGCACCCGACCACGAGGATGGCGAGCGGCGCCAGGAACCCGAGCAGCGCGATGAGCGCCGCGAACGGGCTGCGCAGCCGGAACAGGGCCGCGTTCCACAGCTCGTTGTAGACCATCACGACGACGAGCGCGAACAGGACGAGGCCCGCCGTCGGGCTCGATTCGAGCCGCTCGAGCAGCCGGTAGCCGACGATCGCCTCGAACACATAGCAGGCGAGGCCGACGACCGCGAACAGCCCGATCGGGATCTCGATCCGACCCTTGGCGAGCGTGGGATACCAGGTGCGCACCGCGTTGCCGGCGAGGACCGTGCCCAGGACGGCCATGAGGATGGTCCAGCCAACGACGAGCGCGAGCCGGGCGGGATCGATGTCGAGGGGCATCTGCACAGGCTAGGGTGCCATCGGACCGGCCGGACCGTCACCGGTGTTCCGGAGGTAGCACTCTGTTGCGCGAAGGCCGGCGATGAGTCCCCGCGGGAGGGGGAGTCTACCCTTCGGAACCCGCCCCGTTCGGCGCGCTGCCCGGTGAAGCCAACCGCGTCGATGATGGTGACCCCGAGGGAGGCAGGGATGACGTCAACGCCACGCAACCGCACCAAGCGCACGGCCGCGCAGGGCGAGGTCCACACGGCGCTGCCGGCCGCCATGACCGGCCGGGCCAGCCCCGCGAAGGCCGCGGTCGGCGACAAGCCGGTCTTCGCCTACATCGCCAGCTTGCCGCAGCCGCAGCGCTCGATCGCCGAACGCGTTGATGCCCTCGCCGCCGACACGCTGCCGGGCCTGCAGCGCTCCGTGAAGTGGGGCATCGCGTGGTATGGCGTCGGCGATGGCTGGTGCTTCGCGTGCGGCGGCTTCGCCGGCCACGTCAAGGTCGTGTTCGGGCGCGGCACGTCACTCGAGCCCGTGCCGCCCGCAGCGCCGATCGGGATGGGCAAGGACTCGCGCGGCGTGGACCTGGAAACCGTGGACGACATCGACGATCGCCAGCTCGCGTCGTGGATGCGGCAGGCCGCGGCCATCCCCGGATTCGGGAAGCGATGAGCCCGGGCTCGGGCTGCTGGAGCGCTAGGCGGGATCCTGAGCGGGCCGGTCGCGGCCCCTACCGGATCAGCCGAGCGTCGCCCAGGGCCTGCGTCACTGCCTGGTTCCCACGATCGTGACGCCGTCGACCGCCGGGTAGTTCGAGTAGTACCGCTTCCGCCAGTGGAGCTTGCCGTGGTCGTAGATCGACAGGGTGACCCACACCTTGGCGCCGTCCGCCGGCGGGTTGTTGTAGTAGACGTATCCCACCGGCTTGCTCGGATCCTTCACGGTCCTGTGGACCGCGCGCGGGCCGTGCTTGATGACCAGGTCGCTGATCTTGTAGGTCCGGCCGTTGGGCACGCTCCAGATCTTGAACGTGAGCCATCGCTTGTTGCCGTCCCGGGTGACGGTCCGCGTGATCAGGATCGGGTACTCGGTGTCGTTCCTGAAGCTCATGGTCTGCTTGGCCTTGCCGACGATCCACACGGTGGCATCCAGGCCCGGCGGATACCGACTGATGAACTCGTTGTGGGCTTGTCGGGCCAGCGGGATCATGCCGGCCCGGAACGCGGCGTTGAACAGCGTCGTGGACGTCGTGCAGATGCCGCCACCGAACGCGCCGGTGACGGTGATCTTCCCGTCCACGATCGCGTTGCCCGGGCCCGTGCCCGGGGCATCGCGCAGGTCGCCGACCACCTTCCAGAAGTCGAACTTGCCGCCCGCCGGCACGACCGTGCCGTCGATCACCGTGGCCGGCCCCTCGATGTTGCCGCCCCAGTGGTTGTTGATGAGGACCCAGTAGAAGACGCTGTACTTGCTGATGGGCCGCATCTTGGGGGCGAACGCCTCGGCGTCGGCCGACGACAGCTTGGGAGCGACGACCTTGACGACCGCGGCGACCGGAGCTGCCGCCACGCCCGCCCGGCGGGCCGCGAGCTCGTGGACGATCGCGGCCTTCATGCCGGTAGCCTCGAGCGTTCGGCCTTCGCGGCTGGCGCCGGTGGCAACGACGTGTCCGCCGACCAGCTTGAGGCCCGCGTCGCGCGGGGTCTGCTTGACCTCCTTCGCCAGCGTCTCGAGGATCGGGTCGAGGCCCGACACGGCAACGACCGGGGTGACGCTCCCGTCGGTCGCAGTCGGGAAGGAGACCAGCGGCGCGAGGCTCGTACCGGCGATCGTCCAGCTGTCCTCGCCCCGGGCGACGACCACGTCGGCGGTCATTCGATCTGCGGCCGCCTTCGCCGCCTCGGCCGAGGCGGTGGCGACGGCGGGCGCCAGCGACACGACCGGCACGGCCATCTCGATCGAGTCCGGCGTGCCGAACGACGCGAGCTGCTGGTCCAGCGCGGCCAGCAGGGCCGCCTTGTCCACGGCGCGACCGTCCTTCGCCGGGGTAACGCTGAACGTCCCGTCCTGGCCGGCCGACACGGAGGCGTCCGTGGGGACTTCGTCGATCGTCACGGCGAGGGTGTCGACGGCGGCCGCCAGCCTGTCGCGGTCGTAGGCAACGGCGGAGTCGAGGGTCACGCCGTGGATCGCGGCCTGGGGTGCGCCGATGAGGTTCGCGAGGGGCTGGCCCTGGCGGCCTGCCGCGAGCGCTGCGTCGAGCAGCGCCGACGTGTCGGGGCCGCGGCCGACGTCTGCGTAGCTGATCCTCGTCACCTGGCCGTCCGGGCCGGTGAGCTCGATCTGGCCCGAGCCGAGCCACCCAAGGGCGTTCGCGATCTCCGCCTCCGCCTGCTCGCGGGTGAGCCCGCCGAGCTCCGTGCTGCCGATGCGGACGCCCGGCAGGACCCGGCCGTCGTACAGCTGGCCCCATGCGTACAGGACACCGGCGCCGATGCCGGCGGCGAGCAGGAGGCCCAGGACGAACGAGACGCCGAATCGGAGGGCGAGCGACCGTCGGCGCCGGGGCCGTGCCGGGGGCTCGCCGTCGGTCACGGCGGCCGCGAGGGGCAGGACCGGCACCGGATCGACGACCGGCTCGGCGACAGGCGCCGCGAGCTCGGTATCGCCGGCGGGCGTCGCGCCGTCGGGTGTGGTTGCATCGGCAGCCCGGTCGGCTGCGGCGTTGGGCAGGTCGGTCATCAGATGCTCATGCGCGGTCGGCCGGCGGCGGGCATTCGCCCCGGTAGCCGCGACATCTTCGCGCGTATGCGCGAACCTGTCACCTGGCGGGTGGCACCGCCGACGGGGCTGGGACGCGGGACGCCCCCCAGGCGTTGCGCCGGCACGACCACCATGCGCCGATGCAGGTCGGTCTGGCGCTTCGACGGGTTCGAGGTCATCAATCCGCTGGCGTAGCCGGCCTGGGCCTACGGCTCGAGGCAACGAAACCGGGTGCAATCCGGCACGCTCGGATCCGTCCACGCGGCGAGCAGCCGCTCGACCCCGTCGAATGCGTCGCGCACGGGGCTGCCCTCGACGTGCGCGCACGGTGCGACGCCGATCGGGCGTTCGCAGTGCTCGTGGACGACGACCTGGTGGCGTCGGACGAACTCGTCGCGGTCGTGGAGGTGGAACGCGCGGCGGAAGCCGCGTTCGTGATCCAGCAGCTCGTACTCGTACTCCCAGCGCTCCAGCGCCTCCACGGACCGGCGTCGCCAGACCTCGCGCACCTCGATCACCGACCGGGCTGGCTGGCGACCATCCGGCAGGAACCCGCGGAGCTCGAAGAGCGCGGATCCGCCCGGGGTCTGGTCGACGACGAGCTCCCTCACCGCGCCCAGGTCGAGCACCACGCCGTAGCGCTCCAGGAGCTGCGCGATGGTGGCCACGTGGTCGTCGAGGCCATCGGATGTGAGCTCCATGGCGGATCAGGCGGGCTGGACGTCACGGATCGGGTCGCCCGCTCCGAGCGCGACTTCGGAGGAGCGACGGCGGTGGACCACGCGGCGTCGTTCGGTCCCCCGCCCCTCCTGGAAGGCCTGGAACGCCGGCACGGGGATCCGGAGCACGCGCACTGAGACACGCAGCGCAGGCAGGTCACCGGCGGCGATCAACCGGAGCACCGTGTCCGTGCTCACCCGGAGCTCGGTCGCGGCCTCGGCGGGTGTCAGGTAGCGTCGCTGTTGCGTCATCTGCGCCTCATGCGTGTACGCGCACGATGACGCATGTGCCGCGCCCTGTCAATCCGTCAGCCGGCGCCGTTGACACCGCGATGAGTCCTGCGGCGTCCGGCGGTCGTACTGTCCGAACACCTACCGAGGAGGATCCCTGATGCGCAGCGTGACCTATGCCATGGGCGTCTCGCTTGACGGCTACATCGTCGGGCCGGACGGCACCTTCGACTGGACGGCGCCCGACCAGGAGGTCTTCCGCTTCTGGATCGACGAGATCCGAGGGGTCGGCGTCCACCTGATGGGACGACGGCTGTACGAGACGATGCTGTACTGGGAGACCGCCGACCAGGCGTCCTTCGACGCCGACGAGCGCGAGTGGGCAGGGCTGTGGAACCCGCTCCCGAAGGTGGTGTTCTCCAGGACGCTCTCGGCAGTGCAGGGCACGGCGCGTCTGGCCTCGGGCGGCGTCGCGGAGGAGATCGAGCGCTTGCGAGCCGAGCCGGGGGAGGGCGAGATCGCGATCGGCGGCGCGACGCTCGCCGCCGAGGCGGCCGCGCTGGACCTGATCGATGAGTACCGGGCCATGGTCCACCCGGTGCTGGTCGGTGGTGGCATTCCGTTCTTCCCCCGGCGCGAGCGGCGCGTGGATCTCGAGCTCGTGGAGACCCGCACCTTCAGCTCGCGATTCGTCTATCTCCGCTACCGCGTGGTGCGCTAGCCGGGTCAACGGCACGTGACCGGTGGAGCGGGGGGACGGAGAGTGCGCCCCTGCGTCGAGGAGTCGGCCTGATGGTCGCGGCCGGCGCCGCGGTGTCGTTGCTGGCGATCGCACGCCGCCGCTCGCTCGCCGGTTGAAGGATCGACGCCATGGCGGTCGGCCGGCGACCACCCGGTAGCCGAACGGGTCAGACGAACGGATCGAGCAGGCGGACGCCCGTTCGCGCGATGTCGCGAGCGTTGTGCGTGACGAGGACCAGGTCGTGGACGAGCGCCGTTGCGGCCAGCAGCCCGTCGACCGTGGGCACCGGGTCCGGCACGTTGAGTTCGCCCCATCGGTCGGCGACGTCCGTATCGATCGGGAGCACGCGATCCTGGAACGACGTCGTGAGCCGGGTCAGCCACTGCTCCAGCGCGATCGCCGACGGGACGTCGCGTCGTCGGATGGACTCGATCCCACGGCGAACCTCGCCGAGCACGAGGACGCTCGTGAACAGCTCCTCGTCATGGGCGGCGGCGAACCACTCGCGGACGCCGGCGTTCGCCCGTTCGCCCTTCCGGATCTCCGACAGGATGTTGGTGTCGACGAGCCAGGTCACCCGACGTCCCGCGGCAGGTCGCGCTCGAACACGAAGTCCTCGTCGCTCCCCACGTCAGGCATCGAGGCCAGCAGCGCCTTGAATGACTCGCGCTCGATCTCGCCGCGCAGCGATGCCTCGAGGATTGCCCGGTGCTCTGCCTCTGCGGAGCGCCCGTGCCTGGCCGCGCGCCGCTTGAGGGCGCTCACGATGTCGCTCCGGACGTTCCTCACGATCAGCTGACGCATCGACCGATGATAGCACTGATATCACGCCCCGCCGATTTCTGCCGTCTCAGGTCACGGCGCCTCCGCCGCGGGCGCGACGTTGTGGTTCACGTGGAACACGTTGTCGGGATCCCAGGCGCGCTTCAGCATCGCGAGCCGGGCGAGCTTCGCCTCGCCGTAGATCCGCCGGGTCGCCTCGGGTCCGGCCTCGGAGTGGCCATTCGCGTAGGCGCCGAGGGTCGCGTCGGGCTCGACCACGGCCATCGCCCGCCGCACCCAGTCCCGGCACGCGTCGTCGAGCGCCGGGTCGGACCACGAACAGTCGGCGTTGAGGTCGAAGGCGGCGGCGCGCCCCGCGAAGGCCGTCGCCTCCTCCGGGACGCGGCCGATCGCGCCACCGAGGGCCGTGGCCGAGAAGCTCCCCTCCCCCGGCGCGCTCGCGACGAGCTCGACCAGCTCGACGAGCGCAGCGGGTCGGACGTCGTCCGCGTTGCGGCCGCTGATGTACGACCGGTGGCCCCATTCGAACACCAGGTCGTGGGCGGTCTGGACGTCGAGGTACGGCTGGCTGCCGATGGTCGCCGATGCCGGCTTGGGGCCGGCGTGGAGACCCGCCGTGTCGCGCTCGACGGCCTCGGCCGCGCCGCTGTGGTTGTAGGCGAGGAAGACGATCGGCCGGCCCACGAGGTCGTCCGGGTAGCCTCCCCCCTCCCCCGCCCGGTCGATGCCGAAGATCACCGCCACCGCGTCGGGTGCGTGCAGGGCGTAGGCGCGGAAGACGTCCCACACCTCCTGGACCTCGGTCGCCGGGAAGATCAGGACGCCCCGGTGGAGGCTCGGTCCGAACGGCTGGAGCCGGAACTCGAAGGCCGTCGCGATCCCGAAGTTCCAGCCCGCACCCCGCATCCCCCAGAACAGCTCCGACTCCTCGGTCTCGCTCGCGCGAACGAGCCGGCCGTCGGCCGTGACGAGCTCGACGGCGGCCAGCCTGTCGATGGTGAGCCCGAACTGCCGTTGCAGGCGGCCAACGCCACCGCCGAGCGTCAGCCCGGCGACGCCCGTGTGACCCACGACGCCGACCGGACACACGAGGCCATGCCGTTGGGCCGCGACATCGAGCTCGCCGAGCAGCGCGCCGCCGTTCGCCCGGGCCGTCCGGGTTCGCGAGTCCACCTCGACCCCGCGCATCGCGGACAGGTCCACGACCAGGCCGCCCGGGCGGCCCGTGAAGCCGGCCAGGCTATGGCCGCCGGACCTGACGGCGAGCTCCAGGCCGTGATCACGGCCGAACCGGACCGCAGTCGCGACCTCGGCGGCGTTCGTCGGGCGCACGATGGCCGCCGGCCGCCGGTCGTGGAGCGCGTTCCACAGGCGCCGCGCCTCGTCGTACGCGGCGTCGGTAGGCGTGATGACGTCACCCTGGATTGACCTGCGCAGCCGATCGACATCGCGATCCGGGAGCGCGGCGGGCGTCATCCGCGGACTCTAGCAACCTGGCGCAAGGTACCCCCCGGGGCGCCACCAAGGTACGAGGGTCCGTTGGGACGTGTTGGAAGGTGCACAGCGAACGCCTCGTGCCCTACCGTTCGGCGTGGCGGCAAGCGCCGTCCCAGCCCGGAGGCTGGCCGAAAAAGGCAAACCCGGGGTGACCCGGGGACGCAAAGCCACGGGACTCGGACGCCGGCCCTGCCGGCGCGTCGAGTTAGCCGGGCTGCCGAAGTCAGGAGGTTGGCGTGGCCACGGCCCGCCCTCGCCTCGACGCGCTGCTGCGCGTCCTCGCCGTCGCATCGCTCGCGCTCGCGGGGTTCGCGACGGTTCGTCCCATCTGACCCGGGTGGGCGCGCGCGCCCACCCACCAGCAACGACGCCCCCGGGGCCATCGGCCGCGGGGGCGTTTCTCCTGGACGCCGGGCCCGACGACGTCGGCGCTAAGATCCGCCGATGACGCACACCACCGCAGCCCGGGCGATCGACCTGAGCCACGAGATCGTCGACGGCATGGTCACCCATCCCGGGATCCCCGCCCCGAGCATCTCGACATTCCTCACCCACGAGGCGTCGGCCGCGCGGTACGCGCCGGGCACGACCTTCGAGATCGGTCGGATCGACCTCGTCGCGAACACGGGCACCTACCTGGATACGCCCGCGCACCGGTTCCCGGGACGGGGCGACCTCGCCGGGCTGGACCTCGAGCGGGTCGTCGACCTCGACGGCGTGCTCGTGGATTGCCGGCGCCGGGCCGAGCGGGCGATCGGGCCCGAGGCGTTCGACGGCGTTGCCGTGGCCGGCCGGGCGGTCCTCGTGGCGACCGGCTGGGACGAGCACTGGGGAACGCCGGCCTACCTGTCGGACAACCCGTTCCTGACCGAGGCCGCGGCTCGCCACCTCGTCGACGCCGGCGTCGGGCTGGTCGGCATCGACTCGCTCAACGTGGACTCCCTCTCGGATCCCCGACGGCCGGCGCACACGGCGATCCTCGGCGCCGGCATCCCGCTCGTCGAGCACCTGACCGGCCTCGGTGCGCTCCCGCCCGACGGCTGGCGCTTCTTCGCGGTGCCGCCGAGGATCCGCGGCATGGCGACGTTCCCGGTGCGTGCCTTCGCGCTCGTGGGCTGAGCCGGCCGCAGCCGACCGTGACGCCCCGGGGTTGCGGCCCCGGGGTAAGGTGAGTCGGTGCCCTTGGCCGGCCCGTCCGGCCCCGTCGGCCCTGTCCGGGTGAGCCCCATCCGGCGGTCGACCGATCGAGGAGGCGCCCATGCCCCGGCAGCCGCGCACCCGTCTGGCCGCCCTCCAGCTGTTCGTCGTCGGACCCGCGCTGCTCGCGGGCATGCTGGTCTCGTCGGCCGCGTCGCCCGCGCCCACGCTGGCGGCGGACCCGGGCGTCCACGCGCGGTCGCATCGGAAGCCGGCGCCGTCGCAGGAGGTCTACGGCTACCTCCCCTACTGGCAGCTCGACGCCGGCACCGCCGGGCGGCTGGACTACCGGCACCTGTCCACGATCGCGTTGTTCGCGGTCCCGGTGCGGGCCAGTGGCGCCCTCGACCGGCAGTCGCGTGGCTACCGTGCGTACGTGAGCCGCGCCGCGCGGGCGGTCACCAACGCGGCCCACGCCCGTGGCGTCCGGGTCGTCCCGACGTTCCAGGTGTTCCACGTCCCCACGCTGCGACGGCTGCTCGACAGCCCCCGCGCGCAGCAGCGCTTCATCCGCGAGGCGCTCGACCTCATGGCCCGCCGTCGCGCCGACGGCGCGAACCTCGATGTCGAGCCCATCCCGGCCAGCCTGGCCTCGAAGTACGCGGCGTTCGTCGGGCGGTTCAGCCGCGCGATGCATCGCCGCTTCAAGGGCGCGCACCTGGCCGTGGCCACCCCCGCCATCGTGTCCGACCGCCTGCTGCGGGGCCTCGAGCCGGTCGTGGACCGGATGTTCGTGATGACCTACGACTACCACTGGCGCGGCTCGAAGCGGCCGGGGCCCGTGGCGCCGCTCGCCGACGGGCCGCACAACGTCACCAGGACGATCCGCAACTACCTGCGCCTGGTCCCGGCGCGCAAGCTGATCCTGGGCGTTCCCTACTACGGCTACTCGTGGCCGGTTCGCAAGGTCAACGGCACCTGGCGCGTCCGCGTGGATCCCGAGCGCTGGGGCGGCGTCCGCGGGATCACCTACGCCTCGGCGCTCGCGTGGCTGGCGCACCACCCGTCGGTCCGGGTCCACCACGACGCCCGGACGGGCTCGTGGTTCCGGTACGTCAATCGATCGGAGGGCACCGTCCGCGAGGTCCACTTCGAGAGCGCGCCGTCGGCCAGGCTCAAGTTCAACTTCGCGATCGCCAACGGCCTCGCTGGGGTCGGGGTCTGGACGCTCCGCAACGACGCCGGCAGCCAGGGGATGGCGCGTGCGATCCACCGCACGTTCGTGGACCCGGTGCGTCGCGTGACGGCACACGCGGAGGTCCGCGGCGTGCGCGTCGTCGGTGGCCGAGTCCGCCTCGACGCCGTCGTCGCGCTTCGCGATCGGGGCACGCGTGCGGAGCTGGGCACGCTTCGATGGCGGGTGATCGACGGGCGTGGCCGGACGATCCGGTCCGGGCGGCGGCTGGTCGCCGTGTATCCCGGCACCATCCGGCGCGAGCGGCTCGCCGTCACCCTCGGCCGCCCCGCCGTGCTGCGCGCGGGGACGTACCGGCTCGTCGTCCGGTTCACGGTCGGCTCGTGGCTGGCGGCGGCAGACCGGGACGGCTTCCGGCAGCCCTACTGACGCGGGGCCGGGGCTGCCGCCCGACGCGGGTCCGGCGCGAACCAGTCGAGCACGCGCATGGCCCGCAGCGTGTTCCACCGGCTCGGCCGGCCCTCGCCGTCCTCCATCTCGATGTGCGCCGCGCCCTCGTGGACGGTCTGGAGCGACCACCGGCCATCGGGATCCCGGTTGCCCTCGACGATAGAGATCGCCTCGGCCACGCGGTCGTCGGGCGCGACCCCCGCCGCCCGCAGGTACTCCAGGCCGCGCAGGACGTCGTAGTGCCACCAGGTCGGGAACGAGAACCGGAGCCAGCCGGGGTCGATCACCTCGCCGGTCGCTTTCCGGCGGAACAGCCGGCGCTCGAGCAGGTATGCCTCTCCGCGACGTCCGGCCTCCGCGACCCTGGCCGAGCCGCCGGTCGCCCGTTCGTGCTCGAGCAGGCCCTCGAGGACGTTGATCGTCGTGCCGAACGACGACACCGTCGCCCCGTTCTCGACCTCGCAGTTCCAGCCGCCGTCGGGGAGCTGCTCGCCCAGCAGCCGGTCCACGAGCGGGGCCATGTCCACGCCGAAGTACGAGCCGGTCGCGACGACGTTGCCGTTGATGCACGGCTCGACCTCGCCCTCGAAGAACCGGTTGTCGGCCCACGGCGTCTCGACGGGGGCGCCGCCCCGCCACACGACGTGCTCGCGGACGAGGTCGATTGCGCGCCGGGCCGCTTCGCTCGCCGGATCGAGACCGAAGTGTCGCAGCAGTTCCAGGACGTGGAACGTGTCCGTGTAGTCGAGCGACCAGGGCCGGCCGCCCCACAGGCCGTCGGGCGCCTGGAGTGCGAGCAGCCGGGCGCCCCAGCCCTCGGCCGCGACCCTCGACCGCTCGGCCGCGACGACGTCCGCCGGCTCGTGGGTCAGGTCGCGCAGCACCTGCCAGCGGATCGAGGGATCGGCGTCGAGCAGCCAATCGATGACGGTCATGACCTACCTCTCGCTCACGCCACGGTTCGCAGATGATGGCCGCGCTTCGACCGGCGAACAAGCCTGCGCTTGCCCTCATTCCGCCGCGAGCGCCGCCAGGAGCGCGCGGAGGGTCGGCTGGGGCAGCGGGATCCGCGCCCCGGTGTTGGCCCACGCGGTGACCCGCGCCGCTCCGCTCCCGCTCTCGGCCCAGGCGACGACGGCGGCCATCCGCAGGAGGCCGGCATTGACCGCCGCGGCGCCGCCCAGCCCCCGCGCCGCGAAGAACGCGTCGTCACGGCGATCGGCACGCGCGCGGAGGTCGCGCAGGACCGGGCCGGGATCCGGGGCGCCGTCTGGCCCGTCGACCGCGACGACGAGCACGTTCGACGCCGACGGCGGCAGCTGCCGGAGCTTGCCCAGGATCGAGGGCTCGAGCGACGCGGCGCCCGGGCCGGGCCGGCGGCGCGTCACCTCCACGTTGAACGGGCGGCCCGCGCGGAAGGTCGCCGTGAAGTCCGGCCCGCGCCGTCCGGCGCCGTACGCCTCGAACTCGAGCTCGAACCGCCGGTCCGCGAGCACGAGCGCGGCCACGCGCAGCTCCGCGCGGACGTCGAGCCGCGCCTCGGTCGCGGTGGCGCCGCGCAGCTTCTTGCGGATCTTGTCGCGGTTCGCCTCGGCGAACGCGCGGAACCTCGGCGACGCGGCGAGCCAGGCGGGCAGCCCGGCGAGGGCCGGGTCGGGCTCGGGTGCCTCGACGAGGTCCGCGACGAGCCGCCGGATCCTGGGCGCAGCCGCGGATGGATCAGCCACGGGCCCGCTCAACCGTCGCGCAACCGTCGCGCGCCTGGGACCTGCCGGCCCGCTCGGTCGTGGTGCGGAGGTCCTTGATCACGTCCGTACATTGCGCCCACGCGTCCTCCCCCTGTCAATGCAGCGCACGCCGGTGGCTGGTCGTTTCGTACTTGCGCAACCGCGCAACTAGGCGCTATCCTGTGCTTGCATCCAGTGGCCCTCGATCCTGCGTCCCCGGGATCGATGTGCCGGCCATGAACAGGCGGCGTACCCGGCGATCCGGGCCGGCCCGCCGTGCAGACAGGGGTCGTTCCCGTGGAGATGATCATCGACTTCCCCGGCGGCGCGCGCGTGGACGCGCACTTCGCCGGCTTCGTGGTGCCCACCGACCAGCCGCCGGCGGGCGGCGGCGAGGGCCTCGCCCCCACCCCGTTCGCGACCTTCCTGTCCACGATCGGGACGTGCGCCGGGATCTACGTGCTCGGCTTCTGCCGCCAGCGCGGGATCCCCACCGACGGCATCAGGCTCGTGCAGCGGATGGCCGTCGACCCGGCGACCCGCCTGGTGAGCGACGTCCAGGTCACGATCGAGCTGCCCGAGACGTTCCCGGCCCGGTACGCGGACGCGGTCGTCCGCTCCGCGGAGCAGTGCGCCGTGAAGAAGCACTTCGAGCACCCGCCGGTGATCCGGGTCGACAGCACGATCGCCGTCCCCGCCTGACCGCGGGCCACGCCCCCGTCCCGGCCGGGGCGGGTCGGCATGACGCCTACGGGATCACGAGCACCTTGCCCCGGGCCAGCCCCGAGTCGAGGTGGCGCAGGGCGTCCACCACCTCGTCGAGCGGGTAGCTCCGGTCGATCCGCGGCGCGAGCGTGCCGGCGGCGACCAGCGCCTTGAGTGCGTCAACGTCCTCGGCCCGGAAGGGTTTCCACCACGTCATCAGCGACATCCCGCGGCCGGTCGCCCTGGACACGACCGCGCCGATGAGCGTGCCGTCGAAGATGAGCGAGGTCGAGCCACCGAGCGAGACGTAGACGCCGCCGGGCCTGAGCGCCCGGCGCGCGCGGAGGACGGAGTGGCGTGCCTCCACGTCGAGGATCCAGTCGTAGGGCTCGCCCGCCCTGGTCCAGTCCGTGGTCGTGTAGTCGATGACGTCGTCGGCACCGAGGGCGCGCACGAAGTCGAGCTTCGCGGTGCGCGTCACGCCGGTCACGTGCGCTCCGCGTGCCTTGGCGATCAGGACGGCGAACGGGCCGACGTTGCCCGACGCCCCGGCGATGAGCACCCGGTGTCCCGCGCCCACCGTCCGGCCGTCGCGGTACCGGAGGCCCTGGATGGCGAGCACGGCCGAGTGCGGGAGCGTCGCCGCGTCCTCGAGCGACATCCCGTCCGGCACGGTCGCGAACGCGCGCTCGGGCGCGCACGCGTGCTCGGCGAACGCACCCTGGCCGAACAGGGACAGGTCCGCGAACACGCGGTCGCCGGGCGCGAACCGGGTGGCGTCCGGACCCACCGCCTCGACGATCCCGGCCGCGTCCAGCCCGAGCCGGTGGACGCGCGGCGCGCGCACCCCGGTGAACAGCCGGGTGAACTGCCAGCGCGGGTACAGGCCATCGAGGTCGGCGCGGTTGACGGACGCGGCGCGCACCCGGACGAGCACCTGGTCGCCCGCCGGCGTCGGCGTGTCGACCTCCTCGACACGGACGATCTCGGGCGGCCCGTAGCGCTCGCGGATCGCGGCCCTCATCGCGCTCCTCCTCGCCTGGCGGGTCGTCGTCAGCGTCGAGCGATGTGCCCGCGCCCTGACAGTAGCCGATCCCCCGGCCGGAACGCGTCAGGCGGGAACGGACGTCGGTGCGAGCGACGCCGCGATGCCGCGCGCCCAGGCCTCGATGTTGTCCCAGTCACGGAAGTCGCCGGCCGGCAGCAGGTCCTTCGACGCCGGCATCATGCGGACAACCCGCTCGGACAGCGCGCGCGGCGGGTCACTGGGGTCGTATGCGCCCAGGAACACTCGGTGGTCGCGGGGATGGATGCTGGCCGCCAGCTCGAGAATCGTCTTGTGCCCGCCGCTGCCGGGTCCATCGGCGGGCCCGAGCGCGTTCGTCAGTGGATCGGCATCGGTGTCCTTCGAGGAGCCGGGTAGCGGCCCGCTGCTGAACAGCCACACCGGTCGCGTGGCGAGCGTGGCCGCACTGCGCTCCAGGAACTGGACCGGCTCCTTGAGCCAGCTCCCCATGTACACCCCGCTGCCGACGACGAATGCGTCGGCTGTCTGGATGTTGCCGGTCCGATCGGCGGGCACAACGTCCGCGCCGAGGCCCTCGGCGCGCAGGACCTCGCCGATGCGCTCGGCGATGCCCTTCGTGCCGCCGTGGCGGCTGCCATACACGACGAGCACCGTGGTCATGTTCTCCCTCCCGGCCAGCGCGGCACCGACCTGGAACTGCGTTCCCCATGGTCAAGTCACGCGGATCAGCGCATCGGAGGCCAGTGTCGGACGTCTCGCGGTCGAAGGCCGAAGCGCCCATCGGCCGCCAACCCACCCTCCGCCCCACCCGCAGCCAGGTGGTGATGCGGATCGACCTCGAGCCGAATGGGGCCCTTGCGCGCGTCCTGCAAGATGAACCGATGGCAGTGGCGACCAGGTGATGAGCTTCGACGTCGCCGCGGAGGCATACGACCGCTACATGGGGCGGTGGTCACGTCAGCTGGCGCCGCAGCTGGTCGACTTTGCGCAGGTGCGTCCCGGCCACCAGGTCATCGACGTGGGCTGCGGCCCGGGCGCGCTCACCGAGGTGCTCGCGGCGCGGCTGGGTACCGCCGGCGTGGTGGCGGTCGATCCATCCGAGTCCTTCGTGACGGCGGCGCGGAGCCGGCTGCCGGGCGTGGACGTGCGCCAGGCGCCGGCGGAGCGGCTGCCGTTCAGCGGCCGGGCCTTCGACGCGGCACTCGCGAGCCTCGTGGTGCACTTCATGACGAATCCGGTCGCGGGGCTGGCGGAGATGGCGCGCGTGACCCGGGAGGGTGGCGTCACGGCGGCCTGCGTCTGGGACTTCGAGGGCGGGCGCGGCCCGCTCGGGCCGTTCTGGGAGGCGGCCCGCGATCTCGATGGGTCGGTCGTCGATGAGTCGCGGCTGGCGGGCACCCGCCGTGGCCATCTCGCCGAGCTGTTCGCGGCCGCGGGTCTCCGTGACATCGAAGAGGGGTCGCTCTCGGCGAGCCGCGAGTACGCGAGCTTCGACGACTGGTGGGAGCCGTTCACGCACGGGGTCGGGCCTGGCGGTGCCTACGTCGCCGGCCTGACGGAGGAGCACAAGGCGGTGCTCCGCGAGCAATGCCGGTCGATGCTCCCCACCGGCCCGTTCGCCCTCACCGCCGTCGCCTGGGTCGCCCGCGGCATCACCTGACTCGGGCTGGCGGTGGTCCGCGCCTGAGCGGGAGGTCAGCGGTCCGCCTCACCTCCGGCGGACCGGGGGCCGATGCCCTCCAGGCGGTAGACCTCCGCCGTGAACTCGCCCAGCAGCGCTCTCCCCCGGGCGAGGGCCTCCTCGGCGCCCGCCCGTCCCGGAGCCCCGAAGAAGTCCCGCTCGATCACCCGGGCCAGCCAGTGCCCGAGCTTCTCGCTGTCCGCCTCGCCCTCCTCGAGCTCGGCGAACCGGAAGCGCTTCTTGCGGGTCTCCCGACGGATCTCGTCCTCGAAGCTCTCGACGCTGTCGAGGATCTCCTCGTACTCGGCATCGCGCGACGCGTTGAACCGGCCGACGAGCTCGTCCTCCCAGGCCTGGGTCGGGGAGGCCGTCTCGAGGAGCGACGCCTCCCCGCCCCCGCTCCGGATCCGCTGCCCGAGCCGGTCGAGCTCCGCCCGGAGCCCGGGCCGATCGGGCAGCACGGCGACCGCCTGTTGCAGGTACACGGCGCCGAGCTGGCGGAGCTGTCTCCAGACGTACGTCCGCCGCCCCGACGACTCGGCCTTGATCCGGTAGATGAGCAGCAGCCAGCGACGCGCCTCGCCGGGTCGATCGCCCATGTCCGCGCGCCTCCGTCAGCCGCCCACGTCGCGGCGTCGCATCCCGATGCCGCCGACGGCGAGCCCGCCCGCGGCGAGGATGACGCAGGCCGCCATCCCGAGGCCATCCCAGGCGCCGACCATCGGCTCGCCCAGGTGCGCGGTGAGCGCCAGCTGGCCGACCCAGTCGGGCAGTCGCAGGATGGGCGCCAGGAGGTCCAGCAGGAACGTCCCGATCGTCAGCGCGACCACCGCGGGCATCGCGAACGACGCGCGTGACACGCCGGCGACCCCCACGCCGATTCCGGCCAGCGCGGCGCCATAGACGGCGAGCACGAGCGTGCCCAGCGCCGGCGTCACCGGATCCTGCCCCACCGAGGCGACGCCAAGCGCCACGGCCCCCGCGAGCAGCAGCGTGACGAAGGCGACCGCCAGCCACACGGCCAGGCCGCTCGCCACCGCCCATCGGGCCCGCGTCAGCGGCGTCGCCAGCTGCAGCTCCAGCCGGCCCGAGGTCTCGTCCGACGACCGGATCGAGATGAAGGTCGCCGCGGCCAGCCCGATGAGCACGTAGCCGATCTCGGCGAACGCCAGCTGCAGGAAGCCGGCCGCGGTGGTGATGTCGATGCCGGGGATGAGCGAGCGGAAGATCTCGGCCATGGCGGGCGACGTCTCCAGCGCGTCGAGCAGGGACTGCGAGGCGGCCGCCATGAGCACGCCGTAGAGGCCGAGCCCGATGCCCCAGGCCAGCGCCGTGGGCAGGAGATCGCCGAACGAGCGGCCGAGCGGCCCGTGGACGCCGAGCAGCGCGCGGGGCAGCCGGGGAACCGGCACCGGGACCGTCACGCCCACGTCGCGGCGTGCGAACCCCTCGATGCCGATCGCGAGCAGGACCACGCAGGCGACGGCGGTGATCACCACTCCCGTCCAGTCCGTGGGCCCGGCCAGCGGCACGTGGTCGGCCGTCCACGAGAACCAGGTCGCTTGCGCAACCGTGTCGAACGCGGGCACGACGGTCCGGTAGCTCTGGATCACGTACCCCCCGAGCATCAGCGCGCCGGCGATCCCGGCCGCGGCGCCGCGACCCAGGAACGGCGCGATGGCGAACGCCACGGACCCGGCGACCAGCGTCCTGACCCCGAGCCCGATCGCGAACGAGACCGCCGCGGCCGGCGAGATGGCATCGCCGGGCAGCTTCGCGCCCACGACCCCGGTGGCCCACGCGACGAGCGCCAGCGCGGCCATGGCGATGCCGACCGCCGCCGCGTGACCCGCGACCTTCTCCAGCGCGATGCTCCGCCTCGGGCGAGGCGTCGCCACGGCGAAGTCGAGGCTGCCGCGCCGCGCCTCGCCGGCGAGGACCGACGACAGGGCTAGGATGGACCACAGGCCGCCGAGCAGGGCGAAGTACGCCGCGTAGTGCCACGAGATGAACCCGCCGAGCGTGTCGACGTTGACGGGGTTCCCGTACATGCCGCGCAGCATCGGCGGCATGTCGGCCGACATCGCCGCGAGCTCGCGCCGCGCCTCCAGCGTGCCGTAGGTCGAGGCCATGGTGAGGCCGCCGGCGATCGACATCACGCCCAGCAGCGCCGTCACGACGAGGATCCCGAGGCGGGAGTCGCGGAGCGTCTTGCCGAACACGCTGCCGAGGCCGTACAGCCGGCGGCGGAGCGGGATTCGCGGGATGGGCGCCAGGAGCGGCAGGCCCCGGGTCTCAGCGGCCATGATCGGTCACCCCGATGGCCTCGCGGCCGTACTGCGCGAGGAAGGTCTGCTCGAGGCTCGGCTCCCGCGTCTCGAAGTCGATGAGGCCGCGCCCGGCGGCCGCTTCGACGACCGGCGCCATCGACCCGGTCACCCGCATCGTCAGGCGGTCGTCGATGGCGACGACGTCGGTCACGCCCGGCAGCGACGCGAACGCCGAGGCCGGGACCGGCGCGGCGAACCGGAGATCGACCTCGTGATGCGCGAGGCCGCGCAGCGCCTCGACCCGGTCCACCGCGACCAGGCGGCCGTCCCGCACGATCGCGACCCGGTCGCAGGTCCGCTCGACCTCGTCGAGGATGTGCGACGAGAGGAACGCGCTGCGTCCCTCGGCGACGGTCTCGCGCAGGAGCGCGAAGAACGTCTGCTGGACCAGCGGGTCGAGCCCCGAGGTCGGCTCGTCCAGCACGAGCAGGTCCGGCCGGTGCTGGAGGGCGATGACCAGGCCCACCTTCTGCTTGTTGCCCTTCGAGTACTCCTTGAAGCGCCGCGAGGGGTCGAGGTCGAAGCGCGCCACGAGGTCCGCCTGGTACAGCGGGTCGACGCCCCCTCGGAGGTTGGCGAAGTAGTCGATGGTCTCGCCACCGGTGAGGCGGTCGAACAGGGCGAACTCGCCGGGCAGGTAGCCCACCCGCCGGTGGATCGCGACCGGATCGACGGTCGTCTCGATCCCGAACACGCTGGCGCGCCCGGAGGTGGGGCGGATGAGGTCGAGGAGCAGCCGGATCGTCGTCGTCTTGCCAGCGCCGTTAGGCCCGAGGAAGCCGTAGATCTCGCCCTCCTCCACGGCGAGGTCGACGTCCACGATCCCCCGGTGGGTGCCGTAGAACTTGGTGAGCTTCTCGGTCTCGATGACGGACATCGCGCTGCCCTCCCTGTGGGGCTGCGGACCCGCGGACGGAGCCACCTCGCAGGCGCAACGCGTCCCTGGCTCGATCTCCTGGATCTTGCCCAGTAGACGTGGCTGCGCCCCTGGCTGACCAGAGGCGCATGGATCGGCGCGATGTGACGAACGTCACATGTGATTCACGTCACACCGGGTGCGAGCGCGTCAAACCGCGCGTCGCGGCTACCTCGCCGGCAGGCGCGTGATCCAGTACGCCGTATCGGGCGTGACCGGCGTCCCGAAGCGGGCGTTGACCGCCCACAGCCGGCCGGCGGCGAAGGCGATCGTGGTCGGCACGTCCAGCCCGTCGCCCGTGATCGTCCCACGGAACCTGGGGGTCCACCCATGCAGGCGGTACACGTCGACCTGGGCGAGCTGGTTGCGCATCACGTACAGCGTGCTGCCGACCAGCTCCAGCCCGTCGGCAAACGTGATCGAGCCCTCGGGCAGCAGCCGCACGCTGTGCCCGCTCCGGGGATCGATCGCGAACAGCTCGCCCGTGTTCGACTGCGGCACGATAAGCCGTCCGCGGAAGGCGACGATGCCGTTGGCGTTGAAGCCGGCCTGGTACACGAAATCGCCGGTGATCGGCATGGTGAACGCGTCGGCGGGGGCCGGCAGGCTGCCGTCCTCGCCGAGCGGGATCACCAGCAGCTGCTGGATCGCGGAGTCGGTCGCGTAGATGGCATGGCGGGTCGCCACGACGTCGTTGACGAAGCCCGCGGCGAACGCGTAGGTCGCGAGCAGCGTGCCGTCGGTGGCGTCGTAGGCGCGGACCTCGCCGGTCGGCCCGCCGGCGACCCACAGCCGGTGTGCGCCGGCCTCGTACTCGAGGCCCACCGCGACCTCGCCGGCGATCCCGTCGACGAACCCGTCGTCCACGGCGCCCGTTCGCAAGTTCACCCTTGCGATCGCGCCGTTCACCAGCGAGCCGACGTAGGCCGTGGTGCCCCGCCCGGCGGTGATCCCCTCCGGCGCCCAGCCGTCTGGCAGGTCGATCGTGGACGGGAACCGCGTGGCGAGCGCCGGGGTCGCCGCCAGGACGAGGGCGGCGAGGGCAACCAGGAGCGCGGACAGGGATCGGCGCATGCGAAGGTTCCTCCGTGCTGGCGGGGCGATCTGGGGACGCGCGCCCCCTTCGGTGCGTCAACCCGGAGTACGCCGCCGCACGTAAGCCGGATGCCCTGCACGTCCGCCGGCGCGTTGCAGTCGCCTATCAGGTGCATTCCGGGGCCATCCCCCGCGGCGGGGTGGGGTTACCCCCAGCGCGAAGACGCCGGGTGACCGGCTGGCCGCTCCCCTTCCCCGGCCCTACGGTCTTGGCATTCGCCCAGGGCGCGGCAACGCCGGCATCCAACGAGCTCCGCGGCACGGGCAGGAGGACTTGACCCATGCGCGACCTCGGTCGACGGAAGCTCAGGACCACGCTGACGATCCTCGGGATCACGATCGGGATCTGGGCGCTCGTCGTGTTCGGCTCGATGGCCAACAAGATCAACGCCCTCGTGGCCGGGGGCAGCACCTACTTCGCCGACAAGGTGTCCCTCCGGGCCGACGCGGGGATGGGCGGCTTCGCCTCCGTCCCGATGGCCCTGTCGACCGCGGACCTCGTCGCGGACGTCGACGGCGTGGCCGTCGTGACCCCCGAGGTCATGCTCCTGATGGACGAGGAGATGAGCGCGGTCTCGATGAGCATGCCGCCCATGATCCAGGGCTCCGTCGCCGGCGCCGACCAGGGGCGTGAGACGTTCGAGCTCCACTACGCGCAGGGCCGTGCCCTGGCCGCGACCGACGAGGGTCGCCCGGTCACCGTCCTCGGCTCGGACATCGCCCGCAAGTTCGACGCCGGGGTCGGCGACACGATCGTGCTGCGCGGCGTCGAGTTCGAGGTCGTTGGCGTGCTGGAGCCCACGCTGACCGCCCCCGACCAGTCGGCGATGGTGCCCTTCCGGGCCGCCCAGGAGCTGTTCGTCGCCACGCTCCCGCCGATGGTCCGCGAGAACGTCGAGGCGGACGCGGTGGCCACGTCGATGACGGTCTTCCCCGAGCCCGGCGTCGACCCGGACGTCCTTGCCCGGCGGATCGAGGCGGCGCTGCCCGACGTCAGCGCGATGTCCGGCAAGGACTTCGACGAGCAGATCGGCTCCTCGATGGCGATCCTCAACGCGATCCTGATCGGCATCGCGCTGATCAGCCTGGTCGTGGGCGGCCTGTCCGTCGTCAACACGATGGCCATGTCGATCGCCGAGCGGACGCGGGAGATCGGGATCAAGCGCGCGATCGGCGGCAGCCGGCTGCGGATCGTCCGCGAGCTCGTCCTCGAGGCCGGGCTGATCGGGTTCATCGGGGGGGCCATCGGCCTCGCCCTGGGCGCGCTCGTCGTGACCCTGGTCAACGACGCCGGCCGCTCGTCGGGCACCGTCCTGTTCGACCTCACGACCGGCACCGCGATCACCGCCGTCCTGTTCTCGACCATCCTCGGCGCCCTCGCCGGCTTCATGCCCGCGCTGCACGCGGCCCGGCTGGACCCGGTCTCGGCGCTGCGCTACGAGTGACCTCCGCGACGGCAGCGAGACACGACGGCCACCCACACCCACCACGCCATCCACACCACCTGCACCACGCGACACGGAGAACTGAGATGACGCTCCTCGAGGGCCGCAACCTGCGGAAGACCTACAAGCTGGGCCGGAGCAACACGGTCCACGCCCTGCGCGGCGTCGACGTCTCGATCGAGAGCGGCGAGATGGTCGCGATCATCGGGCCGTCGGGCTCGGGCAAGAGCACCCTGATGCACATCCTGGGCCTGCTCCACGGCCCGGACACCAACCACGGGCCCCGCCCCGAGCTCTCGTTCTCGGGCCGCAGCATGGTCGAGCTGGGCGAGGGTGAGCGGACCCGGATCCGTGCCCGCGAGATGGGCTTCGTGTTCCAGGACTTCAACCTCGTCCCGACGCTGACCGCGCTCGAGAACGTGATGCTCGCCTGTGACTACGCGGGCATCCGGGGCGCGGAGGCACGCTCGGCCTCGCTGGCGGCGCTGGACCTCGTCGGCCTCGCCGAGCGGGCGGGCCACCGGCCGGCCGAGCTGTCGGGCGGCGAGCAGCAGCGGGTCGCGCTGGCCCGGGCGCTGGTCAACCGGCCCAAGCTGGTGCTGGCCGACGAGCCGACGGGCAACCTCGACTCGGAGCGCTCGGCGGAGGTGCTGGCCACGCTCCGGCGCTTCAACCAGGAGCACGGACAGACCCTCGTCCTGGTCACCCACGACCCGGAGGTCGCGGCGGCCTGCGACCGGGTCATCCGGATGCGCGACGGGCGGATCCACGAGGCGGCGGTGGCCGCGGCTCCCGAGCCGATCGCCCGGCACCAGTCGGCATCGCCCGTGCCCGCCCTGGGGCGTGCGACCGCCTGACCTGTGGGGGAGGCGGCCGGCGCCGGCCAGTGCCGCCTCCCCGCTCCGTGGCCGGCCGGCGCGTCCGGGCGCGCGCGGCCTCCTCGATTCGGCGGGATGTCCGACAATCTGCGCCGTGACCCTCTCGACCACCCCGGCGTCGCGTCGTCGCGGCGCCCTGCTCCTCGCCGACATCTCCGGCTACACGAGCTTCCTCCGGGGCGTCGCGGAGGCACACGTCGCGCTGATCGTCGAGGCGGACGAGCCGCCGCCGGCCTACGCCGTGCTGTCGCAGCTGCTGGACACGATGGTCGCCGCGGTCGCGCCGACGTTCCGGCTTGCCAAGTTCGAGGGCGACGCGATGTTCGCCGTCGCGGACGACGGCATCGTGCACGGCCAGGCCGTCCTCGACTGCATGCGCGCCTGCTACGCCTCGTTCCGGGACCGGCTCGCCGCCGCCGGCTCGGAGTGGACCTGCACCTGCGCGGCCTGTGCCCGCGTCGCGGACCTGGACCTCAAGTTCGTCCTCCACCACGGTGACTACGTGGCCCAGTCCATCGCGGGCCGCGAGGAGCTCCTGGGCCCCGACGTCAACGTCGTCCACCGCCTGCTCAAGAACCACGCCCGCGAGCTGGTCGGGGCAGTGCCCTACGCGCTGATCACGGACGCGGCCGCCCGGGCCCTCGACGTGCCCACGGCGGGCATGGTCACGGGCGAGGAGGCGTACGACGACACGCCGCCGGTCCGGGTGCACGTCCTGGCGCTCGCGGGCACGGGGCGAAGCGCCGCCTGATGGCGGGGCTGCGCATGGGAACCCCGCTCGCAGGCGAGCTTGCCGGCGCCCGGATCGTGGACTTCCCGCTCCGCGGCGAGTGGGTCGCCGTCCACACGCCGGGTTCCCGAATCCCGAGTCATGGGACCGACATGCTCGGCCAGCGCTTCGCCTTCGACCTCATCCGCTTCGACCCGCGGCCCGGCACCCGGGACCATCCCGCGGGCGGCCTCCGTGCGCTGCTGCTCGGGACACGGACCCGCGACAGCCACGGCTGGGGGGAGCCGATCCTGGCCCCCCTCGATGGCGAGGTCATCGTCGCCAGCGACGGCATCCCGGAGCGGGAACGGATCCACGTCATCCGGGAGCTCGCGCTCGCCACGCGGAACGCCCTCACGTTCCGCCCCACGCCCGAGGGCCTGCGCAGGGTCGTGGGCAACCACGTGATCCTGCGCCACGATGACGTGTACTCCGCCTATGCGCACATGACGACAGGGTCCGTGGCCGTGCGTGCGGGCCAGGTTGTCCGGGCCGGTGACGTGCTGGGCCGGGTGGGACACACCGGCAACTCGACGGCCCCGCACCTCCACTTCCAGCTGATGGACGGGCCGGACCCGCTCACGGCACGCGGCGTGCCCTGCGCCTTCCGCGCCTACGAGGTCGAGCGCGAGGACGGATGGCACCTCGTGGAGCGAGGGATCCCGCTCGCGACGGACCGGATCCGCTCGATCCGGGGCTGACCCCGGTCACGCCGCGGTCGTGCGACCAGCGGCCCGTACGCCCCGCCGCGGGCTCAGGCGCCGGCGGCCCCGGCCCCGATCGGCTGCTCGGTGAACTGCAGGCGGTACAGGCGGGCGTACAGTCCGTCGCGGGCGAGGAGCGCCTCGTGGGTGCCCAGCTCCACCAGCCAGCCGTCGTCGAGAACCGCGATCCGGTGCGCGGACCGGATCGTGGACAGGCGATGGGCGACGATGATCGTCGTGCGCCCCACCTTGAGCCGGTCGAGCGCGTCCTGGACCAGCCGCTCCGACTCGTTGTCGAGCGAGCTCGTGGCCTCGTCGAGGAGCAGGATCGGCGGGTCCTTGAGGATCGCCCGGGCGATCGCGATCCGCTGGCGCTGCCCGCCGGACAGGCGCTGGCCCCGGTCGCCCACCGCGGTGTCGTAGCCGTCCGGGAACGCGGTCACGAAGTCATGGGCGTTGGCGGACCTCGCGGCCGCCTCCACCTCGGCGTCGGTGGCGTCCAGCCGCCCGTAGCGGATGTTGTCGCGCACCGTGCCGCCGAACAGGACCGCCTCCTGCGGCACGAGCCCGATCTGCGCCCGGAGGCTGGCCGTGGTCACCTCGCGGACGTCGGTGCCGTCGATCCGGATCGCGCCCTCCGTCACGTCCCACAGCCGTGGCAGCAGCCCGACCAGCGTGGTCTTGCCGGAGCCCGACGGCCCCACCAGGGCGAGGACCTCGCCCGCGGGCACGTCGAGGTCCACCTCGCGCAGGACCCGCCGCTCGCCGTCGTAGGCGAAGGACACGCCCTCGAGCTCGATCCGCCCGGACACCGGCCTCAGCGGCGTGGCGCCGGGGGCGTCGACCACGGTGGGCTCCATGTCCAGGATCTCGAACACGCGGGTCACGGCCCCGGTGCCCTCGCGGAACTGCCCGTACAGGCTGGCGATGGTCGCCAGGCTGCCGCCGATCGTCACGCCGTACAGCAGGAAACCCGTCAGCGTCCCGATCGCGAGGCGGCCGTCGATGACCTCGTGGCCGGTCCACCACAGCAGCCCCGCGATGGCGGCGAAGCCCAGGAACCCCATCAGGCCGCCGAACGCCGCCCGCCACATCGCGAGCCGGGAGCCCGCGGCCACGACGCCCGACAGGTCGCCGCCATAGCGCTGCGCCTCCCACGCCTCGCGCACGTAGCTCTTGACCACGCGGATCCCGGACAGCGCCTCCTCCGCGGTCGCGGTGCTGGCGGCGATGGCGTCCTGGACCTCGGTGCTCACGCGCTGGAGCGGCCGCCCGAACACGATCGCGACGGCGATCAGCGCGGGCGCCAGCACCAGCACCACGGCGAGCAGCGTGGGGCTGAGCAGGAACAGGATGACGACCGCGCCGACGAGGCCGATCAGCGATGACAGCAGCGAGGTCGTCGTCTGGGTGAGCATCGTGCGGATGAGCGTCACGTCGCTCGACAGGCGCGAGACGAGCTCGCCCACCCGGTTGCGCCCGTGGAAGTCGAGCGACAGCGTCACGAGCCGGTCGAACAGCTCGCCGCGGAGCTGGGCGACCATCCGCTCGCCCACCACGCCCAGCAGGTACGACTGGACGAACCCGCCCAGGGACTGGGCGAGGAACAGGACCACCAGGCCGGCGATCAGCCGGTCGAGGCCCGCGGCATCCCCGCCCGCCACCACCGCGCTGACGAGCCCGGCCACGAACAGCGGCACCAGCAGCGCCAGCCCGGACCCGAGCACCAGCCCCGCGATCGCGATGGCGAATGGTCCCAGGTGCGGCCGGAGGTAGCGGAACAGCCGCCGCCACGGGACGCCGGTGATGCCGCGGACCCGACGCGCGACCTCGCCGGCGCCGGGCGGGACGACGTCGGGTGGCTGCGGGTCCATGGGCGGATCATGCCCCAGCGGGCGGACCGTCGTCCGGTGCCGGGCGCCCGCCGTCCGGTGCTGGGCGCCCGCCGTCCCGCCGCCCACCCACGCGCGCCGCCGCGGCGCGGATCTCGCGGACGACGTGCGCGGCGTGCGGGCCGACTCGCGCCGCGAGATCGTCCCAGCGGTCTGCGGCTTCGCCGAGGTAGACCGCCCGGGCTCGCTCCAGCACGGCCCGGTGCTCGTCGGGCAGGCGCCGCAGGGCCCAGTCCGCCGCGGCGTCCTTGGGCCGGATCTCGCCGCTCTCGAGGGTCACCCAGATCCGGGCCAGCGTGAGGACCACGTTGGCGGTGTCGGGCTCGAGGTCGGCCAGCAGGCCCGGGATCGTGTCGAGCATCGCCCGATCGAGATCGGCGCGGGGCACGGGATCCAGCAGCTCGCCTGGGGGCGGCCCGATGAGCGGCACGCCGCCGTGGAGGACGCCGGTCAGCACCACGGCGAGGTCCGGGCTGGGCGAGGTCCAGGGCGCGGACTCGCCGCCCTCGAACTCGCGCCGCCACCAGTCGCCGTACTGGAGCTCCAGCGGCGGCGGGTAGCGCCACGGCCGGATGTTGGGCTGGACGACGACCGTGACCTCGAGCGAGCGGGCCGGCCCACCCTCGGCGTGGCGGCCGGACAGGCGCAGCAGCCCGCGGATCAGCGCGCCGCGCTCGGTCGGGGTGGTGGCCCTCGCGCTCGCGACCAGCAGGTCGACGTCGCTCCGGTGGCGCAGGCCGCCGTGCACCGCCGAGCCGTGCAGCCAGACGCCGAGCACGTCCGTGCCCAGGACGCCCCGCACGACGCCGAGGACGGCCTCGATCTGCCCGCGCGTCGCGGGGTCGAGGCCGTCCGGGAGCGGCGACGTCATCGGGCTAGACTGCCACGCCCTCGTACGCGAGTCGCAGCTGCTCGACGTCGAGCTTCTGCATCTGGAGCATGGCGGCCATCGCGCGGGCCGCGCCCTCGGCGTCGGGCCCGCCCAGGTAGTCGCCCATCTGCCTGGGGATGACCTGCCACGAGAGGCCGTAGCGGTCCTTGAGCCAGCCGCACATGCTCGGCTCTCCGCCCCCCTCGATGAGCGCGTCCCAGTAGCGGTCCACCTCGGCCTGGTCGGCGCAGTCGATCTGGAACGAGACCGCCTCGGTGAACGGGAACTGGGGCCCGCCGTTGACGGCCGTGTACTTCTCGCCCGCCAGCGTGAACGTCACCAGCAGCACGTCCCCGGCCCCGGTGCTCGGGTTGTCGCCCGGGGCGCGGGAGACGTCGTCGACGTGGCTGTCCGGGAACAGCGACGTGTAGAAGCGGGCGGCCTCCTCGGCCTGCTTGTCGAACCACAGGCAGGGCGTGATCTTGGACACGGGTTCATACCTCCATGGGGGACGCCGGGCAGCGCCCGTTCAGTCGTCCGTGGTCTCGTCGGTCGGTGGCGCCTGCAGCTGCCGGAGGAGCTCGTCCAGGCGTGCGAAGCGCTGTTCCCAGTGCTTCCGATACTGCCCGACCCAGTCCGCCACGTCGCGCAACGGCTCCGACGTGAGGCTGCACGGCCGCCACTGGGCCTGCCTCCCCTGCTCGATGAGGCCGGCCCGCTGGAGCACCTTGAGGTGCTTCGAGATCGCGGGCAGGCTGATGTCGAACGGGTCGGCCAGCTCCTTGACGGTCGCGTCGCCCCTCGCCAGCCGCGCGAGGATCGCGCGACGGGTCGGGTCCGACAGGGCGGCGAAGGTGGTGCTGAGCGGGTCTGGCTGGGTCTGCATTTCGCCATCCGGTTAATTAACCAATGCAGACACTACAGTCTCGCTCGGTACCTGTCAACCCCCGGCGGCGGGCACGCGGAGCGACGTGGCGGCGGGAGCGTGACGACGCGGTGGCCCGGCGAAGGGCGAGGGCGCGAACCAGGACTCGAACTCGGCGGCGTCGGGACCCCGCAGCGCAGCTCGTCCGACCCGACGTCGCTGACCGGGTCCCGCATCCGGCTGCCTCACTCAGTGGCGGCCGGACCGTGCTCGAGGAACGACCTCAGGACCTCGAGCCGCTCCCGCCAGAACGCCTTCCGCTCCTCCGCCGCGGCCGCGTCGGCGAGCTTCGCGTGGACGACGTTGACGGTCGCCCTGCCGGGGCCCTTTGCGACCACGGCGACCATCAGCCGGGACGCCGGCTCGGGCCAGTCGAACCGGGCGACGCCGGCCGCGCTGGTCGGCCGCTGTCGCATCCCGGACCCGGGCAGCCAACGTTCGCGGGTCTGCTCGTCGGTGAACGCCCGGAGGGCCTGTTCGGGATCGGCGGCCAGGGTGCGCACGACCGTGACCTCGAACCCGCCCGGCATCTGGTGCCGGGCCCGGAGCCCGCGCACCCGCTCATAGGCGACCGTGATGCTCTGCGCCCACCAGCCGGGGACGCCGTGCTCGCCGGCGAGCCAGGCGGCGGTGGCCGTGTGACCCCGCGCGGCGGCGCCCCATGCGTCGAGCAGCCCGTACCAGGCGGCGTAGTTCCGGCCGGTGACCCGGACCACCGAGTCGTCCGAGGTCGGCGGCGCGGCCGGGTCGCGGCCCGCGGTCGCCGGTGCGTCGGCCCGCGTCGACCCCGCCGCCTCGACCGGGTCCAGGCCGCTCGCCGCCGCGGGAGCCGTCTCCGGCGGCGGCGCGTCCGCGTGCTCCAGCAGCTGCCGGCGGGCGGCCGTGTACGACTCGCCGGTCTTCGCCATGCGCGTGCGCACCCGGCGCTTGAAGGCCTTGTGGGTGGTCATCGTCTGCGCGTCCTTCCGCACGGCGAAGCCCGGCACTCACGCTCCCGCGGCCCGCCGGTGAAGGGGCGGACGATCGTCCCGGGGGATCGGGTCCCCCTTTGCCCCATCGTGCCGGCGGCGTGAGCGCCGGATCGGGGTTGGGCGCGGGACGCGCCGAGGCGCACAGGATAGGCGCCGGTGCCGGATGGCACAAGCGGTCGCCGGGCCACCTACGCCAGCTGACGCACCATGATCTGGATCACCAGCTCGGAGCCGTCGCGAAGCGGCCACCGCCCGCCCGTGTCGCGGAAGGCCAGCCGCTCGTAGAACGCGATCGCCCGCGTGTTGCCCGTGGTGACCCCAAGGCCGATCGCCGGGTAGTCGTTCTCGATCGCCCAGTCCACCACGGCGGCGACGATCGCATCCGCGGCGCCGGTGCCGCGCGCCGCGGGCTCCACCCACATCGAGTACAGGCCGGCCGCCCGCTCGATGCTGGGCGCCCGGCCGCCCGACGCCATCCCGACCAGCCGGCCGTCGCGCTCGGCCACGATCACGACCCGCTCCCGGTTCGACGCCCACGACTGCCACTCCGCGTCGGCGCGGCGCGCGTCCTCCTCGAGCGTCGTGCCGAAGGCGTCGGGCGCGTCGGCGAGGGCGCGCAGTCGAAGCTCGCGCAGCTCCCGCCACTCGTCGGGCCGGAGCCGGCGGACGTCGAACCCCGCCCGGCCCTCAGCGGCGTCCGGCGCCGGCATCGTCGTCCGCGGCCAGGACCCGGCCGTACTGGCTCGCTGCCAGCCGCGAGTAGCCGGCCGCCGTCCAGAACGCGGCGGCCTCGATCGCGGTGTCGAGGACGATCACGTTGACCTTCGGGCAGCCGAGGGCACGCAGGCCGACCTCGACCCGCTCCACGAGCCGTCGTGCGATCCCCGCTCGCCGCCGGTCCGGCGCCGTGGCCACGTGGTAGATCCAGCCGCGACGTCCGTCCCAGCCGCCCAGCGCGGATCCCACGACCCGCCCGCCCTCCAGCGCGACCAGCACCAGGCCCGGGTTGCGCCGGGCCATCACGGCCAGGCTGGCGTCGTCGTCGCCCAGCGACCCCATGCCGACCGAGGCCCACAGCCCGCGCAGGCCGTCGCCGTCGCCGCGCCGCCACTCGCGGATCTCGAGGGGCGGCGCCTCGGGCGGCCCGGATGACTCGCGGCCACCGGACGTCGCGCGCGCGCCGGCTCCCTTCGGCCTGGACGCCGCGCCCGTGGTCTTCGCCGTCCGCCGGTCCGGGCGCGGCTTCGCGGGCAGCGACGCGATCCGGGCCGCGAGGCCAGACGTCGGCGCCGGCTCCGTGCGCGCCGCGTCCACCGCGGCCCGGGCGTCGGACAGGGTCGCGAACGGGCCTCGCACGAGGGGCAGGCCGAGCTCGTTCGCGTGCTCCGCGTCGGTGACCATCCAGCCGCCCGACGCCTGATCCACCGTGAACCGGCCGTCGCCCGTGACGTAGCGGCCGGCGCTCTCGCGCTTCAGGGCCGCGGGGCTCGCCTGCGTCTTCGCCATGCGCCCATCATCGCCGATCGCCGAGCGTCGCGGCTCCCGTGAGCGGCTCGCTAGCGAACGGGAGCGACGGGAAGGGCGGCCGCCAGGCTCCGGCCCCACTCGCGGGCGCGATCGAGCTCGCCGGTGAGCAGCCGGTCGAACTGCGGGCCCGTGGGCCCGTCCACGATGAAGCTGCGGGCCTGCGGGTTGCGGAAGCCGGCCGCGGCGAGCAGCTTCGCAGCGCCCTTGGCGGCGGAGCCCCACAGCAGCTCCGGCCCCTTGATCCGGGTGTCGAACGCCGCCGTCACGATGGAGCCGGGTCCCGGCTTGATCCGCTCCAGCCACTCGCGCACGCCCTGGCCGCGGGACACCAGGCGGTCCCCCGCCCGCTCGGCCGCGTCGGTCCGCGTCCGTGGGTTCGTCATGCCGTGGGCATGGGTGGGCCCGCCCACGACGAGCAGCGCCACGTCGTCCGGGATCGTGACCGGCGCCTCGCCGACCTCGACGGCGTCCACCGCCATGGTGGCGGCGATCCCATCCGCGATCGCGAGCGCGACCGCCCGCGTGTTGCCGAACATGGACTCGTAGACGACCAGGGCGCGCAAGGTCCCACCCTCCAGCAGGGATGCCGATGACACGCGTCACCGTCACGCTCCCGTCGCCAGCCTGCCAAGGGCCGGTGGTCGCGTCTTCGGCCCGCTCAGGCCGCCCGTCGCATCAGTGGATGGGAGTGGACAACCGCCCGAGGACCTCGTCCAGCCGGTCGAACCCTTCGCGGAGGCCGCCCTCCATGCCGCTCTGGACCATGGCGTCGCGCGCCTCGACCGACTGGTGGACCGAGCGGCCCCTGACCCTGGTCCGGCCCCCGAGGTCCTCGAGCACCACCGAGTCGAGCGACACGTGCCCCGGGGCGCCCTCGAACTCGAAGGTCTGCACCATGCCCTCCGGCCGCGGCGTGCCGTGGAACACGCCGTGGAAGCCGTACTCCGTGCCGTCCGTGTCGCGGTGGACGTAGCGCCACCGGCCGCCGTCGCGGACGTCGTACTCGTCGATGATCATCGTCAGGCGGCGCGGCCCAAGCCACTGCACCAACAGGTCCGGCTCGGTCCAGGCCCGGAACACCAGGTCCACCGGCGCGTCGAACTCGCGGCTGAAGTCGATGAACGGGACGCCGCCCGGCGCCGTGACCTCGAGCGTTGCCATCAGTCGTTCCCTTCCAGACCGTGCCCCCGGAGGCTGGCCAGGAGGTCGTCCAGCCGCCCGAAGCTCTCGTCCCAATACTCGCGATAGCGGGCCAGCCACGCCGTCGCATTGCGGAGTGGCTCGGCCTCGAGATGGCTCAGCCGGGCGGTCCCCCGCCGGCTGCGCGAGATGAGCTCCGCCTGCTCGAGCACCCTGAGGTGTCGCGAGATCGCAGGCTGCGAGACGCGAAACGGCGCCGTCAGATCCCGGACGCTGGCGTCCCCCTCCGCGAGACGGGCGAGGATCGCGCGCCGGGTGGGATCCGCGAGGGCCCCGAAGACGGTGCTCAACTGGTCGGTGCTCATCCATAACCAGTATGTTATGCATGCGCACTCGGGTCAACCCCATCCACCCGTCCCGAGCGCGGAACCCACGCGTGTCCCGGCCAGGACGCCGATGGCGAGCATCGCCCCGAAGGCGAACGCCGGCACGGTCAGCCAGCGGCCGCGACGCGTACACAGGGCTGGCAGTCCGAAGACCAGGACGATGAGCACGCCGGCCATCAGGGCGAGACCGCCCCAGGTGGGCCCGCCGCCGAAGAAGGGGCTCATCACGACCACGAAGATCGGCCCGGACGCGCCGATCACCACGCCGACGACGAGTCCGATCGTGGCCATGAGCACGGTCGCCTCGGCCGTTTCCCGTGCGTCCGCTGCCGAGGGATCCTCGCGTCCGTCCATCGCCTCCTCCACGCCCCGGGCCGACCCGTCGCCGCATGGGGGAGCTTCGGTGCGAAGTCGGGCGGCCATCCCGGAGACGTCTCGTGCGCCCGGACGTTGCGCGGATCCCGACGGGCACGGAGGCAACGATTCGACGGCTCCGGGTCAGGCCGGGACGAGACGCTTCCGAAAGTGGACGAGGTCGGTGCCCTGGTAGGGCTCGCGGTGCGTCTCGGCGTACCCGTAGTGCAGGTACATCGCGATGTTGCGCGTGTACCGCTCGTTGGTCAGCAGCCGGACCTCCGGCAGGCCGAGGCGCTGGGCTTCCGCCTCCGCGTGACGCAGCAGCCGACGGCCGTGGCCGCGCCCCTGCTCGACGGGGTCGATCGCCACGTTCTCCACCCACAGGTGGTCCGGGTGTGCCACCAGCTCGATCACACCGACCAGGCGGCCATCCCCAGCCTCCAGCACCCACGTGTCGTGGTCGCGGACGACTTGGGCGTAGTCGGCCAACATCGGCAGTGGCGTCCGGCCGATGAGGTCACCGTAGTCGTGGTAGGCGGCATCCACCAGGGCCGTGATCGGCGCGACGTCGGGCGAGGCGGCCCGGCGCAGGGTCTCGCGATGCTCGTGCACGTCGTCATCGTATCCACGCGAAGATCGTTGACAGTGCAACTATCTGCGCGATATGCTGCGACCAGCCCGGGACACGGGCTCGCGCACGGAAGGATCAACTGTACCGCGATGGAGTTCGGAATCTTCACGGTCGGCGACGTCACGCCGGACCCGACCACCGGGCGGACGCCCACGGAGGCCGAGCGGATCGCGTCCATGGTCACGATCGCGCTCAAGGCCGAGGAGTTGGGCCTGGACGTGTTCGCGACGGGCGAGCACCACAACCCACCGTTCGTCCCCTCCTCCCCCACCACGATGCTGGGCTACATCGCCGCCCGCACCGAGCGCCTCATCCTGTCCACCGCCACGACGCTCATCACTACCAACGACCCGGTGAAGATCGCCGAGGACTACGCGATGCTCCAGCACCTCGCCGGCGGTCGCGTGGACCTCATGCTCGGCCGCGGCAACACGGGTCCCGTGTATCCCTGGTTCGGCCAGGACATCCGCAACGGCATCGCGCTCGCCGTCGAGAACTACGCCCTGCTCCACCGGTTGTGGCGCGAGGACGTGGTGGACTGGGAGGGCCGGTTTCGGACACCGCTCACGGGCTTCACCTCCACGCCCCGGCCGCTGGACGGCATCCCGCCGGTCGTTTGGCACGGCTCGATCCGCAGCCCGGAGATCCCGGAGCAGGCCGCCTACTACGGCGACGGCTTCTTCGCGAACCACATCTTCTGGCCCAAGGAGCACACGCAGCGCATGGTGGGGCTGTACCGCCGCCGGTTCGAGCACTACGGTCACGGCCGGGCGGACCAGGCGATCGTCGGGCTCGGTGGCCAGGTGTTCATGCGCCACGACAGCCAGGCCGCCGTCCACGAGTTCCGGCCCTACTTCGACAACGCCCCGGTGTACGGTCACGGGCCGTCGCTCGAGGACTTCACCGACCAGACGCCGCTCACCGTCGGCAGCCCCCAGCAGGTGATCGACCGCACGTTGACGTTCCGCGAGTACGTCGGCGACTACCAGCGCCAGCTGTTCCTCGTCGACCACGCGGGCCTGCCGCTCAAGACCGTGCTGGAGCAGCTGGACCTGCTCGGAGGTGAGGTCGTGCCGGTGCTCCGCCGCGAGCTCGCCGCGCTCAAGCCCGCGCACGTGCCCGACGCGCCGACGCACGCGAGCCTGCTCGCCGCCCGTGACGCCGCGGGCACCGCCTCGCCCGTGTCGGTGGCGTAGGCGACCACGCCATGGCCGACGCGCCCACGCCCCTCCGGCGGCGGTCCCTGGTCGCCGTCCATGCCGGGCTCAGCCAACCGTCGGCGACGCGCCTGCTGGCGGACCGGCTCGGTGCCGCGGCCGGCGGCGAGCTCGCGGCCAAGGGCATCGACGCCCGGCTGACGATGGTCGAGCTGCGCGACCACGCCCAGGACCTGGTCAACAACCTGCTGACCGGGTTCCCCAGCCCGGCCCTCCAGGGAGCGATCGAGGACGTCGTCGGTGCTGACGGGCTGATCGCCGTGACGCCGGTCTACAGCGGCTCGTACAGCGGCCTGTTCAAGCTGTTCTTCGACGTGCTGGAACGGGACGCCCTGGCGGGCATGCCGGTGGTCGTGGCCGCGTCCGCCGGCACGGCGCGCCACTCGCTGGCCCTGGACCACGCGATGCGGCCGCTGTTCGCCTACCTCGGGGCGGCCGTGGTCCCGACCGCGGTGTTCGCCGCGGCCGAGGACTGGGGCGGCGGCCAGGACCCGATGGAGCCGTCGCTGGTGGACCGGATCGCGCGGGCCGGCCGCGAGCTGGCGGCCGCGATCGCGACGCGCGACGCGCAGGCCGCGCCGGACCCGTTCGCCGACCCGGTCCCGTTCGAGCGGCTCCTGGTGCGCGACGACACCTGACGCCGGGCCCGCGCCACGGCGCCCGGGCGGATCCGCGCGCGCGGCACTCAGGGCGCCGCGCGGAACACCAGGCCCGTGGCGCCGTTGGTGATCGTCAGCGACCCGGCCTCGATCGCGTAGCCAGCCTCGCCCGTGAGGACGGCGGTGACCGCCTGCTCGACCGCCATCGCCGGCCCGTCGCAGGCCATCTTGGTGAGCCCGATCGGACCGAACGCGATGCTGGTGTCGCCGATCGTGGCCGTGCCCCCGCCCGTGTTGCAGCCGGCCTCGACGTTGACCCGCCCGTCCTCGAACTCGATGGCCGCGGTCACCCCAACCGGGACGCTGGACACCGCGTCGCCGGAGATGAGCCCGTCAACGAGCCAGCGCGTGCCGGCCAGCGGCCGGTCGGGGTCGGCCACCTCGCGGTCCTGCAGCGTGAGGGTCACGCCGTCCTTGGCCAGCGTGAGCGTGTTGCCGTCGAGCGTGATCGTCGCCCCGTCGAGCAGGGAGGCGACCCACGTGTCCTGGGCCATCAGCGGCTCGTCGCAGGCCATCTCGGTGGTGGCCAGCAGGCCCACGTCCAGCCGGTCGCCGACGATCGTGTAGGCGCCGCTTATCGAGTTGCAGCCGGCGTTGGCGGCGACGTTCCCGTCGGCGAACGCGATCCGGACCTGGGAGCCGGCCACGAGCGTGCCGCCCGTGATGCCGGTCGAGAGGAACGTCCGCCCGTCGAGACCCGCGGCCGGATCCGAGGACGCGGGCGGCGAGGATGGGGCCGGCGTGGCCGCGCCCCCGGTGCAGGCCGCGAGGCCGAGGAGGGAGGACAGCGCCAGGGGCAGGAGGTGTCGTCGCTTCATGGGCCCGGGACGGTCGCGGCGGCGACGGGGTTCCGGCCGGCGCGCGGGAGGCGGGATCTGCGTGCCGGCGACGGCTCAGGCGTGGAAGGCCTCGAGCGCGGAGCGCTCCGCCTCCACGGCGTCCCGGTCGCGGACGCCGAGGTCCTCGAACGGGTCCGTGACCACGCGTCCGTCCCGCACCGACCACGCCCCGGCCGCCCGGCCGTCCACGAGGTAGACGCCCACCGAGAACGGGTTCCGGGAGCTGAACACCCGCGGCCGGTGCGGCTCGGGCAGGACGCCGGTCCGCCGGGCGTGGACCAGCAGGCTCGCATCCCAGTGCGGCAGGAACCGGACGGGCGCCGGCGTGCCCGGGTCCGGCAGCGGCGCGTCCGGGAGGTCGAAGAGCTCGCGACCGGCCGCGTCGCGGAACCGGACCAGCCTGAGGGCGTGCTCACCGGCACGGCGAAGGTCCGGCGCGGGGACGTCCGCCCATGTCGAGATGTCGGCCCAAGGTGCCGGTCCGAAGGCGCGCAGGTAGGCGCCGACGAGGTGCGCGAGCCCCTCGGCCTCGGTCGCGTCCTCCGGTCCCAGCCACGCGTCCGCGAGGGCGAGCCGGTCCGCGCGCCGGCGCTCCCAGGTACCCGACGGCGGGACGCGCACGAGGTCGACCCACACGCCCAGGTGCCCGATGAAGCCGTCGGCGAGGCCCTCGAGCTCCTTCACCGTCTTCGGCCCGTCGGCGAGGGCGGCGCGGAGGCGCTCGGCCTCGCGACGCATCGTGGCCTCGCCGGCGTCCGGTCGGACACGCAGGTTCCAGGCCCGCCGGGCACGCCGGATGCCGAGCGCGTAGCGCCAGAACTCGCGCCCGGAGACCATGTGGATCGTCGCGCGCAGGAGCGTGGCCTGGACGACCGAGCGGCGCTCCAGGGCCGCCGTGAGGTCCTCGCGCCCGAAACCCGCCAGGCGCGTCCACAGCCCCACGTAGCCCGAGGGGGCGTACTGCGTCTGGAGGCCACCCACCTGCTCCACGGCCGCCTCGATCGTGACCTCGGCGCGGTCCAGCAGCAGCTGTCGCGCGAGCAGGGCGCGGTTGAGGTCCCGGGTCGTGAGGACCCGCCCTCCAACGGTCATCGGTGCCTCCCGCGGGGCGAGGCTAGATCCCTCGGACCACCATGCCCAGCAGAAGCAGCACGATGGCGCCGGCGAACGCGAGCACGCCGACCTGGTCCGGGAGCACGGTGCCGTAGGTGCCGAGCAGGCCGACCACGAGGAGCACCAGGGCCACGATGATCGTCCGCGCGGTGGGGGCGAAGTTGGTGCGGTTCATCGGCTAGATCCCCGGCAGCAGCGATCCGGCCACCAGCAGGCAGCCCGAGGCGAACATGCCGAGGTAGCCGAGCTCACGGTCGGGCGTGAGCCCGAGCCCGGCCATGGCGTCGGCGACGGGCTGGAGGACCGGGATCAGCCCGTCCAGGGGCCAGGCATACACGAACCCGATCGCGCCCAGGGCCACCGCGAGCGCCACCGTGATCAATCGGGGCGGGTTGGGGTGGAGCGTCATGGGCGGAGTATCGCAGGGCCGCCAGGCGTTCGTTCGGCGGCGTCCGCGATCGCAGGGCCGCCGAACCGGTCGGTGCGGAACGCGTACAGCGTCGTCCCCGTGTCACGCCAGGCACCGGGCGCCAGGCCCGCCTTGCGGCAGGCCGTGTCCAGCATCGCCGTCCGGTCGTTGCCCAGCATCGGTCCCACCTCCGGCAGCAGCAGCCCTCGCCGCAGGCCGCGCTCGACGACGATGCCGTCGACGCCGAGGCGCCAGCGCGAGGGGTCGGCCTGGAGGATGAGCGGGCCGAGCACCGACACCTCGAGGTGCAGGCGGGACAGCTCCTGCGCCCGGACGCTCGGGAAGCGCGGGTCGCCCAGGGCGGCCCAGTTGGCGGCCTCCACGACCGAGTCGGCCACCGGCGTGTCGGGATCCATGTGGCCCACGCAGCCGCGGAGCTCGCCGCTCTCGGTGAGGGTGACGAACGCGGCGGCCCGCCGCTCGAGGCCGGAGTGGCGGGCCAGGGCGTCGCGGAGCGTGCCAACGGGGACCGCCCGGACGGCGGCGGCGACCGCCGCTCGGGCGATGTCGAGCAGGGCGGCGCGCTCGACGGGCGTGAGGCTGACGGCCGCCGGCAGGCCGGGCTCGTCGAGGGTCGTGGACGGGGGCTCGAGGGTGTGGGCCATTCGGATCGCTCCTTCGCGACGACCCGATCCTGCTCGCGTGGCCGGCCGGAACCGAGAGCGATTGCGCCCCGAATCGGGACCGGCCGGCACTGTGGCGCCGGTCGGCGACGCGAGAGACTGGTCCCGGAGCCGTTGATGCCGCTGGCCGAACGCACCCGGAGCGATCCGGTCCCCACCGTCCTCGCGACCACACTGCCCGACGGCAGCGTGCGCTGCGGCGTGTGCGCCCACCGGTGCCTCGTCCGGCCGGGTCGCCGCGGGATCTGTGGCGTGCGCGAGAACCTCGGCGGGCGCCTCGTCTGCCACGCGTACGGCGCCGTCGCCTCGGCGGGCCTCGACCCGATCGAGAAGAAGCCGCTGTTCCACGTGGACCCCGGGTCGCTCGCGTACTCGATCGCGACCGTGGGCTGCCCGTTCCACTGCACCTTCTGCCAGAACTGGGAGATCGCGCAGGCCCCTCGCCTGGGCCTCGACGTCCCGCAGCGGCCGATGTCCCCGGAGGCCATCGTGTCCGCGGCTCGCCACGCGAACGCGACGTCGATCGCCTACACCTACGTCGAGCCCACGGTGTTCCTCGAGTACGCGCTGGACACCGGACGTCTCGCCCGCGCCGCCGGCCTGCGCAACCTGTTCATCACCGACGGCTACGCGACGCCAGAGGCCGTGGGCCTGCTGGCCGGGATCCTCGACGCCGCGAACGTGGACCTCAAGTCGTTCGACGACGCCTTCTACCGGAGGCTGTGCGGGGCGCGCCTCGCCCACGTGCTCGAGGCGATCGTCGCGATGCGCGAGGCGGGGATCTGGCTCGAGGTCACCACGCTCGTCATCCCCGGCCACAACGACGCCGACCAGGAGCTCCGGGGGCTCACCCGGTGGATCGTGGACATGCTTGGGCCCGCGACCCCGTGGCACGTCAGCCGGTTCTTCCCCGCCCACCGGATGCTCGACGTCCCGCCCACGCCCCGCGCGACGCTGGCCCGGGCGGCGGCGATCGGCCGCGACGCGGGCCTCCGGTACGTCTACGTGGGCAACGCGCCGGAGCTGGGGCTGGAGGACACGCGCTGCGCCGGCTGCGGGCGGGTGGTGATCGAGCGGACCGGCTACCGGAGCCGGTCGTTCCTGACCCCGGCGGGCGGCTGCCCGGCGTGCGGACGGATCCTCGAAGGGGTGGGGCTCGCCTCGAGCGGGGTGAGGACATGACGCGCTGGGCCGATGCACCCGTGTCGGGACCGCGTCGCGAGCCGGCCGTCGCTGGCTCGTTCTACCCGGCCGCCGAGGACCGCCTCCGCGGGCTCGTGGACGATTGCCTGCGGGCCGCGGCACGCCTGCCGGCGATCGACGAGCCGGCTCCCGGCGTCGTGCCCGCGGGGATCCTCGTTCCGCACGCCGGCCTCATGTACTCGGGTGTCACGGCAGCGGCGGCCTGGAGCCGGCTCGCGGCTGTGCGGGGCGCATCGCCGGCCGGGGCCGGGGCGCCGCCCCCGCTGGTCGTGCTGCTGGGCACGAACCATGGCGCGGCCTGGCTCGACGGCGTCGCCGCCTGGCCGTCGGGCGCCTGGCGGACGCCGCTGGGCGACAGCGCGGTGGACGAGGACCTCGCCGCGGCCGTGGTCGCGCTGGGACCGCCGTACCTCGTGGACCGGGAGGCGCACGAGCTCGAGCACTCGCTCGAGGTCCAGCTGCCGCTGCTCCAGGCCGTGTCGCCCGGTGGGCGGATCGTCCCGCTGTCCGTGTCCTGCCGGGGCCCGTGGGCGGTGGACGCGGGGTGGCGCCTCGGCGAGCTGCTCGCGGGGCGGCGCGCGTCCGGCGAGCCGGTCGTCCTGGCGATCAGCACGGACATGGCGCACTACCCGGCGGCCGCCGCCTGCGAGCGCGTGACGGAGGCGCTGCTGCCCTCGATCCTGGCCGTGGATGCCGACGATCTCGCCGACCGCGAGGACGCGGTCCGCTCCTCCGGCATCCGTGGCCTCGCCTGCGGGATGTGCGGGATCGAGCCGGCCGTGCTGGGCCTGGCGGCGCTGCGCGCGATGGGCGCGACGCGGGCGGTCCGGCTCGCCTCGGCGACGTCCGCCGATGCCGGCGGGCCGGCGGATCGGACGGTGGGCTACCTCGCGGTCCGCTTCGACGCCTGACCGCGGCGGGGCGGGCCCTGAGGCCTGGGGCCGGGGCCTGGGCTGGGGCCGGGGCGCCGCTCAGGAGACGACGGCCGAACCCCGGGGACGGCCGGCCGCACGCAGGGCGACCTCGATGAACGGTCGCAGCCGGGTGGACACCTCGAGCTGGGTGCGCCGGAAGGCGGCCAGCCGCTCCTCGTCCGTGCCCTCCACCGCCGACGGATCGTCCAGGCCCCAGTGCAGGGTGTTCGTGGACCCCGGGAACACGGGGCACGTCTCGCGGGCGCGGTCGCAGACCGTGATGACGTAGTCGAACGACTGGTCGAGGAACTCCGTGATCACCTTGCTCCGGGCCGCCGACCAGTCGATGCCCTGCTCCCCGAGGACGCGGACCGCGTACGGGTTGACCCGGGTCGCCTCGGTGCCCGCCGAGTGGACCTCGAAGTCGGCACCGCCGTAGCGCCCGAGCAGCGCCTCGGCGATCTGGCTCCGGGCGGAGTTGTGCGTGCACACGAACAGGACGCGGATCGGGGTCACGACGGGCTCCTTGCGGGCGGCGCGGCCCGCGGCCGCGACGGTCATCTCGAGGTCCAGCAGCTCGCCCTCGAGTCGATCCAGGTCCTCGCGCTGGCGCGCGATCGCCGCGCGCTGGTCGGCCAGCACCGGGGCGAGGTCCCGGTCGATGGCCCCACGCTCGAGGCACAGGGCGGCGAGGCGGCCGGCGTCCACCGGCGCCAGCCCGAGGCGCCGGAGCGCGACCACGAGCCGGAGCCTCGCGAGGTCGGCGGCGCCGTACTCGCGGTAGCCGTTGGCCATCCGTCCGGCCGGGGGCAGCACCCCCACCGCCTCGTACCAGCGGACGGCCGACGGCGCGGTGCCGGCGAGGCGGGCGAGCTCCGAGACCTTCACAGCCCCAAGCGTAGACCTTCGAGTCGCTCCAATGTCAAGCCCCGGCCCGGGCGTGGTGGCGCGGGTCCCGGCCGTCGGGTACGACGGAGCGTGCCGATCGGACGCCACGGGCGTGACCACCGACCCTGTGACACCTCAGGCAATGCTGAGATATTCACGTCCCGCTGAGGTGTCCGCCGACATGAGATCGCTGCTCACGCGCCTGGAGGACTTCCGCCTCCTGCCCCTGTTCGTGGTGTTCAGCATGGCGGTGGGGATCGCCGTGGGGAACGCGCTCCGGATCAGCGACTTCGCCCTGACGCCGCCGATCGACGCGATCAAGGCCATCGCGGCCGGCACGTTCGAGGTCACCGTGCCCAACGCGATCAGCCTGGGCGTCCCGATCGGCCTGTTCGCGATGATGTACCCGGCGATGACCAACGTCCGGTTGGGCGAGGTCGGCGACGCCTTCCGCTCGCCGCGCCAGCTGGCGGTGGTCCTGGCGTTCAACTACCTCGTCGCGCCATTCCTCATGTTCGCGCTCGCCAACGCGCTGGTCGCCGACCCCGAGCTGCGGACCGGCCTCGTCCTGTACGGCCTCGCGCCGTGCATCGCGATGGTGATCATCTTCACGTTCCTGGCCAAGGGCAACACGCCCATGGCGCTCGTGTTCGTGGCGCTCAACTCGGTCGCCCAGATGCTGCTGATCCCGGTCTATGCGCGGCTGCTGATCGGCGACGTCTCGTTCGACGTCACGGTCGTGGCGCAGAGCGTGGTGCTGTACCTCGGGCTGCCGCTGGTCCTGGGCGTGGCCACGCGGATGGCCGTGGTCCGGCGTCGGGGCGAGGCCGGCATGGACGCCCTCAAGCCCGCCCTCAACGGCGTGTCGATCCTGGGCCTGCTGTTCACCCTGATCGTGATGTTCGCGCTCAAGGGCGACCTGATCCTCGAGCGGCCGGCGATCGTGGTCGAGATGGCGATCCCGATGACGCTGTTCTTCGTCCTGATGTTCTTCAGCGTCCTGCTGGTGGGCGCTCGCCTGCGGTTCCCGTACCGCGACGCCGTCGCCGTCGCGTTCAACGCCACGGGCCGGGACTTCGAGATCGCCATCGCCATCGCGATCACGGCGTTCTCGCCGACCGTCGCCCTGGCCACGGTCGTGGGACCGCTGATCGAGGTCCCGGTGATGCTGTTCCTCGTCTGGTCGGCGATGCGGCTCGCGCCGCGCCTGTTCGGCGTGCGGGCCCTGGCGGTGATGGGCGGAGGCGTCGCGTGAGGCCGCCGCTGCCGATCGCCGGCGAGCCGCGGCTGGACCTGCCGGCCCCCGACGTGGCCGATGCCGTCGGCGTCGCCGGGCTGCTCGCGGACCGCACGCGCGCCGGGATCCTGCGCATGCTCGCCGACGGCCCGCACTGCGTGTGCGAGATGGCGGCCGCGCTGGGCGAGCGCGACAACAACGTGAGCAACCACCTCGCGCGCCTCCGTGAGGCGGGGCTGGTGCGCGCGGCCCGCCACGAGGCGAACGCGCGGTTCCTGTACTACGAGCGCGACGAGCCGGCCGTCGCACGCGCGCTGGCCGCGGTGCGCGAGGTTATCGGGTGACGATCGTCGCCGCGCGGCCCGCCCGCGCACCCCTTGGGCTCGTGGTGGGGCTCGGGGGGCTGGCCTGGGTCGCCGCGTGGCTGGTCAACCTGCCGCTCGCAGACTGGCTGGCGTTCGAGGCGCTGGGCCTGGAGCGAGGCTCGCAGCTCGGCGACGCGGTGGCGTTCTTCGCCTATGACACCCCGAAGGTGCTGCTGCTGCTCACCGGCATCGTGACGATCGTGTCGTTCCTGCGCTCGTTCGTGTCGCCCGAGCGCGTCCGCCGCACCCTGGCCGGGCGGGGCGTGGTCCCGGGGACGGTCGCGGCGGCGGGGTTCGGGATCGTCACCCCGTTCTGCTCGTGCTCGGCCGTGCCGCTGTTCATCGGCTTCCTCGAGGCCGGCGTGCCGCTCGGCGTGACGTTCGCGTTCCTCGTCTCCAGCCCCATGGTCAACGAGGTCGCGCTGGTGCTGCTGTGGGGCCTGTTCGGGCCCGGCATCGCGGTCGCGTACATGATGGCGGGCCTCGTCGTGGCGGTCGGGGCGGGGCTGGTCATTGGCCGCCTGGGGCTGGAGCGGTACGTGGAGGACGACGTCTGGGCGATCCGCACGGGTGCCGGCATCGGCGAGACCCGCCCGACGCTTGACGAGCGGCTGCGCGACGCGTGGCGCTCGACCCTGGACATCGTCCGCCGCGTCCTGCCGTTCGTGGTGGTTGGCATCGCGGTCGGCGCCCTGATCCACGGGTTCGTGCCCACGGACCTCGTCGTGTCGATCGGGGGCCGCGACAACCCGCTCGCGGTGCCGGCCCTGGTCGCCCTCGGCGTCCCCCTATACAGCAACGCGGCCGGCACGATCCCGATCGTGGAGGCGCTGATCGGCAAGGGGCTGCCCCTGGGGTCTGCCCTCGCGTTCATGATGGCCGTGACCGCCCTGTCCATCCCCGAGCTGGTGATCCTGCGACGGGTCATGAAGCCACGCCTGCTCGGGGCCTTCGTCGCGATCGTGGCGGCCGGGATCCTCGCCGTCGGCTACGGCTTCAACCTGTTGCTCGCCTGAAGGAGGCGCCGAGTGCACGTCATCGAGGTCCTCGGGTCGGGCTGCCAGAAGTGCCGGTACGTCGAGAAGGTCGTCCGCGAGGTGATCGAGGGGGCCGGGCTCGAGGCGGAGGTTCGCCACGTGACGGACGTCGCGGAGATCGCGCAGCGGGGCGTCCTGTCCACGCCCGGGCTGGTCATCGACGGCACGGTCGTGATGGCCGGTCGCGTCCCCACCCGCCAGCAGGTCGCGGCCTGGCTGGGCATCGCATAGCCCGCTGCGGGGGCCCTCGCCCTCCCGACCCGCCGCCGCGGCGGCCGCGTGACCCGCACGACCGGCCTGCCTGACGTCCCGCGCGGGGCGCGGTAGGCTGCGCGCTACGGACACGGGCCGCGAGGCCCGGCGGAAGGGAGAGCGCGAATGTCCCAGCGGGTCTCGGTCCTGGTCGGAACGTCCAAGGGCGCCTTCATCCTCGACGGCGACGCGGCCCGCCGCGAGTGGCGGCTCCGCGGCCCGCTGTGCGACGGCTGGCCCGTCAACGACATCTCCGTGGAGCCCGGGACGGGCGCGCTGCTGGCCGCGGGCAGCAGCCCCTGGTTCGGCCCCGCCGTGTGGCGGAGCGAGGACCACGGCGCGACCTGGACCCATTCCAGCGAGGGGCTCAGCTACGGCGACGGCGGGCCGAAGGTCGCCCGGATCTGGAACGTCACCGCGGCCCACGGCACCGTGTACGCGGGCGTGGAGCCGGCAGGCCTGTTCCGCAGCGCCGACGGGGGCCGGACGTGGCGCCACGTCGAGGGGCTGACCAACCACCCGTCGCGGCCGGAGTGGCAGCCCGGGAACGGCGGCCTGTGCCTCCACTCGATCGTCCCCCACCCCGACGACCCCGACCGGATGTGGGTCGGGGCGAGTGCCGTCGGCGTGTTCGAGACCCGGGACGGCGGCGCATCGTGGGAGACCCGCAACCGGGGCGTGCGCGCGGACTTCAACCCGGACCCGGACCCGGAGTTCGGGCACTGCGTCCACAAGGTCGTGCTGGCGGCGGACGCCGGGGGGCACCTGTACCAGCAGAACCACTGCGGCGTGTACCGCACCTTCGACGGCGGGCGGCAGTGGCAGGAGATCACCGCCGGGCTGCCGTCCGAGTTCGGGTTCGTGATGGCCGCCCACCCGCGCGACCCGCTCACGGCCTGGACGATCCCGCTCACGGCGCCGGACCAGGGCCGGCTGATGCCGGACGCCTCGGCGGCCGTGTGGCGGACCCGCGACGGCGGCGACACCTGGGCCCGCTTCGGCGACGGCCTGCCGCAGGACGGGGCGTTCCTCGGCGTGCTGCGCGAGGCGATGGCCGTGGACCGGCTGGACCCGGTGGGCGTCTACTTCGGCACCAGCACCGGCCAGCTGTACGGGAGCGCCGACGAGGGGCGGACGTGGTCGCTGCTCGCTGACCACCTGCCGCCGATCTGGTCCGTGGACGCCGCGATCCTTGACTGACGGGCGGCCGGCCGTCGTCCACCTGCCCCGCTCGCTGGTGTCGCTGTTCCCCGGCACCGAGCGGCGGATGGAGGCCCGGGGCACGACCGTGGCCGAGGTCATCGCGGACCTGGACGCCCGGGTGCCGGGGATCCGCAACCGCCTCCTGGACGCAGGGCCGTCGATCCGCACCCACGTCAACGTGTTCGTCGCCGGGGAGCGGGCGACGCTGCAGACGGCCGTCCCGCCGGGGGCCGACATCCACGTGATCCCGGCCGTGTCGGGGGGCTGACGGCGCCCCGCCCGCGCGAGCGACCTCGCCGGGCCGGACGCCCCCCGCCGACTGGCGCATCGGCCCCTTCTCCGGGGGCCGGATCGGCCGTCAGGTCCGCCACGCGGCCCCTTGCCGATGCCCGGCGGATCGCCGACGCTTGCCTGGCGCGTCCCGCGCGTGCGCGTGGCCGCAGACATCCGCGTCCAACCGCGCCGGCTTCCGGCGCCCGCCAGAGGTCTCCGATGACCGTCCAGTCCCCCGCCCCGATCGCCGATGCGTCGTCGGACATCCTGGGGGTCGAGCGCCAGCCGCTCGACGCGATCTTCCACCCGCGCTCCGTGGCCGTCATCGGCGCCACCGAGAAGGAGGGCTCGGTCGGCAGGACGATCCTGTGGAACCTGCTCTCGTCGCCGTTCGGCGGGACCGTCTATCCCGTCAACCCCACCCGGCCCGCGATCCTGGGCGTGAAGGCCTACGCCTCGATCGGCGCGATCGGCGAGCCCGTTGACCTCGCGGTCATCGTCACGCCCGCCAAGTCCGCGCCGGGCCTCATGGAGGAGTGCGGGCTCGCCGGCGTCCGCGGCGTGATCATCATCAGCGCCGGGTTCAAGGAGATCGGGCCCGAGGGCGTCGAGCTCGAGCGCCAGGTGCTCGAGGTGGCGCGGCGCCACGGGATCCGCGTCATCGGCCCCAACTGCCTGGGCATCATGAACCCGGTCGGGGCGTTCAACGCGACCTTCGCGGCCGGCATCGCCAAGCCCGGGCGGGTGGGCTTCGTGTCGCAGTCGGGCGCCCTGCTCACGGCGATCCTGGACTGGGCCGCTCACGAGAACGTCGGCTTCAGCTCCATCGTGTCACTGGGCTCGATGCTGGACGTGGGCTGGGGCGATGTCATCGACTACCTGGGCGACGACCCCAACACCGACAGCATCGTGATCTACATGGAGACGATCGGCGACGCCCGCGCCTTCCTGTCGTCGGCCCGCGAGGTGGCGCTGACCAAGCCGATCATCGTGATCAAGCCCGGCCGCACGGCCCAGGCGGCCAAGGCCGCGGCGTCGCACACCGGCTCGCTCACCGGGTCGGACGACGTGCTCGACGCCGCGTTCCGGCGCGCCGGCGTGCTGCGCGTGGACTCGATCAGCGAGCTGTTCGAGGTGTCCGAGATCCTGGCCAAGCAGCCCCGGCCGGCCGGTCGGCGTCTGTCGATCGTCACCAACGCCGGCGGCCCGGGCGTCCTCGCCACCGATGCGCTGATCTCCGGCGGCGGCGAGCTGACCGAGCTCACGCCCGAGACGATGGAGCGCCTCAACGCCGTGCTGCCGGCGGTGTGGAGCCACAACAACCCGATCGACATCATCGGCGACGCGCCGCCGGAGCGGTACGCGAAGGCGCTCGAGGTGGCCGCCGCCGATCCCGAGACCGACGGCCTGCTGGTGATCCTCACGCCGCAGGCGATGACGGATCCCACGGCGACCGCGAGGGCGCTGGCGCGGCACGCGCGGATCGAGGGCAAGCCCGTGCTCGCATCGTGGATGGGCGGCGAGGACGTGGCCGAGGGCGCCGCGATCCTGCGCGAGGCGGGCATCCCGACCTTCGCCTACCCGGACACCGCGTGCGTGCTGTTCAACCACCTGTGGCGCTACGCGGACAACCTGCGGGCGCTGTACGAGACGCCGACCCTGCCGGTCGCCCCCGAGCGCGGCGAGTTCCGCGAGGAGGTGGACCGCATCATCGCCACCGTCGCGGCGGAGGGCCGGACGCTGCTCACGGAGTACGAGAGCAAGAAGGTCCTGGCCGCCTACGGGATCCCGATCACCGACACCGAGCTCGCGCGCAGCCCCGAGGAGGCGGTCGCGGCGGCGGAGGACATCGGCTACCCGGTGGTCGCGAAGCTGCTGTCGCGCACGATCACCCACAAGACCGACGTCGGCGGCGTGTGCCTCAACCTCCGCTCCAGGGACCAGGTCCTCGAGGCGTTCGAGAAGATCCGGGACTCGGTCACCGCCAGGGCGGGCGCCGAGCACTTCGAGGGCGTGACGATCCAGCCGATGATCAACTGGACGGGCTACGAGCTGATCGTGGGCAGCACCCCGGACCCGCAATTCGGACCCGTCCTCCTGTTCGGCATGGGTGGCCAGCTGGTCGAGGTGTTCCGCGACCGGTCGCTGGCGCTGCCGCCGCTCAACACGACCCTCGCGAAGCGGCTGATCGAGCGGACGAAGATCGCCACCGCCCTGCGTGGCGTCCGGGGCCGGCGGCCGATCGACACGGACGTCCTCGCCGCCCTGCTCGTCCGGTTCAGCGAGCTGGTCGCCGAGCAGTCGCGGATCGCCGAGATCGACATCAACCCGCTGCTTGCGTCGCCGGAGCGGATCCTCGCACTCGACGCGCGGGTCGTGCTGCACCCGGCCTCGGTCGCGGACGAGGACCTGCCGCGGCTCGCGATCCGGCCCTATCCCTACGATTACGCGCGCGATTACGCGACGACCGACGGCGTGCCGTTCGTCGTCCGTCCGATCCGCCCCGAGGACGAGCCCGGCGTCGCCGCGTTCCACGCCTCGCTGTCCGCCCGGACGGTCCGCGCACGGTACGGATCGGACCTGGCCCTCGCCGAGCGCACGGCGCACGAGCGCCTCACCCGGATCTGCTTCGTGGACTACGACCGCGAGATCGCGCTCGTGGCGGAGGCGCCGGGCAGCGCCGGCCCCGAGATCGCCGGCGTGGTGCGCCTGTCGCGCGTCCATGCGACCGAGGACAAGCAGCTCACGCTCGTGATCGCCGACGCGTGGCAGCGGCGCGGCATCGGCACCCAGATGGTCCGGTCCGCGATCGCCGTGGCCCGCAAGGAGGGCACGGAGCGCGTGCTCGCCCAGATGTCCCCCGACAACCGCCCGATGCGCGACCTGCTGGCCGAGCACGGGTTCGCGTTCGAGGAGCGCGACGGGCTCCTGTTCGCCTCCCTCGCCCTGCGCTGACGCCCGGGCCCGCGCGGCTCCGGGCGTCCCGGCTCCGGGCGTCGGGTCGCTCAGCCGGGGGCGTGACCTCGCCGCCTCGCCGCCGGCCGCTGGGCGCCGGCGCCGTCCAGCACGTCGGCCGCCTGGTCCACGGACGCCCGGTGCGCGTCGGTGAGCAGGTGGCGCCGGTCGTGGCTCGAGGCGTGGGCGTAGGCGTCCAGCTCGTCGCGCAGGGCGCGCAGGCGGTCGAGCTGGCGCGCCTCGATCCCGGGCCAGGCCGTCGAGGGTGGACGCTGCGCGGCGAGCGCGACGAGGTGCTCGAGGCACAGCGGCGCGGCGGCGACGGCCTCCGCCCAGGCCGGGTCGTCGACGAGCCGCGCGAGGCTGTCCACGATCCCGGACTCGGTGCGCTCGACGCGCTCGCAGGCCGGGCAGGCCGGGCGGCGTCGCGCCTCGTCCAGCCGCTTGGCCCGAGTCCGACCGCCGGCGCCGGCCGCCGCCTCGAGCTCGCGCAGCCGCACCGCCAGGGTGGCGCGGAGCAGGATCGCCGCCCCGAGGCTGCCGGAACGCCGGCGGTCCGCGTCCAGCACGGCGCGCGCGTGGGCCGGGCAGAAGCCGCGGGCCGCGTCCAGGTCCTGGCGGAACCCGACGTCGTTCACGCTCTCGGCGAGGATCGACTCGAGGTAGGCGGCCGCGGTGCGGTCGCGCTCGCGACAGACCGGGCAGCCAGGCTCGTCGAACGCATCGGCGAGGTGGATGTCCGCGCCACTGCGGACGCGGAGCCTCACCCGCCCGGCGCCCGGAGCGGCGCGCGGGTCACGAGGGCGCCAGCAGGTAGAGCGCCATCGCGAGCGGCGTCTCCGCCCGGATGGAGTGCGCCATCCGGGCCGGCATCCGGAACCACGTCCCGGGCCCGATCGCGTGCCGCTCGCCGCCCACGACGGCCTCGCCTGTCCCGCTCAGGATGTGCACGATCGCGGGGCGGGCCGCGGTGTGCTCCGACAGCTCCTCGCCCGGCGCGAAGCCGAACAGCACGAGGCGCACGTCGTCACCGTCGTAGAGCGTCTGGCTCAGGATGCCGCGAGCCGGCGGCGGGGTCTCGGCCAGGAGATCGGGGAAGAACAGTGGCCCGGTGGTCATCGGCACCTCCATGCACGGACAGCGTAGCGCCGTCCGGCCGCCGGCGAGACGGCCCCCCCGGGCTGCTCCGGACGGGGGTTGCACGGCCCGTGATAATGGAAGGGTTCCGACTCCCCTCCTCCGCGGAGGCGTCCCGGGAGGTAGCCGATGGTGGCGATGCGAACGGCCAACTGGCACGGCTCGCGCAAGCGCTGGCACGTCGTACGCCGGTGGAGCGTGAGCGAAGACGCATCGCGCGGTGCCTCGAACGCGGCGACCGTCCCCCGCGCGGGGAACATCTCGAGCGACACCAGGGCCGGCAGCCTCGCGCGGTCGCGGGAGTGACCCGCAGGCCGCCCTTCGAACGGGGCCGGTTCTGCGCCCGGCCCCAAAGCACGTGATGGGCCGTCGTCCGCCAAGGCGCCGGCCCTCGTGATTCCGGCGCCGCGCATCTAGACTCGCGTCGATGCCCGAGTCCGACGACACCCCCAACGTCCGCCCGGCCACCCCGGCCGAGGCCGCCGACGCCCGCGCGATGCACGCCGCCACCCGCGTCGCCTGGGACGAGGCCGCGGAGCGCTACGAGGGCTGGTTCGACGAGGCGGTGGCCCTCATCCGCTCGGGCGGTTCGAACCTGTTCCCCGTCGAGCGGGAGCTGATCGGCGACCTGCATGGCCGCTGCCGCCGGGCGATCCACCTCCAGTGCGCCGCCGGGCGCGACACGCTGTCGCTCTGGAACCTGGGCGCCGACGAGGTCGTGGGGGTCGACTACAGCCCGCGGATGCTGGACCTCGCGCGGCGGCTCGCGACGGCCACCGGTGCGCCGGCCCGCTGGGTCGAGTCCGACGTCCTGGACACGCCCCACGACCTCGACGGCTCGGGCGACCTCGTGTACACGGGTCGGGGCGCGATCATCTGGCTCCAGGACCTCGACGCCTGGGCCGCCGTGCTGCGCCGGCTCCTGTCGCCCGGCGGGCGCCTGGTGATCTTCGACGGCCACCCCGCCGAGTGGCTGTTCGACGCCGACGCCGACGGCCGCTGGGTCGCGACCGACTACGACTACTTCGCCGGCCCGGAGGCGTCGAAGGGCTGGGCGCCCGAGTACATCGACCGGCTGTCGATCCCCGAGGACGAGCAGCACTGGAAGTTCGCCCGGGCCTGGACCCTCGGCGAGATCGTCACGGCGCTGCTGGGCGCCGGGCTCAGGCTGGAGCGCGTCACGGAGCACCCGGTGGACTGGTGGGCGGGCCATCGCGACGTGCGACCCGAGGAGCGCGGCCGGATCCCGCTGTCGTTCTCGGTGGTGGCCCGGCGGGGCGACCGAGCCGCCTCCCGGGGCGATTGACGGCCGCTCGCGGGCGCGCCAGCATTGGCGCATGGACGAGGAGCCGTTCGAGGAGCTCGACCCGCGTGAGGCCGCGCGGGCGCGTCGGCGGGACCGGGAGGCCGAGGCGGAGCAGCGGGCCCTGATGCGCGCGGGCATGGGCAAGGTGTTCAAGCAGATCCTCGACCGCCAGGCCCGCGAGGCCGAAGAGATCCCCGAGCGGCGCCACCGGCGCCACCGCTGACCCCACGGGCCGGCGGCGCCGAGGGCGGCGCGCGGTCGGCGCCGCCGGGCGCTCGTCTGGTAGCGTCGGAGGGATGCACCGCGCCGAGCCCGCCCCGACCTATCGTGCCCTGTTCGCGATCCCGACCCTCGGCCGGATCCTGCTCGGGATGGCGATCAGCCGCATCGGCGGCAGCATGTTCGGGGTGGCCATCGTCCTGTTCACCCTCGCCCGCTATGACTCTCCCGCGCTGGCCGGGATCGTGACGTTCGCGTCCGTCGCGCCCGGCCTCGTGGTCAGCCCCATCGCCGGCGCGCTCCTCGACCGCCATGGGCGCGCGAAGCTGATCATCGTCGACCAGCTGGTGGCCACGGTGTCGCTGGCGCTGATCGCCTGGCTGGCCATCGCGGACGCCCTGCCGGCAGTGCTCCTCGTCGCCGTGACCGCGATCGCCGGCCTCACCGCCCCGCTCAGCTCCGTCGGCCTGCGCAGCCTGTTCCCGCTCATCGTGCCCCGGCGCCTGTGGGAGCGCGTCAACGCCCTGGACTCCAACGGCTACGTCGTGGCCACGCTGATCGGGCCGCCGGCCGCGGGGCTGCTCGTCCAGGTCGTGGGCGGGCCGGGCACGATCCTCGTGATCGCGGCGCTGTTCGCGGTCTCGGCCGTCGTGTTCGTGGGCGTCGCGGACCCGGCGAACGAGACGCAATCCACGGGCAAGCTGCTGCTGGACGCCTGGCAGGGGCTGCGCTACACGCTGCTCAACCCGACGCTACGCGCCCTGGGCGTCTCGCTCGCGGTCGTCAACGTCGGCTGGGGGATCGTGACGATCCTGCTGCCCGTGCTGGTCATCGACCGCCTGGGGCTGGGCGAGGCCGTGGTCGGCGCCGTGTTTGCCGTGAGCGGCATCACGGGCGGGATCGCCGCCCTGGTGTTCGGCCGGTGGCGGACCCAGGGACGCGAGCGCGACCTGCTCGTGTGGCCGATGCTCGGCATGGCCGCCGCGACCGTCGCCCTGCTGGCCTCCCCCACCCTGCCGATGCTGGTCGCGGTGATGGCGGTGACGGGCTTCCTCAACGGTCCGATGGACATCGCACTGTTCACGCTCCGCCAGCGCCGAACGGACCCCGCCTGGATGGGGCGCGCGTTCGCGGTCTCGATGTCGCTCAACTTCGTGGGCTATCCGATCGGCGCCGCGATCGGCGGCAGCCTGACGGCCACGGGGATCGAGCCGGCGATCGCCATCGCGGCCGCCACCTCGGCGCTGGGCGGCGTGCTCGCATGGCTGCTGATCCCGCGGACGGTGCCCGCGGCTCCCGTCGCGCCGGCCGCCGGCTGAGCCCGCAACCTCGTCAGCGCGGACCCGGTCGCAGGAACGTCCCCTCCGCGTCCCTCGTCATGCGCCGGACCTCCAGCACGCTGCGCGGGTCGATCGGGCCGTAGACGTGGGGGTACCGCCGCCCGGGGTCGTCGAAGCGCCACGGGCTGCCGGTCCGCTCGAGGTCCAGCGTGAGCAGCAGGAACGGTCGCGGATCGTCGCGATAGAAGCGGTTGGCGACCTCCACCATCGCCTCGTCGCCGTCGGTGCAGTGGACGAAGCCGTCGTCCGGGTACGCCGCCGGCAGGTACGGCGTCGCCGGGTCGCGGGCGTCCCACACCGGCTCGGGCACGAGGTGCAGCGTCGGGCGGGTCACGCGCCGGGCTCCACCCCCGGGTGGTCGTCCACCGAGACCCACCGGCGGTCGATGACCAGCTGGATCACGGTCGGCCCGGCGGCGGCAAGCGCCGTCCGGAGCGCAGGCTCGAAGGCGGCGTCGGTGTCGACCCGCACGCCCCGGGCGCCGCACGCGCGGGCGGCCGCCGCGAAGTCCACGGGCCCGAGGTCGGTGCCCGGCGAGGTGGGACTGCCGCCCCGGTCCTGGTGGGCCCGGATCATGCCGTAGCGCTCGTTGTCGAACACGATGGCCACCACGTGCGCCTCCTCGCGCACGGCGGTCTCGAGCTCGGCCATCGTCATCCCCAGGCCCCCGTCCCCGACCAGCGCCACGACGCGCCGCTCGCGGTGGATGAGCGCGGCCGCGAGGGCCGCCGGGAAGCCGTAGCCCATCGCCCCCGAGGTTGGACCGAGGAACGTCCCCGGGCGGCGGAACCGGAAGCCCCGCGCCGCCCAGCCGGCGAAGCTGCCGGCGTCCGTGGTCAGGATCGCGTCCTCGGGCAGCAGGCGGCGCAGGTCGGCGACGATCCGCCCCGGGTGCACGCCGGGCCCGCTCCAGGCCGTCGCGTCGACGATCGTGGCCGCCTCCCAGGCCGCCCGGTCCGCGGCATTGTGGCGGTCGCGGGCCGCCAGCGGCTCCGCGGCAAGGACGGAATCCTTGAGCCTCGCCAGCGCGGCACGCACGAACGCCCGGGCGTCGGCCGCCACGGCGAGCACGGGGGCCGGGGCATCGCCCACGGGCGCGGTGCGCGGCGCGAGGTCCACGTGCATCCAGCGTTGCCCGGCACCCGGGATCGCGTAGCCGGACGTCGTCGGCTCGTTGAGGCGCGAGCCGAGCACCAGCAGCGCGTCCGCGGCCTCCAGGCGCCCGCGCACCACGGCCGGGCTTCCGAAGCCCGTCATGCCCAGGTACAGCGGGTGGTCGTTGGGGATCACGTCGCCGCGCCGCCAGGCGGCGATCACGGGCACGTGGAGCAGCTCCGCCATGCGCACGAGGTCGTTCGAGCAGCGAGCCCGGAGCACGCCGGCACCGGCGAGGATGACCGGGCGCTCGGCCGCGGCCAGGAAGTGGAGGGCCGCCCGAACGTCGCCGATCGCGGGCTGGTCCGGGTGGGGGCGCACCACCGGGACCTCCGTCCCCTCCGGCACCGGCAGGTCCTGGACGTCCTCGGGGATCGCGAGGAACGCGGGACCGGGACGTCCTTCGACGGCGGCCCGGACCGCGGCCTCGAGCGTGGCCGCGCCCGTCTCGGGGTCGTCGATCTCGCCCGCCCACTTGGCGAGGCCGCCGATCGTGCCCAGGAGGTCCACCTCCTGGAACGCCTCGCGACCGCGCAGCGGGCGCGACACGCCGCCCACGAGGACGAACATGGGGGTCGAGTCCGCCGTCGCGGTGTGGATGCCGATGGCGAGGTTGGCGGCGCCCACGATCCGGGTCCCCAGGCAGGCGGCCGGACGGCCGGTGAGCTGGCCGTAGGCCTCGGCGGCGAACGCGGCGGCGCCCTCGTGGCGCGTGGCGACGATCCGGATCCCGGCGCCGGCGAGGCCGTCGAGGAGGGGCAGGAAGCTCTCGCCCGGGACGGTGAACGCGATCCGGACGCCCGCCGCCCGGAGGGTCGCCGCGACGAGCTCCGCCACGGTGGACGGGGCGGCGACCGTGGGCTCGGGGCTCGGCTCGGGCTCCGGTTCGGGGCCGGCGTCGGCCGGCGCCGGCTCGTCCTCGGCCTGAGCTTCGGCGGCGGGTTCGGGGAC
>JBFMAT010000020.1:0-60785 GCA_040755495.1 Chloroflexota bacterium
TCGCTGTCCGTGGCCGTGAGGTTGAGGTACACGAGGCCCTCGGGCAGCACGTCGGTGATGATCCCGTCGGTGACGGGGCCGTCGGTCAGGTCGTAGGCCAGCGTGAAGGTGAGGATGTCGCCCTCGAGCGCGGCCTCGATGCCGCCCTCGATCGACTTGTCGATCGTGAGCTGCGGCACGCGGACCACGGCGTCGTCGCTGGCGCTGACCTCGCCCTCGCCGAGGACGGGGCTGCCGGTGACGGTGGCGACGTTGGTCGTGACGCCCTCGCCGACGGCGATGGTCGCCGTGCAGGTCATCGACGCGCCGGCGGCGAGCGTCGTCTGCGGGCACGTCACCACGACGTCATCGGACGCGTCGTCCGGCGTGCCGTGGTCGTCCACGACCGCGACGTCCACCAGGGCGGCCGTGCCCGGGTTGGTCACCAGGTAGCTGAACAGCACGTCGCCGGCCCCGGCCACCAGTTCCTCGCCGTCGTCCGCCGTGCCGGCGGTCTTGACGATGTCGATGGCGACGCACTGGACCTCGACGACCGCCGAGTCCGTGTTGTCCTCGGTGTCGGCCGGGGCCTCGTTGCCGGCGGCGACGGAGGCGACGTTGACCATCCGTCCGCAGTCCTCGACGGAGACCGTCGTGGACAGGTGGATCACCTGGCTCGCGCCGGCCTCGAGATCGCCGAGCTCGCAGGATAGGACGTTGCCCTCGATCGAGCAGCGCTCGTTGTCCTGGACCCAGTCGTGGCCGGCCGCGAGCTCGTCGGTGAGCGTCACGTCGCGGGCGATGCCGGGTCCCTGGTTGGTGACGGTGATGGTGTAGGCGGCCGTCTGGCCGGCCAGGATCGGGCTCGCGCCGGCCGTCTTGTCGACGGTCACATTCGGGCACTCGATCGTGACGACGGCCTCGTCCGAGCCGGTCCCGTCGTTCGAGGTGACGAACGAGGCGGCGTTGGTGACGCTGCCGCAGGCGGCGGGCGACGTCGCGCTGACGATGTGGACGCTGATGGATCCCCCGGACGCCAGGGTGCCGGGGCCCCAGGTCAGGTGGCCGCCCGCGATGGCCCAGCCGCCGGACTGCGACTCGATGGACCAGGTGAAGCCCGCCGGCAGCAGGTCGTCGACCGCGAGGCCGAGCACGGACCCGTTGCCGCTGTTGGACACGGTCACCGTGAAGCCGATCTGGTCGCCGGCGCTGACCTCGGGGTCATCCGCCGTCTTGGTGATCAGCATCGCGGGGCAGTTGATCGCGACGCTGGCGGTCGAGGCGTTGTTCGCCGTGGCGCCGGCCGGCTCGTTGGTCGCGCTCACGGTCGCCGTGTTGGGCACGGTGCCGCAGTCGGGCGCATCCGTCTCGCCGGTCAGCGTGACCGTGCGGCTCGCGTTGGCCTCCAGGGTGCCGAAGGCGCAGGACAGCGTGCCGTCGATGACCTCGCAGCCGGCCGCGTCGGCGCCGCCGACGACCCAGTCGATGCCCGCCGGCAGCTCGTCCACGAGGGTGACGCCGGAGGCGGCACCCGGGCCGAGGTTGGTGACGACGATCGTGAACTCGGCGTTCTCACCGGCGCTGACCGGGCCGTTGCCGGTCTTGGTGACCGCCAGGTCCGGGCAGGCCACGACGATTCCCGCGCCGTCCGAGTTGGCGTACTGGTCGGTGGCCGTGTCCTCGTTGGACGCCGTCGCGATCGCCTCGTTCGGGATCCGGCCGCAGTCGACCGCCGTGGTCGACCGGCTGACCGTGATCAGGCGGGAGGCGCCCGCGTCCAGCGACCCGAAGTCGCAGGTCAGCAGGTTGGCGCCGTCGATCGAGCAGGCGGCCGAGCTGGCGCCGCCGAGGCTCCAGGCGCCCTCGGGCAGCTGGTCGGACAGCGCCACGTCATGGGCGACGCCCGGGCCGTGGTTGAACACGGTGATCGTGAACGTCGCGGTGGCGCCGGCGTTGATGGCCCCGTTGCCGGACTTGACGACCTCGAGGTCGGGGCCGAGCACGACCACCTGGTCGCCGTCCTCGTCGCCGCCGTCGTTGGTCGTGGTCACGACCGCGGTGTTGGCGACCGGGCTGTCGGCGAGGGTGGCCTTGGTGGTCGGGCTGACGATGTGGACGGTCAGGCTGGTGCCGCTGGCCATGGTGCCGAAGTCGCAGCTGAGGACACCCGCGGCGATGGCGCACTGGCCGGCACCCGTGCCGCCCGCGATCGACCAGCTGGTGCCGGCGTCGGTGGGCAGGGTGTCGGTGAGGACCACGCCCTTGGCGGCGCCGGGGCCGTTGGAGGCGACGGTGATCAGGAAGCCGATCTGGTCGCCCGCGCTGACGGACGCGTCGTCGGCCTGCTTCTCGACGTCGATCGAGCCGGCCAGGATCGCGACCTGGTCGTGCGCCTCGTCGCTGCCGTCGTTGGTCGTGGTCACGACCGCGGAGTTGACGACGGGGCTGTCGGCGAGGGTCGCCAGGCTGGTCGGGCTGACGATGTGGACGGTGTACGCGTCGTCCTTCTCCATGCGGCCGAAGTCGCACGACAGGACGCCCGCGTCGATGGCGCACTGGCCGGCGCCCGTGCCGCCCGCGATCGACCAGCTGGTGCCGGCGTCGGTGGGCAGGGTGTCGGTGAGCATGACGCCCTTGGCGGCGCCGGGGCCCGTGCTGGTGACGGTGATCAGGAAGCCGACCTGGTCGCCCACGCTGACGCTGGCGTCATCGGCGACCTTCTGGACGTCGATCGAGCCGGCCAGGATGGCCACCTGGTCGCCGTCCTCGTCGCCGCCGTCGTTGGTCGTGGTCACGACCGCGGTGTTGGCGACCGGGCTGTCGGCGAGGGTGGCCTTGGTGGTCGGGCTGACGATGTGGACGGTCAGGCTGGTGCCGCTGGCCATGGTGCCGAAGTCGCAGCTGAGGACACCCGCGGCGATGGCGCACTGGCCGGCACCCGTGCCGCCCGCGATCGACCAGCTGGTGCCGGCGTCGGTGGGCAGGGTGTCGGTGAGGACCACGCCCTTGGCGGCGCCGGGGCCGTTGGAGGCGACGGTGATCAGGAAGCCGATCTGGTCGCCCGCGCTGACGGACGCGTCGTCGGCCTGCTTCTCGACGTCGATGCTGGCGCACTTGACGTTGACCGAATCGGAGGCCTGGCCGGACCCGCCGTCCGAGGAGTCGAACGTCGCGCTGTTGTCGTACACGCCGCACGCCTTGCCCGTGGCGGTCACCACGTGGACCGACTCGTGGGCACCCGCGGCGATCGTGCCGAAGTCGCAGTGCAGGGCCTCGTCGCCCGGGCTGCCCGAGATGGAGCAGCCGGCCACCGCCGGGCTGATCGACCAGTCGGTGCCGGCCGAGTCGGGCAGGTTGTCGTCCACGACCACGTCGTGGGCCGCGCTGCCGCCCGAGTTCCTGACGGTGATGGTGAAGCCGATCTGGTCGCCCGCGTTGACGGACGCGTCGTCGGCCTGCTTCTCGATCGTCGTGGACGGCGGCTCGCAGCCGATGGCCTCGAACAGGTCGTTCACGAACGCGGAGAAATCGGCGTCAAAGTGGGAGCCGCCGCCGATCCGGTCCATGACCTCCGTGGCCCACTGGCTGTCGCCGGCGGACGAGAACGGGAGGCTGGTGTCGCCGGGGTCGCCCGGGGTGCTGAGGTAGACGGCCTTGACGACGTACCTCGAGGCGCCGCTCCCGGCGCGGGCCGCGTCGGCCGCGGCCACGGCCGCGTTGGCGGCCTGGAGCCACGTGGACGGGGAATCGAGGTCGCCGCCGGGCACGTTGGGCGAGCCGTCGGTGACGACGAACATGACGTTCGGGACGCCGGCCCGGTCGTGGGCGTTGTTGGCGGCCCCCGCGTTGATCCCGGCCGCGGTCGGCGTGAGGCCGGACGGGCTGCCCAGCGCGTTGACTGCGTCGTTGAACGTCGCCGCGTCCGTGTACCCGGAGGTGAGCGACGCGGTGCCGCTGGCGTTGAACCGGGTGCCCGAGTAGCGGCCGTCGCCGCCGGCGTTCTGGAACGCCGTCACGAAGCCCGTGACGCCGGCCTTGAGATCGGGCAGGTTGGAGGGCGTGCCGCCCTGGGCGCCGATCGAGCCGGACATGTCGATCACGAAGTTGAAGTCGGCCGCCTCGCAGATCTCGCTGCCGAGGGCCGGGTTCGCCGTCCCGTCGTTGATCGTGCGGTAGGCGACGCTGGCGGTGACCCAGTCGAGCGAGGTGGTGCCGGAGCAGCTGCTGCCCGGGTCCTCGTTCCGGATCTCGAGCCGGAAGCTGGAGTTCGTGGTCTGGGTGGGATCCCAGGTGTGACCCCAGGTGCTCGTGGCGGAGCCGAAGCTGAGCACGGCCGCGGCGTCGCCGTTGAGGTTGAGCGTCTGGCGGTCGGACCAGCTGCCACCGTCGTTCCACGACACCCTCGCCGACAGCCGGCAGCCGCTGGCGTCGCTGGAGAAGGCGTTGGCCTTGACGGTGATGCCGTCGATGATCGACCCGTGCGGCAGGCCGAAGCTGAAGTCGCGATAGCCCTGGTCGACGTTGTCACCGGACGCGGTCGCATAGACGCCGTCGTCGGTGCCGTCGGTGGCGTTGCCGCCACCCGTCCAGCCGTTGGGCGCGACGGTGCTGTCCGGGGCGAGGTACGCCGTGTCGGCCGCGAGCGCGATCGGCGCCGCGACGACCGGCATCAGCCCCGAGACGATGAGCAGGACACCAACAAGCGCCGCAGGACGGCGCGCCGCCCTGCGGTGGGACCAATTGAGCCACCCCGGCATATGGAACCTCCCGAGACCCCCGGAGTCACCGGGATCCCCCGGCGACTCTCGCTTGGCGCGGATAGCGCGCCGACAAATCCAGCGGGTCCGGATGCACCGGGTGCCTTGCCCGGAAGCCGGTCGTACCAGTGACGACCAGGACCCGTCGCCGACGTTAGGGGCAGGGAGGCCAAAAAGTAATCTCCCCGCTCTGCACCCCACTCGCCCCGTCTCGCCGCAACGGCAGCGCAGTGCACTCCCATTCCGAGCGATTCCGGTGACCCGCCGCACCGGGTCCTGGTACCCCCGCGGGACGTCCCGGCCGTCCGTCTCGGCCCTATGCTGGGGACGTCCCGCCACGCAGGAGGAGCAGCGTGCAGCCTCAGCCCCAGGCCGGCGGTCGGTCGTCCGGCGCCGGTCCGCTCGGTTCGCACGGCCGGCTCGGCCCGCTCCGCCCGGTTCCGCATCGCAGCCTCCGGCCCTGGGCCGGCGCCCGGCTGGGCGGCGCCGGCGGAGGGGTGGGCGAGCTGTGGCTGGCCGGACCGGGCTCGGTCGTCGACGCCGGCGCCTGGGGCACGCGGACGCTGGACGAGCTCGCGGCGGCGGCCGGCGCGGCGCTCGTGGGCCGGCGCGGCATGGCGCTCCTCGGCCCGCGGTTTCCGCTGCTCGTCAAGCTGATCGATGCGGCCGCGTGGCTGTCGCTCCAGGTCCACCCCTCGGACGAGCTCGCGGCGGAGCTGTACGGCCCGGGCACGTTGGGCAAGGCGGAGGCCTGGCTGGTGCTCGACGCGGACCCGGACGCCGTGCTGATCACGGGACCTCGGCGCGACCTGGCTGAGGCGGCGCTGCGCGCCGCCATCCGCGACGGGGCCGTCGGACGCGAGCACTGCGAGGAGCGGCCGTGCGTCCCGGGCGACGCGCTGATGCTCGAGCCGGGCACGATGCACGCGATCGGCGCGGGCGCCTTCGTGTACGAGATCGAGCAGCCCGCCGACCTCACGTTCCGGATGTCGGACTGGGGCCGCCCCGCGACCGCGGAGCGCCGCCTCCACGTCGAGGAGTCGCTGCGGGCGATCCGGCCGGCGGCGCACGCCGTGCCCGTGGGGCACGCCTGGCGGCTGGACGGCGGCGCGCTGACCGCCCGCGAGTTCCGCCTCGAGCTGGCGGACGTCCCGCTCGCGGGAACGCGCGCGCCCGCGGGCGAGAGCCCCGAGGTCGTGACCGCGATCCGGGGCCGGCTGGAGCTCGCCGGCGACGGCTGGCGCGAGGCGCTCGAGCCGTACGAGACCGTGGTCGTGCCCGCGTCCATCGCCGAGTACCGCGTCGAGGGGGCGGCCGGCGCCCTGGCCTGCATCGGCAGCGTGCCGTAGGGCGCCCACCCGCGCGGTGGCGTGCCGCACGCCGCGTGCGGCCGAATCGCCCGGCCGCGTCTGGGGGCTCGGCACGGCTGAACGCCTGGCGTTCCGGATCGCCGTGCGACCGGCGCCCGGTACCGCGGCCGAACGCCCAGGGAGCGGTACGGCGCCCCGGGTCCGATGCCTGCACGCTCAGCGTTCAGGGTGGCCCCGTACGTGGCCCGCGTTCCCCGTGCTGCACGCCTGGCGTTCAGGATCGGGGCCGGGAGGAGGATCCGGCGGGCCCAACCGCCGCACCGCACGCTGGACGTGCAGGTGAACGCCAGCCTGCCCGGCGCGAGCCGCGGGGCTTGCACCGGCCTCGTAAGGTGTGCCGATGGCGTCCCCCATCGACCTCCTCGGCGTCCTCCGTGACGGCCTGCCCGGCCGTGCAACCGAGCCTCGCCACGTCGTCATCGTCGGCGCCGGCATCGCGGGGCTGACCGCGGGGCTGCTGCTCACGGAGGCCGGCCACCGGGTCACGATCCTCGAGGCGCGCAACCGCCTCGGCGGCCGGATCTACACCTACCGCGGCTTCGCCGGCCGGATGTACGGCGAGTTCGGCGCCATGCGCTTCCCGCGCCAGCATCGGCTCGGGCAGCACCTCATCCACGAGCGCTTCGGCCTCGCGACCACCCCGTTCGGGATGGAGGACCAGGACACGCTCATCCACCTCGGCGGCCGCTCCGTCCGGCGCAGCGACTTCACCCCCGAGAGCTTCGACTTCGCGCTGCCGCCCGGCGAACGCGGCCGGCCGCCGGCGGACATCCTGCGCGACGCCATGCAGCCGCTGATCGACCTCGCGGCGGAGCCCGGCGGCTGGGAGCGGCTGATCGAGCGCTACGACCGCTACTCGCTGCTCGGGTTCCTGCTCGAGCGGGGCGTCAGCGAGCCGGCGATCTCGCTGCTGGGCCCGGTGTTCAACCTCGAGGGTCGTCTCCACTTCTCGCTGGTCGAATGGTTCAGCCACTGGCACGAGGATGTGTTCGGCGACCTCGAGTTCATCGTCGACGGCGCGGACACGCTCGCGGACGCGTTCGCGCCCGCGCTGCTGCGCGAGACGCGCCTGGGCGCGGAGGTCCAGGCCATCGAGCAGCATCCGGACGGCGTCGTCGTCCACTGGCGCGACGGCGTGGGGGCGATGGCCGCCGTCCAGGCGGACGAGTGCCTGGTCACCGTCCCGTTCGTGCTCCTGCGGCACATGGAGATCGACGGCCTGGACCCGGACAAGTGGTTCACGATCCGGAACGTGTACTACGGCCGGGCGCACAAGATCTTCATGCAGTTCAGCCGCCCCTGGTGGGCCCAGGACTACGGCATCACCCACGGCGTCACGGTCACGGACCTCGCGATCCGCAACGTCGTGTACACGCCGGCGGGCCAGGACCCGGACACCGGGCGGGGCGTGATCATCGCGTCCTACGCCTGGGAGCAGGACAGCATGGCCTACAGCATGCTGGACGAGGGCGCGCGGATCGCCCAGGCGCTCCAGGACCTGGCCAAGATCCACCCCCAGGCCGCGTCCACGTTCGAGTTCGGCGTCAGCCACGACTGGGCGCTGGACCGCCACGGGGGTGGCATCGGGCCGCTGTTCCGGCCGTTCGAGATGACCAGCAGCTTCTACGACGACGTCGTTCGCCCGGTGGGCCGGGTGTGGTTCGCCAACGACGCCTGCGACCGCCGGGCGCGTCGCTGGATCGAGGGCGCGATCGCGGCCGCGGTGAAGAACGCCTACGCGATCCACGCCGGGATGCGGGACGCGCTGCCAGCCGCCGAGGAGCACGCGTGACCGGGCGCGAGCGCGGGGCCGTCCTGGCCCCGGAGCAGGAGGCGTTCGCCCCCGGCGAGATCACGCCGGACCAGCTGCCCCCGGACACGACGCCGGTCGACCCGGACCTGCTCGAGACCGCCGAGGAGGGTCTCGAGCGGCGCCACGGGGACCCCAGGCGCGTCGTCGTCATCGGCGCCGGGCTGGCCGGCCTCGTGGCGGCCTTCGAGCTCAAGCGCCAGGGCCACCGGGTGACGGTGCTGGAGGCGCAGCTCCGCGTCGGTGGCCGGATCTACACGCTCCGCGAGCCGTTCGCGCCCGGGCTGTACGCGGAGGCGGGCGGCATGCGCATCCCGCGGGCCCACGACCTGACCCTGCGCTACTGCGAGCTGTTCGGCCTGCCGATGCGCCCGTTCGTGATGGGCAACCCCAGGGCGCTCGTCCACCTCGGCGGGCAGCGGATGACCAAGGCGGAGGCCGACGCCGAACCGGGCCGGCTGCCGTTCCAGCTCGACGACCGCGAGCGGGGGCGCACGGCGGACGACCTGTGGGAGTCCGCGATCGGCCACCTGCGGACGATGGTGGCCCGCGACGGGCTGGCCGCCTGGGACCACATCGTGCGCGAGTACGACCAGTACTCGCTGTACGAGTTCCTGCGCGCGCAGGGGTGGTCGAACGGCGCCATCGAGTACTTCACGGTCCTCAACTTCCTCGAGGCCGACATGCACAACTCGCTGGTCGAGATCCTGCGCGAGGACCTCGGCGGCGCGTACGTGGACATGCAGGAGATCGCGGGCGGCATGGACCGGCTGCCCAACGCGTTCTACGCGCAGCTGGAGGACGAGGTCCGGTTCGGCGCCAACGTGTTCGCCCTGGACCAGGACCCGGACGGCGTCACCGTCCACTTCAAGACCGAGTCCGGGCGGTTCTCCGAGCGCGCGGACCAGGCCGTGGTCAGCGTCCCGTTCTCCGTCCTGCGCACGATCGAGGTGGTGACCCCGTTCTCGGCCGCCAAGCAGCGGGCGATCCGGCAGCTCAACTACCACGCCTCGACCAAGGTCCTGTTCCAGGTCCGGGAACGGATCTGGGAGGACGAGGACGGGATCCTGGGCGGCGGCACGGTGACCGAGCTGCCGATCCGGCGCCTGAACTACCCGACGCCGGATCCGTCCACCCGGCGGGGCGTCCTGCTCGCCAGCTACACCTGGGGCCAGGACGCGCTCCAGTGGGGCGCGATGGACGAGGAGACGCGGCTCGAGGAGGCGCTGGACGACGTCGCCCGGATCCACCCCCGGATCCGCGAGGTCTACGAGGGCGGCGCGTCGCATGCCTGGTACAGCGACCGGTGGGCGCGCGGTGCGTTCGCGATGTTCGCGCCCGAGCAGCAGACCCAGCTCCAGGCGGACATCGTGAGCCCGGAGGGCCGGATCCACTTCGCGGGCGAGCACTGCTCGCTGTACCACGCGTGGATCCAGGGGGCGCTGGAGTCCGGGATCCGGGCCGCGCAGGCGATCCACGAGGCGCCCGCTTCCTGACACGCCGGCCCAAGGCCTGCCCGCGCCCCCGCAAGGCCGATTGCGCGATACTCGCGACGAGACCTCGCCACCACAGGGAGCCGAACGCGTGAACTCGACCACCGCCCTCAACCGCGCGGGGCAGAGCCTGTGGCTCGACACCATCACCCGCGACCTGCTGACCAGCGGCACCCTCCAGCACTACATCGACGACCTGGCCGTCACCGGCCTCACCTCCAACCCGACGATCTACGACAAGGCGATCGGCGGCTCGTCCGCGTACGACGACCACGTCCGATCCGCCGCCGCCCGCGGCGCGGGCGCCGAGGAGCTGTTCTTCGGCGCCGCGGTCGACGACCTCACGCGTGCCGCCGACCTGTTCCGGCCGGTCCACGACCTGACCGGCGGCGTGGACGGGTTCGTGTCGCTCGAGGTGTCGCCCGTCCTCGCCTACGACCGCGCGGCCACCACCGAGCAGGCGGCCCGGCTCCACGCGATGGCCGGCCGGCCGAACCTGTTCATCAAGATCCCGGGCACGCCTGAGGGCCTGGGCGCGATCGAGGACTCGATCTTCGCGGGCATCCCGATCAACGTGACCCTGCTGTTCTCGCCCGACCAGTACCTGGCCGCCGCCGAGGCGTACACGCGGGGCGTCGAGCGGCGCGTCGAGGCGGGGAAGCCCGCGTTCGTCGCGTCGGTCGCGTCGGTGTTCGTGAGCCGCTGGGACGGGATCGTCGCCGACCGCGTTCCGGACGAGCTCCAGCTCCAGCTCGGGCTCGCCATCGGGCGGCGGCTGTACGTGGACTACCGGCGGTTCTTCGCCTCCGACCGCTGGCAGCGGCTGCTCAACGTGGGTGCCCGGCCCCAGCGCCTGCTGTTCGCGAGCACGGGCACGAAGGATCCGACGGCGTCGGACATCCTGTACGTGGCCGGCCTGGCGGCGCCCCACACCGTGAACACGATGCCCGAGGGCACGCTGCTCGCGTACGCCGACCACGGGCGCTACGACCGGCTCCTGTCGGCGGACCCGGCTGACCCGGCCGCGGACCTCGCCCGGTTCATCGCCGCGGGCATCGACATCGAGGCCGTGGGGCTCGAGCTGCAGCAGAAGGGCGCCGCCGCGTTCGTCGCCTCGTGGACGTCGCTGCTGGAGCGGATCGCCGCCAAGACCGCGGAGGTCGCCGCCGCGCGGTGAGCGTGACGGGCGCCCCGCTCGACGCCGACGTCGCGGCGGCCGTCGCCGCGTCGCACCTCGCCGGCCTCGAGCACGGGCTGGTCGCCGGGCTGGTCGCCGACGGCACGCGGCTGCGCGTGCCGGCCGGCGCGACGCTCCGGCAGGTCGGCGACACGGGGCCCCACGTGGAGCTGGTCGTGGCCGGCTGGTTGCGGATCTTCGTCACGGCCGCCGACGGCCGGACGCTCACGGTCCGGTACTGCCGGCCGGGGTCGCTCCTCGGGGTGGCGTCGCTGTTCCAGCCGCCGTACGCGATGCCGGCCTCCATCCAGGCGCTCGTGGACGCCGACGTGCTCGCGCTCCGGCCGTCGGTCGTGCGGGCCGCCGCGGAGCAGGAGCCCGCGGTCCTGCGGGCCCTGGCGGACGAGCTCTCGGAACGCGTGCTCGCGTTCGTCGGCGAGATCCCGGGCAACGCCTTCGGCACCGTGCGCCACCGGGTGGCGAGGCACTTGCTGGACCTCGCATCCGAGCGCCAGCACGGCCCGGCCCTGGTGGCGCCGATCAGCCAGCAGGCGCTCGCGGACGCCGTCGGGAGCGCACGCGAGGTGGTCGTGCGGGTCCTGCGCGACCTGCGCGCCGAGGGGATCGTGGAGACGCGGCGCAACGGCATCGTGATCCGGGCCCCGGGGCGACTGCTCGCGGAGACGTACCCGTCTGGAACCCAGGTTCCAGTCGACGCGGCCGGAGGTCGCTGACGGCGAGCGGCGCCGCGGTCATCGTTCGCGTGGTCGCTGCGTCCCGGATGGCTCGTCCGCGGCGGCCGCCCACCCGGGCGAGAGCGAGCGGCGAGCCACGCGGGGGACCACCCCATGCAGCACCCAGGCTTCCTGTACTTCGGCATGCTCCTCGACGCGAGCGCCCAACCGGTGCCCTACCCGGATCAGGATGCGCTGCCCGACGTCGACGTGCCGCCCGACGTCGTCGACCCGCAGTCGCCTGGCGCCGGCGGCGCGACCGGCCAGCGGGTGATCCGGGGGCACGATGGCCGGCCGGCGGCGAGCGGCCGGCTGCGCTCGATCGCGTGGCTGGGCGGCGTCCTGGGCCTCATCACGGGCCTCAGCGCCAGGGTCCGGGGCGGCTGACGCGCCAGGTCAGCCAGGCCGCGATCTCCCCGGCCAGGCCGCGATCTCCCCGGCTAGGCCGCGATCTCCCCGTCGGGCTCGGCCCTGGCCTCGTCGGCGGCGGGCCGCAGGTCCACCGCCACGACGCGTCCTCGGTGGACGATCGAGAACGCCAGCCGGCGCCAGTGGGCCGGCAGGTTCGCGGTGGTGGTGACCGTGTCGCCGTCGAGCCGGAGGCCCGCGAAGCCGAACACGAGCGCCTGCCACAGGCCGCCCGCGGATGCCCCGTGGACCCCGTCGGACGCGTTGCCGCGCACGTCGCCGAGATCGGCCCGGGCCGCGAGCATGAAGTGCCGGTACGCGTCGCCGGCCGCACCCGTCCGCGCCGCCAGCAGCGCCTGGATGGCCGGCCCGAGCGAGGAGCCGTAGGCGTGGTCGGTGCGGGCCGTGTAGTAGGCGTAGTTGGCCGCCAGGGTGCGCTCGTCGAACAGGTCGGGCAGCAGGTAGGCGAGCATCAGCACGTCGGGCTGCTTGATGACCTGCGTCCCGGTGACCCCCTCGATGCCGAGGATCGACTGCATCGACCGGCGGTGCTCCGCGAAGTCGGCGAGGTCCACGTCGCGCAGCCCGAAGTAGCCGCGGAACTGCTCCACGAGCCCCGTCGCCGGGTCGTGGGCGAGGTGGATCCGGGCAGCCACGTCCCGGAACCGTCCCACGAGCCGCGCCGCCTCGGCGGGTGATCCGGCCACCGCCGTCGCCCGGTCGGGGGCGCGCGCGGCGAGCCACTCCACGAGCTCCGCGGCCGTTCGCAGGTGCCATGCGGCGAGGTAGTTGGTGAACGCGTCATCGTCGACGTGGTCGTGGTACTCGTCGGGCCCGATGACGTCGCGGAAGCGGTACACGCCGCCGTCCGCGTCCCACTCCGCACGGGACGCCCAGAACCGGGCGGTGTCGATGACCAGCTCGGCGCCCCGCTGGGCCATGAACGCGTCGTCGCCCGTCGCCCGCCAGTACGCCGTCACGGCGTGGGCGATGCAGGCCGAGATGTGGATCTCGATGTCGCCGGTCCAGATGCGCGTCAGCCGGGTCGAGTCGTCCCAGTGCGGGAGCCAGTTGGGCGTGACCTCGTCGCCGGTCGAGGCGCTCTCCCACGGGAACTGCGCGCCGTCGAAGCCGTTCGCGGCCGCCTTCCGGCGGGCGGCCGGGAGCCGGTGGTAGCGGTACGCGAGCAGGTTGCGGGCGATCTCGGGCTGGGTGTGGGTGAAGAACGGCAGCATGAACGTCTCGGTGTCCCAGAACACGTGTCCCAGGTAGCCGAAGCCGGACAGCGTCTTGGCGCCGATGCTCACCTGCTCGTCGTCCCGGGGGCCGGCGATCAGCAGCTGGTAGATCGAGAAGCGCGTCGCGAGCTGCGCCTCGGGGTCCCCCTCGATCCGGACGTCGGAGACCGCCCACGCGGCGCCCCAGGCCTCCGCCGAGGCCGCGTAGAGCCGGTCGAAACCGGCGTCGGCGAGCGCGGCCAGGTGCCCGTCGGCCGCGTCCGCCGGCGACTCGACCTCGCGCGACGTGGCGAGGGCGACGATCTTCTCGAACGCCGCGGCGCTCCCCCGCTTCGCGGTCCAGCGCGCCACGAGCGTCGGCGCCTCGCGGACGTCCCAGGCCTCGTGCCGGGCGTCGGCGCCGGCGACCCGGACGCGCATGGCCAGCCCGAGCCGCGTGTCGCCGCCCTTGATGTGCAGCGCGAGCGAGGCGGCCGCGCCGCTCGTCCGCTGCCAGTCCCAGGCCAGGTGCGCGCGGCCGTCGTTGTCGGGGTGGGCGTCGAGTGGGGCCCGGACCTCGATCTCGGCCGCCCGGTCGATCGGGGTGACGGTCACCCGCACGGCGGCCAGCCACGGGTCCGCGAGCGAGGTGAAGCGCTCGAACCGCAGCCGCGACCGCCGGCCCGCGGCGTCGCGCCACGTAACCTCGCGCCGGAGCAGCCCGGTGCGGAGGTCGAGCTCCCGGCGGTAGGCGACGACCTCGCCCCGCGTCATGTCGAACCGCTCGCCGTCGACCAGGACGTCGAGCGCGGCCCAGTCGGGGAGGTTGGCGAGCTCGGTGATGGCCAGCGGGTGCGGGGCGAAGACCCCGTGCGCGAGCGTCGCCGCCCGGTCGCCCGGGAAGCCCTCCTCGAAGCTGCCGCGCGTGGCGAACCGGCCATTGCCGATGGTGAACGCCGTCTCCTGCGCGCGGAGCCGGGCAGGCTCGAACGCGTCCTCGGTGAGGAGCCAGGGGTCGTCGGGCTGGTTGTGGTGCTGGGCTCCGGTCAAGCGATGGCTCCGGGACAGAACGCGGGACGGACTGTCGGTCCCTTGGGCGCGGGGTCATCGTCGCTGCGTCGCATGATGCCGTGCCAGAGCCCAGAAGTCCCGCCCATCTCGACACGCGGCCCACGCGACGCCGGGCCGTCGGTCACGCGAATGGCACGGCGAGCGTCGCCAGGCGAGCCTTCGGTCTCGTGCAGCCGCCCAGGTGCCGGGCGCGCAGCCCCCTTGCCATCCTCGATGATATACGTATACTGCCACATATAGTTATGCCAGCCGACGGGAGCTACGATGCCCACGTGCCGAACAAGACCATCTACGTCTCCGATGGCGACCTCCCCCTCTACGACCGGGCACAGGAGCTCGCCGGCGGCAACCTCTCCGCGGCGATCGCCAAGGCCCTCCGGCGATACGTCGACGTGGAGCTCGGGCACCGCGAGGGGTTCGACGAGATCACCGTTCGCGTGGGGCCCAAGGCCGGCCGCAAGGTCCGGTTCACCGGCGTCCTGCTGGGGACGTGGGGCAGCTCCGGGTCCGGGCGCGACGAGATCGTCAACGTCTACCGCAGCCGGTCCGGCAAGTTCGTCATCCACACCCAGCGGACGCCGGCCTGGACGACCCGCGACGCGGAGGGCCGGCCCGGCGGCTGGCGCGCCTGGATCGGCATCGGCGAGCACAGCTGGGTCGGCACGACCGGCGAGTCGACGCTCGAGGTCGTGGACACGGTCGAGGCGCTCCGCGAGAAGGTTCCCGCCGACCTGTTCGACCTGGTCGCGACCGCGGCCAAGCAGCCGGCGGTCGAGGACCTGGACATCTAGCTCCGGCGTCCAGCGGGAGTCCGGGCGATGACCGGGCTCCGAACCACGGCCGGGCTCCGGACGATGACCGGGCACCCGGCGACGGCCGCGACCCGGACGACGGCCGCGATCCGCGCGGTCGGGCTGCGTCGCTCGTACGGCAAGCAGCTCGTGCTCGACGGAATCGACCTGGAGGTCGCCGGCGGCACGGTGTTTGCCCTCCTGGGCCCCAACGGGGCGGGCAAGACGACGACCGTCAACATCCTCTCGACGCTCATCCCGGCCGATGCTGGCGAGATCCAGGTCGCCGGCCACGACGTCGCCCGCGAGCCCGACGCGGTTCGCGCCGCGATCGGGGTCACCGGCCAGTTCTCGGCCGTGGACAGCCTCCTCACGGGCGAGGAGAACCTGGTCCTGATGGCGGACCTGCTGCACCTGGGCAAGCACGAGGGCCGACGGCGGGCCGCCGAGCTGCTCGAGCGGTTCGACCTGGCCGAGGCGCGGCAGAAGCCGCTCGCCGCCTTCTCGGGCGGGATGCAGCGCCGGCTCGACCTGGCGATGACCCTCGTCGGCAACCCGCGGATCATCTTCCTCGACGAGCCGACCGCCGGCCTCGACCCGCGCAGCCGTCGCGTCATGTGGCAGATCGTCCGGGACCTCGTCGCGGGCGGGGTCACGATCTTCCTGACCACGCAGTACCTCGAGGAGGCCGACCGGCTCGCCGACCGGATCGCCGTGCTCGACGGGGGCCGGATCGTCGCGGAGGGAACGCCGGCCGAGCTGAAGCGCCTGGTCCCGGGCGGCCACATCCGGCTGGAGTTCGCCGACCCGGCCGAGCTCGAGCGGGCCACTCGGGCGTTCGCCGACGCCACGCGCGACGACGAGGCGCTGACCCTGCAGGTCCCGAGCGACGGCGGGGTGAGCTCGTTGCGGGCGCTCCTCGACCGGCTCGACGAGGCATCGATCGACGTCGGCGGGTTGTCCGTCCAGACGCCGGACCTCGACGACGTCTTCCTGTCCCTCACCAGCCACCACGACGAGGAGGCGGCCACCCGATGAGCGAGCTCGCGATCTACCTCACCGACTCGGCCACGATGCTGCGGCGCAACGTCCGGCACATGCGCCGCTACCCGTTGATCATGTTCATCGCCGGGATCCCGGTCGTCCTGATGCTGCTGTTCGTGTACGTCTTCGGTGGCACGCTCGGCGCAGGGCTCGGCGGCGTGACCGGCGGCCGCGCGGAGTACGTCGCCTACCTCACGCCGGGGATCCTGCTGTTCACCGTCGCCGGGGCGGCGCAGGGGACGGCGATCGCGGTCGCGATGGACATGAAGGAGGGGATCATCGCCCGCTTCCGCACGATGCCGGTCTCGCGGGCCTCCTTCCTGTCCGGCCACGTCCTCGCCAACGTCGCCCAGACGATGCTCGCCGTCGCCATCGTCATCGGCGTCGCGGTGGTGATCGGCTTTCGGGCGACCACCGGCCCGGTCGACTGGATCGCGGCGGCCGGCCTGCTGGCCCTGGCCTCGCTGGCGCTCACCTGGGTCTCGGTGGCCCTGGGCCTGGTGAGCAAGAGCGTGGAGACGGCCAGCAACCTGCCGATGCCGCTGATGCTCCTGCCCTTCTTCGGCAGCGGGTTCGTACCGACGGACTCGATGCCGGACCCGCTGCGCTGGTTCGCCGACGTCCAGCCGTTCACGCCGATCATCGAGACCCTGCGCCGGCTGCTGCTCGGCGGCGAGGTCGGCGGCGGGGGGCTGGTCGCCGTGGCCTGGTGCGTGGCGATCACCCTCCTCGGATACCTGTGGGCGAAGCGGCTGTACGACCGCGATCCGGCCCGATAGCGTCGGCGAGGGCGCGCAATGCGCCGGCAAGCGCGACGCGGAACCCGTGGCCGCGTGCCGTTCGAGCGCGTTGCGCCACGGGCGCGTCGCTCAACGCCTGCGCTCTGCGGACGGACTCGAGCCCGATGATCGCCGTTCCGAGGGCTCCGTGATCCAGCATCTTCGATCTCCATGGGTTGAGGCAGATTGGGTACCCCGGAGCCTCTCGCGGACGCCGCCCCGCGTCCAACACCTGATCGTGATCGACTAACATCGATCCTGCGTGAATACGATCCGCCGCGTCCCCGACACCGACCTCGACGTCCGCACGCTGCGCCACTTCGTCGCGGTCGCCGAGGAGCTGAGCTTCACGCGGGCGGCGGCGCGCCTGTTCGTCGCCCAGCAGGCCGTCAGCCGCGACATCCGCCAGCTCGAGCGGCGGCTCGGGACGCCGCTGTTCGTCCGGACGACCCGCCGAGTGACGCTGACGCCTGACGGCCATCGCCTGCTCGTCCGCGCACGGGAGCTCCTCGCCGTCCACGACGCGATCCTCGACGACGTCGCCGGGCCAGGCCGTCCGGTCATCGTCGACCTGCTGAGCGAGGGTCGCCTGACCGGGCCGCGCGTCCTCGAGGCGCTTCGCGCCGCGGCGCCCGACCTCGACGTCCTTGGGCAGTACGGCCACGCCGGCGCTCCTGCGATCGAGCAGCTGCGGTCGGCACAGCTCGACATCGCCGTGGGTCGAGTCGACTGGATCGGCCAACGCTCGAACGCGGGGCTCGAGCGCCGCCTCGTCCGCTGGGAGCCGCTCGCGCTCCTCCTGCCGGGCGGCCACCAGCTCGCGCGCCTCGAGGCGGTGCCGATCGCCCGGCTGGAGGGGCTCGAGATCGACGTCAATCCCGGCCGTCCGGACGCCACGGAGTGGACGGATCTCGCCGGCCAGCTCCTCGCCCTGGCGGGGGCCGTGCCGACGCCGCCGCACGTGTCTGCGGTCGGCCTCGAGAACCAGGCGCACCACCTGGTCCGCCAGGGCGTCCCGATCCTCACCGGCGTCGACCACGTGGAGATCAGGGGCGGGATCGTCCGTCCGCTCGTCGACCCGGTGCCCATCTACCCATGGTCGATCGCCTGGCGCGCGGGGCTGCGGGCGGATGTCGTGGCGGCGATCCACGCGGCGGCCGACCTGTTGGCTGCGAACACGGACTGGCTCGAGCTTCCCGAGCAGGCGTGGCTCCCGGAGCCGGAGGCGTCGCACCACTCCCGTGCGCCATCGAGATCGAACCCCGACGCGCCGCGGTGACGCCGGCCGGCCGCGCCCGTTTGCGCTGCTCACCGCGGCCGGATCGCTGATGTCCTGGGCTTCGGCTATCCTGTGACCCGCGCCGACATAGCTCAGCGGTAGAGCAGCTGTTTCGTAAACAGCAGGTCCTCGGTTCAAATCCGAGTGTCGGCTCCACTCCTCTCGCTCGTAGCTCCAAACACGGTCGATAGCTGCCGCGTCCGGACCCGGCTGGACCCCTGCGGATCCAACCCGTCGCGGCGCCCGCGATGTCGACGCCGGCTTGTCGGGGAGCCCCATGAGATCGAGGGCTTCCGTTTCGGGCCCCCACGGCCGGGCGCTGAGCGCTGTGATCTCCTCAGCCCACCTGCAGAACCACAAGGTCGCCGTGCCCGCCGTCGAGGTCGGTTGGCACGAAGAGGCGGCCTCCGGAGTAGTCCATGCTGCTGATCTGGGGCAGATTCAGCCGCATCGGGTCACGCTCGCCTGGGTCATTCGCTCGCTCGTTGTCTGCCGCTCGGCGTCCTGCGATCGTGGTGATCATCCCCGTGTCGGCCGCGATCATCCGCACGACGTGGTTGTACCGATCGCCCACGTAGGCGTTCCCGACCTCGTCGAGCGAGAGTGAGAACGGCCCGTCGAACTTCGCGGTCGGATCGCTCCCGATCGTCGCCTCCCGGGCGTGCCCCCCGTCGCCCGAGTAGCCCGCCGTCCCGGTGCCGGCGACGGTGACGACACTCTGTGCATCGATGTCAATCATGCGAAGCGCGAAGTTCTTGCTGTCCAGCACGAACAGCGTCCCGTCCGGCCCGCGCCGCAGGTCATAGATCCAGTTGAACCGGACCGCCTCGAAGGTCGAGGTGTCGCGCTGGAACCCAGGTCGGCCGTCGCCGAGGACCAGCACGACCCGCCCCGCGCCATCGAACCGCCATACCCGGCAACCGGTGACCTCATTGACCCAGATGAAGCCATCATCGTCCACCACGCAGTTGCCCATATCGACTAGTCCGGCCGCGTGCCCATCGACGAGCAGCTCTGCTGACATCCTGCCGAGATCGATCCGATAGAGGTGCGCGTTCCCGAAGTTCGAGACGAGGAGCGACCCGTCCGGCAGCGAGTCGACGTACCCCGGGTAGTTCAAGGTCGCTGCAACGTTCGGGACGCCTGGAAAGACCGGACTGGACGCGATCGTCCACTCGAAGCCGCCATTGGCGGCGACCAGACCGATGAAATGCCGCTGGTGTTCGACGAGGTACTGACGGCCAGTCCGGTCGTGGAAACCGAAATGGACGAAACCGTCCCGCACGAGGTCGTCGGGACCGAAATGCACGATGCGCTCGATTGACAAGCCCATGTCCCACCTCGCGACGCTCCAGGGCCCGACAGCCAGATCGGGCGGCACAGGCTGCGGGCGCGAGACCCTATGCCGGTTCCGCGCTGGGCCCACGCCGGAGTCGCTTCGGCGGCGGCGATTTCAGCATGACCAGGCGCTGGACGATGCTCATGCACCGGATCTTGCGCGTTCGCGTTCCGCCTGGCCACACGCCGGATGGCGTGGCCCCAATCCGCCCGATGCCGGAGCCGCTCCGCGATGCCGTCATCGATGTCGGCCGGGCATTCGGACTCGCGGACGACTGGCTCAACACTGGCCCGGACTCCCTGCTCGACCTCGGCTTGCCCGACGGGTTCGTCGAGCGTCTCGAGCGCCGGGACTTTGGCGGACAGGTGGCGTGGCTCGCGGGCGGTCCGACATGGTGTGCTTCAAGCTCTTCGCGGCGGTGGATCAAGGTCCGCGGAGCCGGCACTTCCAGGACCTCGGCGAACTGGGGCCGGGACGCGACGACCTTCTCCAGGCCGCCCGCTGGGCCATTGGCCACGACCCGTCGCCCGGCTTCCGAAGCCTGTTGATCGATACGCTTCGCGCGCTCGACGTCGAGGATGCCGATGCATCCGTCAGCTAGCTCCCTCCGGGGAGCAGTCCTCAACCGCGCCTGGATCCAGTGGGCCGACGTCAACGGGCCCGAATGGACTCGGCGGAGTCCCGACCGCGACTGCGCATCCGGCTTCGTGCGGCGTTCGGTGTCAACGCGCGAGCGGACGTCCTCGCCGCGCTCCTGGCAACGTCGCCCGGTGGCCTCAACGCCGCCGACCTTGCCCGGGTCGCGCGCTTCACGAAGCCGAACATCGCGTCCGCGCTCGATGCACTCGTGCTGGCGGGTTTGGTCACCGCGCGGCCCGTGGCAAACGAACGTCGCTTCGTCCTCCCACCGAAGCTCCTGCTCCTGCCCGGGCTCCGACCGCCGCTGCCTCGGCCGGACTGGGTCGACAGATTCGCGGTCGCGCTCGAGGTCCTTCGATTCCTGGTCGGCGGCGACATGTCGACGACCGTCCGCGCGATCGAGGCCCGCCCCGTTGCGCTCGAGCGCGGTCCACGCCCGCGGCGCCCGGACCATAGGGTTCTCCCCACTGTTCGCACGACCGGAGCCATGCCACGGTCGCGGCGGATCGGTCGGCCGGAGCAGTCGCGAGGGCCGACCGACGTCGGGACGGTGGCCATGTCACCGTCCCGACAGGGGGCTTTCACCTGCCCGAAGCTCGACCCGCCTACCGCGCGCCGTCGACCAGCCAGCCCTCGCGTTCGGCGCGGATCGCGAGCTCGGTGCGACCCGAGACGTCGAACCGGTCGTAGAGCCGCGAGAGGTACGCCTCCACGGTCTTGCGGGCGAGGTGCAGGTCCATCGCGATCTCGTCGTTCGAGCGCCCGGCCACCACCCGGTCCACGAGCTGCCGCTCGCGCGCGGTGAGCCGATGGCGCCGGAGCTCCCGGCCCGCGGCGAGGTGGTGGGACTCGAACGCCGTGCCGCCCCGGGCCACGCGCTCGATGGCGTCGGTGACCTCGGCCAGGGGTGCCGTCTTGAGCACGAACCCGGCGGCGCCGAGATCGAGCGCCGCCGCCACGTACTGCGGCGTGTCGAATGAGGTCAGGACGATCCACGCCGGTGGCGCCGGCACGCCGTCGGTCTCCATGAGGTCGAGGCCGCTGCCGTCGGCGAGCCGGATGTCGACGAGCGCGACGTCGAACAGCCGGCCGCTGTGCAGGATCTCGAGCGCCTCGCGGCGCGAGCCCGCGACCACGATCTCGCTGATCGCGGCGTTGCCGGCCAGCGCGCCGCGCAGGCCGCCGAGGACCACCGGGTGGTCGTCGACGATGAGCAGCCGGATCATCGCCGCTCCCAGCCCAGGCGGACGCGGACGCCCGCTGCCGAGGAATCGATCGCGAGCGTTGCCCCGGCGAGCATCGCGCGCTGGCGCATCGTGGACACCCCGAGATGGCCATCGCGCTGACGGGCCTTGAGCCGCGCGTCGTCGATCCCCCGGCCGTCGTCCGCGATCACGATCGCGGCCCGGTCCGGCGCCACGACGCCCGTGACCGTCACCTGGGTGCCGCCGCTGTGCTGGACCGCGTTGCGGATCGCCTCGGCGGCGATGCGGTACAGCGCGAGCTCCACGTCCGCCGGGAGGCGCGAGGCGGCGGCGTAGCCGGTCCGGTCGTCGAGCTCGATCCGGACCCGGGGCGGGCCATCCGCGGCGAGCCCGGTCAGGGCCGGCACGAGCCCAAGGTCATCGAGCGCCGGCGGGCGCAGGTCCGTGGCGAGGCCGCGCAGGTCGTCCGCGATCTCCATCAGCAGCGACGCCTCGGCGGGCGAGCTGCCGTCGCGCTCGAGGTCCTTGATCACCCCCGCGAGGCGCTGGAGCGGCTCGTCGTGGAGGTCGCGCGCCAGGCGCTGCCGCTCCTCCTCGATGGCGAGGATCCGTGACCGCTCGCGGGTCTCCGCGATGCCAGGCGATCGAGCAGCCGGCCCGCGAGCCCCCGGACCACGGCGTACACGGCGACCGCGACCGCGCCCAGGACGAGGAGCACGACCGGTGACACCTCGACGACCCGCCACAGCAGGATCACCGCGGTGATCAAGCCCGCCGCGAACAGGACGTCGTACACCGACACGGATCGCCGGGCCTCGAGCCACCGACGAGGGTCGAGGGGCACTGCCGTCAGCAGCAACAGGCCACCGGCCGTGACGTACGTGGCGCGCCTTGCGATGTCGGCCGGTTCGAACGCGCTGGGCGCCGCGAAGCGGGCGACCACCCAGGCGACCCCGATCGCGCCGGTGATCGCGCCCAGCAGCACCATCCCCCGGTGCCACCTCGCCGTGGCGAGCGCCGCGGCGGCGATGGCAGAGGCGGTGACGGCGGCGGCCGACGTGAGGAGCGGGTCGCTCGCGAGGAGCGCCGCCTCCGCCCCGATCGCGGCGGCGACGACCGAGAGCGCGATCGCGAGGGGCCACCGCCAGCGGTACAGCGCGAGCGCGGCCAGAGCGAGCAGCACGGCCATCCCGGCGACGGGCCGGGCGCCCGCGAGCTCGAGCCGGTATCCCGGCACGTTGGCGGAGTAACCGACGTTCCCACCTACCGACGTGACGAGGGTCGACGTGTCGTCATCAGTGTCGTCGAGCTCCAGGACGAGTTGGCCCTCGCGGATCCCGTAGCGCCAGGCCGGGCCACCCGGCAGCACGTGTTGGACGACCCCTCCGGGAGCATCCGGCTCCACGCCAAGCGACGGCGAGTCGGTCATCGTCATCCCCAACCCGAGCCCGGTGACCAGCAGCGCGCCGGCGAGGATCGCCAGCCTCGTGCCCGCGATCATGCGCGCCACCGACTCGCCTGCCGAGTAGGGAGAACCCGACGGGCCTCCGCGGGTACCCTCCGCTGGTTCGCCAGGTACCGGCTTCATAGCGTCGTTCCTCGCCAGGTCCGCCTTGAGAGGGACGCGAATGCACGCACGGTCGCGGTGGAGCCTCGTCGTGATCAGCCTGGTTGCGCTAGTGACGCTCGCGGGCTGGCCCCCGGCCGTGTCGGGCGCGGGCATCACCGCCGACCTCGACGGACGCGCGATCGCCCCGAAGCAGGTAGGAGGGTACTACTGCCACGACTTCGAGTTCCCGCGCATCCACTGCTACTTGACCGAGGCTGAGCTCGACATGGCGGTCGGCGCCTTCAATGCCGGCCCGCTGGCGGCCGCGGTCACGGGCGTCACCTACGTCCGCGTGTACGCCGACGGCGGCTACCTCGGAACCTCAGCCTACCTCTCGCAGGACTACCCCGACCTCGGCGTGATCGGCTGGCAGGACAGGATCAGCTCGTTCAAGGCGCTCAACAGCCAGAACGGCCGCTTCCACGAGCACAACGCCTACCTCGGCTTCCAGTACGCGTTCTGCTGCAACACCTGGGTGACCTACGTCGGCGACGCCTACAACGACAAGTTCAGCTCGGTGAAGAACGTGACGTAGGCTCCCACGACGCCGCCAACGTGGGCCCGTCTCGGCCCAGCGGTCCCGTGCGCTTCGGCTCTTTCGGACTCGGTCCGCCGCCGTGACGATGCGCCGGTGGTGGCCTATCGGATCCTCGGGCCCTTCGAGGTCGCGGTAGATGGTCGGGCGGTGGCCCTCGGCCCGCCTAAGCAGCGTGCGCTGCTCGCGATCCTGCTGCTCCATGCCAACGAGATCGTGCCCGTCGATCAGCTCATCGAGCTGCTCTGGGCCGGCCGGCCGCCGCGCCACGCGGCGCACGCGATCCAGGTCTACGTCTCGGAGCTCCGGCGAGTGCTCGAACCGGTCGCCGACGGCGACGTCATCGCGTGGCGACCGCCCGGATACGTGCTGACGATGGATCCCGAGGCCCTCGACGCGAGCCTCGTCGAACGGCTCGTGGCGGAGGGGGCGCGTCACCTGGAGGCCGGCGACCTCGGCGCGGCGGACGCCGTGCTCGACCGCGCTCGGCAGCTGTGGCGTGGCCCGCCGCTCTCGGACTTCGTGTACGAGGAGTTCGCCCAGGACGACATCCGCCACCTCACGGACGTCTGGCTCAAGGGAACGGAGACCCTCGCGGAGGTGAAGCTGGGCCTCGGCGACGCAGCCGAGGGGCAGCAGCTCGCCGAGGCGGCCATCCGCCAGGACCCGCTCCGCGAGCGGCCCTGCGAGCTCAGGATGCGCTCGCTCTACCGAGGCGGACACGCCGCCGAGGCGCTCCGTGCGTACGAGGCGTACCGCGGGTCGCTCGCCGCGGAGCTCGGCGTCGAGCCGTCGCCACGGCTGGGGCGCCTGCACGAGGCGATCCTGATCCACGACCCGGCCCTCGGCCCCGGCGGCGACGGTCGGGCGCCCGGGGCGGAGGCCGCGGCTCGCAACCCGTTCAAGGGCCTCCGCGCGTTCGGCGAGCACGACGCGGGTGACTTCTTCGGCCGCGAGGCGCTCGTGGGCCGCGTGATCGACACGCTCGCCGACGACGCCCGCCTCGTGACCCTGGTGGGGCCGTCCGGGTCCGGCAAGTCGAGCGTGCTCGCTGCGGGGCTGATCCCGGCCCTCGGCGCCGGCGCCCTTCCGGGGTCGGATCGCTGGGTCGTCGCAAGGATGCGCCCGGGTGCCCATCCGCTCGGTGCGCTCGATGCCGCCTGCTCGACGGCGGCCGCCGACGGCGAGCTCGTGCTCGTCATCGACCAAGTCGAGGAGGCCTTCGAGCTCGCCGACGGTCGCGAGTGCAGACGCTTCCTCGAGCGTCTGACCCGGGTCGTCACCCAGGACGGCTCACGCGTCCGAGCCCTGCTCGCGCTGCGGGCCGACTTCTACGATCGGCCGCTCCTCCACGCCACGTTCGCGAGGGCCTTCCTGCCGGGCGTCGTGAACGTCGTCCCGATGACGGCGGGCGAGCTGGAGGCGGCGATCGTCGAGCCGGCGCGGCGGGTCGGCGTCTCGGTCGAGCCGGCGCTGCTGGCCGAGCTCGTCTCCGAGACGATCGATCGGCCCGGCGGCCTCCCCCTGCTCGAGCACGCCCTGGCCGAGCTGTTCGATCGCCGGACGGGCGCGGAGCTGCGTCTCGACGAGTACCGCAGCCTGGGTGGGCTCCGGGGCGCCCTGTCGCGTCGAGCGGAGGACGTCTTCTGCGGGCTCGATGCGGCCGGGCAGGACGCAGCGCGCCAGGTTCTGCTCCGGCTCGTCCGGCTCGGCGAGAGCCAGCGCTCCACCGCCCGGCGGGTCCCCCTGCGGGAGCTGGCCGACCTGGCCGTCGATCCGCTCGTGCTGTCCGACGTGCTGAGACGGTTCGAGGCCGACCGGCTCATCACCTTCGATCGTGATCCCGTCTCGGGCGCCTCGACGGCGGAGGTCGCGCATGAGGCCCTCCTGTCCGAGTGGCCCCGGCTGGCGACGTGGATCGACAGCGCTCGCGTTGACCTCCGCCAGCACGATGCGCTCGCGGCCCGGGTCGCCGAGTGGACGGCCGCCGGCCGCATCCCCGACGACCTGCTCACGGGGATCCGGCTCGACGAGTACGAGGCGTGGGCTCGGGAGACGACGCTTGCCATCTCCGCCGACGAGCGGGCGTTCATTGACGCGAGCATCGAGCGCCGCCGGGCCGAGCTTGCCGACGAGCAGGCACGCGGGGCGCGCGTGCGCCGGCTCGAGCGGGGAGCACGTGTGAGGCTTCTCGGCTTCCTTGCGGCCGCAGCACTGCTCGTCGCGGCGGTCGCCTACGGGTTCGCATCGTGGCCGGGCCGCGCGCCGGACGTCGTGCTCGTCTATCCGGGGCCGGGCGCCGACGGCATCTACGAGTACGACAGCATCAAGCGTGGCTTCGACGATGGCACGGCGAGGCTCGGGCTCGACGCGCAGACCGTCGTCGAGCAGCCGGAGCGGCTGCGCGACCGGATCGAGCGGCTGGCCGAACAGGGGGTTCGCCTGGTCGTCGTCGGCTACGCGTGGAGCAACCCCGAGGTCGAGCTCGTCGCCCGGGACCATCCCGGGACGCAGTTCCTGGCCAGCGACTACGTGGGCGAGCTGCCCAACGTCTGGCACCCGCGGATGGCGTTCGAGGAGGGCGCGTTCCTGGTCGGCGCGGCCGCCGCGTTGCGGACCGAGACGGGCAAGGTCGGCATCGTCGTCTTCGCCGACAGCGATCGCGACTGGCCGATGCCGGGTGGGTTCCTCGCCGGCGTGAACGCCGCGGACGAGGATGTCGAGGTGCTCGTCAGCTACCTGGCGACGCCGCCTCGCTACCTCGAGCCCACCGACGTCGACGTCCGCGAAGCGGCGCTGGCGATGTACCGCGCCGGCGCGGACGTCGTGTTCTACACGGGCCGCGCGGCATCGATCGGCGTGTTCGAGGCGGCGGATCGCGAGTCGACGGCCCAGGGCCGTCAGCTGTGGGCGATCGGTCGCGAGACCGACTATTACGCTGCCCTGCCCTACGCGGCGTTGCTGGAGCACGTCGACGCCGAGCCGTTGCGGGATCACGTGCTGACCTCCATGATCAGCCGCTGGGACCTGGCGATCTCGACCCTGCTCGAGGCGTACGCGAGCGGCGCGCCCGCCGAGATCCGCACCTTCGGCCTCGCCCAGGGCGCGTTCGAGCTCACGTCGAGCGGCGGCATGCTGGACGACATCCGGCCCCAGATCGATGCCCTGCGCGCCCGGGTGATCGCCGGTGAGATCGAGGTGCCGGAGTACCCGCCCGATCGCGGGCCGGCACGCTAGCCACACCGTGCATTGAGCGAACGTTGAGCGCTCCGGCGCAGGGTCGCCGGCGATGGGCGCGCCGCGCTCGATGAGTTCGGGAGGACGATCACATGAGGAGAGCGCTCGCGCCGCTGGTCGCGGTGGTCGCAATCGCGCTGCTCGCGGCTCCGGTCGCCGGCAAGACCGACGGGGTCGCATACCAGTGCGAGGAGTACGCGTATGCCCTGGTCGACGAAGGGCGCTACTGGGAGTCCGACGGCGTCGCCCACCTGCGGGGACAGGTCGCCGTGATGCTGTCCGTCGGCGACGACCACTGTGCCGGCCTGCTGACGGCCGTCGTCAGCTACAACCTCAATCTCGCCACCTCGACGGGCACGCTGTGGGGCACCGGCGTGCTCGAGACGTCGGCCTTCGACGGCGGGTACACCTCGTCATGGCACGCGACGTTCACGGCATCCGACCCGATGGCGCCGGATGCACACGACATCTGGCTCGGCCAGTACGTGCGACACGGGTTCGGCGAGCTCGAGGGCTGGCAGGCGCGCGGGACGATCCTCGAGAAGCTGCACTACTACGTGCTCGAGGACGGCTTCGCGTTCGAACCCGGTTCCTGATCGGTGCCGCAGATCGCTGAAGGCAGGGAGACCCCAGACATGCTCAGGCAGGATGCGATGCCGGGAGTGACCAAGCCAGCGGTCCCGGCGCGTTCGCGAACGATCGTCCCCTGGCTGGTCGGCCTGGCGATCGTCCTCGCGGTCGCGCTGGGCGCGTTCGCGACCGCGTACGCGGCACCGCTGCTCACGACGTCCCCGGGCGAGGCGCTCGCCGACGACATGATCGCGGCGTGGAACGCGCACGACCCCGTCGCCACCCGCGCGTTCTACACCGACGATGCATTCGCGTGGTCGTCGGCGAACACCGAGCCGGAGGCGCGCGGCATCGAGGAGATCGCGGCGATGGCGCAGTACGGTGGGCTGACCATCGAACGCACGGGCCCGGTGACCGAATCGGCCGGCCTCGCCTGGTGGCCGATCCATGTCAGCTCCGCGTACGACGTCCATGGCGACGACGCCGTGGCGGTGATGGTGCTGCGCGATGGCAAGATCGCCCAGCACTGGGTCATCTGGAGGGGCGACACGCCGTGACGTGACCGGTCGCCAGGCGGGGGCTGCCCGCATCCGACCGGCCGGGACGCCCGGGCCGCCGGCGATCCGCCGGGCCCGGGCGTCGTCGCGCACGGGCCCCGGTCAGCCCCGCCAGCGGAGCCAGGCGACGGCGGCCAGGTAGGCGATCCCGGCGGCCGCGGCCACGACCGCGAAGTCCGTGCCGCTCCGGCCCTGGGCGATGGACCACCCGAAGCCGACGATCGCGACGACGACCGCGGCCGTGCCGGCGATCGCCGTGGCCAGGGTGTCGAACGACGCGAGCCGCTCGTCCATCGGCCGCCCGCCGAGCACGCCGATCGTCTCGCTCCGGCCGCCGAAGGCGACGAGCACCGCCACGTAGATCGCCATCACGGCGAGCATGCCCAGCCCCAGGACCGGCTGGCCACCGATCGCCGAGGCGACGAACAGGAGTGCCCCGATCGCCAGCCCGACGGCCGGCATCGCCCACCTAGCGCGCATCGTCGTCTCCATGGAACAGCTCCTCCACGGGCCTGCCGAAGAACCGCGCCAGCGCGAAGGCCAGCGGGAGCGATGGCAGGTAGCGGCCGGTCTCGATGGCGTTGACGGTCTGGCGCGACACCCTCAACGCCCTCGCGAGATCCTCCTGGCGGAGGCCCCGTCCCGTCCGCAGCTCGCGCACGTCGTTCCGCATGGATGGAAAGGTAGCTTGACATCCCGGCGGTGTCAAGGACCTTTTACATCCCCGCGGCGGGCGTGGATTGGCAACGCGGACCCCTAACAGCCGGCCTAACACGCGTGGCGGCATCCACGCTCAAACGGGCCACCCGGGGCGACGAGCCCTGTGACCATCGTGTTCGGGGCGCACCCGTTGGTCGGATGGTGGTCGAGCCGGAGCGAGCCCGATGATTCCGGATCGGGGGTCCCCACCGGACGGAGACCCCGGAGGCATCCCGCGCCGCCACCCCGCCGAAGTGCCCAGGACGATGACCCGACCTCGCACAGGATCCAGCCGAGACAGCTCCACCGTGCTCGGCCGCCCCGGCCTCGGACCCCGGCCGCGACCCCCGGCCGGACCGCTCGACGAGGGCGGCCAGACGCTCGTGGAGTTCGCGCTCGTGCTCCCGATCTTCGTCCTGCTCCTGATGGCGGTCGTGGAGTACGGCTTCCTGTACAACAACATCCTCACGGTCCAGTTCGCCTCGCGGCAGGGCGTCAGCGTGGCTGCCCAGGTCGGCGCGGAGGACGGCGCCGACTGCTCGATCCTCAAGGCCGTCGAGTCGGCGCTCGAGACGCCCGTCAACCGGACCAGCGTCGACGCGGTGGAGATCTTCGCGGCCGACGGCAACGGCGACCCCGTCCCGGGACGCGTCAACCGGTACGTCCGGTCGGGCTGGCTCGACTGCCCGGGCACGGGGATGCAGCCGTACTCCCTCGACGGCACGGAGGGCTACCCGCAGACGGAGCGCGGCGATTCCCTGGCCGGTGGCCTGGACCTCGTCGGCGTCCATATCCAGTACGCGTACCACGGCATCACGCCGATCGGCGCCGGGCGGACCTGGACCGTCAGCGATGGCTCGACGCTGCGCATGGAGCCCAAGCAGTGAGCGGGCGTCGGGTCGTCGCCGGCGACCGCGGCCAGGCCCTGGTCGAGTTCACCCTGGTCCTGCCGATGTTCCTGCTGATCCTGATGGGAACGCTCGAGTTCGGGGCCGCGATCGACCACCGCACCGCGATGGCCTACGCGGTCCGCGAGGGCGCCCGTGTCGGGGCATCGCTGGCCAACGGCGGCACGGACCCCGACAGCGTGGACCCGGCGATCATCGCCGCCGTCCAGCGCGGGCTCACGGATCCAATCCTGATGGACAACATCACCGCGATCGACATCTTCAAGGCGTCCTCGACCGGCAACCCGGTCGGGAGCTACATCAACCACTACGACCGGAACGGCAACCTGATCGGCACCGCGGGCTGGCCGGCCTCGAGCCGGACGCCCGGGGGCGGGGACTCGATCGGCGTCCTGGTCCACTACGACTTCCGGCCCACGACGCCGCTGGCGCCGCTCATCGGGCTGTTCTCGGGCAGCGAGCCGCCCTACACGACGCTCCCGATGACGGACAAGAGCGTGATGCGCCTGGAGCCCAGTCCGTGATCGCCCGGCTGCGGGACGTCCGGCGCCGTGCGGTCCGCGCCACCGGCCAGGTGATCGTGATCTATGCGGCCTCGCTGAGCCTGCTCATCGGGGTCATGGCGCTGGTCATCGATGTCGGCAACTTTTGGAACGCGTCGATCCACGTGCAGCTCGCGGCCGAGGCCGCCGCCCTGGCCGGCGTCCCGTACATGCCGGGCGACTTCGCGACCTCGGCCTCGATCGCGCGGGCCGAGGCGGCCAAGAACGGCTACTCGAGCGCGACCGGGGCGACCGTGACCCCCGCGCCCGACGCGGAGTCCGACCGCCGCCTCGAGGTCACGATCTCGGCCGACGCCGGCACCTTCTTCCTGCGCGTGTTCGGGATCGACCGGGTGCGCATCACCCGGAGCGCGACGGCCGAGTACACGCTGCCCGTCCCGATGGGCAGCCCGCTGAGCAACTTCGGGGACAACTCGGGCAACTTCTGGACGGTGATCGCGGCCCAGGGATCGGATCGCGGCAACGGCGACGCCTACGCCTCGTACTACAACCCCAAGCCGACGCTCAACACCGGGTACGACGCCAGCGGCTACATGTACGCGATCGAGGTCCCGGCCGGCGCCGGGTCGACGGCGGTCGACCTGTACGACGGGACGTTCTGCGCGGTCGACCCGTACAAGGGCACGGGCGATCGCTGGCTGCCCTGGAACCAGTCCGGCTGGCCGTCGATGTCCACCTACTTCACCCTGTGGTCGGACCCGGCCCAAACGCCGCTCGATTACACCGACGACGTCGTGGTCGCATCGACCGGCACCCTGTTCGAGCACGAGCGGCAGGCCGACCGGAGCGCCGCCTACCGGGAGACGTCCGCCTCGTACCCGGGCAGCGCCTTCTTCTCACTGCCCGACTGCACGTCGTCGCCCTACCACAACAGCTGGTGGACCCTGGCGACCGTGACCACGCCGGGCACCTACCGGCTCCAGGTCACCACGACCATGGCCTCCAATCCCAACGACCAGAAGGCCACCAGCGCGTCCAACAAGTTCGGCCTCCGGGCCGTCAGCAGCGACCCCGTCCACAAGGCCAGGGTGTACGGGCTGGAGCGGATGGCCATCTACGCGAACATCACCAACGGGACCACCAACTTCTACCTGGCGCGGATCGAGGCCGTCCATGCCGGCAAGACCATGGTCGTGCGGCTGTTCGACCCGGGCGACGCCTCCGGGACCGCGAGCATCCAGGTGCTCAAGCCCACCACGACGGGCTACGTCGCCGCGAGGTTCAGCTACACCGCCGACAGCAACGCCTCGTGCTGCAGGAGCGGCACCAACGTGACCAGCCTGACGACGGTCCAGAGCGGGACCCGCCGCTACAACAACTCGTGGGTGACGCTGACGATCCCGTTGCCCAAGACCTACGACGCGCCGCTGCCGCCGGGCGAGCCGGCGGGCACGCTCGGTGGCTGGTGGAAGATCGCCTACACGTTCAACGGGACCACGACCGATTCGACCACCTGGGAGGTCTCGATCCGGGGCAACCCGGTGCACCTCGTCCAGCCGTGAACGCCACCGGGGGTAACCGCATGGAGTTCGAGTACCGCGAGCCGTCACGACGGCGGAGCCGGGCCATCATCACGTTCGGCGTGATCCTGGCGTTGCTGACCGGCGCCGCCGCGTTCTTCCTGATCTACCAGGCTCGCCAGCAGGTCCAGCAGGCCGGGGTCGATCTCGTCCCGGTCGTGGTGGCCCGCCAGCAGATCCCGGCCCGCAAGCCGATCGAGTCGGCTGACGTCGAGCTGCGGGAGGTCCCGGCCGGTCCGGCGACGGACGCCGGCGTGTTCGTCGATCCGGCCAAGGTCGTCGGCCTGGTGCCGACGGTCACGATCCTGCCGGGTCAGCCGATCTACGCGAACCTGCTGGCATCGCAGACGACGCACAGCGGCTTCACGATCCTCGAACCGGGCGAGACGGTCGCGCCCGACAGCGCGGACTGGCGCGCGATCTCGCTCACGGTTCCCGACGACCGTGCGGTCGCCGGACTGATCCACGCGGGCGACATCGTCGACGTGTTCGTCACGGCGCCGATCACCGTGCCCGAGGAGCTGGCCGCGCAGGGTCAGTACACCTCGGACCGATCGACCAAGATCACCTACCAGAACGTCAAGATCCTGGAGCGCGCGGCGAGCTACTACGTGCTCCGGGTCGACATCGACGTGGCGGAGGAGATCAGCCACCTGCAGGCCGTCGGGACCGTCGCGTTCAGCCTCGCCCTGCGCCCCACCGAGGACAACCGGACCGTCGACGTCACCCGCCTTGGGGAGACGACCGACGCGATCGTGCGGCGCTACGGCCTGCCGATCCCGCAGGTCTACCCGGGGACCGGGCCGCTGCCGGCCGCCCGGCCATCAGCGTCACCGGCATCGCCCGACGCCACGCCCGCGCCATCAGCCGAGACGCCCTGAGCCCGGAGACGCTCGGGCGCGCTCGGGCCCGGCCGGCCATTGGGACCATCGGGTCATGGCCCGGCTGCACCGTCCCCCGTACCGTCGACGTGCATGACCAATTCCATTGGGAGTTGACTGGGTGACGCGCTCGATCGACCTGGGGCAGGACCTCGTCGGGCGGCTTCCGGGCCTGACGCGGGCGCCGGCGATCGACACCCGAGCGCCGGCAGTCGACCGAACCGTCGTCGGCCCGACGCTCACGGCCGCGACGGGGCTGCTGGTGTTCCTGCTCGTGCTCGTCACCGGTGGCGGTCCCAACGCGTTCATGCAGCTCGCGTACCTGCCGATCACGCTCGCCGCCTACCGCGGCGGGGTCCGTGGCGGGATCGCCGCCGCGCTCATCGGCGCGGTGATGGTGGGTCCCGTGATGTACCTGGTCGACCTCGAAGGCAACGGCGAGTTCGGCTGGCCGTGGGTCGTCCGGGGCGTGATGTTCGTCACCATCGGCGTGTTGCTGGGCTGGCTGTTCACCCGGGCGAGCGCGATGACGGGTGCCTGGCGCGACGCGGCGCTCGAGGTCACGGCGAGCCAGCAGGAGGGCATGCTCGCCCTCGCCCGGGCGGCCGAGGCGAAGGACCCCACCACGGGCGACCACATGCACCGCTGCCGCGACCTCGCGGGCGAGCTCGCACGCGAGGTCGGCCTCGGCGAGCCGGAGATCGCCGACATCGCGTGGTCCGCGATGCTCCACGACCTGGGCAAGCTCTACGTGCCCGATCACGTCCTCCTCAAGCCCGGCGTCCTCGACGCCGCGGAGTGGGAGCTCATCCGCACCCACCCCGTGCGGGGCGCCGAGATCCTGGAGCACGGGCGGATGTTCGAGACGGCCCGGCGGATCGCCCGCTGGCATCACGAGAACGTCGACGGCACGGGCTACCCGGATCGGCTGCGCGGTGACCGGATCCCGCTCGAGGCGCGGATCGTCCGCATCGTCGACGCCTGGGACGCGATGACCAACGACCGCCCGTACCGGGTGGCGCTGCCGGTCGAGCGGGCCATGGACGAGCTCCGGGGCTGTTCGGGCAGCGCGTTCGACCCCGACCTCGCGGAGCTGTTCCTGCGCTTCCTCGAGCGCGGCCGACCGGCTCCGCGACCCTGAACCGGGAGCACGAGGCACGCCGCCGCGCGGTGCTTGACTCGGGACTGTGAGTGGCGGGGACGGTGACCGGGCGGCTACTTCGGGAAGGGTCCTCCGGAACCATCCGCGAGTGCCGTGCCGACCACGGCAAGCACGCCCATGGCTGCCATCAGGGTTGAGATGAGAAGGACTCGTGCGCGCGTGACGTCGAAGCGACCCATGCAGGGCTCCTTCCTCACCGCGCGGCCGGCGGGCTTCGCAGGACGGATGGTACGGTTTCGCGATGCATCCGGCAACTATTGCTAAACAGCGTTCCGTCGGTCCCGGCAGCCCGTTCGCCATCGCGCTCGGGTCGGCGATCCGCGCCCGTCGCCTCGAGCTGGGCCTGTCCCAGCGCGAGGCCGCCGGACCGTTGTCGAAGACATTCCTGTCGCTCGTGGAGCGCGGCCTGATGACCCCCTCCCTGGGCAGCTTCACCCTCGTCGCCGGGAACCTCGGAATCGCGCCACCCGAGCTTCTTGCCCGCGCACTGGCGGGCATCGAGTACACTCAGCGCGATGCCTGACAACCCGCGCAGTCACGTCGAAGTCGACCGACCGCTCGCCCGTCGGATCGGCTCCCGGATCCGCGCGCTCCGGCTCGGGGCGGGCCTCACCCAGCTGCAGCTCGCCCAGCCGCGGTATACGAAGGCCTACGTCAGCGCCCTCGAGAACGGCCTGGTCAAGCCCTCGATGGCGGCGCTGCACTTCCTCGCCGGGCGGCTCGGCGTCCCCGTGGCGCAGCTCCTCGATGGCCCCGATGCGACCTGGGCGCGCCTCCAGGCGGACGTCGCCCTCGCCTCCGGCGACTGGCTGTCCGCCGCCGATCGCTACGCCGCCCTGCTCGCCGACGCATCGGGTGCGGCGCGGGCGGAGGTCCTCAGCGGCGCGGCGGAGGCGCTGTGCCGCCTCGAGCGGGCGGATGACGCCGTGACCGCGGCGACCGAGGCGGTCGACCTGTTCGAGGCCGCCCACCGGCCGGCCGATGCCGCGATGGCCCGCTACTGGCAGGCCTTCGCGCTGTACCTGCTCGAGCAGGGCGACCAGGCCGAGCGGCTCGTCGTGCGCGTGCTCGACGAAATCGAGCGCGGCCTCAAGGTCGAGCCGGACCTGCCCGCCCGCTGCCTGATCGCGCTCGCGATGATCGCGTCGCGCGACGAGGAGCCGGAGCGCGCTCTCGCCTTCCTCGAGCAGGCGAGAGCGCGGCTCGACGGACTCGACGACCGGCGACGGGCAACCTTCCTGTTCTCACTCGCCATCTCGTACCGCGAGCTCGGGGACATCGAGGGTGCCATCAGGTCGGCGACCCAGAGCCTCGCCTTCTTCCGCGCGGCCTCGGTCGAGCGGGAGGCGGCCGCGCTCGAGAACGAGCTCGCGCTCGCGTTCCTCGCCCTGGGCCGGACCGATCGGGCGCGGGAGCACGCGGCGACGGCCGAGCGATACTGCACGACCACCGACGACGAGCGCCTCCAGGCCCACGTCACCGAGACGCGTGCACAGATCGAGCTCGCCGATGGCCACCTCGACGATGCCGTTCGCCTGGCGCGCGAGGCGCTCCGCCACGCGGTCGAATCCAACAACCACAAGGCCCAGGTCAGCGCAGGGCTGTCGCTCGCCCGCGCCGTCCGTTCGCTGGGTGAGTTGGGCGAGGCCTCGCGCATCCTCGAGGACACGGCGGCGATCGCTCGAGAGCACGGGCGGCGGGCCCAGCTCCAGGCCGTCCTCGCCGATTGGGCCGAGGTCCTGGCCGAGCTCGGCGACCTGCCCCGCGCGTTCGCGATCTCGCAGGAGGCGCTGCGGACAGGGCGCCACGAGCGCCCGGCGACGGTCCCCGCACCCGCACCGGAACGATCCTCGCGCAAGCGCGCCACGCGCTGATCGGACACGTCTGCGTGGGCCCGCGCCGGCCGCCAGGCGGCCCGGATCGATCACCGTGGGCTCGTTCAGCCGCAGGGCGAACGGCGCGGGTCTGGGCGATCGGGCTGGCGCACCGGGGCGATCCCATCGCCGGGCAGGACAGCCCGCAGGCGCGCCTCCGCTCGGGCAAGCCGATCACCCGTGATCGCCAGATCCGGGTCGAGCAGCTCCTGGAGGAGGAGTCCGTAGAACAGCGCGAGGACCAGCCCACCGGCATCCTCGCCGACCGCGTCGTCTCCGAGCGCGAGGAGCGATGCCACCGCCGGCCGGGTCCGCCGGAAGCCGGTCGCCAGGAGGGACCGGACCCGCTCGTCGTGCTGTGCCCGAGCGAGTGCGCCCACGAAGTTGCGGGCCAGGGCGAGGTGTCGGCGGCGGGTCGCCTCGATCACCGTGGCGGCGCGCCGGTACCGCTCGGCTGGCGGCCCCGCGGGCAGCTCCGCCAGACGGCTGGCGACCTCGTCCAGCCAGCGGTCGAGGCCAACGATCACGGCCGCGGTCACGAGGTCGTCCTTGGAGCCGAAGTGGTACGCGATGGAGGCGAGGTTCGCCCCTGACTCGCCTGCGATCACACGCGCGGTGATCCGCTCGGGCGGGAGCCGCTCGAGGCAGCGCAGGGTGCCCTCGATCAGCTGCTCGCGGTTGCTCCGTTGCGGGCTCACGTCCCTTGTTGTACCAGCCTCGCCGCGCCCTTGCATTAATCTAAACGATTGTATAGATTCGGTCACGCCATGTGGGAGATCACCGCCGCGATATCCATCCTGTTTGCCGCCGTCCTCGCGGCATCGGCCATCCGCAAGCTCACCCACGCTCCAGGCGTGGTCACCAGCTACCGGCTGGCGGGCGTTCCTGAAGAGCGCCTGAACCTGCTGGCGGCGGTCCTGCTGGCGGCGGCGGGTGGCCTGGTCGTGGGCGTCGCCCTGCCGCCGCTCGGTGTGCTGACCGCTGGTTGCCTGGTGGCCTACTTCGGCACGGCGATCGGCTTCCACCTCCGAAGCGGCGACGTGCGGCACCTCCCGTCGCCGGTCGCGCATCTCGCCGTGGCGCTGGCAATCCTCGCCCTCCACGTCGCCCGGTAGCCGCGCAGGCCACTCGCCGTGTGGGGCGCGGCCCGCCATGCCGACAACCTAGCCGGGTCGCAGCCCCCGGAGCAGCTCGTCGACGACAACGTGCCGTCGATCGGCCTCGGCCGCAGTCCCGCTGGCGAGATGCCCGGCGAGCGCCAGGATCGAGGTGGAACCCATCAGCAGGAGCACGATGCCGTCCGGGTTCGCATCGGACCGGACGCGGCCCAGGCGACGCTCGCCCTCGAGGTACGCGATCAGCGGGGCGCGGAACCAGTGCGGGCCGAGGGGGTCGTCGTGGAGGGCGACGAACATCCGGTGGAGCAGCGCCGGGTCGGCCACCAGGCCGGCGATCATCGGAATGACCTCGCGCTCGACGTCGAGCAGCGTTGTCGCGATCGACTCCAGGTTCGCCTCGAGGGTTGCCGTTCCTGGTTCGGGGATCCGCGCCGCGGCGGCCTCGATGGTGCGCCGGAACTGGCGCACCAGTGCCTCGACCAGCAGGTCGTTCTTGTCCCCGAAGTAGTTGTACAGGACGCCGTCCGAGACCCCGGCGGCCCGGGCGATCTCGCGCGTGGTGATCAGGGCGAGCGGCGAACGGCCGATGAGGGTCGCCGCGGCGTCCACGAGGTGGTCGCGCAGCGCCACGGCCGGGTCGTCGCCAACCCGGCCGGCGAGGACCCGGGCTCGCCTAGGTGACATCGCGCCTCAGGGTAGCAACTGTCGCGAGCGCGCCAAGGACGACCGCGTAGGCCGCCAGGACGAGGCCGCCGGCCCAAGGCGAGAGCAGCTCGCGGCCCGGGATCGAGAGGCCTTCGAGGGCCTGTCCCGCCGCCATCGGCAGCCATCGAGCCAGCCCGCTGCCGATCACCTGTGCCACCAGGCCCTCGACCAGCGCGATCCAGGAGAGTCCAGCGACGATGGCCAGGGTGAGGTTCGGGACGAGCGCGCCGACGCTCACGCCGATCGCTGCGAAGCCGGTGTCCCAGAGCACGGCCCCGACGATCGTGTTCCAGACGGCAGCGCTGCCCATGTCGAGCGACGCGCCCCGCGCCGAGAGCCAGGCCGCCGTGACTGCCAGCGCAACCGCCGCGGTCACGATGGCGAACGCCAACCCGAGCAGCGTGTAGACCACGAGCTTCGCGCCGATCACCCGTTCCCGGCGTGGGGTAACGAGGAAGGTGTCGGTGATGGTGTGGTCACGGAACTCGGCCGCCACCGCCATGAGCCCGAGAACGAGCGCGAACAGCGACGTCAGCCCGACGTGCCCGAGCGCCACCTGGGCATCGATCGGCTGGTCGCCACGCGCGATCGCGTAGCCGCTCACGCCGAGGATGACCAGCCCGATCTGGGCCATGAACAGGACCCACGGCCAGCGGACCGTGCGGAGCTTGAGGACCTCGGTCCGGATCAGCGTGCGCATGATCGCTCCTCAACCCATCGTGATGCGGCGTGACGCCGCGCCGGCAGGCCGGGGGCTGGACGCCTCCGCGCCGGTCAGCCGGAGGAACTCCGCCTCCAGCGAGGCGGCCGCGTCCGACAGGCCGGACAACGCGATCTGCCGCTCCGCGGCCAGGCGCCCGACCTCCTCGGCCGTGCAGCCGCGCGCCTCGAGCATGTCGCGGGACAGCGTGCGGACCTCGCAGCCGCGCTCCACGAGCAGGGCCGCGAGCCGCTCCACGCTCGCGCTGCGGATCGTGACCGACCCGTCGCCGAGCGCATCGAGCGAGCCGGCGAAGCGAAGCGTGCCGTGGCTCAGGATCACCACCTCGTCGACCGTCTGCGAGACCTCGCTCAGGACGTGGCTTGAGACGAGCACCGTCCGGCCATCCCTGGCGAATCCCCGGAGCAGGTTGCGGAGCCACGCGATCCCTTCGGGGTCGAGACCGTTGGCCGGCTCGTCGAGCACGAGGACCTCCGGGTCGCCGAGCAGCGCAGCCGCGAGGCTCAGCCGCTGGCGCATCCCGGTCGAGTACCCGCCGACGCGCCGGCCGGCCGCATCCGACAGCCCGACCCGGTCGAGCGTCTCGTCGACGCGGCTCGCGGGCACCCGCGCGGCTGTCGCGATCACGCGCAGGTGGTCGCGGCCAGTCCGCCCGGGGTTCGCGCTCGCAGCGTCCAGCACGGCTCCGACCGTCCGCCACGGTTGGTCGATCTGGGCGTACAGTCGGCCGCCGACGAGCGCCCGCCCAGCCGTGGGACGGACAAGCCCCAGGAGCGAGCGGAGGGCCGTCGTCTTGCCGGCCCCGTTCGGGCCCAGGAAGCCCGTCACCCGGCCACCTTGCGCCTCGAAGCTGAGCCTGTCGACGGCGCGGACCGGCCCGAACTGCTTGCTCAGCGCTTCGAATACGACGCTCGCCATCCATGTTCCTCCGTGAGCCCGGCCAGGTCCAAAGCGGCCGGAGGTCGGGATCCTCTTCGTGAGCACTTGTTCATGAGCATCTGTTCATGAACAGACGCTCACAATAAGACGGCCGCGCCCACGTGTCAAGGGATTCCGACGCGGGGCAAGTCGGCGATGCTGGCGTGCGCGCGGTGCCGGGCGCCCCGCCCCCGTGCCAATCGCCCGGTGGTTGAACCAGCGCATCGCGTGCGGTCTCGGTCGCCGGGCGGCGCATCCAGCCCACGAGGGGGCTTGCGAGCGCACGAGCCGGCCACCAGACGGGCCCGGATCGAACACCGTGGGCTCGTTCAACCGCTGGGCGAACGGCGCGGCGCCGGCCGAACGGGGCGGCGCGGGGCTGGGCGAGCCGGCACGACTCCCCGCCATCGTCAGATGGCGACCACCTGGTTGCGTCCGCCGCGCTTGGCCATCGCCAGCGCGACGTCGGCCGCCTGCAGCAGCGCCTCCTTCGTCGGCTGGGCGGGATCGATCGCCGCGCAGCCGGCCGACACGCGGGCGGCGAGGCGCTGCCCGGCCGGCCCGGCGATCGTCCGTCCCTCGAGCGCAGCCCGGACGTCCTCGGCGACCCCAAGCGCCTCGCCGAGCCCGCCGTCCTCGAGGATCACGACGAACTCCTCGCCGCCGTACCGGGCGACGAGGTCGCTCGAGCGGAGGCGCTCGCGGAGCACGCCCGCGAACACGCGCAGGACGGTGTCGCCGGCCTGGTGGCCGTGCTCCTTGTTGAACCGGCCGAAGTGATCGAGGTCGAACATGATCGCCGCCAGCCCCGACGCGCCGGCGTGCCGCCGCCAGCGGGCGACGATCAGGTCCAGGTTGGCATCGAAGTGGCGCCGGTTGTACAGCCCGGTGAGCCCGTCGTGGATCGCGAGCTCGGAGACCTCCTGGTGGAGGTGGGCGTTGGCGAGCGCCAGCGCCGCCTGGGCGCCCAGCAGCTGCATGACCTCGCACTCGACGGGCGAGAAGGGATGATCGAGATTGGCGCGGCCCACCGAGATCGCCCCGAGGACCGCGTCGTCCCGGATGAGCGGCACCGCCACCGAGATCAGGGCGTCGAGCCCGATCAAGTCGCGCAGCCCGCTCGCGTAGTCGGCCCGGTGGAGCTCCACGGGCCCCAGGAACGCGCGCTGCTCGATCGCCCGGCCCGCCGGGCCGTCCCCGGGCCGCACCTCGACGCCGATGCTCGATCCAGCCACGCCGCGCACGGCCGCCAGCTGGTACCTCCCGGTCGCGCGATCGAGCGTGGTCAGGGTCATCACGTCGCCGGGGAAGATCCTCGTCAGCGCCTCCATCAGGGCCGGCACCAGGCGCTCGGGCTCGAGGATGCCGTTGGTCGCGCGCGCGAACTCGCTCAGCGCGGCCAGCAGCTCGGCGCGCTGCGCCTGGGCCTGCTGCTCCCGGCCCAGGATGAGGGCGCTGGCGATGCGAACCGCGACGGCCTCCGCCAGCCGCAGGTCGCGCTCGGCGAGCGGGGCGCTCGCGGTGGCCTCGAGGTCGAGGACGCCGATCGTCAGGCCGTCGGCGCGGAGCGGGACCGCGATCTCGCAGCACACGTCGGGACGCACCTCGAGGTAGTCGGGGTCGCCCCGGACGTCATGGACCCAGGCCGGCTCGCCGGTGCGGGCCACGCGCCCCACGATGCCCCGGTCGAGCGGGACCGACGCGGGCAGCCCGGCGAGGCCGCGCGATGCCCCGACCCGCAGCCGGTCGCCGTCGACCAGCAGCAGCGACAGGTGGTGGTAGCCCATGCGATCGGCCAGGATGCCGACGATGGCGTCGAGCGACTCGTCGCTCGGCCCGTGGCTCGCGAGCACCTGGCCGACGTCGGCGATGCCGCGCAGCGCGTCCTCGGTTCGCCGCTGCTCCGTGACGTCGGTGCCGGTGCCGATGACGTGGCTGACCGCCCCGTTGTCGTCCGTGAGGCAGGTGCTGGACCAGGCGATCAGCCGCCGTCCGCCGTCGCGCCGCACCCAGTGGTTCTCGAAGGTGCTCGGGAACTGTCCCGCCCGCAGGTCGGTGAATGCCGCCCGCACGCCGTCCAGCTCCTCCGGCGGGATGAGCAGGTCCCAGATCGGGTGGCCCATGACCTCGTCGGCGCGATAGCCCGACAGCTGCTCGCAGGCCGCGTTGAAGCGGACGACGGTCCCCGACGGGTCGAGCACGAGGACGAGCGATCCGGCGACGTCGAGCACGCCGTCGACGAACCGCCGCTCCCCGCGCAGGCGGAGCTCGGCCTCGATCGTGTCGGTCACGTCCCGGCTGACGGACACGCTGCCCACGAGCTCGCCGTCCACGAACCACGGCTTGACCGTGGACTGGATCCATCGCTCCGAACCGTCGCGCAGGCGGACGGTCCCCTCGCCGCGCCACGTCGTCCCGGCCCGGATCGTGGCCAGCAGCTGCCCTTCGTCGGCGGCATCGCGCATCCGGAACGGCAGCAGGGTGCCGAACGGCTGCCCGAGCGCCTCCGCGGCCGAGAAGCCGAACAGCGCCCTGGCCGAGTCGGCCCAATGCGTGATCCGGTTCTCGAGGTCGGTCGCGAACACCGCGTCCGGGATGTCGCCGATCGTGATGTCGCGGGGCCCGCGCGGCAGGCCGCCGGCCTCGGGGCGTCGCTTGTCCGAGGGGTCCGGGGGACGGGCCGGCCGGCGTCCGTGCCCCGTGACCTCCCCCGACGAGCCTGGTTCGGATCGATGTGCTCGCACTGCCATACCAGGACGGGGCGGCCGGGATGCCGTCGGCACACCGTATCGGCCTGCCAGACCACCCTCTACCCACCCGTGGGTCGCGGGGCCGCCCGCCGAAGGTCCTACCCCGGACCGGCGGGTCAGCGGCGCCTGGACGCCTCGAACGCGACGCGATACTCCTCGCGCAGGCGCTCGATCAGCAACCCGGCCTCGGTCGCCTCCGCGGACCCGGGTGCGGCCGCGGCCGCGCGGCGCTCGGCCTCCCGCCACTCGGCCAGGATCGCGGCCGGCGAGCGGAGCACGTCCTCGATCGCCGGCATCCCCGGCGGCGCGACCACCGCCGCCTCGGACAGGGCCCGCTGCTCGCCACTCCTGGCCAGCACGCGACCAGCGATCACCTCGACCTGCGCGGCGAGCTCGACGAGACGCGAGTCGGACGGTTCGAGCGTCCGCTTCTCCTCCTCGAGCGCCACGAGGGCCTCGAGGTCCCGGAGCAGGGCGTCGGACGTCGCACGGAGCGATTCGGGCAGGCGGGTCATGGGCGCAGTATCGCCCCGCTGTGAAGCCCGGGCGCGCCGGACGTTCGGCACTGGCACCCGGCGCGCGGCACCGTCATCCTGCCGACCGGCGTCCCGACCATCGGAGACCGTGATGACCATCCTCGTCGCCTATGCCAGCCGCCATGGGGCCACCCGCGGGATCGCCGAACGGATCGCCGAGCGACTGCGCAGCGACGGTCTCGAGGCCGAGGCCCGCGACGTGACCGAGGTCCGCGACGTGTCCCGCTACGACGCGTTCGTCATCGGCGCCGCGGCATACATGTTCCACTGGCTCAAGGACGCGACCCGGTTCGTGGGCCGCCACCGTCGGACGCTGGCGGAGCGGCCGGTCTGGTTGTTCAGCAGCGGGCCGATCGGCACCGACATGGTGGACAAGGAGGGCCGCGACGTGCTCGTCGCGAGCGAGCCGCGCGAGTTCCCCGAGCTCCGCTCGACCATCCACCCCCGCGGCGACCGAGTGTTCTTCGGCGCCTACGACCCGGACGCCCCGCCGGTCGGGCTCGCGGAGCGGTTCATGACGCACATGCCGGCGTCCGTCCGCGCCGAGCTGCCGGCCGGTGACTTCCGCGACTGGCCCGCGATCGATGCCTGGGCCGACGCGATCGCCGCGGACCTGGGCGCCACCCGGCGCTGACGTCGCGGCGCGCGGCTACTTCGTCCGGACCGAGACCTCGTTCGAGGGCGGGCTCTGCCCGTACGCGTTGAGCGCGGTCACGTAGTAGGCGTAGGTGGTTCGCCGCGCCACCGTCCCGTCGCTGTAGGTCGTGGTGCCGAAGGCCGTCGTGGCGATCGGCGAGAAGGCGGTCTCGCCCGGCCCGCGGCGATAGACGACGTAGGTCGCGATCGGGCTGCCGCCGTCGCTCGACGGGGCCGACCACGCAAGGTTGACCGCGGATGAGCTCCGGCCCTTCACCACCCGCAGGTCGAGCGGCGCGGACGGCGCCGTCGCGGTGCCGGCGGGCACGACCGTCACGGAGTTCGACGAGGCACCCTCGCCGGCCGCGTTGCGGGCGGTCACCCGGTACGTGTACTCGGTGCCGTTGGCCAGGCCCGCGTCGATCCAGGTGGTCTCCGCGGCGCCGGTCGTGGCGAGCAGGCTCTCCGCGGCCGACCCCACCCTGCGGTAGACGTTGTAGCCGCTGATCGCGCTGCCGCCGTCGTCCTCGGGCACGGTCCAGCTCAGGATCGCCATGCCGTCGGCCGGGGCACCGAGCAGCGTCGGCGCCGACGCGGTGCGGATCAGCGACGCGCTCCGCTCGTTGGAGCGCGGGCCCACCCCGATGTCGTTGACCGCGGCCACCTGGTACCAGTAGGTCGTGCCGGCGGCGACCGCCAGGTCGACGTACGACTGCTGCACGCCGACCGTGGCCAGCAGCGATTCCGACCCCGAGGCCGTGCCCCGCCAGACCTGGTAGCCGGTGATAGGGCTGCCGCCGTCGCTTGACGGGGCGTTCCAGCCCAAGGTGATCCGGTCCACGCCGCCGGTCGCGCTCGCCAGCGTGGGGGCGCCGGGGGCCGTGGGATCGGGCGGAGGCGGGGGCGGGGGCGGCTCGCCGCCGGCGACGAGCTGGGCCGCGCGCAGCGCGTTGGGCAGGACCTCGGCGATGCCGTCGGGGTCATCCGCCCAGGCCCCCTGGCCCGAGCAGCCCGGGCTGGCGTCCGCGTCGGCCCACGTGCCGTCGGGGCACTCGCCGCTGGCGAGCAGCGCGTCGCGTGCCGCCGCGGGCGTGAGGGCCGGGTCCACGGACCGCATGAGGGCCACCACGCCGGCCACGTGCGGCGTGGCCATGCTCGTGCCGTGCTGGACCTGGTAGGTCCCGCCCGCCCAGCTCGAGTACACGTTCACACCGGGGGCGATCACGTCCACGGACGGTCCGAAGTTGCTGAAGAAGGCGAGCGAGTCGTCGCACTCGAACCAGAACAGGCTGGCCACGAACTGGCAGCCGCCGAGGCCGCCCGGCTTGCCGTCGAAGTCCGACAGCGCCGACACGCTGATCACCTCGGGGAAGGCGGCGGGCACGAACGTCCCGGCGTCGGCGGCGTTGTTGCCGGACCCGGCAACGAGCACGACGCCGGCGGCATCGGCCGCGCAGATCGCCCCGTGGAGCGGGTCGTCGGCGCACGAGCCCCAGGCCCGCGGGTCGCCCCAGCTCATGTTGGCGACGTCGACGTCGTTGGCGGGGTCGGCGTCGGTGTTGAGGGCGACCACGTGGTCGAGGCCGCACAGGACCAGCGCCTCGGAGGAGTTGCCGGCGTCGTCGAAGGTCTTGATCGGCACCAGCGTGGCCTCGGGTGCCACGCCCACCACACCCTCGCCGTTGAGCGGCGCGGCCGCGGTGCCCGACACGTGCGTCCCGTGGCCGTGCCCGTCGTCGGGTGGCAGGGCCTCGTTCACGCAGTTCCGGCCCGCGTCGGCGTCGATGCTCGCCGCGAGATCCGGGTGGTCGAGGTCGATTCCCGTGTCGATGATCGCGATCCGCGCGCCGGCGCCCCGGTAGCCGGCCTCGTACGCGTCGCCGCCGCCCACGATGAACGCGTCGATCCGCTCGATGCCGTACGGATCCGTCTCCGCGAGGTGGACCGCGCGGTCCCGGGTCACCGATCGGACCTGCGGGTTGCGACGCAGGGCGGCGGCCGCCTCGGCCGACCCCTTGAACTGGAAGCCGCCCAGAGCGTGGCTGTAGACGACGCCCAGCTCCCCGCCCGCCCCGCGGGCCAGCCCGGGCGCGTCGGCCCGCGGATCCGCGCCCGCCTCGAGCCTGACGATCCAGGAGCCCCGCGCCAGGGCGTCCGTGCCGGCCGTCGGGAGCTGCGGCGGCGTCTCCGCCAGGGCGACGGCCGGGGTCACGAGGCTCGCCGCGAGCACGAGGATGACCAGCCCCGTGCTCGTCCGGACACCGCCGACTGGACGCATCGCCGTACCTCCGCCGCCGGATTGTGCGCCGCCGATCCGCCGATGGGAAGCCGGAGATTGACCCGGCGGATCGATTCCGGGTGCCCTCGCGCACCGCGCACGACGATGACGACGTCGACGGCGGAGTTGACAGGCCCGTCGACGGTGGTAACGTAACGGTACCGTAGCGTTTCGATACCATCGAATGGAGCCTTGAGATGAACCCGATCCGTGCCTTGATCAGCCGCCACGAGGCGAGGGCCGCGTTGGCCGTCCTCGTCGGCCTGCCGACGCTGTTCCTGCTGTTCAACCTCACCCTGGCCGTCGATCCGGCCGCCAGCATCGACCGGCTCCGCCTCGGCGCGGTCGTGCTCGATACCGGCGTGACGACCCCAGGGGGCCCGGCGTCCATCGGTCCGCAGCTCGTCGGCGGTCTGCAGGAGCGGCTGGGCGCCGAGGTCGTGACCTACCCCACCGCGGATGCGCTGCGTGACGCGGTCCTCGGGCGCGAGGTCGGCGGCGGCCTCGTCGTCCCCGCCGACACCACGGCGCGGCTCAGGACGGGCGCGGGCGTCGAGCTCACCGTCGTCCGCAGCGACGCCAACGACCCGTTCACCAACAGCTTCACCGCGAGCCTCGCGAGCTCGCTGGCGGCGACCCTCAACGCCACGCTGCCGGGACAGCTGGCGGGATCGCCCGCACAGCTGCTCGTCACCGTGGCCACGGACACCGTCGCTACGACCCCGGACTTCCGCTTCGCTACCCTGCCAGGCTTCCTGCTGCTGCCGCTGTGGATCGCCGGTGTCGCCTTCGCGCTGCTCCTGTCCCGCGCGGGGGACCACGCCCGCGGAACGGCGGCGGCGGCACGGGCCGGCGTGGCCGAGGCGCTGTTCGCCACCGGCGCGGCGGCCGTGGCGGCCGCGGTCGTGGCCATCGACATCGCGCTGTTCACCTGGCGCTGGGACATCGATCTCGTGGGCCTGTTCGCCCTGCTGTGGCTGGCGCTCACGGCGATCACCTGGCTGCTGCTCGGCACCGTCCGGACGTTCGGCGCGGCCCTGGGCGCGGTGCTCGGCGTGGTCGCGCTGTTCCTGCAGCAGCCGGTCTCGGGGGCCACCTACCCCGCGGCGTTCGCGCCCGACATCGTCCGCTGGGCGGAGCCGATCGCGCCCCTGCGGTACCTCGTCGAAGGCACCCGGGACGTGCTCATCGGCGGCTCGACGCTGGGCGACATGGCCATCGCCCTCGCCGGGTTCGCCGTCGCGGGGCTGGCGCTGGTCGCCGTCGGCATCGCGCGCCTGGCGCTGCGCTCGCGGCCTCGCCCCGCGGCCCGTGCGCCGATGCCTGCGGCCTGAGCCCCGACCCCGTGGGGCTGCTACGGTTTCGATCGATGCGCGCACCCACGTCGCCCCGCCCGCCCGGTCGGCCGCGCGACCCGGCGGCCGACCGGGCCATCCTCGACACGGCGCTGCGCCTGCTCGTCGAGCAGGGCTACGACGCGATGTCGGTGGAGGGCGTCGCGACCGCCGCGGGCGTGGGCAAGACGACGATCTACCGCCGCTACCCGGGCAAGCGCGAACTCGTGGTGGCGGCGATCTCGTCCATCGCCGCCTCGCTCCAGCCGCCCGCCGACACCGGGAGCACGCGCGGCGACCTGCGCGCGTTCGTCGCCCAGACCTTCGGCGTGATCCGCCGCGACGGGGTGGGGTTCTCGATGATCGGCACGCTGCTGGTCAAGGAACGCGACGAGCCCGCGCTGATCGAGCTGTTCCGGGCGGCCGTCATCGGGCCGCGGCTGGCGGTCGCCGCCGGCATCCTGCGACGCGGGGTGGAGCGCGGCGAGATCCGCCCCGACGTCCAGCTCGACCTCGTGGTCCAGCTTGTCGCCGGGGCGCTCTTCGCCCGCCACCTGGCCGGCCGGCCGGACGACGACGCCTGGCTCGAGTCGGTGCTCGACGCGCTGTGGCAGGGGATCGCCGCTCGGCCGTCGGCCGAGGGCGGCGGTCCGGGCTGACCTCTCGGACGAGGTCCGCTGCGCCGTCAGGGTTGCCCGAACCCAGGCGACCAGTGGCCCTGTCCGCGATCGGCCGCCGCCGCGTAGGGTCTCGTGGCCGAGGGGCGGCCGAGGGTGGCGCGCGCGGCGAGGAAGGGACGGGACGATGGCGACGGTATCGGAGGCGGTGAACGACTTCCTGGCCCAGCGGCGGATCGCCGTGGCGGGCGTGTCGCGGGAGGCGGCCGGGCACGGGGGCAACATCGTCTACCAGCGGCTGCGCGACCGCGGGTACGAGGTGTTCGCGGTCAACCCCAACGCCGACCGCGTCGAGGGCGACGCCTGCTACCACGACCTGGCGTCGATCCCGGGCGGCGTCGATGCCGTCGTCATCGCGACGACCCCGGCCGCCGCCGAGAGCGTGGTGGCGGACTGCGAACGGCTGGGCATCCGCCGGGTCTGGATGCATCGCTCCTTCGCCGGCGGCAGCGTGTCCCCCACCGCGGCCGCGGCCGGCCGGAAGGCGGGGATGACGGTGATCGAAGGGGGCTGCCCGCTGATGTTCGACCCGACCGCCGACTTCGGGCACAAGTGCATGCGCTGGGTCCTGGGCCTCACGGGCGGCGCGCCGAAGGCCGGCTGAGCGCTCAGGACTGCGCGCCGGAACACCGGCTGAGGGATCAGGGCGGCGGCACCGCGGCCGACCGCCGGCACCGCCGCCGCCCCAGTGGCGCCGCGCTCACGTCCGGCGGATCGCGACCCCGTCGATGAACACCCGCTTGCCGCTGGAGTAGACCTTGATCGTGAGCGTCCCGGTGCGGGTCTTGGTGAACGTCGTGACGGTAATGAGCTTGCGGGTGACGGTGGTCGCGCTCCTGAGGCTGATCGTCCGCAGCAGCGTCGAACCCCAGTACACGCGCACGCTGCCGCATGTCGAGCACGTCGTCACCAGGATCGCGATCCGGCGGGCGACGACGCCCGTGCGGACGAGCTTCGCGCCCTTCGTGGTCGACTTGAGATACGTCGACCGGTAGTAGGCGCTCCCGGTGCCCGCGGTCCAGCGCCCGGAGCGGGTGAGCGAGCGGTCATCGAGCGGCACCGCCGTGCACGTCTCGGCGGTCCATCCCGACGTGGCGCCGAGCGTGTCGCGGGCCCGGACCGAGAAGCAGTACGTGTAGCCGGGGGACGCCGGGAACGAGGCGCTCGCGGCGGTCGTCGCGCTGCGCCAGGTGGTCAGGGCGCCGAAGCTGCCCTTCCACGACGCCCGCCGGTAGCGGACGTCCCACGAGGCGACGGGGAACGTGCCCGGCGTGGCGGCCCAGCCGAGCGCGACCGTGGGCGTGGACACCCACAGCGGGAGGGCCGTGATCGAGGCCGTCGGCGGGATCGAGGGCGTGACGGCAGCGGATGGCACGGACGCGGGACCCGTCCCCAGCGCGTTCGTGGCGCTCACGGTGAACGTGTACGGAGTGCCGTTGGCGAGCCCGGTGACCGTGCAGCTCAGGGCACCGGTCGTGCCGCAACCCGCCCCGCCGGGATCGGCCGTGACGGTGTAGGCCGTGATCGCCGAGCCACCGTCGTTGGCGGGTGCGGTCCAGGACACGAGGGCCGTCGTGTTGCCGGGCGTGGCGGTCACGCCGGTCGGAGGACCCGGCACCGTGGGGGGCGCGAGGCAGGTGTAGATCCGGACGTCGTCGATGAACCAGCCGTACGAGGCGGTCGTCCAGTCGGTGCCGATCCGGAACCGGAACCTGACGGTGCTGCCGGCAAGCGATGACAGGTCGAGGCGGCTGGAGGCGTACCCGTAACTTGCCCGCGTGAACCCCGTCCGGCCACCCAGCGGGTTGCCCATGCCGCTCACGATCGTGCCGTTGTAGGCGCCGTGGTCGAACAGCGGGCCGGCGTCCTGCCAGGTCGCGCTCCCGTTGAGGCTGTACTCGAGCACGCCCCCGTCGTACGTGTAGGAGGCGGAGTGCTCGAACTCGTAGGCGTGCGCGAAGCGGAGGTACGTCTGCCCCGCGGGCACGGCGACCCCGGCGGCCATCACGGCGACGCTGTCGACCCTCGTGTCCACGTCCTCGCCCCAGAGGCCCCAGGTGCCGCTCGTGGCGTAGAACGTCTGGAGGTACCAGGCGTTCGAACCGGTGAGCGCGCCGACGAGCCAGCCGGGGTTCGACACCCCCGTCTCGAAGTCGTCGGACAGGAGATTCCCGGTCACGGCACCCGGCCCGCAGACGGGAGCGTCCTGGACGGCGGCACCGGTGACCGGCTGCAGGTTCATCTCGGTCGCCTCGACCGCCTGCTCGACCTGCGCACAGTCGCCGGCCGTGATCCCCGCGCTGCCGATCGACGCGGTGCATGCCTGCCGCAGGTCGTCGTACAGGTCCGCGTAGTCGCTGCCGGAGGTCAGGAGCGTCGTGTTGGCGACGTAGAAGACGAGCGCGGTCTTGTCGAGCCCGATGGCACCGACCACGTGCCCGTTGAACGTCCCGCCGTCGGTCAGCAGGTAGGCGGCCTTGTCGCCGACCCCGCTGTTCGTGTGGACCCCGCCCTGGTCCCCGGAGCCGCTGTCGTACAGGGCGGACTGCATCCGGTCCGGCTGGTTGTAGTCGGGCGGGTCGGCCATGTTCCGGCCCGCTCCGCCGGCCAGGTCCTCCCCGATCAGCCAGCGCACGCCCGGGCTGTCGTTGCCCCGGCCGTTCACCTGGTCGACGAACTCGCCGAAGACGTCCGACATCGCCTCGTTGAGGGCACCCGACTGGTAGTAGTAGAACAGGTTCGACTCGTAGGTCGTGACGCCGTGAGTGAGCTCGTGCCCGAGGATGTCGTCGATCACGAAGCCCTGGCCGAACTGCATCTGGTCCGTCTCCGAGTCCCAGTGGGCGTTCGGGTACGGGCAGCTGCCGGTCGGCCCGCACCACCGGACGGTCGCCACCATCGGCATGCCCGCGCCGTCCACGCCGTCGCGCGCGAAGTGCGAGGCGTAGAAGGCGTAGACGTCACCGAGGTAGTCGTAGGCGAGATCGGCATCGGTGATCCCGCTCGCGGGCCCTCCCTCGACGCGGACGTAGGAGCCGGTGCAGGGGGTCCCGTCACGCACGTTGGCCCGGTCGCAGATCCGCCGGTCCAGGGCGGTCATCGCCTCGCTGAACCGGAGGGCGATGCCACCTCGCTCCGCGTCGACGGCCACGAAGTCGCGCACCGCGGCCCCGTTCGTCGCGCGCACCTCGGTCCGCCACACGAGGCGTGGCTGGCGGATGCCGGGCCCGCCGAGCAGTGCCGGGTCGTAGATCGCGAGGGTGGGCTCCGCGGCCTCGACATCCGACGCCGCCAGGTCGTTCGCCTTCGCGGTCGCCGTGATCGCCTGGGCAGCGGCCTCGTCCGCCGTGATCGCGGGGACGACGTCGAGCTCGAGCTCGGGCGAGACCTCACCGGCCACGGCGAGCACGGCCCCGCTCGCGTCGAGCTGGACGGCCAGCTCGCCGGCGATCACCGGGACGCCCCGGTGCAGCTGGTCGAGGCGGATGACCGACAGGCCGTCCAGTGGCTCGGTCGCCGGGCGTGCCCGGAGCTCCGCGACGGGATCGGCGAGGCCGAACAGCGTGCCGTACGACGCGAGGAAGGCGCGTGCCGCAGGGAGCGGCTCCGCCGTCGCGCCGGCCGCCTGGACGGGCTCGGCGGCGCTGCCGCCGAGGAAGCGGACCCACCCGGTCTCGGCGTGGTACGAGACCCGCCCCGGATCGAGCTCCTCGATCAGCCGCGCGTCGGGGCCCGGCGCGGCGGTGGGCTCGGCGGCCGTCGCCTGCGGCGCGGGCGCGAGCCCCGCGATCAGTGCCACGGCGGCGAGGATGGCGGTGACGGTCTGGCGCATGCTGCGGGGCCCCTCTCCGTCGTCCAGGGCGCGGGCGCACCACGGGCACGTGCTCGGACGACGCTGGTGGATCGGGTTCGCCAGTGGCTCGGCGCGGTCCCGGCGGCCAGGGTTTGGGCCGCGCGTCGGAGCCATCCACCGCCGCGAACCCTAGGTGCGGCGGCCGGCAATGGCGAGGGTCAAACGGCACGGAGGCGGGGGCACCGGCCGACGTCGAATGCTTGTCCACATCGCTTGGGGCGTGGTAGCGTTGGACACACCGTGTACACGATCAAGGAAGCCTCGGCGCGCACCGGCGTCGGCGCGCCCCTCATGCGCGCCTGGGAGCGACGCTACGGCGTGGTCAAGCCGACCCGCACGCCGTCCGGCTACCGGCTGTACGACGACGCCACGCTGCGCGTGCTGGTCACGATGCGCTCGCTCGTGGACTCGGGCTGGGCGGCCTCGGAGGCCGCGCGGGCGATCGCGGCCGGCGAGGTGCCGGTCGAGGCGATCGCCCCCGATCCGGTGGTCGGTCGTGGCCCGGACGTCTCGGCCACGTCGGCCGCCGAGGCCAACCGCACCCGGATGATCGAGCGGTTCGTCGCGGCCGCCGAGTCGGCATCGGCTGCCCATACCGAATCCGCGCTGGACGAGATCCTCGCCGCCGGGTCGTTCGAAGCCGTCGTGGACGACGTCCTGCTCCCGGCGGCCGCCGCCCTCGGCGATGCCTGGTCGGCGGGCCGGATGTCGGTCGCGGCGGAGCACGCGGCCAGCGCGGCCGTGGCCCGGCGGCTGGCCGCGGTCTACCAGGCGGCCGGCATCCCGGGCCGAACGTCGGCCGTCGTGGGCCTGCCGCCGGGCGCACGCCACGAGCTGGGGGCGCTGGCGTTCGCCGCCGCGCTCCGCCGGCGGGGCGTCGGGGTCCTGTACCTCGGTGCGGACGTCACGGTTGACGGGTGGCTCGACGCGGTCACCCGGACGCGGGCCCGGACCGCGGTCGTCGGCGTGATCACGGAGGACGATCGGGCGCCTGCGTCGGTGCTGCTCGAGGCCCTCCGGGCGCACGGCGTGCCCCTGATCGCGATCGGCGGCGCTGCGGCCACGCTCGACGGCGCGTCGGGACGGGACGTCACGCTGCTCCCGGCGCGGGTCGTGGATGCCGCGGCCAGGGTCGCCCAGCTGCTGGGGCGGCGCGGCTGACCGCGACCCGCGCCTGCGAAATCGCTAGCGCCGGGGTGCCGGGTCGGGACCGCCGGAGAGCCCGACGACCAGGTCCCACAGCCGGCGCCGGTCCGCCGCCGTGAGGCGGGTCGACGGCGCGCGGTCGAACGGGCGCGGGCGCCGGTCGAGCACCAGCCGCCCGTTGACCTCGGCCGGCCGGGGATGCGCCGCCAGCCAGGCGATGGTGTCGGCGCCCTCCGCGGGCGTCCGGAGCAGCGGCGCCATGATCCGGTGGAAGGCGGGCAGCGACTCCGCGAGGCCGGGCGTGTCCGCCCAGCCCGGGTGCATCGCCGCGAACGAGACCCCGGAGCCCCGGAGCCGCCTCGCCCACTCGCGCATCAGCGCCACCTGGGCGCGCTTCGCCCGCGCGTACGCGAGCGCTCCCTGGAAGGCTCCCTGCCGGTACTGGAGGTCGTCGAGGGGGAGGGCCTGCGCGTACATCCCGCCCGAGGTGACCGCGATCACCCGCGAGCCGGGCGTCCGCTGCAGGAGCGGCAGGAGCCCGGCCACGAGCACGAACGGCGCGACCGCGAGGATCGCCAGCGTGGCCTCGATCCCGTCGGGACCCTCACGGCGGTCCGGGTAGATGGCCCCGGCGTTGTCGACGACGATGTCCAGGCGGGGCTCGGTCTCCAGGACACGGGTCACGGCCGCCCGGACGGACGAGAGGGAGCCCATGTCCGCGACCACGACGGGGAACCGGTCCCCGCCGTGGGCGGCCACGAGGTCGTCACGGACCCGCGCCAACCGCGCCTCGCTGCGGCCAACGAGCAGCACCCTCGCCCCGAGCGCAGCCAGCCCCCCGGTCGCCGCCCGCCCCAGCCCGGACGTGGGGCCGGTGACGAGGACCGTCCGTCCGGCGAGGGCACCCGGGGGCGGGGGCTCCCAGTCGAACAGCCGCCGGCGGACGGCCGGGCCGATGCGGGTGAAGCTGCCGACGACCGAGATCTCGAGCAGCGCGTCGACCAGCGGCGCGATCACGGCGCCAGCGTGCCGACGAACACCTGCCAGGCGAGGAGCGTCTTCGCGAACAGGCTGAGGAACATGTACACGCGTTCGCCGTACAGGTAGTCGGCCCAGCGGCCGGTCCGCCGGTACTGGAGGACCATGTTGAACGCGAACACGTTGAAGCTGATGAACAGCGAGACGAAGATCGCGATCACGAAGCCCGGGATCGCCGCCGCGCCCGGCTCGCTGGCCGACGTCCACAGGGCGATGAAGATCACGAGCCAGGGCACGGCGCCGGCGATGCAGCCGAAGACGTAGTGCGACCACTGCACCTTCGAGCGGCCCTGGTTCGCCAGCTCCATGCTCCAGCCGAACAGGTTCATCGCGGCGTTGATGCCGAAGATGGCGACCAGGGTGCCGATCTCCTGGATCCCGGCCAGGGTCGCGATGACCACGATCATCACGCTCGACGAGAAGGCGTACTCGATCCAGCGGCCTGGATTCATGCCGCCGGCGAGGTTGCGCTCGTACCAGGCGCGAGCGGGGAAGGCCAGCATGAGGTGGGCCGCCGCGCTGAGCAGAAAGAACAGCGCCACCGCCGGCCCGATGGGCAGGTCGAACAGCGCCCGCTGCGCGGGCACGAGCGTGCGCGAGGCCGAGTCGAACGTGAGGTAGCTGCTCACCACCGGTGACGTCACGACCGGGGCCTTCGCGAACGAGAGGGCGAGGATGGCGACGCCCTGGACCGCGTGGATGGCGGCCAGCGTCGCGTTCCAGCGGACGAGGCTCCGCGCCCGGTCTGCCGGAATGGTCCCGGCGGCGGTTCCCTGGTTCACGTCAGTCACTCCGATCTTCTACACACCTGTTACAGACTCTTGACGACCACCGCCGGTGTCGAGTACCGTGGGCACACACATTATACAAAGTCTGTACAGGATGGCAAGATGGCCACACTCCGGGAACGGATCGACACCGCGCTCCCCATCGACCAGGCGTTTGCCTTCGTCGCCGACTTCGCCAATGCGGCGTGCTGGGAGCCCGGCGTCGCCAGCTCCGAGCGGACGAACCCGGGTCCGGTCGGGCTCGGGGCGCGCTACCGGCTGGGCGTGCGCATGCGCGGCCGGGTGTCGCCGATGGACTACGAGATCACCGCCTACGAGCCGGACCGGCGGGTCGTGCTGACCGGGACGGGCCCGGGCGTCGCCGCCGTGGACGACATCCGCTTCGAGGCCACCCCGACCGGGACGCGCATCGACTACATCGCCGACATCCGGCTCAACGGCCCGATGCGGCTGCTCGCGCCGTTCGCCGGCGGCGCGTTCGCACGGATCGCGCGCGATGCGCGTGACGGCATGCAGCGGGCGCTCGACGCGCGCTCCATGGCCGCCTGAGGGAGACGACATGGACATCGCGATCATCGGGTCAGGGGTCAGCGGCCTCTCCGCCGCCTACGCGCTGAACCGGGACGGCCACCGCGCCACGGTGTTCGAAGGGCACCCGTCGCCGGGCGGGCACGTGGCGACGGTGACCGTGGACGCCGACGGCGGCCCGGTGGAGGTCGACACCGGATTCATCGTCTACAACGAACGGACCTATCCCCGATTCGTGGGCCTGCTGGCCGAGCTGGGCGTGGAGACGCAGCCCAGCGACATGTCCTTTGCCACCGCGTGCGACGCCTGCGGCATCGCCTACAGCTCTCGCGGGGCACGCGGCTTCTTCCCGGACCTCGCCACCGCGGCCAGGCCGTCGCAGTGGCGGATGCTGGCCGACATCATGCGCTTCTACCGTGACGCCCGGACGCTGCTCGACGCGCCCGAGCGCAGCCGGGCGACCCTCGGCGAGTGGCTCGACGAGCGCCACTACGGCCGCGGCTTCCGCGAGCACTTCCTGGTGCCGATCACGTCCGCGGTCTGGTCCACCGCGGCGGAGCGGGTCGATGCCTTCCCCGCCGACTACCTGCTCCACTTCCTCGACAACCACGGCCTGATCGGCGTCGGCAACGCCCCGCAGTGGCGCGTCGTGAAGGGCGGCTCGAAGACCTACGTGGAGCGCCTCATCGCGACGCTGCCGACCGGCGCCGTCCGTGTCGGGCGCCCGGTCACGGAGGTCACGCGCGACCCCTTCGACGTCACGGTGCGCACGGCGCGGGGTGTCGAGCGGTTCGACGCCGTGGTCATGGCCACCCACGCGGACGACGCCCTGCGGCTGCTGGCCGACGCCGACGAGCGGGAGCTCCGCGTCCTCGGCGGGTTCGAGTACTCGCGCAACCAGGTGGTGCTGCACACGGACGAGGCGATCCTGCCCGCCAACCCGCGGGCGTGGGCGTCGTGGAACGTCCGCACGCCCGACTGCCGGCTGCCCGGCGACGCCCTGACCATGACCTACCACATGAACCGGCTGCAGTCGATCCCGGGCCCGGTCCAGTACCACGTGTCGCTCAACCCGGGCGACAGCATCCCTGCCGACCGGGTGATCCTCTCCCGCGAGTTCAGCCATCCGATGTACACGTTCCGGACGCTCGAGGCGCAGGAGGGCGCTCGCGGCCTCCAGGGCAGGCGCCGGACGTGGTTCGCAGGCGCCCACCTGGGCTACGGCTTCCACGAGGACGGGTGCCGCTCGGGCTTCGAGGCCGCCGAGCTGATCGGGCCGGCCGAGGTCAGGGCCGCGGCATGAGGTCCCACCTGCTCGAGGGCAAGGTCGGGCACCGGCGCGCCCGCCCGTTCACCTACGAGCTCGAGCACAGCGTGTGGTATGCCGCGCTGGACCTCGCGGAGCTCGACGACGTCGATCGGCGGCTCCGCCTGTTCGGGCGCAACCGCCGGGCCGCGGCGGCGTTCCGTGACGCGGACCACATGCCGGTGCCGGCCACGGACGTCCGCGCGTCGATCCTCGCCCACCTCCGCGCGGCCGGTGAGAGCCCCGAGGGGTGGCGGGTGACCCTGGTCACGAACCTGCGCGTCCTGGGCTACGTGTTCAACCCGGCCAGCTTCTTCCTCTGCCGCGACGAACGCGGCACACTCCGAGTCGTGGTGATCGAGGTCCACAACACGTTCGGCGATCGGCACCTGTACACGCTGCGCCCGCGGACACCGGCCGGCGACACCGGGGACGGCTCCAAGCGTCCGTTCACGGCCACGATGGACAAGCACTTCTTCGTGTCCCCGTTCATCAGCGTGGACGGCACGTACGCCGTCCACGTGCGCGACGAGCCGGCCGGGCTTCGCCTGGCCATCAACCTGCGGCAGGACGACCGGCCGATGCTGAGCACGAGCCTCGTGCTCACGCGCCGGCCGCTGACGGACCGCATGCTGCTGCGGCTGCTGCTTCGCCACCCGCTGATGACCCACAAGACGATGGCGATGATCCTGTGGCATGCCCTTCGGCTGTGGCGGCGCGGGGCGCCGTTCTTCAGCCACGGCGCCTGGGCCCACGCCAGAAAGGCACCGACGTGAGCACGGAGCTGGCGGCCGGCGCCCGCACCGGCGTCCTGCCCGGGCGGCTCATCGAGCAGGCCGCGCGCCGGGTGATGCTGGGTGCCGCGCGACGGATCCGCGTCGGGCGGCTGGTCGTGGTGCTGCCGGACGGCTCGCGTCGGGTCTACGGCGATCCCGCCTCGCCGCATGCCGGGGAGATCCACGTCCATGACACCGGGGCGGCGGTCCGCATGCTCCTCGGCGGCGACATCGGGGCCGGCGAGGCGTACATGGACGGCCTGTGGTCCAGCCCGGACCTGCCGGCCCTGCTCGAGGTCGCCGCGCTCAATCGCGAAGCCCTCGCGCTGCAGGAAGGCTGGTGGCGCCTGCCGCTCAGGCTGCGGAGGACGCTCGCGCACCGGGCGCGCCGCAACACCCGTGCCGGCAGCCGGCGCAACATCGCGGCCCACTACGACCTCGGCAACGACTTCTACCGGCTGTTCCTCGACGAGACGATGACCTACTCGAGCGCGGTCTTCGAGACGCCCGACCAGCCGCTCGCCGACGCCCAGCGCAACAAGTACCGGATCGCTGCCGAGCGGGCAGGCCTGCGCGGCGGCGAGCACGTGCTCGAGATCGGCAGCGGCTGGGGCGGGTTCGCGGTCTACGCGGCGGGCGAGCTGGGCTGCCGGGTCACCACGATCACCGTGTCGCCCGCCCAGCACCGGCTGGCGACCGAGCGGGTCGCCGCGGCCGGGCTCGCGGACCGGGTGACCGTCGCGCTGCGCGACTACCGCGACATCGAGGGCACCTACGACGCGATCGTCTCGATCGAGATGCTCGAGGCCGTGGGCGCCGAGTACTACACGGCCTACTTCGAGGCCTGCGATCGCGACTTGCGGCCCGGTGGCCGGATGAGCCTCCAGACGATCGCCTTCCCGGACGCGGCCTATGCGCGCCAGCGCCGGAGCGCCAACTGGATCCAGACGTACATCTTCCCGGGCGGCCTGCTGCCGTCGCTGGCCGAGATCGAGCGATCACTGCATGGGACCCGGCTGCTCGTGCGGCGCGTGGAGGACATCGCGCCGAGCTACGTGCTGACGCTCCGTGCGTGGCGGACGGCGTTCCTCTCGCAGCTGGGCGCGGTGCGGGCGCTCGGCTTTGACGAGCGGTTCATCCGGATGTGGGACTTCTACCTGTCGATCAGCGAGGCCGGGTTCGCCACCGGCGTGACCCAGGATCTCCAGGTCGTGCTGGAGAAGGGCCGGGGACTCGGCCGGCCGATGGGCGTCAGCCGGTAGGTGGTGCCGCGGGTCCGGGCTCCGCGGCCGCGGCCCGCAGCTCGACCCGGTTGAACTCGGGCATCGCGAGCGCGAGCGCGCCCACCCCGATCAGCGACAGCAACCCGCCGGACACGACCGACATCGACGGCCCGATGACGGCCGCGACCGCGCTTGCCTCCGCGTCCCCGATGCGCGGGCCGCCGGTCACGACGAGGATGTGGATCGAGGACACGCGGCCGCGCAGCTCGTCGGGCGTGAGCAGCTGGACGATCGCGCTGCGCAGCACGGCGCTGATGACGTCGGCGCCGGCGGCGATCGCCAGGCACAGGAGCGCCAGCGGGAAGCTGAACGTGGCGAGGCCGAAGCCGATGATGCCGAGGCTCCAGACCGCGACCGCGACCAGGACCGCGCGCCCGGGCCGGCGGACCGAGGACGTCCAGCCGCTGAACACCGCGGCGACGAGGGCGCCGAGGCCGATCGCGGACGACATCAGCCCAACGCCGGCCGGGCCGACCCGGAACACGTCCAGCGCGAGCGCGGGGAACAGCGAGCGGGGCGACCCGAACACCATCGCGTTGATGTCCACGATGAACGTCGCCAGGACCTCGCGTCGGCTGCGGGCGTAGCGCAGGCCCTCGACCACCGTGCCGAGGCTGGGCCGGACGGCGCCCGGCGCCGGCGGGATGGGGGCGATCAGCAGCAGGGCCACGATCGCCGCCCCGAACGTGATGACGTCGATCAGGTACGCGGCCGCGATCCCGGCCGTCGCCAGGACGATGCCGCCGATCGCCGGCCCGATCACCGCGCTGCCGTTGAACACCAGCTGGTTCATCGCGATCGCGGCGGTGAGGCGCTCCGGCGGCACGAGGCGCGGGATCGCGGACGCGCGGGCGGGCTGGTCGATCGCCCCGAGACCGGCCGCGACGAACGCGGCCACGTAGATCGCCGCGACCGACGGATCCGGCAGCAGCGCGATCACCGCCAGCGCGAGGCTGCTGGCCGCCAGCCCCGCCTGGGTCACGAGCAGCAGCCGCCGGCGGTCCACGGCGTCCGCCACCGCGCCACCGCCGAGCGCGAACACGAGGATCGGGACGAGCTGGACGATCGAGAGCAGGCCGACCGCGAGCAGGTCGCCGGTCAGCACGTACACCTGGTAGGGCAGGACGATCGAGGTGATCATCCGGCCCACGGTGCTGATCGCCTGGCCGAGCCACAGCAGGCGGTAGTCCCGGTCGTGGCGCAGGGGGGCGGGGTCCGCGAACAGTCCCGACAGCCGGCGACGGGGCGGGGGCTCGGGCTCGGGCCGTGGCTCGGGCGCGGGGTCGGGCATCGGTCCCATCGTCGCATCCCGGGCCGTCCGGCGCCGTCCGGCCCGCGCGGTGGCGATAATCAGCCGTCGGCCGGGAGGACCAGCCGCAGCCAAGCTCGGAGGCCGATGTCGTGACCGAGGATCGTGGGTCGAAGGGCGCCGGCGCGGACCGGCCGCTGGTGCGCGTGGAGTATCCGGCCGCGGGGCCGGAGGGGCCGCTTGACGGCGTCGCGCTGGTGACGCTCGACCGCCCGGAGGCGCTCAACGCCCTGAGCTTCCGCCTGGTCGCGGAGCTCGCCGACGCGCTCGAGGCCCTGGACGCGGATCCCGACGTGCGCGCGATCGTGCTCACCGGTGCGGGCTCGCGCGCGTTCGCGGCCGGGGCAGACATCCGCGAGATGGCGGACAGGACGCCCGAGACGCTGGCCGCCGACGGCAGCTTCGACCGCTGGGACACGGTGGGGCGGCTGCGGACGCCGCTCATCGCGGCCGTCCGGGGGTTCGCGCTGGGCGGCGGCTGCGAGCTGGCGATGGCGTGCGACATGATCGTGGCGGCGGACACGGCGACGTTCGGGCAGCCCGAGGTGAAGATCGGGGTCATCCCGGGCGCCGGGGGCACCCAGCGGCTGGCCCGGGCGATCGGCAAGGCGAAGGCGATGGAGCTGGTGCTCACCGGGCGCTCGATCGACGCGCGCGAGGCGGAGCGCCTGGGGCTGGTCACGCGGGTCGTCGAGCCCGACCAGACGGTGCCGGCCGCCCTCGAGCTGGCCGGGCGGATCGCCGCCCTGCCGCCGCTCGCCGTGCGGGCCGCCAAGGAGGCGATCGCGCGATCGGACGAGCTGCCGCTGGCGGCCGGGCTGGCATGGGAGCGACAGGCGTTCCTGGGCCTGTTCGCCACGGAGGACCAGAAGGAGGGGATGGCCGCGTTCCTCGACAAGCGGCCGGCACGCTGGACGGGTCGCTGACCCCGGTAGCCCGGGTCGCGCCGCGTGCCCGTTTGTTAGCATCCGCCCATCGGGGATCGCTCTGACCGCCGACGAGGGTCGATGCCGATCGAGCTGAACGCATTCTGGCTGGGCATGCTCCTGCTGGCCGTCCTCGTCGCGGCGGCGGCCGGGGGGCTGGTCGGCCGACGCGTCCGCGTGTGGCGCGAACGACGCGCGGAGCGGGCGAGGCTCGCCTCGATCGCCGCGCGACCCGCGGCCCCGCCGATGGCACGGCGCGCGGTTCCGGCACCCCCACCGCCGCCGGGCGCGCCGGCGGGAGCATCGCCGATCACCGCGTCGCCGCCTGCCGGGTCATGGCCGATCGCCGCGCCCACGCCGATCACCCCGTCCCCGCCGATCGCCCCGTCCTCGGCGCCTGCGGCGCCGCCCCCGCGCCCGGCCGTCCCGGCGTCTCGGCCGTCCGCCCCGACATTCGTCCTCGACGACCGGCCCCGGCCCTCGTCGGAGCTCGCGCGACGCCTCGCCGCCGCTCCGCCGCCCGTGCCCGGCCGCATCCCGTCACCCACGGCTCCGGCCCTCGCCTCGCGCACCCCGGCGCCGACGCTCGTCGCGATGGACCGGCGTGCCGCAACGGATCCCGGGCGCGCCACGCCGGATCCGGGGGCGATCCGCTCCGCGCATCCCGGCCGGCGGATCGCCGCGGCCGGCGCGTTCGGGGGCGCGATGCTCGCCCTCGCGCTGTTCGTGATCCTGGGCGGCGGGCCGTTCCGGTCCGACGGCGCCGTCCTCGAGGCGACCGGGACACCCGACGCGACCGTCTTCGGCGGGGAGACGCTCCCGGGCGCATCCGGTTCGGTGGACCCGTCGCCGTCCGGCCCCGGCACCCTGCCGCCGGACGGCTCGCCCGCACCGGGCACCGCGGGGAGCGGCGGCACCACGGGCGGGACCGGCGGCACGACGAGCGGCGGCA